>CAMCFN010000029.1 GCA_945874145.1 Akkermansia muciniphila
GCCGAGAAGATCAATGACAACGCCAGCCGCTGGTTCCACTTCGGCCTCACCAGCAGCGACGTGGGCGACACCTGTTACGCCGTGCAGATGGTGCAGAGCGCGGACATTCTGATCGCCGATGTGAAGATCGCCCGCGCCGCCATCGCCAAGCGAGCGAAGGAGCACAAGTTCACCCCCTGCATCGGCCGCAGCCACGGCATCCATGCTGAGCCCACGACCTTCGGGCTCAAGCTCGCGCTCATGCACGATGAGTTTGGGCGCGCGCTGGAGCGGCTGGAACGCGTTCGCGAAGTCGTTGCCGTCGGCAAAATCTCCGGCGCGGTCGGCACCAGCGCGCACTTGTCCCCGCGCGTGGAAGCCTACGTCTGCAAGAAACTTGGCCTACGCCCCGCGCCCATCGCCACGCAAGTCGTGCAGCGCGACATCCACGCCGAATTCCAACTCGCGATGGCGCTCGTTGGCGCGAGCATCGAGCGCTGGGCCGTGGAGTTCCGCCATTTGCAACGCACCGAAGTGCTCGAAGCCGAGGAGCCGTTCACCAAGGGCCAGAAAGGTTCCAGCGCCATGCCGCACAAGCGCAACCCCATCACCTGGGAACGCCTCACCGGCCTCGCGCGCGTGCTGCGCGGCAACGCGATGGCGTCGCTGGAAAACGTCGCCCTCTGGCACGAGCGCGACATCAGCCACAGCAGCGTGGAGCGCATCATCTTCCCCGACTCCTGCACGCTGCTCGACTACATGTTTGGCCTGCTCACGCGCATGATGGACGGCCTCGCCGTCTATCCCGAGAACATGAAGCGCAACCTCGGCCTCTCGCTGGGCATGTGGAACAGCCAGACCGTTCTGCTCGCGCTCATCCGCAAGGGGCTCACGCGCGAAGCCGCCTACAAGCTCTGCCAGGACGCCGCCATGAAAACCTGGGAGGTGAAGCACGCCGGCCGCGACGACGCCAACTTCGTCACGCAGTTGCAGGCCGATCCCGAGGTCGCCAAGCACTTCAAGAAAGGCGAACTCGAAGCACTCTGCTCACTCGACTTCCACTTCAAAGAAGTGAACAACCGGTTTAAGCAATTGGGCCTTTGAACGAATATCTCCCACCGCTACCTTCGGTGCTTGCCAATGAACTCGCGCGTCCCCCTCGCCACCGCGCTCTTCCGCGAAGTTGGGAAGAACTTCTTCGCCCTGCTGGCTGGGCCCTTGGCGCGGCTCTATGTGGACGCGCTTGACACGTTGGAGCGCGAGGCGGGGCAGCGGAACCAGGGGATCGACCGTGAGGAGGCGCTGGCGTTGGTGGAGCAGGTCGTCGAGCAACACGAGGACCTGGTGGGCGTGGGCGACGAGTCGGTTCCGCAATCCGCCACGAACCGCGAGCGCGCGCGGACCGTGCTCGACACGCTGCGCGCCGCCGGCTGGTTGCAGGAAGAAGCTCGCACGGACTGGCAGCGGCTCGTGTTCTTCGATGCCAACGGCACCCACCTGCTGCAGGCGCTGCGTAAGATTGCTTTCCCCGAAGCGGCCTTCTTCTCCGACAAACTCGTCAATGTCTGCGTCACCCTCGCGCGGTGCGGCGAGCTGAATCTGGACGCCCTGCACGACGACCCATGGGCGCAGATCGAGACGTGCGTTGAAAACCTCCAAGCGGGACTCACGGAGCTGCGCGGAATGCAGAAATCCATCGAGCGCCATACCAAACAGCAACTCGCCGCGACCACGCTTCAGGAAAACCTCGAACTGTTTCTCGATCAGTTTGCCGAGCGCATCGGGCGCACCTGTTACGCGCAGTTGGTTCACGCGCGCCTGCCGTCGCGGCTCGCCGATGCGCGCCGTGCCTTGGAGAGCCTTTCCTCCCACGCCGAACTCACCTCCAAGATGCAGTCCGAAGTCATGCGCCGCGAGCCAGCTCTCTCGGCGGAGGCGGCCATGGCGCGTGTGCGGCTGCGGATCAACGACCTGGAGGAGATGCTGCATCAGGTCGAGCCACTGGCGGACGCCATTGACCGGCGCACGGCGGAATTCGCCCGCCGCTCGCAGGGACGCTTCCGCTACCTACAGGAGACCACGAGCGAAAACCGCGCCCGCGTGCAGACGTTCTTCGAGACACTCAACCGCCACTTCGCCGGCCAGCGCGTCGCTGACGTGGACGCCCTCGGCCTGGAACTCCCCGCCTTGCGCCTGCACGACGCGCGGCTGTTCGGCGGGCTTGAATCGCTCTACACGCCGCGTCTGCGCCGTGCTGCCGGGGAGATTGAACCGCTGGAAGATGCCGACCCCCGGCAAGCCGACCGCGCGCTCGCGCAATTGGGCAACAACATGCGCGACTCACTCACGACCAGCCGCGCCAACCGGTTCGTCGCCACGCTGCCGGGCGAACGCGGCGCGACATGGAGTTCCAGCGACTTACTCCGCGAGCACGTCCACAACGACGAGGACGTGGCCAGCCTCATTGCCTGCCTGCTGCACGCGCGCTCGACCGACGCGCGCTTCGAGGTGTGCGTGCCGCGTCGCGACACGGAGGCGGACGCCGGGGACTTCGATGTGAAATTTCAATGCCGCATCGAGCGGTTCACGCTGGTGAAGAAATGACGGACCTCGGCTCACCCTCCCAACCCGGCGGTCTGCTCGCCCGCCTTGACCCGCACGACCGCGAGCGGCTGGGCGAGGCGCTGCGGGAGCTGCTCGCCCACGGTTCCATTCTCGGCTTCGAGTCGGCGCAGAACGGCCTTTACCACTGGAGCCACCAGAACCGTCCGTGGGTGGAGGAATTCGCTGGCCTGCTCGACCTCAAGCTCCATTGGGACCACCAGGAGCGCATCGTGCAGGCCGTGCCGCAGGGCCGCGCCTTTCTGATCACGCTGAAGCTGGACGCCACGCTCGTCCTGCTCACGCTCTGGTATGAGTTCGACACCGCGCTCCGCGACCGGGGTGAATCACCGCCGGTCGAGATGACCGTGCAACAGCTCAACGATTCGCTCGCCGAGAAGTTTGAGCCACTCCACAAACATCTCCCCAGCCAGACGCGGCTGCGCGAAATCCTCGCCCTTGCCCAGCGGAAGAATCTGCTGCGCTACACCTTCGACCCCGCCACGCCGGAGCGTTCTCCCATCCAAATCTACCGCACGCTCCACCGCGTCATCGAGTTCCAGAGCATCGCGGAGTGGAACCAGCACGCGGAGCGCTACCTGGCCGGGCTGAAGGAGCCGGGCGCGGAGGCCGCACCGCTCACCGAGGCCAGCAGCGACGACAAAGCCGAATGACCCCCACGATTCGACTCACCCGCCTCCACGCGCTGAACTGGTATGGCTACAAGGACACCATCCCGGTCGAGGGCAATCTCCTGCTCGCGGGCGTGACCGGCTCGGGCAAGTCCATCCTCATGGACTTGATTCAGCTCGTGCTCGTGGGCGACCAGCGGCTCGTGCGCTTTAACCAGTCCGCCACCGGCGACCGCTCGGACCGTTCGCTCAAGGGCTACTGCCTCGGCGACACCAAGCAGGAGGAGAACGGCGTCACCCAATACATGAGGCAGAGCGCCATCACCTACGTGGCACTCGAATTCACTTGGCCTAACGGCAAGCGCGGCGAGACGTGGGGGCTGCGCATCGAGTTCGCCAGCGCGGCGGAGACGCGGGGGACGGTCACGCCATTCTTCATTCCTGCGTCGCTGGCCCGCAGCGACTTCCTCGACCCGGAGAAACGCCCCCTGGACTCCACCGCGTTCAAGGCGCTCGCCGAATCCCACGCCGCCCGCGACGGCACGCGCGGGCGGATTTACCCCGAGGGCCTGCAAGCCTATCTGCGCGACATGGCGCAGCCCACGCACCTGAACTTCGACCGCGAGGTGTTGAGCGCTCTGCTGCCCACGGCGATGTCCTTCACCTTCCTCAAGAGTTTCAACGACTTCGCCCGCCAGTTCATCCTGCCCGCCGACAAGCTCGACGTGAGCGACGTGACCGCGAGCTACCGCACGTTCCTCGGCTACGAACGCGACCTGACGGAACTCAACGACCAGTTCCAGCGGCTGAAGGCCATCCGCGACACCTTCACCCGCCTGACCGAACTCCGCCGCGACCGCGCGCTGGCCCGTTATCTCGAAGCCCAACTCCGCCACGAACACGCTGGCGAGCAACTGCAAGACGATGAAGCCCGCCTCGCCAAACTCCGGGAAGAATACGCCGGTGAAGAGAAGCGGCTGAAGGAACTCGACGAAGCGCTACCCGAACTTCAGCGCCAGATTGATGGGCTGAAGGCCGCCATCAACGAGACGCCGGAAGGCCGGCTCTACGCGGATTTGAAGTCGCGCAACGAGAAGCTCGCGCGACAACTTTCCCAGCTCTCCGACATCGGCAGCTCGCTCGAACAAGCCCTCGCCAACCGCATCCGCAACGCCCGCGCCTGGCTCAAAGACCTCCGAGCCCTGCCGCTCGAACTCGACGCCGTCTCCGTCAGCACCGTCGAGCGTGCGCTCACCGCCGTCGTGGACGGCCGCGTGGGCAGGGCTGGCGAGACGCTGCCCGCGCTCGGCACTGCTGCGCAGAACGCCGCCGCCGCCGCCGGCCGCGCCGCCGCACCGACACAGAAACGGCTCGGGGAAATCCGCCAGCAGCTCGGCCAGTTACGCGATGAGATTGCCACGCTCAAGCTCGGCAAGCTGCCCGGCGGCAACTCGCGCCTGCTCGACGCGCTCAACGCCAGCCTGCTCACGCGCGGCCCGGAGCTGCCCGCGCAGCCGTTGTGCAAACTGTGCGAGGTCATGGATGAGCGCTGGCGTCCGGCCATCGAGACTGCCTTTACGCGCAAGTTTGCCATCGTCGTCGCGCCGGAGCATTACGACCTGGCGGAGCAGACCTACCACGGGCTGAAGGCGGCGAACCTTGGCGGTGAGTCGGGGCGCGAATCGCTCATCAATCCGGTGAAGGCGCTCCGGCTCAAGAAACCCATCCGCCCCGGTTCGCTCGCGGAGAAGTTGCAAACCAGCCACCCGGTCGTGGCGGCCATCGTCAGCCACCTGTTCGGCGACCTGATGTGCGTCGAGCGGCGCGAGGACTTGCGCAAGCACGACTACGCCATCCTGCCCGACGGCTTCATGACGCGCGGCGCGTTCGTCGAGCGCCCGCGCTTCTACGATGGCAACCCCTTCGTCGGCCAACGCGGGCTGGAGCAGCAGCGCGTGTGGAAGGAAAGACAGCGTGACGAACTGGAGGCCGAGGAGCGGCGGCTGGCCCCGGTCGAGCGCGCGGTGAAAGCCCTAAACGACGGCTGGCGCGAGCATTTCGACATCGCGCCCAGCCTCTACGGCGACCTCGCCCGTGTGCAGGAGTTGCCGAAGTTGAAAGCGGAGTTGGACGAGAACATCGCCAAGCTCAAGACCATTGACCGGGCGAAGTTCGATGAACTGGCGCAGGAGCAAGGGAGGTTGGAGACGAGCTTGAAGGCGATGGAGGAGGAACGCCGCGCGCTCGACCGCAGCGAGAAGCGAGTCGAGCTGCGGCGCTTGGAAAACCACGTTGAACTGACTCGTGGCGAGGTGAAGAAGCTGGCGGAGAAGTTCGAGCAAGTCCGCAACGAGACCGACGTCTCGCCGTGGTTGCCGAGGCTGGCGGAAGTGCGCGCGGAGATGCTCGGGCGTTTCCCGGCAAAGGAAATCGTGGCGAACCGCTTCAACGACCAATTCCACGATTGCACGGAAAAGGCTGCCGCCGCGTGGGAAGACGTGAAGGCCAAGCGCCGGGAATTAGCGATGGCTCACCCCAAGTTCGACGACCTGCCCATCGAAGCCGAGACGAACGCGGCGCACGACCAGCCCCTCGGCAAGCTGGGCGACTACATCCCGGATTACAAAGCCAAGTCTGAACGTGAGCGCCAGAACTGGGAGCATCTCTTCCGCACGCAGATTTTGGAGAAGCTCCACAGCGCACTCATGGATGTGCGGGACCGGATTGCCATCCTCACCACGGAGTTGAAGAAGCGCCCCATCGGGACGAACACCTACGAACTGCGGCTCCGGCGCAATCCCGATTACCAGCTCTACCACGAGCTACTCGAAGCGAGTGCGCTGGCGAGGGGCGATGACTTGTTCTTCGCCTCTGCCGACGAGCGCTTCCGCAACGCCATCACGCACTTCCTCAAGACCCTCACAGAGGCCGAGGGCGGTGCGGAGGCCGCGCGGCTCCTCGACTACCGGCACTATTACGAATACGACATGGAGGTGGTGGAGGCGGACGGGCGCAAGACCAGCGTGGACCGGCACTCCGGCAAGTTCAGCGGCGGCGAGAACCAGTCGCCCTACTTCATCGCCATCCTCGCCAGCTACCTGCGCGCCTACCGCCGCTACAGCTCGCGCAAACCCGAGCCGTCGCTGGGCCTGGTGCCGATTGACGAGGCGTTCTCGAAACTCAGCGGCGAGCGCATCAAGGACTGCATCACCGCGCTGAAGGCGTTTGATTTGCAGGGCGTGTTCTCGATGAGCACGGGCAACATCCCTTATGCCTTCGAGCACTGCGACTGGCTGGTGGTGGTGTCCAAGGAGGAACGCCGTCTCGGCAACCGGACGGAGATTCGCAACATCCCGGTGAGCCTCGCACGGGAGTCCGAGGACGCGCGGCGGTTGTTGAACGAGTAAGCCATGAAAGCGTCCTCGCCCGTGCTCGATGCTCTGGCCCGCCGTTACGAGCGCACGCAGGCGGGCCGGACAGGAGAAGCCAGACGTGACGTGTGGATGGCGGTCGAGGAGGTGCTGGACGATGCAGGTGCCGCCGAAGGAGAATCCCGCGCCGTCGCCGAGCAACAGCTTCAAGCAGCGCAGCGGGCTGGAATTCTCGTCATCGAGCCGCTGCACAAACGCGACCGCAAGTCGCTCGGCCATATCCGCCTCTCACCGGCCAACGAAGCCCGACTTTACGAACGGCTGGGGCGCAGGTCGCCCACACAACTCCGTGCCGCGCTCGCCGAGCAGTTCGCTGTCGCCGCGTCGTCCGCAGTTCCCGCCCGCTGGCGCGATGGCTGGCGGAACTGGTGCGAACGGATGCGCGCTGCCGCCGTCGTTGGCGGTGCAGTGGCCCCCTTCGACCGCGAACCTAGCGAGGAGAACGCCGCTTTGCTCAGGCTCTTGCCGAAGCTGCTGGCGTGGGAAGGTGAGTCGCTGGTGCGCTTCGTTAGTTGTGTTCTCTGCGGCGACTCCAAAATGTTGGAGGCGTGGGCAGCAAAGGAGGAACAGGGGGAATTCGCCGGACGCTTGCGCGGAAAACTCGGACGCCTGCTGGAGGACATCACAAGTGGAGAAATCAAGACGCTGGACAGCTTGGAGATTCTGCCCAACCCACGCTTCGCCCTGGTTCACGGCCCGTTGCGGCTGCGGCTGGATGGCGAATGGCTCGACCTCGGACGGCTGCACGGCGCGTTTCGCCTGGCCATGGCGGACATCGAACGCGCCGAGGAAATCACCACCAGCGCCCGCCGCTGTCTGACGGTGGAAAACGAAACCTCCTTCCACGAACTCGCCAAACTCCGCAGCAGCGAGCTGTTGATTCAGACGAGCTTCCCCGGCGCTGGCACGCTCGCGTTGCTGAAGCGGCTGCCCGGCAACCTCGAGTTCTGGCACTTCGGCGACACCGATGACGCTGGCTTTGAGATTCTCCGGGTTCTTCGAGAACAGTCAGGCCGTGACTTTCAACCCTTGCATATGCCGCGCGGACGAATCCCTTTTGAGCAGGAATCGCTTGGGTGCCCACGTGTTCCTCACTGGCCATTCTATCCCGATTTTCAGGGATGATGAGCGAGCCAACCGTCTGAGTGACGCTGGGTGCGGGGCGTTCTTCGCCGTCGCGAAGGCGTTCTGAAGCTGATGAACGAGTTCCGCTGCCAGGGCGGAGGTCCGAGCGACGGCATCGTCGGCTGGGGCGGAATTAGTTTGCTCCCATCGGGCACCGCTGGCGTCATCAGCACGACTGCGGCGGCAATGGTTGCCTGGCCGCGCGCACAACGAATTTCCACTCATGGACAGTTTGCTCATCAAAGGCGGTGTGCCGCTGCACGGGGACGTGCAGATCAGCGGGGCCAAGAACGCCGTGCTCCCCATCATGGCCGCCACGCTCCTCACCAACGAGCCGTGCGTCATCCGGCATGTGCCCGACCTCACCGATGTGAAGTTCATGGGCAAGATCCTCCAGTCGCTCGGCGCGGAGGTGACGATCGAGGGCGACACGTTCACCGTGCAGGCCCGGCGCATCAAGGGCCACGGCGACTACGAGCTGATCCGCAAGATGCGCGGCTCCATCTGCATCCTTGGGCCCCTGCTGGCCCGCCTGCGCAAGGCGGAGGTTTCTCAGCCCGGCGGCTGTGTCATCGGCACGCGGCCAATTGATCTGCACCTCAAGGGCCTGCGGGCGCTGGGCGCGAAGATCGTGGTGGACGAGGGCTACGTCCGGGTGCAGGCCCCGCGCTTGATTGGCACCGAGATCTTCCTCGGCGGCCGGGCCGGGCCCACGGTGCTGGGCACGGCGAACATCATGAGCGCGGCGGTGCTGGCCGAAGGGGTCACCATCATCGAGAGCGCCGCCTGCGAGCCCGAGGTCACGGACCTGGCCAACTTTCTGAACGCGATGGGGGCCAAGATTCAGGGCGCGGGCAGTCCCACCCTTACCATCACCGGCGTGAAGGAACTGCACGGCGCGGAGCACGAGGTCATTCCCGACCGTATCGAGGCGGCCACCTTCGCCATCGCGGCGGCCATGACCAACGGGGAAATCACCATCCACGGCGCGCGGCCGGATCACATGAACGCCGTCATCGACAAGCTGCGCGAGGCGGGCGTGAAGGTCGAACGGCGCGGCACTTCGCTGGTGGTCAAGCGCGGCGGCAAGCTGCAGCCGGTGGATGTCACCACCTTGCCCTACGCCGGCTTCCCGACCGATGTGCAGGCGCAGATGATGGCGCTCATGTGTCTCACGCCGGGCATCAGCATCATCACCGAGCGCATCTTCGAGAGCCGCTTCAGCCATGTGGCCGAGCTGGGCCGGCTGGGAGCGGACATCTCGATCGAGGGTCCGAGCGCGATTGTGAAGGGGGGCAAGCGGCTCAGTGGCGCACCCGTGATGGCCAGCGATCTCCGCGCCAGCGCGGCGTTGGTGCTGGCCGGCTTGGCCGCTAAGGGCTCGACGCAGGTGAACCGCATTTACCACCTCGACCGCGGCTACGAGAAGATCGACCAGAAGCTCAAGCAGCTCGGCGCGCGCATCTCCCGGATTCAGGAGACTTGATCCGGTCCGGCGGGCGCTTACTTCGCCAGCGTTCGCGCCGTCCGCACGAAGGTCTTCATCTCCGCTTCCGAGCCGATGGTGATGCGCAGGTAGTCGCGCACTGCGGGATACTTGAACCAGCGGACGAGCAGCTTCATCGCCCGCAACTTCGCGAGCCATTCCTCGGCGGGAAACAGCGGCGGCTTGGCGAGGATGAAGTTCGTCTGGCTTGGCAGCACCGCCCAGCCGAGGCCTGTCAATTCTGCCGTGACCAGATCGCGCGTGGCGATGATGCGGCGGAAGTTGCGCCGGTAATGAGGCAGGTCGTCAAGCGTCGCGAGCGCGGCCACCTGGCCGAGGCCGTTGACATTGTAACTGTCGCGCATCTTGTCCAACGCGGCGATGAGGTCCGCGTGGCCAACGAAGTAGCCGATGCGCTGGAAGCATAGCGAGTAGGCTTTCGAGAAGGTCCGTGAAACCAGCACATGCGGATGCTTGAGCGCGAGCGCCATCGCGTTCTCGCGAGCGAAATCCACGTAAGCCTCGTCGAGCACCACGATGCCTTTGGACTTCGCGCAGAGCGCGTCCAGCTCCGCCGTGCTGAAGCCGCGTCCGCTCGGTGCGTTCGGCGTGGTAATGAGCGAGAGCGCGGCTTTGAAGTCCCAACCCAGTTTCGGCAGCGCGGAAAGCGCGGGCAGGGAGAAATCAGAATTGAGCGGGACCGCTTTGGTCAGCGCACCCGCGATTTCCGCGAGCACGGGGTAGAGCGAGTAGCTGGGACTGAAGAACTGAACCGTCGAGCCACCCGTTGCCAACTTGGAACTTGGCTCCACAAACGTCCGCGTCGCCAGCGCGAGCAGCTCATCCGAGCCGTTGCCGACGATGATGTTTTCCGACGCGAAGCCGTGGAGCTTGGCGAGCTTTTCGCGCAGCGCGGAGGCGGTGGGGTTTGGGTAAAGCCGGAGCCGTCCGTCCACCGCCGCCTTCACCGCCGCGAGGACTTTGGGCGAGGGCGGGTAGGGATTCTCGTTGGTGTTGAGCTTGATGAGGCCGGGGATCTTCGGCTGCTCGCCGGGAACATAGGCGTGCAACTGCTGAACCAGCGGGCGGATGAGTGAACGTGGGGCACGAGCTGCCATGCGGGGAGTGTCGGGAAAACACGGCGTCGAGTCGAGCCGGGGTTCACTTGCCATCCGAGACGACGTGAGGAGTCTCTAACTTTCAGCCGAAACAAATGAGACTCCTCACGTCGTCTCCTACGAATGCGTCACGCTCCGCAGCGCTTGAGCAGATTCTCCGTGATACGCTGTACGCGGGCGTCGGGACCGTGCGGGCGGCTCCAGTGGCTCCACGGGAGGATGTGGCCGGGCGGCGTGCTGAGGCCTTGCGGCCACCAGATGGTCGCGGCGTTGAAGACGATGTTCTTCTTCGGGCCGGGGAAGATGGTCGCGGTCCAGTGCGCCGGCGTGGTGCCGCCGCGCCAGACGGTGCCTTCGGCCACGACTTCGAGACCGGGGATGTTCGCGGGCGAACCGTGGTGTTCCCAGCCAACGAGACCGCGCACGGAGTCGCCCTTCTTCATGCCGGTGCCTTCATAAATCCAGTGCTCCGGCTTGGTGCAAACCCAGTCGCCACCGCCGTTGAAGGGCACGATGCTACGCGCGCCCATGATGTCCGCCTCGTTGCGGGTGTCGCGCTTCCAGTCCTTCGTGAACACGCTGATGGACTCCTCGATTTCCTTGTCTGTCAGGCCCGCGTAGATGCCGGTGCGCTTGAGGATGCGGTTGGCCTGCCCGCTGGTGGACGGCAGAAAAGGCGTGCGGCCAAAGACAGAATTGCCGCACAGCCACAGCGCGTGCGTGCCGGAGGCGATGGCGGTCTTCACGGTATCGTATTGCCGCACGTCCCAATACTCGTCGTGGCCGACGCTGAGGAAGGTTTTGCACCGGGTGATTTGCGCAGCGTCGAGGCAGTCCACATTCGAGCAATAGGTCACGTCGTAGCCGTGCTGCTCCAGCCAGTAGGCCAGCGGGAATTCCCACAGCAGATACTCGCCGGAACCGATGGACAGCGGGTGCTCGTAAATCTGCGCATACTTGCCGTAAGGCCGGTCAAAGCTCGCCTCGGTGCCGACCGCGTGCGCGCCGCGCGGGTCGGTGTAGAGCGAGTAGGTGTCCGGCCACTTGTTGTAGGCCTGCCAGGTGTTGTCGCTGCACTGGAAAAGGAGGTCGGCCGGGCGGTCGTCGCGGACGATGAAGATGCAATAGCTCTGCCAGTAAGGCTCCACCGCACTGTCTGGCACGGTGGTGAGGCGGGCTAGATAAACGCCGCTGGGCCACGTGGCGGGCACCTTGAGCGAAAGCGACGGCTGCCACTTGCACTCGCGCAGGCGGTTCTCGCCGACCGGCGGATCAGGCTGCTTCGTGCCGCGCAGCGGGCCTTCAGTCTGCATCAACCGCGCGCCGCAGCCGCCGTAATAGCCGGTGCGGAAAATCTCCACGATGAACCGTGCGTCCGGGCTGGTGCTGACCATGAAGTCGAGCGTCTCCCCGGCCTTCACGCTCTGGCGCGAGCAATAGCCTTCAATGGCGGGCGCGCGGGTGCCGCCGGTCTTGTCGAGGCGGACGCGGGTGAGCTGCCAGTCGAGGGAGCCGGGCTTGGCGTTTTCTTCGGCGATGAGCGTGCGGCGTCGGGCGCTGGTGGGATTGGCTTTTTGCTGCGCGTGGCTGTCGCCGCCGGCGAATGCCGCTGCGGTGGCAGCGGAGGCTTGGAGGAATTCGCGACGGCCGAGGCGGGAGGAGTTGGACTTCATGCGTGGAATGGTGAAGGGCTGATTCGCGCCCGTGGCTGGATATTCACAGCGGCGGTGTGTCCCTTGAATCGTGAGCTGTGAGGAACTGATGGGTGGAGCGCGGCCTTCAGGCCGCAGAAGCGTGCGCAAGCCAGTGATTACGCGAATGTGCTGGTCATGCCGGCGCCTTCTGCCGCGTGAACGCCGCGCCGCGGTTCAGTTGGAGACTCCGCACGTCGTCTCCTACGCGAAGAGCGCGCGGGCGGCGGCGAGGTCGCGAGCGATTTGGGACTTCAGCGTCTCGACGTTCGGGAACTTCTGCTCGTCGCGGAGCTTGGCGACGAAGGTGAGTTCCAGCTCCTCGCCGTAGATTTCCTCCGCAAAGTCGAGCAGGTGGACTTCGCATTGGAGTCGGGGCGTCGGGCTGGCGACCGTGGGGCGGACGCCGAGGTTCAACGCGCCGCGATGCTCGTGGCCGCGCAGGCGGGCATGCACGGCATGGACGCCGTTGGGCGGGAGCACGAGGCTGGTCACGTCGAGGTTTGCGGTGGGGAAGCCGAGCTTGCGCCCGAGCTGATCGCCGCGAATCACGGCACCCGCAATGGAATACTCGCGGCCCAGCATCTGGCTCGCGGCATCGAGATCACCGGTGCGGACGGCTTCGCGGATGCGGGTGCTGCTGACGGGTTCGCCATCAAGTGAAACAGCGGCGAGGCCGTGGACGGTGAACTTCAACTCCGCACCGAGTTGCTTGAGGAGCGTAACATTGCCGCTGCGCTTGTGACCGAAAGTGAATTCGCTGCCGACGCTGACGCTGTGGAGGTGGCCAAAGTCGCGCGCGAGGCTGCGGATGAACTGCTCGCCGGTCTGCTCGCTGAAGGCACGGTCGAAGCGGATGAGCAGCGCATTCGCGACCCCGAGGGATTCGATGGCGCGGAGCTTTTGCGGCAGCGAGTAAAGCATCGGTGGCACGCGGTCGGGCGCGACGACGGCGTTCGGGTGGCGGTCGAAGGTGATGACGACAGAGACGCCCTCGTGCTGGCGGGCGTCGGCAAGTGTCTGCCGGATGACCTGCTGGTGACCGAGATGCACGCCGTCGAAGACGCCGATGGCCACGCAGACTTTGCGTGGGCTGGCGCGGAGATCGGTGGCGGTGGAGAGGACGTGCATCCTAATTCCGGCGGTGGGAATTTAACGAAAGGGCGCCAAGCCACAGCGACGCACAGGGAGCCGGCCCAAAAGCAAGATTCCCAGTGCGTCGGCCGCGAGATCCAAGAGGTCGAAGTTGCGGCCGGGAATGAAGCGTTGGGAGGTCTCCTCTGCGGCGGCCAGCAGGAGGACGATGAGACTGCCGAGGAGAACCGGCCTGCCGCCGAGCGGCACGGTGCGACAGCGCAGCGAGTGGTTCAGCACGAACGCGAAGCCGCCCAGGATGAGGAAATGCCCCAGCTTGTCGCCGCCGGGAAGGGCCTGGAGCCAGCTGAAGATGAATTGTGTGTCGCGCTGGTCAGCGAGCCAGATGATGAGCGCCACGACCGCGAAGTAGGCGGCAGCGAGGCCGGCGCGTTTGAGGCGGTCGCGGTTCACCGGGCGAGTTGCAGGAAGGGAATGACGCGCTTCTCCAGATCGCCCAGCGGAAGCGCGAGGATGGCGTCGAGGGTGAGGGCGTCGGCCACGTCCCACTTGCCTGAGGTGACTCGGCGGAGGGTGGCGAGGTGCGCGCCGCAGCCGAGTTTCGCGCCGAGGTCGTGGGCGAGGGAGCGGACGTAGGTGCCCTTGGTGCAGGCGACGCGGAACTTCGCCAGCGGCTCGGCGTAGGCTGTGAAGCGGTAGTTGAAGATGTGGACGAGGCGCGGCTCGCGGACCACCTCGATGCCCTTGCGCGCGAGTTTGTAGAGCGGCACGCCGCCCTGCTTCTTGGCGGAGACCATCGGCGGGATTTGCTGGAGGTCGCCGATGAACGCGGCGGCGGCTTCGTTCAACTGATCGAGGGTGAGGGGCGGAACGGGGAGGGTGGCGGTGACTTTGCCATCGGTGTCGTAGCTGTCGGTGGCCTCGCCGAACTTGATGTCGCCCTCATACACCTTGTCGTCGGACATGAGCTTCTCGGACAGCTTGGTGCCGCGGCCCAGCACGATGATGAGCAGGCCGGTGGCGTTGGGGTCGAGCGTGCCGCAGTGGCCGACCTTCTTGATGCCGAACTTACGGCGGATGCGATCCACCACATCGTGGGAAGTGCAGCCGGCGGGTTTGTCCACGAGGAGGGCACCGTCAAGGGAATCAAACTGAAGCATGTGAAATCAGACGAACGAACGCCGCTTACTTCGCGGCCTTCAGGGCTTTCTTGATGGCAGCGATGACTTTCCGCTGCACGGAGAGGGGCTTGCCGGCGATGCGGGCGCCCGCTGCCGCCGGGTGGCCGCCGCCGCCGAAGAGGCCGGCGATCTGGTTGACATTCACCTGCTCACTCTTGGAACGCAGGCTGATGCGCGTCAGCTCGGGATCAACCTCTTCGAAGACGCAGGCAACGACGACCGGCTCAATGTCGCGGATGTGGTCGATGAGGCCTTCGCTGTCGTTGGTGTCCGCGCCGGTGCGGGTGTAGTCGCGCTTGCGCAGCCAGAACCAGGCGATCTGGTCGTCGTGGGTGGTGCGGAAGCTGTTGAAGACGTGGCGCAGGAGCTTGGCGCGCGAGAGCGGATAGCTTTGGTAAACCTCGTTGCAGATGCGGGCGAGGTTCGCGCCGTTGCGCACGAGATCAGCGGCGACGTGATAGGTGCCGGGCGTCGTGCTCGGGTAGCCGAAGCTGCCGGTGTCGGTGGAAATCGCGGTGAAAAGACAGTCGGCAATCGCCGGGGTGATGGTCCAGCCGGCGTGCTTGATCAGTTCGTAAATCAACTCGCCGGAGGCGGGCACGCGAGCGGAGACCCAGTTCAACTTCGCGTAGCGGGTGTTGCTTTCGTGGTGGTCGATGTTGATGAAGTCCCGGTGCTGCTCGATGGCCTTGCCGACGGTGCCGAGGCGCTCGAAGCTGGCGCAGTCGGTGGCGATGACGAGATCGAACGCGTGGCCACTTTCCGGCTTTTTCACTAGGCCGATGGGGACCATGAAGCGGAGCTTTTGCGGGACGGCGTCCTGATTCCAGACGGTGACCTGCTTGCCGAGGTTTTGCAGTGCGAGCGCCAGCCCCACCTGCGAGCCGATGCAGTCGCCATCGGGACGGATGTGGCCGACGATGCAGATGTTCTTGGCACTGCGAATACAGTCGAGAATCTCGTCAAGAATGTGGGAGTAACCGGTCACGCTGAGAAGGGTCGAGGCACCCTGTTTATGGCTTGGGGGGCTCCTGTTTCTCCAGCTCATCAAGAATGGAGAGGATGCGGTTGCCGCGCTCGACGCTTTCATCGAGGTGAAAGGAAATCTTGGGCGTGTAGCGCAGGACGATGGCGCGGCCAAGCTCGAACTGGACCTGCCCCCGGTGCCCGTTGAGCAAGCCCATGGCACGTTGCTTGGAGGCGGTGTTGCCGACGACGCCGACGAAGACTTTGGCCTCCTTGAGATCGGCGGAAACCTCCACGTCATTGACGGTGATCAGGCCGGCATCGCCCGGTGGGAAGTCCCGACGGACGATCTCCCCAAGCGTGCGCTTGAGCATCTCTCGCACTCGTTCAAGGCGGACTGTCATGGGTGACGGATTCTAAGCCACAGCGGCACACTGCTAAGCATGGATGAAAGGCCGTTTTCGCTCGTGGCTGGCGCGGCAAGCCGCCGCGTTCAGCCCAATCAGGAGCGGAAAACTCAGAGGGCCTGCTTCATCTTCTCGACAGCGTAGCACTCAATGTTGTCGCCGAGCTGGAATTCGTTGAAGCCGTCGATGCGGATGCCGCATTCGAGGCCGGAGCGGACTTCGTTGACCTCATCCTGGAAGCGGCGCAGCGAGAGGGTGACCCCTTCGTAAACGAGGTTCTTCTTCCGCATGAGGCGGACCTTGCCCTTGACGATGCGGCCCATGGTGACGGCGCAGCCGGCGACGGCCCCGCCCTTGGACAGCTCGAAGATCTGGCGGACCTCGGCGGAGCCGATGACCACGTCCTTGAGCACGGGCGGCAGCAGGCCGGCCATGGCTTCCTTCACCTCGTCGATGAGTTCGTAGATGATGGCGTAGAGCTTGATCTGCACGCCGTATTGCTTGGCCTTTTCCGAGGAGCCGGAGTCAATGCGGGTGTGGAAGCCAAGGACAACGCACTTGGACGCGCCAGCAAGGTCCACGTCGGACTCGGTGACGGTGCCGACGGCGGAATGCACGATGTCGAGCGTGACCTTGTTGGTTTCGATCTTCTTGAGCGCCTCGACGATGGCTTCAACCGAGCCCTGCGTGTCGGCTTTGACGACGACTTTGAGCGTCAGTTGCTTGTTCTCGGCAATGGTGGCGAAGAGGTTCTCCAAGGTGACACGCGGGCGGCGCTCCTCGGCCTCGGCGGCCTTGTCGGCCAAGGCACGTTCCTCGGCCACATCGCGGGCGACGCGCTCGCTTTCGACGACGGCGAACTCAATGCCCGCCTCGGGCACCCCGTTCAGGCCGAGCACGCGCACGGCTACGGACGGAGTGGCTTCCTTGAGGCGCTCGCCCTCCTCGTTGATGAGGGCGCGGACGCGGCCGAAATGGGAGCCGCACAGGATGACGTCGCCTAGTTTGAGTGTGCCCTTGCGCACAAGGACGGTGGCGGTCGGGCCACCGGCTTGCAGGCCGGATTCAATGACATTGCCCTTGGCCTTGCGGTCGGGGTTGGCCTTCAGCTCCAGCAGGTCGGCTTGGAAGACGACCATCTCCAGGAGTTTGTCGATGCCCTGCTTCGTGATCGCCGAGCAGTCCACGAAGAGCGTGGTGCCGCCCCATTCGTCGGGCTGGAGGCCTTTTTCCTGAAGCTGCTGTCGGACGCGGAGCGGATTGGCGTTGGGGTGGTCGCACTTGTTGACAGCGACCAAGATGGGAACTTTGGCGGCCTGCGCGTGGGACAGGGCCTCCAGTGTCTGGGGCATCACGCCGTCGTTGGCGGCGACGACCAGCACGACAATGTCCGTGACGTTTGCGCCACGGGCGCGCATGGCGGAGAAGGCCGCGTGGCCGGGAGTATCGAGGAAGGTGATCTGCGAGAGCTCTCCTTTCCGCTCGGGATGGGGCACGGCGATGGTGTAAGCGCCGATGTGCTGCGTGATTCCGCCGGATTCGCCGGCGGCGACGTTGGCCTTGCGGATGACGTCCAGCAGGGAGGTCTTGCCGTGGTCCACATGGCCCATGATGGTGACGACGGGCGGACGTGGCTTAAGCTGCTCCGGCGTGTCGTCCACGATGTCGGCCTCGGCCTTCTTGACCACGGCGTGGACCTGGCCTTCGCCTTTGGCGCGCTTCTCCACTTCAAACTTGAAGCCGTGCTTGGCGCAGAGCTTGATGGCAACGGGCTCGTCAACGGCTTGGTTGACGTTTGCGAAGATGCCCATCTGCATCAGGTCGGCGATGAGCTGGAAGGGCTTGCGCTTCATTTGGTCCGCGAGGTCGCGGACCACGATGGGCGGCTTCATGGTGATGACCACGGCGCTCGCGGGCAGAGCGGCGCGAGGGTCGACCGGCTTTGGGGCGGGGGGCGGGGGCGGCGGGCCACCACGGTAGTTTTGGCCCGGGCGCTGCCCGGGGCCACTGCGTGGATCGCCCGGGCGTCCGAATGGCGTGCTGGCGGGACCACGCCCGCGCGGGTCAACTGTCGGGCCGCGGCGGTCATCACGCTGCGGTTCGCGGCGCGGCGCGAAATTCTTCAGATCGATGCGGCCAACGAGGTCGCCGGTCTTGGGCTTGGGCGGTTCAACGGGCGGGGCCGGGGTCAAGGGTGCCTGAGGTGGCACCGGGGCCGCAGCCGGAACTGGAACTGGAGTAACTTGGGCCGGGGCCGGGGCCTGGGCGGCAGGCGCAGGCGTGGCAGCAGGTGCGGGCGGCGCTTCGATTGCGGTGGGCGCTTCGATTGCGGTGGGCGCTGCGGGGGCCACTTCTGCCGGCGGTGCTTCCACAACGGGCGGCGGCTCCGGCGCTGGCGGGGGCGGTTCAGGGGCCTTAATGATCAGAATCGGCGCGGCAGGCGGCTCAATGACCGGCTCGGCGGGCTTCACCCCGCCAAGCTTCTCTTCGAGAAACTCAGCGGTGATCTTGTCGAGCGAGCTGGAGGGAACCTTGGCTTCCTTGATGCCAAGTTCCTTGGCGATCAAGAGCACCTGTTTGCTCTCGATGCCGAGCTTCTTGGCAATTTCGTAGATACGGACGGGCATAATGTTCCGCGCCCGCCCAGCGGAAGGCCGGGGCAGGCAGGGTCAAAAACTGGCTAACCGAGTGCTCCTGCGAGCGGGCTGTTCTTGGCGGCCTCCGCCTTGATGGCGGCCAGCACGACGCCGGCCTGTTCCCCAATCTGTGGAATCTCCCGCAAATCATTTTCTTCGGCCTGCGTGACCACGTCTTCCAGCGCGTGGAAGCCCGTGTTGACCAAGGCCGCCGCCATCTCGGGCGTGACGCCAGGCACGGATGCGAACGCCGCAATGGCGTGCTGCACTTTGTCCTCAATGCCGACGGAGGCGACGGCTTCGGCCTCAATGTTGACGGCCCAACCCGTCAGGCGGGAGGCGAGGCGGGCGTTTTGCCCACGTTTGCCGATGGCTAGCGAAAGCTGGTCTTCGGAGACAAGGATCTTCGCGATGTGGTTGGCTTCATCAATGGTGAAGCTCTTGAGCTGGGCGGGCGCCAAGGCATTGGTGAGATACGTCTTGATGTTCGTATCCCACTTGATGATGTCCATCTTCTCGTTGTTCAACTCGCGGACGATGTTCTTCACCCGCTGGCCACGGAGGCCGACGCAGGCACCCACCGGGTCCACTTTGGAATCACGGGAATAAACCGCCAGCTTGGTGCGGAAACCGGGTTCACGGGCGACGCCCTTGACCTCGACGGTGCCGTTGGCGATTTCGCTGACTTCCAGCTTGAACAGCTTGAGGACAAACTCCGGGGCCGCTCGGCTGAGGATGATTTCCGGTCCGTGGGCACCGTTTTCAACGGCTTTCACAAAGCAGCGGATGCGTTCGCCGATCTGATATTCTTCGGTGGGCACCCGCTCACGGTTGGGCAAGAGGGCTTCGTAGCGGCCCAAGTCCACGATGACATCCGACCGTTCAAACCGGCGCACCGTGCCGCTGACGATGTCGCCCACCCGATCCTTGAACTCCTCGTAAATAAGCGCCTTCTCCGCCCGGCGGACTTGGGTCAGCAGGGCCTGCTTGGCGAATTGCGCCGCGATGCGGCCGAAGCCGGTGGGCGTGACTTCCACTTCGAGTTCCTCGCCGATCTGAACGTCCGCCTTCTTCTTGCGCGCCTCGTTCAGGGAGATTTGGTCGTGCTTGGAGACAACTTTGTCCGAGACGATGAGCTTGGCAAAGGCCTGAATGTCCCCCGTCTTCGGGCTGATGGTGCAGCGGAGTTCGCGGGCGGGACCGACGGCCTTTTTGGCGGCAGAAATGAGTGCCTCCTGCACTGCGCCGACGAGGACATCCTTGCTGATGCCCTTCTCGCGCTCCCAATATTCCAAAATGGCTAGAAAATCGGCGTTCATAATTCGACCCGTGCCTGCGCCCCATCAGGGGCAAAAAAAAGTCGGAAAAAATTCCGACTTCACACGCTGGCGAACCAGCAACTGCGTTGACCTTCCCTGAAGCTAGGGGCCTCGAAAATGACCGTCAAGCTTCATTATCGGCCCCAGCGATGCCTGCCCCCTCTCCCTGGCTGCGTTTTTGGGTCCGTGTTGACGGTTACTTCTGCTCGCCAAGCACCGTCTGGATGGACAACTTTTATTTCCATATGACTATCCCATTGCTGCGTGTCTGTCTCATGTTGGTGGCTGGTCTCGGGTGCGGGGAATCCGCCGCCGCCCTCGCCGGTAAGCGCCCGAACATCGTTTTCTTCTTCACCGATGACCAGGGCTACGGGGACATCTCCGCCCACGGGAACTCCGTCCTCAAGACGCCCAACCTCGACCGCATCCGCGCCGAAGGCGTGCGCTTCACCGACTTCCACGTCAGCCCCACCTGCGCCCCGACCCGCAGCGCGCTCTTCACGGGCCGGCACGAGTTCAAAAACGGGATTACCCACACCATCCTCGAACGCGAGCGGCTCACCCTCAAGGCCACCACTCTGGCGCAGGTGCTGCAAGGGGCCGGCTATACCACCGGCATCTTCGGCAAATGGCATCTCGGCGACGAGCCGGAGTATTGGCCGAGCCGGCGCGGCTTCACGGAGATGTTCATCCACGGCGCTGGCGGCATCGGGCAGTCCTACCCCGGCAGTTGTGGCGATGTCCCGGGCAACAAGTATTTTGACCCCGCCATCCTCCACAACGGCAAGTTTGTAAAGACCAAGGGCTACTGCACCGATGTCTTCTACGCCCAGGCGACCCAGTGGATGGATGCGCAGCGGAAGGCCGGCAAACCGTTCTTCGCCTACATTCCTTCCAACGCCCCGCATGGCCCCTACATAGCCCGCCCCGAGGACAAGGCACTTTACGATGGCAAGGTGCCCAACGATCAGACCGCCAGTTTCCTCGGCATGGTCCACAACATCGACCAGAACGTCGGCAAGGTGCTCGCCAAGCTCGACGAATGGGGCATCGCGAAAGACACGCTCGTGGTCTTCATGAACGACAACGGCGGCACCGCCGGCACCAGCGTCTTCAACGCCGGGATGCGTGGCGCAAAAGGCACCGCGTGGCTCGGCGGCACACGCGCCAGCTCCTTCTGGCGCTGGCCTGGCACACTGAAGCCGGCTGATTGCGGCGTGCTGGCCGCGCACATTGATTTCTTCCCTACCATCGCGGAAATCACCGGTGTGAAACTTACGGACGAAGTCAGGCGGCAGGTGGAGGGCCGCAGCCTCGTGCCCCTGCTGGAGAATCCCGCCGACACGCTTCCCGACCGTGTCCAGTTCACGCATTTGGGCCGCTGGCCGAAGCACTCGGACCCGAACCTGGCCAAGTTCGCCATGTGCAGCGTCCGCAACCCGCGCTGGCACCTCGTCTCGCCCAACGGCGGCAAGGAGCCGAAGTGGCAGCTCTTCGATGTCAAAGCGGACTATGGCGAGAAGGATGACGTGGCCGCGCAGCACCCCGATGTGGTCAAGCAGCTCGCCGCCGCCTACGACCAATGGTGGACCGACGTGCAACCCCTGCTCGTGAACGAGAAGGTAATTGGCCCGAAGCTCAATCCGTTCGCTGAACTTTACTGGAAGCAATTCGGCGGTGGTCCCACCGAGGCCGACTACCAGCGCATGGATCCGACCAAGCCCTGGCCCGCAACCGGCGACGGAAAGAAGAAGGCGAAGGCGAAGTAGGACGGACGCTCGGGCCGGCGGTTTGCAAACCGCCGGCACGGCACTACGGCTCCACCACCCGCACCCGGTAGAAGCGACGCGGCAGGCTGGCGGGCGAGCCATCCAGCACTTCAAACGCCCCGCCCGGCGCGCTGTTCGTCACCACGGCGTTCCACTGCGTCAGGTTGGTGGAGATCTCGATCGCATGACGCATCGCCTGCTCGGCCTGCACCTGGAGACGCAACTGCCCGTCCACCTGCCGGGCAACGGAGACCAGCGATGGCACCGTCACCGGGGCGTCGCCGCTGATCGTGTAGTTGTCGAAGACGAGGAAGTTATCCCCGGCCGCACCCGGTGTGCGAATGGCCCAGACCGCATCCACATCGCCGAGGTTCAAGGCCGCGTTGGTCGTGGTGATGGGCAACGGGCTCGCGAGGGCAAACCCGTCCAGCGCGGCCTGCCAGCGGTTGCGGCGGAAGTTCAGGGTGATGGCCAGCTCGTGGACCGCGCCGCGCGTGAACTGAAACCCGGTGGCGATAAACCCCTCGCCATCATCCAGCACGTAGTTGATGCCTTCGTTCGAGTTGTCGAAGTCCAGCGTGAAGAGCCGCGAACCGTTGGTGTTGTAGATGCTCCAGCGAAAATCATCCCGCCGGCCGTTCGAGGAATCCGCCACCATCATCGTGACGGAGAACGTGATCACGCCGAGGTTCGTCGGCACCGGGGCGAAGTTGATCGGCCGCCAGACGATGTGAAATTCATCGGCTCCGGTTGGCGGCGTGAAGCCAATGTAAGCCTGCTGCCCCTGCCCCGTGATGAAGTCGTTGATCAAGCCATTGCCGCCGCTGCCTTCTTGAATCCAGTTGTTCTGCCCGCTCAATGAGAAATTGGCGTTGTAGCCCTCATGTCCCTCGAAGGTGGTGCGGTAGATGAGCGTGGCCGCGGGAGCAGAGCCCACGGCGGCGAGCACGGCCAGCAGGCACGCGCAGCCCATACTGATCCATAAACTGGAGCGCCGAGCATTGTTCGGCGCTCCGGGGCGGGGTCCGCACTCGTTCTTGGCGACGGCAAGGTTCGCCTCCTTGCTACGCGTCTTGGTCAGCTCGTTCATAGTGCCAGTTTGAAAACCATGCTCCGGCGCTGGTTTCGACGGAACCGAACCGATCTGCCGCCATCGGTATTTCTGCTGGCCAGATTGATTTCGAACCGGCCGATACTTGAGGGGTGGGCGCTCCGGCCCAGCTCAGCTTACTTGGCCTGCAAATACTCCGGCACCTTGATGTCCGCGCTTTTGATGGCCGGCTCGTTGCCGCGCCAGAGGAAGCCGGCCTGCTCGAACTCGCCACGGTTGGCCTGGAGGTGAGCGAGCAGGCGGCGGGCGAGCTGGCGGTTGGGGGAAAGCTCCCTCACAGCGAAGGGCTGCACGGCCTTCGCGCCCTCGTGCTTGATGGGGAAGAACTCCAGATGCTCCGCCTGGGGAATGGCGTTCACGCGATAGACGATGGCCGCGTCCAGCCCGCCTGCGCGCATCTGATTGATGAGGAAGTCCGCCGTGGGCACCTCCACCACCACGTTCTTGCGCACCGCGTCGAGCAGCCCGGTGGACTTCAGCATGCCGCGCGTCATGTAGCCGAGCGTGCTCTGCTCCGCGTTGCACAAGCCCACCTTGAGCCCGGGCAGCGCCAAATCCGCCAGCGTCTTCACGCCGTGCGGGTTGCCCTTGCGCACCGTGATGCCGATGTCCGTTTCCGTCAGCATCACGGCCTCGGGAAACTGCGCCGCCACGGGCGGCACGAAGCACAGGTCGCACGCGAAGTAGGCGTCCGGGAAGCGCGGCGCGTTCGCGTCCTTCATCGTCTTCATCGTGGCGCAGAGCACGCCGCAGCCGTTGAACACCGTGGTCACGTTCACCCCCTCGCGGTCGGCGAACTGCTTGAGCAGCTTCTCAATCGCCAGCCGGTTGACGCCGCCGCTGTAAAGAATCAGCTCCGGCCTTTCCGCCCATTTGTCCCCGTCCGCGAGCTGGAAGCCTTGCGCCTTGAAGACCGCGCCGCCTTGCTCTGGCGCGCTCAAGTAGCGCGCGAACCGCAGGGCCGCCGTGGGCTGGGTGCAGAAGGCCAGCACGGCGGCGCTCGCGTTCTCGACATGGCTTTTCAACTCCGACACCACGACCGCCTCCACGCCCTTGAACTGCGGCACGGTGGCGTCCCACAAGATGGCGGCGTCCACCGCGCCCAGGGAAAGGTCGGCGGCGATTTCGGTGACGGTCGGCTTCATCACCGTGGCCCGGGCGACGAGCTTGGTCCACGTCTCGCCCAGCGCCTTCATCGTCACGCGCGAGATGCTGGCGGCATCCGGGTTGGTCAGGGCGAACTTCACGTCGTCACGCTGCAAATCGGCGACGCTGTGGATGTTCTTCGGGTTGCCCGCACGCACGGCGATGACGGGATGCTGGCGCACGAGCGGCAGCACCTCGCGCACGAGTTCGAACTTCCGCGCGTCCGCCAGCGAGCCGTCGTCCGCCGCGATGAAGAGGTCACCCTGCTTGGCCACGCGCAAGTTGCTGAGGAGCGCGCCGGTGGGACCGTATTGTAACTGCACCTCCACGCCAACCTCCGCGCGATACTTCGCCGCGATGGCCTCGACCGGCTGCTTCAGCCCGGCGGCGCAATACACCGTGAGCGCGGTCTGTCCCCGCACCGGCGTGCTGCCGCGCTGAAGCAAGGCCAAGGCGGCGAGGCCAACAGCGAGGGCGAAGAGCAGGGCGGCGGCAGTTTTCACGATTTGGGGCTGCACGGTGTCAGGCTGGGAAGTAACCGGCGACCAGAAAATGCCTTGGCAATCAAGCTGTGGCTGGCAGCCTGAATTTCATGCTTCGCAAATGGCCATCTGCCCCGCTGCTTCACCTGCTTTGCCTGTTCCTCGCGGCGTCAGTCCACGCCGCCGACTGGCCCATGTGGCGCGCGAATCCGGGCCGCACAGCGGCGGTCACGCCCGCGCTGCCGGAGAAGCTGGCCGTGCTCTGGAGCCGTGAGCTGGGGCCGCTGAAGCCCGCCTTCCGCGATGTGCGGTTACAGTTCGACAAAGGCTACGAGCCGGTCGTGCTGGGCCAGCGGCTTTTCGTCGCTTCATCGCGCGAGGACAGTGTCACGGCCTACGCAACGGACACCGGGGCGCAGGTGTGGAAGGTCTTCGCCGACGGCCCGGTGCGGTTCGCTCCGGTTGCGGGCCATGGCCGCGTCCTCTTCGGTTCGGACGATGGGATACTCCGCTGCGTCTCCGCCGCCACGGGCGAACTGCTCTGGCAGAAGCGCGCGGTGCCCAATGACCGCCAGCTCCTCGGCAACGGCCGGATCATCTCCGTCTGGCCGATTCGCGGCGGGCCGGTGCTGCACGCGGGGCGAGTGTATTTCGCCGCTGGTGTCTGGCCACTCGAAGGCGTGTTCATTTACTGCCTCGACGCTGCCACAGGCCGTGAAGTTTGGCTCAACGATCGGCTCAGTTATCTCTACGGCGTGCATCCGCATCAGGCCGAAGCCTTCGGCGGCGTGGCCCCGCAAGGCTACCTGCTCGTGGATGGCGCGGATCTCGTGGTCCCGTGCAGTTCGGCCTATCCCGCGCGACTCGACCTCGCGACGGGCAAGCTCAAGGACTTTGCGCTGCCCGCCGCAGGCCGGCTGCCCGGCGGCTGGTTTGCGTCCACGACCGAAGACAAGCAAGTTCAACGCCAAAAGCGTCTCGGCCTGCTCTTCGACAACTCCGTCAACGCCGTGCGCCACGAGGACAAACCCCGCGCTGAGGGTGATGTCGGCGTGCGGCGCACGTTCCGCGCGGGCGGCAAGGAGTTGAGCTTCGACGGCCCTTGGCCCGGCGTGACCGGCAAAGTCCACAGCGTGCTCGCGGCGGACGGCAAGGTGTTCGTCGTGACTGAGGCCGGACGGCTCACCGCGCTCGCCGCCGCGCCCGTAAAGGGGACACTCCTGTCCCCTTCGCCGTCGAAAACCACCACCGCGCTGGACAAGAGTGTCCAGTCCACGGCCGCCAAACTCCTCGCCGTCGCCGGCAGCCAGCGTGGCTACGCCCTCGTGCTCCGACTCGGTGAACCCGGCCTGCTCGAAGCCCTCGCACATCAAAGCCAGTTCAAGTTCCTCGCGTTCACCGACGATGCCGCGAAGCTCACCACCACCCGCCAACGCCTCGCGGTCGCGGGGCTTTACGGCGAGCGCATCGCGTTGCGGCAAGTCGCGCCGACGGCTTCGGGGCTGCCACCGTATTTCGCGAACTTCATCGTAGTCGCCTCCGGTGCCTCGTTGCCGGACCCGGCTGCCTTGCAACAAATCTACGGCTGGCTGCGGCCTTACGGCGGACGGCTGGTAGGCCCGGAGTCGTTGGCGCGCATCGCCGAAGTCGCGAAGCTCCCGCAGGCCGGTATCAAGCTTGCGGACGGCTTCGCAGTCATCACCCGCGAAGGTGCGCTCGAAGGCAGCACAAATTTCAAAGGCGACTTTCAGACCAGCCCGGACGAGCTGGTAAAAGCGCCCTTCGGCGTGCTGTGGTTCGATGACACGCTCGGCCATTTCAAGCGCTCGCCGCAGCCCAAGTTTGTGGATGGCGTGATGGTCAGCACGGACAAGACGTGGCTCGACGCCTCCACGCGCAAGGGCAAGTTGGATTATCGCCTCCAGCCGTCCGTGTTCAGCGACGTTTACACCGGGCGCGTGCTGGACGCCGCCGAAGTTCCCGCGTCGATCCGGAGCTTGGCGCACACGCCGGCGGACTTGGAGAAGGTGCAGCAAAGCCAGTATCGGCCCCCGACGCAGAAGGACGATTGGAAGCCCGCCGCGCCCTTGGCTGGCACGCGCGTGAACCCGCTCACCGGCGACTACGAGCCGCGCGCGTTCCCGAAGAGCTACGGCTGCGACGGTGGCTTCGACTACGGGCACCTCTACACGATGCGCTCGGGCACGGCGGCGTTTTACGACAAGCGGCTCGACAGCGGGACCATCCACATCAGCGGCCCGCGCTCGGGTTGCACGAGCAGTGTGATTCCCGCGAATGGCGTGCTGAACGTGCCGTACTTTTATGAGGGGTGCAGTTGCAGCTACCCGCTGCCAATGGCGCTCTCGCTCGTGAGCCTGCCGCCAACCTTTGAGCAATGGGCGGCCTGGGGCGGAACCACCTCCAACAGCCTGGTTGGAAAGATCGAGCGCGTGGGCATCAACTTCGGCGCGCCCGGCGACCGCAAGACCGACGACGGCACGCTGTGGCTGGGCTTTCCCGCCGTGGGCGGACCGTCGCCGAAAGTGGACGTGCGCACCGAGCCGGCGGCGCCGGACTATTTCTACCGCCACTCCGTGTGGATCGAAGGCGGCGAAGGCTGGCCGTGGGTCGGGGCCTCGGGTGTGAAGGGTTTGCAGAGTGTGACCGTGGCCGGCTTGAAATCCGGCACCTACACCGTGCGCCTCGTGTTCACCGAGCCGGATGCGACGGCGAAGCTCGGCGGCCGGAAGTTCGCCGTGCGCCTCCAAGATCCGGTCGTGCTGAACGAGTTCGACGTGCTGGCCGAGTCGGGCGGCGTGATGCGCGTGCTGACGAAGACGTTCACCAAGGTCGCCGTGGCCGATGGCACGCTCACCGTGAAACTCGCGGCGCACACCGGCCAGACCTTGCTCAATGGCTTGGAGATTGTCCGGGCTGGCTTGACGATGGAGCCGTTGCCCTCGCCCGCCCGGGTTCCGGGGCGGCTCTGAACCGATGCGCACCAGAACATTTTCACCGGCGTCCCTGACCGGGTGGCTGAAACGGGATGAAACCACTTTGATCCGGGCGCGTCTGTGCCGGGGCGCACCGCGCTAATGAGCATCAACTTTCAACTTCCCCGGTGGGTCGGCTTGCTGGCCCTCCTGCTCACCGGTCCCGCCCTGGCCGCCGACTGGCCCATGTGGCGCTTCGATGCGCAACGTTCCGCTGCCTCGCCGGAGGTGCTGCCCGCCCAGCTCCATCTCCAGTGGACCCGCAAGTATGCGCCCCGCGTGCAGGTCTGGGACGATCCGCTCAACCACGACCTCATGCCCTACGATCGCATCTTCGAGCCGGTGGTGCTCGGCGAGCGCGTGTTCCTGAGCTTCAACGACGCGGACAAAGTCGTCGCGCTCGACCTGCGGACGGGCAAGGAGCTGTGGGCGTTCTACACCGACGGTCCGGTGCGGTTCGCGCCGGTGGCCTGGCAGGACAAGGTTTTGTTCACCAGCGACGACGGCCTGCTCTACTGCGTGAACGCGGGGGATGGACAACTGCTGTGGAAGTTCCGCGGCGGCCCTTCGGAGCGGAAAGTCCTCGGCAACCAGCGCGTCATCTCCGCGTGGCCGGCGCGCGGCGGGCCGGTGGTGCGCGATGGGCGCGTGTATTTCGCCGCGAGCATCTGGCCGTTCATGGGCACGTTCATCTACTCGCTGGAGGCCACAACGGGCCGCGTGCTGTGGGTCAATGACAGCACCGGGTCGCAGTTCATCAAGCAGCCGCACAGCGCGCCGTCGTTCGCGGGTGTCGCGCCGCAGGGCGCGCTGGCCGCCACGCGGGACGTGTTGCTGGTGCCGGGCGGGCGTTCGGTGCCGGCGGCGTTTGACCGGCACACCGGCGCGTTTCTGCACTTTCAAATCAGCACCGTCGGCAAGGGCAACGGCGGCTCCTTCGTTGCGGCCAGCGACACGGAATACTTCGTCCACACGCGGCAGCGCGGCGTGCGCAACTACGAGCTGAAGTCCGGCAAGTCCGGCAAGTTCACCGGCAACGAGCCCGTGCTCGATGGCCCGGTGGTTTACAGCTACGTCACCAACAAGTCGGGCTCTGTGCTCCAGGCCGGCACCGGCACCAACGTCACGTGGCAGTTCAAGGCCGACGCGTCCGGCGACCTCATCAAGGCCGGGCGTCAGCTCTATGCGGCTGGCACCAACGCCGTCCGCGCCATTGAACTGCCGAGCGGTTTGCGCAGCGCGCGGGTGTCCTGGTCGCATCCGCTGCCGGGCGGCACGCAGCGGCTGCTGGCGGCCAACGGCATGTTGCTGGCCGTGACGCTCGATGGCCGCATCCTCGCGTTTGGCGCGGAGAAGACGAAGCCCGTCACGCTCCCGGACAAGCCGGTCGCCCCCAAGCCCGCCGCACCCGCGGTCGCGCAGGCGAAGGCCATGCTGGCTGCGGCGGACGTGAAGGATGGTTACGCGCTGGGCTTTGGCGTGAACGACGGGGCGTTGCTGGAGGCGCTGGTGTTGAACTCGAAGCTGCGCCTCGTGGCTGTGGACCCGGACGCGGCGAAGGTGGACCTGCTGCGCCGCCGCTTCGATGCGGCTGGGCTTTACGGCAAGCGCGTCACGCTGCATGTGGGCGACCCCGTGAAGTTCAAGGCCCCGCCCTATCTCGCCAATCTCATCGTGGTGGGCGAGTCGTTCGTACCCGAGCTGCGCAACTCGGCGGTGCTGCGCGCCGCCTTTGATTCGCTGCGGCCCTACGGTGGGATGATGTGGCTGCCCGTGGCAGGCGAGGCGCAGGCGGAGTTTCAGCGGCTCATCACCGAGTCGAAGTTGGAGCAGGCCAAAGTGCAGGCCGCCGACACGCACCTTCTACTCACCCGCGCCGGGCCATTGCCCAACGCCGCTGACTGGACGCACCAATACGGCGACATCGGCAACACCGTGAAGTCCGACGACGCCCGCGTGCGCGCTCCGCTCGGCCTGCTGTGGTTTGGCGGCAACTCGAACCTCGACGTTCTCCCGCGTCACGGTCATGGCCCGCCCGAGCAGGTCGTCGGCGGGCGGATGATTTTGCAGGGCATGGACAGCTTCAGCGCCCGCGATGTTTACACCGGCCGGCTGCTCTGGAAAACCGAGTTCACCAACCTCGGCACGTTCGGCATCTACTTCGACAAGAGCTACACGAACACGCCGTTGAGCACGGCCTACAACCAGAAGCACATTCCCGGTGCGAACGGCCGCGGCGCGAACTACGTCGCCACCGAGGATGCCGTGTATGTGGCCGTGGGCAGCGCCTGCCAGGTGCTTGATGCGCGTACAGGCAAGCTGCGCCAGACCATCGCGCTGCCGGTGTCGCCAGCTGGCCAGGTGCCGGGTGAATGGGCCTTCATCGGTCTTTACGAGGACGTGCTGCTCGGCGGCGATGGCTTCGCGAACTACACGCAGAAGCTCGGCGGCGGGCTCTCCAAGACGAACACGATTGAGGACTTCTCGGCGAGTGCGGGCCTGGCGGCGTTCGACCGTCACTCGGGCAAGTTGCTGTGGCGCGTGCCGGCGCGGCACAGCTTCCTGCACAACGGCATTGTCGCCGGCAACGGCCGCCTCTACGCGCTCGATAAGCTGCCCAAGAGCGCCGAGGACAAGCTGAAGCGCCGGGGCGTGCCCGTGCCGGAGGATTACGCCATCACCGCGCTGGACGTGCGCACCGGCCAGCCGGTCTGGGCCGCGACCACGAACATCTTCGGCACCTGGCTGAGTTATTCGAGGGAGCACGACGTGCTGCTGCTCGCCGGCGCGAAGGCCAGCGACCGCCTCAAGGACGAGGTGGGCGAGGGGATGACGGCGTATCGCGGCACAAATGGCGCGGTGCGCTGGCAGGACTTGCAGCGCAAATACACCGGGCCGTGCATCCTGCACCACGAGCTGATTCTCACGAGCGCCAACTCGTATCAGGCCTCCAGCGGCGCGTTCAACCTGCTCAATGGCAAGCCGCATCTGGTCGCCAACCCGCTCACCGGGAAGCTGGAGCCGTGGCGGGTCTCGCGCGCTTACGGCTGCAACAACATCGTTGCCAGCGAGAACCTGCTCACCTTCCGCTCTGGCTCGGCAGGCTTTTACGATCTGTTGTCCCAGAGCGGCACGGCGAGCCTCGGCGGCTTCAAGTCCGGCTGCACGGCGAACTTGGTCGTCGCCAACGGCGTGCTCAACGCGCCGGACTACACCCGCACCTGCACGTGCGCCTACCAAAACCAGACTTCGCTTGCGCTGGTCCACATGCCCGAGATGGAGATGTGGGCTTACAGTCAGTTCGGCCTGGATGGCCAGGAGGGCGACCGCATCGCGCGCATCGGCATCAACTTCGGCGCGCCGGGTGACCGTCGCGCGGAGGATGGCACGTTGTGGCTGGAGTATCCCTCGGTGGGCGGTGACTCACCGGGCTTGCCCATCACGGTGACGGGCAAGGGGACCAATAGTTACTACCGTCGGCACGCCTCGCAGTTCAGCGGGCTGGGCGGTGGCGTGCTGCCTTGGGTGGCGTCGTCGGGGCTGCGCGATTGCGAGACCATCACCATCGCACCCGAGTTGGTGCGTCCGAAGCCGGCGAAGCCCGCCCGCACGAAGGAAGATGACGAGGACGAAGGCCGTGACCTGCTGAAGACCGGCGCGCTGCTCGATCTCCTGGAAAAGCGGGCCACGAACAGCCTTGCCGCCAGCGTGCCGGTGAAGCCCGCTCCGCCCCGGCCCCCGCCGGCCCCCTCGCCTTACACGGTGCGTCTGCACTTCGCCGAGCCGGACGAGTTGCCACCCGGTCAGCGTGTCTTCGATGTCGCGTTGCAAGGCCGGCCGGTGCTGGAGCGGTTCGACATCGCCCGAGTTGCCGGTGGTCAGCGCGGTGGTGTGGTGAGGGAATTCACCGGCATCGTCATCGCGAAGGATTTGAAAATCACCTTCACCCGCGCACCGGGAGCCAAGGCCGGACCCGTCTTGTCAGGCGTGGAACTCATCGCCGAGAAACCGCTGGCGGCCAAATGAGTGCGGACCAACATCGGCGGGAGAACGCGTTGCGCGCGGACGCTCCGAGGGGGAAGAGCCGTATCGCACCACGATGGGCCGCGTGCTGCTTGGTTCTCTCCTTCTTGCTAGCCCTTCTTCTCTCCGTCCATTCCCTGCACGCCTGCTCCGTGCCCGTCTTCCGCTACGCGTTGGAGAAGTGGGCGGCGGACGAGTATCAGACCATCGTCTTCCATCGCGGTCCGCTCACCGCCGCGCAGCAGGTGCTGATGCAGCCGCTCAACGGTGAAGGTCTGCCCGGCCAGCTCCCCGCCAATGTCTCCCTCCAGACCGTGGACCTCGCGCAGAACCCCGATCTCGCGCTGCTGGCCCTGTGGCGGCAGTTGGGCTCGGACACCTTGCCCGCGCTGATTTTGAAGTATCCCCTGAAGTCGCGCCTGTCGGACCTTCTGTTCGCGGGACCGCTCACCGCAGCGGCGGTGCAGCAAGTCCTCGATTCCCCGGCGCGGCGGGAGATTATCCGTCGGATCGCGCAGGGCCAGAGCGTGGTCTGGGTGTTGCTGGAGACCGGCGATGCCTCCCGTGACGCGGCCGCCGCCAAGGTGGCTGCGCAGCGCCTGGACTACCTCACCACTGTGTTGAAGCTCCCGGCCATTGAGGCCCAGGACATCGCCAGCGGCCTTGTCTCCGTGCCGAAGGACGGCTTGAAGCTGGCATTCTCTGTGTTGCGGATGAACCGCAAGGACGCGGCCGAAAGTGTGTTCGCCCGCATGCTGCTGCACTCGGAGCCGGACCTGCTCGATCTCCAGGAACCCATGCTCTTCCCCGTCTTCGGGCGCGGGCGCGCGCTGTATGCGCTTGCGGGCAAGGGCATCAATCACGAGACGCTCGACGAGGCCGCCACCTTCCTGACCGGCAAGTGCTCGTGCGAGGTGAAGGAGCTCAACCCGGGCGTGGACTTGCTGCTCACGGCGGACTGGGACGGGTTGATTAAGGCCCAGTCGGATGGCGACCGGTCGGCCGTGCTTCAGCAACAGGCTGCGGCCGCCCCTGCCGCTGCGGCTCCGGAGACGGTGATGATCACCGGTGCCAGCCACCCGCCTCCCGCCCCGGCGACACGCCTGCTAATCCCCGCTGCCGCCGGAGCGCTGGCGGCACTGCTCCTCGCCGGGTTTTTTTGGTGGCGGAGAAACTGAGAACCACGGCTGCCTTAGGGCCGGCCGGACTGCCGCAGCCAGACGCCCATCACCAGCGCGAAGCCCGCCGCAATCCACATCAGCGGCCACGGCCGTTCCGGTGCGGCAGCCGGAGCCGCTGCTTGCGGCTGGATTTTCACGGTCTCCGGTTCGAGCGCGGCGCTGTTGGTCGTGGCGGGCTTCGGAGTCGTCCCGGTCCCGGTCGTCTTCTCCGCAATCGCAGTCAGTTCATCTTCCCACGCCACGTTCATGAGCAGGTCCCAGCCGGGATTCTGCCGCTTGACCTGACACGAGCAGGCGCCGAGCAGGAAGAGGCAAACTTCCTCAATCTCCGCGTCGCCGAAATCGGCGGCGGGCCACGCCCCCAGCACGCGTCCGCGCCCAAAGACGGCGGCGAGCCACGGGCCGGTGGAGAGTTCAGGGGCGGGCTTAGGACCGGCGAGCATTTTGAGTAGGAGGGCTTCCGCTCTAGGAACGCGCAGCAGCGAGAATTTCACGCGCAGGGCGGGGCCGGGGCCGAGCTTGCTGGTCGGGTCGTTTGGGTCAATGGGCTGGAGAATGGCGACCTGTTCCAGGTAGCGCAGCCGCTTCTCGACGCGCGCGGCGATGGCGTTGTCCTCGGTCTTGTTGCCCGACTCGGCGAGCACCCACACGACGGATTCGCCTGCGAGAATGCGCCGGGCAATCTCCTTGCGCGCGGGAGAATCAGTCAGCGCGGCGAGGCTTGCGGGTGTGAGTGTGCCGGTCCAGACGACGGGCGAGGTCGCCTCCTCGGGATGCGGGAACAGGAGGCGGGCTTCGGTGCCGGTGCCGGGCTTGGCCTCCAAGTTCACGGGCGAGTCAGAACCCAGATTGCGGAAAAAATCGGCGATGGGCGGCGCCTGAAGCGCACCGGCGGGAAACTCCAGCCGGTAAGCATCCGCCTGCCAGCGATCCAGCGCGTAGCGGAAGACAGGGATCGTGCAGCACTCGGCGGCACGGGCTAAGGTGAGCGTGAGGAAGAGCAGGACGAAGGACGAAGGACGAAGCCAAGTGCGGGCAGGGCGCGTCTGTCCCCAGCGAGCCGCTGGGGCTTTCGGACAGGCAACCGGCTCGCTGGCGACTCCGCGCCCTGCCAGCGTTGGTGATTGGTTCGTCATTTTGTCTCCACCGGTTTGGGCTTCGGCCCCGGCGGCAGCTTCGGCGGTTCGCCGCCGCTCAGCGGGCCGAAGGCGAAGGACTTGGCCTGCCATTCCTTCTCGTTCGGGACGGTTTCCCACTTCACGCCGTCGGTGCTGCGCGAGATTTTGTGCGGCGGCCAACTGTAGCCGTAGAACCAGTTTTCCACGCGGCTAATCTGGCGCGGGATCGGGCCGGTGGCAACCGGCTGCCAGTCGAGGCCGTTTGGCGAGCGATACGCCTCCTTCTGCGTCGTGGCGAGGAACTCCTTGCCGGTCCACAGCACGCACTGGATGTCGGCGCGGGCGGCGTTGGTGGCGTTGTTTTGGAAGGTCACGCCGTCCTTCGTCATCGCGAGCAGGCCGTTCTGGCCGCCGATGACAAAGACGCCGTTGCCGAACGCCACGCGGCGCAGGCCCGCCTGCTTGTCCACCTGCCCGGCCATCTGCGTGACGGTGATTCTGCCGGTCGCGGGCTCGAACGCGGTGACGGGGCCGAAGTCACCGGAACTGACGATGAGGCTGTTGCCCTGCGCGGAGGCGCGAATCCAGTGCGTCGGCGTGGGCATCTTGGGCGTGGCCACGAGCTGCCACTTCTCCGCGTCGGTGGTCTTGAAGACCTTGCCGCGCAAATCCACCGCGTAGAGCGTGTCACCGAAAATCTCCAGGCCGAAGATGGGCGAGCTGCCGGGGATGACGCCGTCGGACCACGCGCGCCCGTCGCGCGTGGCGGTGACGCGCCCGCTGAAGTAGCCGCCGGCGGCGAGGAACATGCCCTTGAAGTTCACAGTCAGGTTGAGGTCGTTCTGGTCGTGGCCGGGCTTGCCCCATTCTTGGTGCAGTTCCCATTTGAGGCCGTCGCGCGAAAGCATCCGATGCCCGCCGTGCCCAACGGCGAGGAACCAGTTGTCGGCGGCGTGCGCGTTGAGGGCGGTGAGCGCGAGGGCGAAGGCGAGGCGAAGCAAGGTCATGGGGAGAGAATTAACCATGGATGGACGCGGATGAGAGCAAGACAAGGCGACCGCTCGCATTGCCCGAAGCACGGGATTGGGCAGTAAGATTAAGGGCAGGAAAATTGGGACGGAAATCTTCCTGCCAATAATTTTCCTGCCCGACTCGGGATGCTGGCATTGTTCGGATGGCCGGTGTCGCCAGTGTTGCGTCATAGCTCACTTCGCCTTCCCGAAACACCTCACCATCCCATCCAGACTCGACACATACAGCCGGCCTTGCGCCACGGCCATGCCGTCCCAGACGGGGGGGCTGGCGAGGTCCATGCCGGTGCTTTGGTTGCCGTTGTCCACGGCCACGGCCCAGAGTTTGGCGCCGCGCTTGCCTTCGAGGGCATCGTCCTGTTCCTGGAGCTGCTGGAGGATGCTCTTGTCCTTCGCGGCGAGACGCTCGAAGGCATACTCCTCGTCCACCAAATCCTCCGCGCCGCTCACGATGAGCGAGTTGCCAGCTTTGGCCATCGCGCGTGTAATGATGGGGACGTAACGCTGCCAGTCGTTTTGAACGAATGTGCCTTTCTGCGCGGGCGCGGGCTGGCCGGGCTGCGCGGGGTTCGGGGGAGAAGGCGTCGTGGTCGCGGCTTTTTCGGCGGCCTTCTTGCCACCCTTCGCGGCAACTTGCGCTGGTGCACCGGGCGCGCGGCGGAACCACAGTGCGGCTCCGCTGCGACCTTTGCCGGTCTCGATGCCGGGACCGGAAACGCCGTGGTTCGTGCCGGTTTCGTCGCGGGCGTCGCCCTTGTCGAAGGATGAGAACTGCGCGATGGACTTGTCCGTCTTCGCGGTTGGGTCGGCGAGGCGGGCTTGAATCTCAAACCCAGTGAGCGCGCGGGTGTAAATCGCGAACTGGTCCATCATGCCGGTGTAGCTGGCGTCGAGGGTTTCGCCGGTCAGGTTGTTGTTGCCGTCGCCGCCGAGCTTGAGCGGCTGCTTGGGTTGCGCGGCGACGAACGCGGACTTGGCCTGTGCGACAATCTGCCCGTCCACGTAGAGCTTCATCGTCTGGTCCGCCTCCAGCACGCCGACGAGGTGGTGCCAGCCTTCAAGCAACGGCGCGGGCGCGTTGGCACGGGCGCGGGTGGAGTTGCTGTTGATGACGAACGCGGGTTTGCCCTCTTCCAGCACAATGCCCGCGCCGTTCTGCGGGCCGCCGTGGCTGATGAGCACGCCGTCCTTCCCGTCGGGCAGGGCCCAAAGCTCCAGCGTGAAGGGCTTGCCCGCGATGTTGTTCTTCTCGGTCTGCGCGTAGCTGACGACGAGCGGCGTGTTGCCGGTCGTCGGGGCGGGCGCGTTCTTCGCGTTTTGCTTCGCAGCCTGCTTGCCCGCCTTCGTGGCCAGCGTCAGGTCTGCGGCGACGGCGGGAGCGTCCTTGGGCATCTTCATGAGCTGGTGCTCCATCGTGGTGGTCCACTTGAAATACTGTGCCTCGCGCCCGTAGCCATAAACATTCTGGTCGTCGTGGACGATGATGCGGCCCGAGGGCGCGTATTTGCCGGCCTGGTAATAGCCGTTGTGTCCGCCGGAGAAGCTCTTGCCATAGACCCAGTAGCTGCGGTGGAACCACGAGTCGTCGAGGAAGCCCATCGGCGCGAAGAGGTGCGAGCCTTCGCCATTCTGCGCCGCGCCCTGCTCGATGGCGTTGTTGCTCACCGGGCCGATGTCCACGCGCTTGCCGTCGCCGCCGATTTTCTGCGTGCGGAGATAAGTCCACTTGCCGTCGCTGCTGAGGATGTCGTTCAAGCCCACGGGCATTTGCAGCGTCTTGTGGCGGTCGTTGAAGTCGCCACCCGTCTCCGGGTCAATGTGGTTATAGACGACCTCGGCCTGCTTCTTGCCGGTCGCGGCGTCGAGCTTGAGGAAGCGCAACCCGCCATCGAGGAACACGCTGCGGCCCGCGACGAAGCTCACGCTGCCGTTCTCCACGAGCACGCTGCCGTGGACGGGCCAGACGGATTCAAGCTGCTCCAGCGCGCCGTGCTGGCGGTTGTTGGGCGCGCCCTGAAACTTCCAGATCATCGCGCCGTCGGTCGCGCGGAGGCAATACACCCAGCCGTCCTTGCCGCCGAAGAACACGCGGCCCTGCCAGTAGGTCGGCGGCGAATCCACCCGCCCGGCCGCAATGAACTTCCACGCCGGCAGACCCGTCACGTGGTCGAGCGCGTGGACGGTGTGCGCGTCCACTTGCGCGACGAAGACCTTGCCCGCCGCGATGGTCAGCGCGGAGAGCGGCGCGCCGAGTTTCACTTCCCACGCCTTGCCGAGGTCGGGGAGCAGCGGCTGCGGCGAGGAACCGCTGCGCTTCGCGTCGTGGCGATACGTCGGCCAATCCTTCGGGTCGGCTGCGGCGGCGTTCACCGGTTGACTGAAGGCGGTGCCGCGCACGAGGCGCTTCTCATCCGCCGGCGGCGCGGGGTGCGGCGAGCCTGCGCCGGACGCGAGCGCGTTGAGGCCGTCGAGCTTCGCCTCGGGGTAGCAGGCACAGTTGTGTGGGCCGGCGTAGGTGAGGCCGTTGGCCGGCAGCACGCCATAGAGGCACGCGCCGCGCACCCAGTGGTTGAGGTCCCAGTGTTCCTTCGCGTGGTCGACGAACTCGATGCCCGTGCGCGAGGGGATGAGATACTTCTCCGTCGCCTTCGCGATGTAGCAGCGGTGGTGGAACCAGTAAGTCCCGTCCGGCACGTCGGGCGAAAACTGCTTCTTAATCTCGCCGGTCATCAGGTCGCGGCCCTTGAATTCGCCCTTCTGGTTGCCTTGCAGCGTGCCTGCGTTCCAGACGAGCCCGCCGGACACAATCAAGTCCTCCGGCGAACGGTAGCCGGACTTTTCGTGCGGCGCGTTCCAGAGCGTTTTGCCGGTCTTGGCGTCCATGCCGCGCTGCGCGCCGTCGCCGCCGGCGTAGAGCACCGCGTCGCCGGAGAGCACGACGCGCGGCGAGTAGTTGAACTCGAAGACCGAGCGCTTCGTGGCCTTCTCGCTGGCCCAACGCTGCGTGCCCGTCGCCGGGTCAAGCGAGATGAGGCCGTCGCCGTCGTGATACACGACTTGCTTGCCGTCGCAGGCGAGCGTGATGGGCGCGATTTTCTGGTCCGCCTTGCGCCAGAGAACTTTCCCGGTCTTCGTGTCAATCGCCACCAGGTCGCGCGGCTTCTGGTCCCAGTTGTATTCGTTCACCACGCGGCCCTGGTCGCTCTGCTGCTTCACGGCAAACTCTTCCAGCGCCCACGGACGCGGGTTCACCAGCGCGTAGAGGACGCCGTTCGCGATGATGAATTCCTCCGTGCCTTTCGAGCCTTCGAGCACCCGGATGGCCTCGCCCGTCGCACCGTCGAGGCAGGTGATCGGGGCCTCGATGCCGAGCGTGACGAAGATGCGCTCGCCCTCCGCGACCAGCCGGCGCGTGAGCTGCGTGGGGCCGGACTTCAGCGGCCAGAGATGCGTGTTCCAGGACGCGATGGGCTTCTTCCAGAGGATGGTGCCGTTGAAGGCGTCCCGCGCGATGAGCTGCCACTTGGCGGGCAGCAGGATGGAGATGCGCGAGCCTTCGTCCATGATGTAGAAGAGCCGGCCCGCCGCCGTGACCTGCGCGCTGAGGCTGCTCATGCGGTCGTGATGCCGCGACCAGCGCGGGGAGCCGACCCACTGCAAGCGCTCCGGCGGGCCGACGAGGCTGTCCTTCGAGGCCGTGTTGCCCTTCGCGTCGTAGAAGTAATGCGTCCACTCGTCGAGGCGGGCGTCCTTGGACTTCACGGACTTCTTCCACTCGCCACCCTGCTTCACCATCGCGACGCCGTTGGGCACCAGCACGCGCATGACCTCGACCATCGGCACGCTGCCGAGCTGCCCGGCGACGAGGAGGTTCACCGTGTTGTCCACGTAGGGGAGCAACGGGCCATCGAGGTGGTTGATGCTGACCGGGCCGTAGCTGCCAGTGGCGGCGATGGCGTTGCGCGCGGCGGTGACTTTCGCCGCGTCTGGGTCGAGGCCCTGCACTTGGTAACTGTTACTCGCCCGCAGTGCGGCGGTGAGCTGGCCATCGCCCACGCCGAGGTGGACGACGATGCCGCCCTTGACGCCGGAAGCGGCAAGGATTTGCCGCGCGTCATCGGTGGGGGCGGCGGGGAGCGGAGCCGCAGCGAAGTGCAGCAGCAGCGCAATGGCGATCGGGGCGAGGAAGGCGTGCCAAGTAGGGCGCGTCTGTCCCCAGCGCGCCGCCGGACCATGCGGCCGTCCCAGCGGCACGGTGAGGACACCGCGCCCTACCAACGTGGGGGGCAGCGCGGCGATGGACTTGAGGAAACGCAGGGTGTTCATGGCTGAAAGCGCGGACAGTATGCTGGCGTGAACGGACGTTGCAATGCGGCAACAGACGCGAGGGAGGCGGGGAGAGTTACCGGCCAAAAGAGCGCCCAAGAGACATGAGGGCATTGTGTCTATCCACGAGCGAACCCAAAATCCTCAGTCACTTCTTCTCCTGCTCAATCGTAATCTTCACGTTCGGGCTGTGCGGAACATTCGTGAGAACCGAACTCAGAGGAATCAACTGACGCTCCACACGGTCGGCGATCTGCTTCGCCTCCGCGAAACGCTCGCCGAAGTTGGTGCCGGTTTCTTGGCCGAACCGATACTGATAAGCACGCACCTCACCGAGCAGAAAGATGGCTAGATTACTCTGGACGCTCGCCAAGTCTCCTCGTTGTGCGGTCAGATAAAGCCCGTGAAACACCGCGATTCGGAATTGAGCATCGCCCTTGACAATAGCGGTTTGAACGCCCTTTCGACGGCCTATCTCGTAACTAACTGCGACCACTGCAAGCAGGATGACGATTGTTAGGATGACATTGGCTTTCATAGGTGTTGATGTCGGAACCCGACAGGTCGCACCCTGTTCCGAGCCCCGCCCGTTGTCCAGCCTCCGGCTCACCTGTAGCGGCAGGCATCCTGCCTGCCGCCACGCTCTCGTTGGCCCAGATGGCCTAACCCGCGCTGGCGGGTGCGAAGCCGTGCTTGTTCGCCAACGGGGCAGCGGCTAGATTCAGGCCATGAACTTCAAAGTCGTTGTCCACCCGGAGCCGGGCGGTGGCTGCTGGGGTGAAATTCCGGCGCTGGCTGGCTGCTACTCACAGGGCGAGACGGTCGAGGAAATGATGGCCAATCTGCGGGAGGCCGCCACCGGTTATCTTGAAGTGCTCCGCGCGGAAGGCCGCACACCCGACCCCGAAGTGCAAATCCTCGAAATGGCGGTATGAGGCCCATCACGGGCAAGGAGCTATGCCAGCGATTGAACGAAGCGGGCTGGTCGTTGAAGCGAATCAAGGGCAGCCATCACATCTTTGGCAAGCCGGGTGAATGGAAAATCATCACGGTGCCCGTGCATGGCAGCGCGGCCATCAAGCCCGGACTGGCCAATCGCATTGCCAAGGATGCCGGCCTCTCGTGGTAGTGCGTTGGTGAGTGGACGCTCCGCACCGCTCTCTCCCGGCGCAGGCCAAGACTACTTCAGCCAGTCTGCGAGGCGTTCGTCGGCCCAGATGTCTGCGATCTTCTGGCGGGTGCGGACGGCGGCGGACTTGGCACCGTGGACGAGCACTTCGGCGGCGAGGGCGCGCGAGTTGTAGTTCGAGCCCATCACGGAGCCGTAGGCTCCGGCGCTGAGGAGCGCGAGGTAATCGCCTTCGCCCACCTTGGGCAGCGGGCGGTCCTTGCAGAAGTAGTCGCCGCTCTCGCAGATGGGGCCGACAACGTCGGAGGAGACGGTCGCGCCGCCTTTCTTCGTGACCGGGACGATCTCGTGGTAGCTGTCGTAGAAGGCGGGGCGGATGAGGTCGTTCATCGCGGCGTCCACGATGACGAAGTTCTTCTTGCCGGTCTTCTTGACGTGCTCGACGCGGGTGACGAGCACGCCGGCGTTGCCGACGATGAAGCGGCCGGGCTCGATGAGGATGCGCAGGTTCAGCGGCTGGAGCAGCGGGACGAGGTGCGCGGCGTAGGTGGCGGGCGTGAGGATGTCCTTCGCGGCCGGGGTCTGCCACCAAGCGGGGTCGCCGCTGGCAAGCGCGTCCTTGTAAATGATGCCGAGGCCGCCGCCGATGCTGAAGAACTCGAACTTGTATTTGGCCTTCAGCTTGGTGACGAGGGGGAGCAGCTTGTTCACCGCCGCCTCGAAGGGTTTCACGCTGGTGAGCTGGGAGCCGATGTGGGTCTGGATGCCGCGCAGGCGGAGGTTCTTCAACTTCGCGGCACGGGCATAGACACCCTCGACCTGCTCGAAGGCGATGCCGAACTTGTTCTCGTAGGTGCCGGTGGTGATCTTGGCGTGGGTGCCGGCGTCCACGTTCGGGTTCACGCGCACGGCGACGGGGGCGATCTTCTTGAGGCGCGCGGCGACCTGGTTGATGCGCTGCAACTCGGGCTCGGATTCGCAGTTGAAGCAGTAAATGCCGGCCTTGAGGGCGAACTCGATCTCGGCCTCGGTCTTGCCGACGCCGGCGAAGACGCACTTGGCGGGGTCGCCGCCGGCGGCGATGACGCGGCGCAGCTCGCCCTCGCTGACGGTGTCGAAGCCGCTGCCGGCGTTGGCGAGCACGCGCATGACGGCCTGGTTGGAGTTGGCCTTCATCGCGTAGCAGATGAGGTGGTCGAGCGGGGCGAGGGCGTTGTCGAGCTTGTCGAAGTGGTCCTCGAGGGTGGCCTGCGAATAGACGTAGAGGGGCGTGCCGTGCTGTTGCACGAGCGACGCGATGGTGACGCCTTCACAACTGAGCTCTTTGCCGACGTAGCGAATCGAATGCATGGCGGCGCGTTATGCCCGCCGCCGGGCGAAGTGCAAAGTGCAAAGTGTCGGGGAAGGGGCGTTTGGGACACGGCGGATGGTCTTTTCAACCGGAGCGCCGGTGAATGACGGCTCGCCGATCGAGTGCGGCGGTGGTATGGGTGGCGGTGTGAAACGTTTGCTCCGCATCCTGCAAGGTTTGGTGTTGGCGGCGTGCTTGTGCGCCGTTCCACCCGCTGGCGCGGCGGACAAGCTGGTCTGGCGCACGACGGTGGATCGGGTGGACGCGGATATTGACGGCTGGACGCTGCCGCAGTTGCTGGAGCGCATCGCAGAGGCCACGGGCTGGCAGGTGTTTGTGGAGCCGGCCACGCGGCTCAAGCAGCCGGTGTCCGTGAAGTTCAACAATCTGGCGGCTGGCGAGGCGTTGGGCCGGATGCTGGGCGAACTCAGCTTTGCCTTGCTGCCGCAGGCGAAGGCCCCGCCCAAGCTCTTCGTGTTCCGCACGTCCGTGGGCGACGCCACGCAAGCCGTGAAGCCCCGCGAAGTCCCCAAGGCCAAGCCCATCCCGGACGAACTGGTGCTGCTGCGCAAGCCAGGCAGCAAGGAGAGCGCGGAGGATTTGGCGAAGCGGCTGGGCGCGCGGATCACCGGCCGGCTGGATCAGTTCGGTGCGTATCGGCTCAAGTTCGCGGATGAAAAGGCCACGCGGGAAGCGCAAGCGGCGATGAACGGCAACGGGGATTTCGACGTGGATTTTTCCTACTCGCTGCCGCGCCCGGCGACGGCGGATCCGCTGGCGGCGAGTTCGGTGCTGCCCTTCACGCTCAAGGCGGACGCCAGCGCGCCGGCGGGGCAGTTGGTGGTGGGGTTGATTGACACCGCCGTGCAGCGGAATTCGCCGTTTGGCGACTTGCTGCTCACCGGGGTTTCGGTGGCGGGGGAGGCGACCCCCGGCAATGCTGGTCCCACGCACGGCACCTCGATGTTTGAGACCGTGCTGCGCGGCCTGGCCAGCACGCAGGACAAGGGCGCGGCGACTTCCGTGCGCGTGCTGCCGGTGGATGTTTACGGGAGCGCGGAGACGACCAGCACGTTCAACGTGGCGCTGGGCATCGCCGAGGCCCTCAACGCCGGGGCCAGCATCATCAACCTCAGTCTGGCGAGCCCCGGCGACAGCCAGTTGCTGCACAACGTCATCGCCCAAGGTGCGGCGCGCGGGGTCTTGTTTCTCGGGGCGGCCGGCAACGAGCCGACCACTTTGGCCAACTACCCTGCTGCCTATCCCGAGGTGCTGGCGGTGACAGCCGGCGCGCGCAACGGCCAGCTCGCCAGCTACGCCAACCGGGGCGACTTCGTGGACGTGGTCGCGCCGGGGTCGAGCATCATTTACTTCGGGGGCAAATCCTACCTCGTCAGCGGCACGTCGGCCTCCACGGCGTTTGTCTCCGGGCTGGCCGCAGGCATGAAGGCCGGCACCGGCGCATCCGCCGAGGCGGTGGCGGCGAAGCTGAAAGAAGCGCTGGGTGCCCCGAAGCCGGGCGGGAACTGAGGGTCCGTTCGGCCCGTGCCGGCGACTTGCAGTCGCCGCGTTGCGGGTTGGCAACAAAAGTTCGTTTTTGACCCGAACAGGGGGTTTCAGGCCGCCATTTCCGCAAAGTTATTCACTTTGGTCTCAAAAGCCTTGCCTCCACAATTAGCAGTGTGTTACGCACCTATCAGCCTCTATTTGCGGTGGTCAGGCGTATTATGCGTTGTCCGAAATGTGGATGTGTTGACGACAAAGTGATTGATTCCCGCGGGTCGCGGGAAGGCTCCACCATCCGCCGCCGCCGCGAGTGCCTCAAGTGCGAGCATCGCTTCACCACCTACGAGGAAATCGAGCATGCCGGGCTCATGGTCGAGAAGCGGGATGGCCGCCGCGAGGAGTTCAACAAGGAAAAGCTCCTGGGCAGCATCAAGGCCGCCTGTGCCAAGCGCCCGGTGCCCGCGCTGGAAATCGAGGCCATCGCTGAGAAAATCACCGACCGCATCACCGACGAGTTCGACGCCGAGGTGCCCAGCAAGGCCATCGGCGAGATGGTCATGGGCCATCTGCGCGAACTCGACAAGGTCGCCTACGTCCGTTACGCGAGCATCTACCGGCGCTTCGAGGAGGCGGAGGACTTTCTGGACGCGCTCAAACAAGTGGAGGGCAAAAGTGATACAGCTACATTCCCATTGCCTGGTATTTGAGACCGCCAACGGCGAGCACATCCCCTGCTCCGTCGAGGATGTGAGCGTCGAGGTCATAGGCGAGGCGGTGGACCAGCTCGACCATGAGGTCGTCCGGCAGGCCGCCGCCGCCGTGCTCCACTACTTCAAGGTCGAGCGCAAGCAGACCATCGTCACCATCGCCGAGTTCACTGCCGCGTTGGAGGAAGTGCTGCGGGGACTGGGTTTTCTCACCACCACGGCCGAGGCTCCACCAGCCTCCCTGCCCGGCCTGACCGGGCCGGTGGCGGAGACCAGCCTGTCCCGCCTTGCCGTGGAATCGGGTGATGGCGGCGAACTGCTCTTCTTCCCGCGCCTGCGCGAGGAGATGCGCCAGCAACTCAGCCAGTCCCCGCGCCTCGTGCGTTTCAACGGCCTGCACGACTGCGTGAAGCGCCTCGTGGGCGCGCGCCGTTGGTGCGACCGCTGCCGCGCGATGAGTGACCAGATTGTGGGCTACCTCCGCCAGTGCCTCGACGAGAACCACCGGGCGGACTGTGCGCTGGTGGTGAGCTAGCACGATGCTGGTGGGCGGATGCTGGGTGCTGGATAATACAGTGCTGGATAATACAGTCGCAATATGTCACCACTTCTGACTGCTGGAATTTGTGGGGTGATTGGCGGGGCGCTTGCCGCGCTCGCTGGTTTCTTTTTCTTTACGCGGAAACTTGGGAGCGAACAGTTCATCATGATTTCAAAGGGTTCGGGACCGGAGCCTTACAAGGAAATCGAATTGCTGGAACACAGCCTTGCGCCGCAGGGGATTTACGTCCGCTTCCGGAACCGTGGCACCAAGCCTATTGAGATGGCTTGTTTCAAAGTGCGAGGCTTCAAGAACGGCAAGCTCTGGGCAGAGTTTGAGGAAAGCACTTACGCGGTAACTCTGCCGGGAGAAGAGCGGGAGACGATTGTGAAGCTTCGCGATTTCGGAGCATCACCTCAACCAATCGATTTGTCAGACTGCACGGTCAAAGTGGAACTCGTCTCTGCCTACGTCCACAAACCAAAGCCTTCGTAAGCTGAGACGAACTCACTGCTACGCCGCCTCCATCCAGCATCCAGCATCGCCCCATGAAAACCCTCTTTGAACGCATCGCCGCGAAGGAGATTCCGGCGAACCTGGTTTACGAAGACGAGCACGTCGTCGCCTTCCGCGACCTCCACCCGCAGGCGCCCACGCACATCCTCATTGTGCCGCGCAAGCCCATCCCCCGCATCGCCGAGGCCACGCCCGCCGACCACGCGGTGCTCGGGCACCTGTTGCTGAAGGCGGCGGAAGTCGCGAAGCAAGCGGGCCTCACCAACGGCTACCGCCTCGTCATCAACAACGGTCCCGACGGCGGCGAATCCGTCCCGCACCTCCACTGCCACATCCTCGGCGGTCGCGCGATGAGCTGGCCACCGGGGTGAAACAACGCAGGGCGAGCAGCCTGCTCGCAGTGAAAAGGTCGGCACTCCGCGCTGTGGGGGCGGGCAAGATGCCCGCCCTACGCTGCTACTCCTTCTTCTTAAACAAATCACCGAGGCCCTTGGTGACGCCTTTGGCTGCGTCGGTGGCGGCCCCGCCCACGCCCTTGGCCCCGTCCAGCAGCGCCTTACCCGCGCCGCTGAGGTAGCCCGTCACGGCGGTGGTGGTTTTGCCCATCACGTCCTTCATGACCACCTTGATGACTTCGGCGGGGGTCACGCCGTCCGCGCCTTGGCCGAGGTTGGTGAGCTTGATCTCCGGCAGCGGCACGGTGGCGGACTTGCCGCCGAGGAGGGTCATGCTGAGGTTGATCTTGGCGTTGGAAATGATGAGTTCGTCCACCTGAAGTTTCTTGCCGGAGCTGCTCTTCTTCTCCGCCTTGCCGTCCTTACCGGCGGGTCCGCCCAGTAGGCTGGCGACGTAGGCGTCCACGTTCTCCTGAATCTTGCCGAGGTTGCTGCTGCCGAGGCTGCCTTCAAAGGTGATCTCCGCGGCGTCCACCTTAATGGAGTGCACGACGATTTTGTCGGCCAGGAGGGAGGCGGGGTTCACTTGCAGGCTGGCAGTGGCCAGCTTCACCGCGTGCGGTGTTTTGAAACCCTCGGGGTTGCCGACCACGAGGCCGGTCAGTTCTCCTTTGCCGGAAAACGCGGAGATGCTCACGCCATCGAGCTGGATGGGGGCCTTGATGACTTCCGGCCCGAAGGCGACCACGCCTTGCTTGACCATGGAGTTCAGGGAAAAGAACAGGGCGACTAGGGCAACAACGGCGAGGAGGACCAGTGCAGCCAGGACTTTGCGTATAGTGCTATTCATAATGGGCAAAAACAGTGACGAACACGTCGACCAAACGGACAGGAGACTAGCCGCCAAAAATCCCGTGGCAACCCTCGATCAACGACCCGCGTGCGGGCGAAATCTCGGCAAGGGTGGGTGCGGCGGCAGGAACGGATGCAGCGCAGTGGCCAATTCTGACCGGCTACAGTCAGCGCACAGCAGTTCGGCCCCGTTCAACTCGACTTGCCGCAGCGGGAACACCCGGCGGCACCCGTCGCACTGCTCCATTTTCTCCAATGCCGCGCCCGCGAGGGCGAGACGGTTCAAGGCTGCGCGAACGGACGGCAGGTTGTGCTGGGCGCTCATGAATGTGCCGAGGAGGTAACAAGCGCGGCTTTTCCTGTCAATCCCGGTGACAATCCAGTGACGGTGGCGGGGCGCGGGGCGGTGCCCCGCAGCAATTCTCGACGGTCCAGCGGCGAGCCTCATGGGCTCCCAGGAGCCGCTGCAGGTCGCAGACCCGCGCTCCGACCGGCGTTCGGCTGCGCACACCGCACGAGTTCGGGGAAGCGGCACTGTTCACACAGCGCGTTCGAGTGCTCGCAGAAGTCGCGGACGATCTGGAGCAAGCCCTGTTGTGCTGTCGCGTGGTGGAAGAGGCCGCGCGGCGGGCTGCCGGCGAAGAGGCGTTCGCGCGCGAGTCGGAGCGTGGCGTTGTCCTCGCCGACCGGCCACGCGAGGTAGCGCGCTTCTGCCGTTGCGCGGAGCGGCTCATTGCGACCCGCAGCGGCGCGGGCCCAGAGCCAGGGCAGCACTACATTCACCGCGAGGTCGGTAAGCCGGGCTTCGCCGAGCAGCGGCTGGGGCTTGGCTAAGCGCGGCGATTTTAAGGTCCAGTGCCACGACCAGAACTCGTCGTCGGACGGTTGGAGCAGTTCGAGCAGCGAAGCTGCCAGCTGTGCGTGAGCAACATCACGCGTGAACCATCGCTCCAAGCGCGTCGGCAAGTCTCCGTTCACGAGCCAGTGCGCGGCGAGCGCGAGGCGGCGGAGCGGTTGGTTGGCCGGACGCAAACCGCTCATGCGCCACGCGGTGCGCGGCAAAATGACTTCGCTGAAGCGCTCCCGCTCGCGCCACCACGCGTCCCAGAGCTGGCGCAAGTAATCCGCATCCGCTCCGCGACCCCGCGGCAGTTCGACCGGCAGCAGTCCGCTCCAGCCGCAGAGGCGGGCCTGCCAAAGCGCGACGGAAAGTTGGTCGCTGGACGTGCCGGCCAACTCCGCGAGGCGGCGCATGGGCCAGACGTTGTGCTTATAGCCGAGCGCGGCGAACAGGGCTTCCCAGAGCGATTGCTCCCAGCCGCACTGCCGCGCGCGGGCGGCGAGTTGCGTGGCCTTCAACTGGAGGCGAACGAGCGCGGCCTGCTGGAGAATGGCTTCCAGTTCTGCGCGCGGGAGTTCGTTAAGCGGCCCACAGCACCTGCCGGCCAGCCCGCCAGAGCGCGTCGCGTCCTCACCCCCGAACCATTCGCTCAACTCACCCAGCGGCGCGTCGAGCCGGGACTTGAGCGCGAGCGTGGGCAGGCCGTGCGCGCTGGGGCCGTCCCAGACCACGTGCAGCACGACGGCGCGGAAGTTCGGGTTCACATCGTGCCTGTGCGTGCGCCAGCCGCTCGTCGCTAGATCCACTTCCACGTCGCCCCGCAACGGCGTCTCGCTGCCGAACTGCACGATGGCTTCGCGGAAGTCTGGGCCGGCTTCGCGGTTGAGGAAGCCGGGATGGAGCACGCGCACGCTGCGCCCGTCGGCGAGAGTGAGTTGGTCACGCAGCACGCGCTGGTGTTGCCAGACCGCTTGGAGCAATCGCTCCGGCGGCGGGCCATCCTCGCGCAATGGCCCCGCGCTTGGGCGCTGCGCGCGCCAAGTGGAGTAGAGATTGGCGGGTAAGGACATCGGGTTATTCGGGGGTGAGAATACAGAGCGTGTCAACGGACGCAGAGCCTTTTCCTGTTCTTTGGGCGAAGTTGGGGAGAGCAGCATGAGGAGCAGGATGGGAAGCGGCGCGCTTGCACCACAGCGCAGTCCGCTCCACACTCGCCGCACTATGTCGTGGAAAGTTCTCATCACTGCCCGGGCCGCTGAAGAAGTCGGCCAACCCGCTTATCAACTCCTGCGTGAGTCCGGCTGCGAAGTCGTCATCGCACCCAAGTTCGGCCCGCTCAGCGCCGATGACGTGCAGGCCTACATGGCTGGCTGCGACGCGACTTTGTGTAGCGCGGACAAATACACCCCGGCCGTGCTCCAGCACGCCAACGCCGCCGGCATCAAGTGCCTTTCCCGCTGGGGCGTGGGCTACGACTCCATCGACATCTCCACGGCCACACGGCTCGGCATCGTCGTCGCCTTCACGCCGGGCATGCTTGATGGCGCGGTGGCGGACTACACGTGGGCGCTCCTCTTCGCGCTCGCTCGCCGCGTTCACGAGGGCCACGTCGTCATGCGCGACAACCGCTGGTCCGTCGCGTGGGGCCACGACGTGTCCAACAAGACGCTGGGCATCATCGGCTGCGGGCGCATCGGCCAGGCGGTGGCGAAGCGCGCGGCGGGCTTCAACATGCAGATTCTCGGCCACGACATTGCACCGAACCCACACGCGGAGGCGCTCGGGGTGAAATTCGTCTCCCTCGACGAGCTGTTGGCGCAAAGCGATTTCGTCTCCCTCAACTGCGCGCTCACGCCGCAGAACCGCGGTCTCATCGGCGAGGCGCAATTCAAGAAAATGAAGCCCGCCAGCTACCTTATCAACACCGCGCGCGGCGCACTCGTGGATGAGGCCGCGCTGGTCCGCGCGCTGGAGCAGAAGACCATCGCCGGCGCGGCGGTGGATGCCTTCAGCACCGAGCCGTTGCCGAACGACCATCCGCTGCGCCGCTGCCCGAACGTGCTGCTCACCCCGCACCAGGCCTTCAACGGTCGCGAGACTGGCGAACGCGTCAGCCTCGCCGCTGCGCAGGCCATCGTGGACTTGATGAACGGCAAGAAGCCGACGCACGTGGTGAACGGGGACGTGTTCCAGTCAGCGGCGTTGCGGGCGAAGCTGAAGTGATGGTCAGCCAGCGGGCTTCTCCTGTGCTCGGTTTTCACCTCGCGATTGCGGGGCTGTTCCTCGCGCTTTCCGGCTTCGCTGCCGACTGGATCTACCTCGACAACGGCCAAGTTCGCCTCGGCCTTGATCGCGCGGCGGGCGCGAGCATCGGCTTCTTCGGCGAAAGCGCGACCGGGCGGAACTTGCTGAACCATTACGACAAGGGCCGTTTCATCCAGCAGTCCTATTACGGCGCCAAGGACGGGTCGGACTGGAATGGCAAGCCGTGGCGCTGGAATCCTGTGCAGGGCGGCGGTTGGCGCGGCGAACCGGCGCGCACGCTGGTTTTCACGAACACCGCGACCACGCTCTACGCGAAAACGCTGCCGAAGCACTGGGCCACGGGTGCGGACTTGCCGGAGGTGGTGCTGGAGGAGTGGCTCACGTTGACCAATCGCCTCGCTCACCTGCGCTTCCGCATGACCTACTCCGGCACGGCGAATCACCCGCCCGCGCATCAGGAGTTGCCGGCCGTCTTCGCGGACTTCGCGCTGACGAACCTCGTTTACTACCGGGGCAACGCGCCGTGGACTGGTGGCGTGCTCACGCGCCGCGTCCCCGGTTGGCCGAACGAATACGACAAGGGCCTGTCGGAGAACTGGGCCGCCTACGTGGACGCGCGCGATTGGGGGCTCGGCGTCTGCGTGCCCGGCACGACGGAGATGACCTTCTACCGGAACGCGGGCCAGGCCGGTCCGGACGGCCCCGGTTGCTCCTACTTTGCGCCCATCCGCACGCTGGCCATCACAAACGGGTTCAAGCTGGATTACGAGGTGTTCCTGGCTATCGGCACGGTGAGTGAACTGCGGAACCAGTTCCGTTCGTTGAGCGAAGAGTTGACGAAGAAGCCGGTGGCCCGCGAATAGACGCGGAAGAAAAATTCAGCTGGCAAATTCACGCCCGTTCGCGTCCATTCCCGGGCACCAAACACATGAAACAAAACCACGTTCGCGCCAAACTCAAACGCGGTGAGCCCAGCTTCGGCACCTGGCTCGCGCTGCCCGACCCCGTCGCCGCGCGGCTCATGTCCGG
>CAMCFN010000030.1 GCA_945874145.1 Akkermansia muciniphila
TGCTTTGCGTGTTCGGACGTTGAAGCGGCCTGAAGGCCGCGCTCCAGCGATTTGGCCTGGCCGACGGCTTCACAAATCTCCCCCTTGCGCGATCGAAACTTTGTGGCAGGTTCGCGCGTTCCCGCTTCTTGGAAATGATTTCAAGAAGAGTCTCGGGATGTTTCAAACCAAAACCAAAACCATAGCCATGAGTTACCAAAATATCTCGGCTGTCCTCGCGGCGGCCGACCTCACCTCCATCCTCACCAAGATCAACGAGATCAAGGCGTTGCTGCCTTTCCTCGTGAACCTCACCCCGGATGACATTCGCGGCTTGTCGAAGATCAGCGACAAGTCGGAGTCGTTTGTGGCCAAGGCCCTCGGCTATGCCGAGACGGTCCCGCAACTGGTGCCACCCTACCTGAACGTCCCGGAGTTCCGGAAGGACTACAACCTCTACCTCCAGCTCAAATCCTTGCTGCAACAACTGGAGCAGTTGTCAGAAGGTGTGCGGGACACGACGATTGCAGTGGGCAGCGAGGCCAACGCCGGGGCACTGACGTTCTACAAGTCCGCCCAAGTGGCCGCCAAACTGAACGTGCCGGGCGCGGACAGCGTGGTGGATGACCTCGCCCAGCGGTTTGAAGGTCAGGGAAACAGCGGGGAGCCGACTCCGCCGCCGCCGAACCCGTAACGCCGGGTGAAAATCAGGGGCCAGCCCATCCATTTGACAGGCCAGCCGGTAAAAAAGAGAGGCGGGCGGGTAATTTTTACAACCTAGGCACTCCATGCGATGGGCTGGCCTCACTCGATTAGTGGCCGGCTGGTAAAAACAATAGGTGGTCGGGTAAAAAAGAGCGGCTGGCCCCTGAATGCTATGAGCCAACTCGTCGTTTTAACTGCCCAGTTTGATATGGGCAGTCTCTGACCGCCCACCGTAGCGCGAGCAGCTTGCTCGTTCGCTCGCACACCGGGGCCATGAACGGGAGCGCCGGTTTCCGACCCGGCGCGTTGGTGGAGGGTTGGGCCACGCCGGGTCGGAGACCGGCGCTCCACCGCAGTTCAGAGGCTGAAATCGTGGCAGTTGGCTGGCCGTTGGCTCTCCGAAAAGGAAAAGCCGCCCACTTGGGGCGGCTCTCGCTAATTAAGATTCTTGGTCCGCTTACTTCACCGCCGGCTTGGCCGCGACGGCCTTTTGCCCATCCACCTTGGTTTTGACCTCGGCCTTGTCCGTGCCGGTCAGCTTGGCGGTGGCTTCGCTAAGGCGCTCGGCAATCATGCCGCTGGTGTCGCAGCCGGCGGAGATCTTCACAATCTGTCCGCCCTTCGCGATGAGGAAATTGCTGGGCATGGTCTTCGTGTCGAACACCTTCCAGCTCTCGCCCTTCGTGTCCACGGCGTAGAGCATGTTGAGCTTCTTCTCCTTCACGTAGGCTTCCACCTTCGCATCGGGCTCGCGGAAGATGGCGAGGCTGGTGAGCCCCTGCGCCTTGTAGGCCGTGTGCAGCTCCTGAAAGTAAGGCAGCTCCTTGTCGCAGCCTAGGCAGCCGCAGGTGAGGCGCACGAGCACGGGGCCTTTGGCGGTGAGTTCGGCGAGGTTGATTTCCTTGCCCGTGGCATCCTTGATCTTGAAGTCGGGGGCGGGCTTGCCGATGGCGACTTTCTTTTCATCCGCGCTGGAGACAGCAACGGTGGCGACGAGGGCGAGGAGCAGGGCGAGTGGTTTCATGTTGAGTAGTGCGTTGGGAAAGCAGACCTGCCGCCGCCGCGAACTATTCAGCACGAGTGCCTTCCGGCTGCCTTCCTCTGCGCCCGTCCCGTCTCTGCGGTGTTCTCCCGATTCTGCACCGCAGAGACGGGACGGACGCAGAGAGAAACATCGCAAGCAGGAACCGCTTGGAAACACGCTTCACGCCGTGCGCCCATTGTGGCTCAATCCGCGCCTGATGTTCGAGTTGCTCAAGACGGATCCGAGTTCCAAGGCGCGGCTGGGCCGCCTCACGACGCCGCACGGGGTCATTGAGACGCCGGTGTTCATGCCGGTCGGCACGCAGGGCAGCGTGAAGGCGCTCGATCCGCGCGAGCTGGTCGAGATGGGCACGAAGATTATCCTCGGCAACACTTACCATCTCAGCATTCGGCCCGGCATGGACATCATCCGCGCCGCCGGGGGCCTGCACGGCTTCATCAACTGGCCGCTCCCGATTCTCACCGACAGCGGCGGCTTCCAGGTCTTCAGCCTCGCGAAGATTCGCAAGGTGCGGGAGCACGGCGTCGAGTTCCGTTCGCATCTCGATGGCTCGCCGCTGTTCCTCGGGCCGAAGGAGGCGATGGAAATCCAGCGGCACCTCGGCTCGGACATCGCGATGATCTTCGACGAATGCCCGCCGCACGACGCGCCCGCGAAGGAGCAGTTGCTCGCCGTCGAACGCACCATTCGCTGGGCGAAGGAATGCCGTGAGCAACCGCGCGCGCCCGGCCAGCAGGTCTTCGGCATCGTGCAGGGCGGCAGCAACCCGGAGCTGCGCGAGCAGTGTGCGAAGGCCATTACTGCGCTGGACTTCGACGGCTACGCCATCGGCGGCGTGAGCGTGGGTGAGCCGGAGCCGGAGATGATGAAGGCCGTGGAGCTCGCCGAGCCGTTCCTGCCCGCGCACAAGGCGCGCTACGCGATGGGTCTGGGCACGCCCGCGCAGCTTGTCGAGCTAGTGGCGCGCGGCGTGGACATGTTCGACTGCGTGCTCCCGACGCGTGTGGCGCGCAATGGCACGGCCTTCACGCGCAAAGGCACCTACGCCATCAAGGGCGGCGCGGTGAAGGCGGACTTCGGGCCGATTGAGGAAGGCTGCGGGTGCTTTGCCTGCAAGAATTTCTCCCGTGCCTACGTGCGACACTTGCTGAACGTGAACGAGATTCTCGGCCTGCGCCTCGTGAGCATCCACAACAGCCATATGTTCCTCGACGTGATGGCGGACATGCGCCGACACATCGCGGCGGGGACTTTTGCGGAGTTCCGCCGCGAGTTCATCGCCGGCTACGTGCCGTCGCGCAAGGTGCTGGCGGGACGGGGCGGGGCGTAAGGTGGACACTCTTGTCCCGCCTCCAGCGCGAACTGCTGTTGGCGCTGTTGGCACTGAACGGGGACATGAGCTCCCCCCCTCTTACGGCGCGAAGGCGAACCAGTGCCGGCACTGGAGCAGGAGCGCAAAGAGCCACACCAGCCACACGCCTCCCTGTAGATAAAGCCACACGGTCACTGCCGAGGCCAGCGCGCGGAAAAAGGCGAGACTGAGCACCAGATCCCACGTCAGTGCCGCTGCGCTGGTTCGCAGTTTCAGGGCGAACACCAGCAGGCCAAACAGGACCACGGCGATCGCCGCTTGCTTCACGCCCGGCAGCAGGCGCACGAAGAACGCGAAGGGCGCGAAGCAGAGGAAGAGTTGCTCCAGTGCGAGATTGAACAGCACATGATCGATCCACTGGCTGGGATTGCGGGGAAAGTCCGTTGGGGCGAGCGGGCGGAGCGTGGGATCACCAAAATAGAAGGAGAGCAGCGCGCCGGCCAAGCCAAGCCCGAGTGCGCTGAGCCAGAGATTCACCGGCATGCGCTTGGGGAAAGCCTTGGTCCCTCCGTGACGCTCGTGCCAAGCAAACACAGCCGCCCACATCACAAACGCCGCCCAGCCCATCACCGCGACCAGAAACCACACGTCGTCCTTGCGCTGCGTCCAGTTGGCAAGGCGCGGGTAGCAGGCCAGTGCGGAAAGCGCACCGGCGAGGGCCGCCCGCAGCAGCACGGCGGGTTCGGCGAGGGATCGCACAACGAAGGAGGTAGCCGCCGAGGTCAGGAGGCGGAATTGACTGAAAGTGTCTGCCTCCTCACGTCGGCGGCTACGTGGAGCTACTTCAGCCCGCTCTCAATCATCTTCTCAAAGTCCGCGCGAGCGCCCTTGACGAGTGCGGCGGGGCCGGTGAGCCGCACGAAGACGCTGCCGTCCTGGCCTTCCACAATTCCGCCGAGCAGGGCGAAGCCAGCCTTGGGGGTGGCTGGCGCGCCGGGCATGCCGCTCTTGTAGGTGCCTTCGGCGGAGACGTAGGTGACGACAGCCTTCCCAAACTTCTTCTCTTCGGTCTTCGCGTTGATCTTGTCGCGGCCTTCCTCGAACTGGCCGAGCCAGCGGTCCACGTTTGCCTTGGTGCCGCCGCTTTGCGGGCCGAAGAAGAAGAACACGACCTCGCCCGGTTCCTTGGCGTCCTTGGCCGTGACCTTGAGCTGGGCCTTGCGCATGGGCGAGGCGACTTCGACCCAATCCCACGTGGCCGGGCGTTTGAAGCTGAACTCACTGACCTTGAAGTTTTCCGGACCAGCGGCGTGCGCGGCGGCAGCGATCCAAAGGGTGGACAAGCAGAGCAGGGCGGGGCGTAGCAATTTCATGCGCGCTCTGGTAGCGAAGGCGCTGGGGGAACGCAAGCCCCAAGCTCGGCAAATCTGGTCCAGTTGCGCACAGGAAGCGCCGTAGGAGACCGGGTCGAAGTTTCTCGCGGCACGCGCGTCCGAGGATTGAACTCAAATCCCGATGCCCGCTATTCTCTTCCGCACATGACAAAGCAACTTGCCCTCCTCGCCTCGCTGGCCGCGCTTTCCTCCTCCTTCGCCGCTGACAACTGGCCGCAGTTCCGTGGTCCGAACGGCGACGGCCAGTCCACCGCCAAAGGCCTGCCGCTCAAGTGGAGCGAGACGGAGAACGTGAAGTGGAAGACACCCATCCACGACAAGGGCTGGTCACAGCCCGTCATCTGGGGCGACCAAATCTGGCTGACCACCGCGACGAGCAATGGCACCGCGCTCTTCGTCCTCACGCTGGACAAGAACTCCGGCAAGATCGTCCGCGACGTGAAGCTTTTCGACGCGCAGCAGCCGGAGCTGTGGATGCGCTACAACAGCTACGCCTCACCCACGCCGGTCATCGAGGAGGGGCGCGTGTATGTGAGCTTCGGCGAGGCGGGCACGGCATGCCTCGACACCAAGACGGGCGCGAAGCTGTGGGAGCGGCGTGACTTGAAGTGCAACCACTATCGCGGCGCGGGCTCCTCGCCGATCCTCTACAACAATTTGCTCGTCCTGCACTTCGACGGCGCGGACGAGCAGTTTCTCGTCGCGCTGGACAAGCAGACGGGGAAGGACGTGTGGAAGGTGAAGCGCTCGACGGATTATCGCGACCTCGATGCAGCGGGAAAGCCGAAGGCCGAGGGCGACCTGCGCAAGGGCTACGCTACACCGCAGATCGCGATGATCGAGGGTAAGCCCGTCCTCCTGAGCAACGGCGCGAAGGCGCACTACGGCTACGACCCGCTGACGGGCAAGGAGCTGTGGCAGGTGGAGAACCAGCCGTTCCACTCGACCGGTGCGCGGCCCATCTACGGGCACGGCTTGATCTACTTCGCCGCCGGGTTTTCCAAGGGGCACTTCTACGCCATCAAGCCGCCGCCCGCGTCCGCGTGGAAGGCGGGCAACATCCTCGACGCCTCGAAGGACAGTGAGCCCGCGCCCGGCAAGCCGCAGCTCGTCTGGAAGTTGATCAAGGGCGTGCCCGAGACGCCGTCGCCCATCCTGCACGGCGACTTGCTGCTGCTGGTGGACAACAGCGGCTTCGCCAGTGCGGTCGAGGCGAAGACGGGCAAGGTGCTGTGGTCCGAGCGCGTGCTGAAGGCCGTGTATGCCTCGCCGATTTGCGCTGAAGGCCGCGTGTATGCTTGTGACCGCGAGGGCAAGTGCGTGGTGTTTGCCGCCGCGCCGGAGTTCAAGCTGCTCGGCGAGAGCAAGCTCGACGGCCCCATCGAGGCTTCCCCCGCCGCCAGCGGCAAGGCCCTCTATCTCCGCACGGCCAAGACGCTGTATCGGATTGAGCAGTGAGCGGGCAGGTGTCGCGCGAAGGGAGCGAAGGAACTGCGGAACAAGGACGCCTTCGCCTCCTTCGCGGCCTTCGTGCGCCCGTCTTAGATGAGGAATGGCAGGCTCACCAAGTTCACGTAGAGCGCCGCGAGCAAGTCATCCACCGTCACGCCCCAGCCGCCGGGGAGCGATTGGCTTTGCCGCACCGGCCAAGGCTTCCAAATGTCGAAGAGGCGGAAGGCGGCGAAGATGGCGGCGCCCCCGAGCCAGTGGTTTCCGCTGAGGAAGATGCTGGCTTCTGGCATCTGCCCCGTGCTGGTCATGACACTCAGCAGCCACGCGCTGAAGCACATTGGCACCGCGATAATTTCATCCAGCACAACGGAGCCGGGGTCTTTCTCGCCGAGCGCTTTTTCCGCCAGGCCACAAATCCAGACGCAGAGCGGGATGCTGAGAAAAATCCCACCGAAGAATCCCCACAGCGAACCGGTTGCGAGCAGGCCGGTAAACCAGACGAGACCGACAATTGAACCCCAAGTTCCCGGCCCGGGCTTCAGCCGGCCGGAGCCAAAACCTTGGGCCACCCAGACGGTGGGGTCGAATCCGCTCACATGTCCTCCAGGTAAATCTGCCGGTTCTTCCAGAGATAAATCGCACCGGAGGTGAACGTGAGCAGCACCGTCACCCAGAGCGAAAGGTGCGCGAACCATGGCAACAGCAACCCGAACGCTTCCCGCAGCCACGGCCACCACTCGACGTGCGCGTCCAGCACCAGCAGCGCGATGACAGCGGTGATTTGCGAGATGGTCTTGTGCTTGCCGAAGCGCTCGGCGGCGAGCGTCACGCCCTTGGAGGCGGCCAGCAGGCGCAACCCCGTGATAGCCAGTTCGCGCGCGACGATGAGCACCGCCATCCACGCCTCGACATGCACCGCCGGCAGCGCACTGCCCGTGCCCGGGTCAAACCGCCCGCGCTCGACCAGCGCAATGAAGGCGGAGCAGGTGAGGATCTTGTCCGCCAGCGGGTCCATCAAAATGCCGAAGTTCGTGATGAGCTTCCGCTCGCGGGCAATCTTGCCGTCGAAGTAGTCCGTCAGGCCCGCGATGCTGAACAGCACCAGCGCGATGGTGTCGTTCACCGGCGAGCGCGAGAACATTGCCACGAGGAACAACCCCGTAAGAACGAAGCGCGAGGCGGTGAGTTTGTTGGGGAGGTTCACGCTGGTGTTCCCAGTCTCCTCAAACCGGATCCGCAATCAAGTCGTAGTCCGTATGCCCGATAATCTTCACGCGGGCGAAGGTGCCGACGGGCAGCTTGCCGCGCACGTAAACGCGACCGTCAATGTCCGGGGCGTCTGCCTCGCCACGAGCCAGAAGGTAGCGGCCCTTGAGCTGGTCGGTGTGTTCATCAGTCCCTCGGATGAGCCCATGCTCCCACGAGGCGACTTTCGCCGCTTGAAGCTCCTTCGCGGAGGCCTCGCCTTCGACGAGCACCTTGAGCGTGCGCCCCACAAACGACTCGGAGACAGCGCGGGCGACTTCGTGCTGCGCGGCCATGGCCAGCTCGCGGCGGCGCTGCTTGGCCTTGGGCGTGGCCTGTTGGGTCATCTTGCCAGCGACGGTGCCGTCCTCCTTCGAGTAGGTGAACACGCCCAACCGCTCGAACTTCGTTTCGCGGATGAAGTCCAGCAGCGTGTCGAAGGCGGCCGCCGTTTCGCCGGGGAAGCCGACGATGAACGTGGTGCGCAGCGTGATGCCCGGCACCCCGGCGCGGATGCGGGCGATGAGGTCGCGGATATATTGGCCGGTGGTTTCACGGCGCATCCGGGTCAGCATGTCGTCGTGAATGTGCTGGAGCGGCATGTCCACGTAGCGTGCGACTTTGGGGCACTCGGCGATGGTGCGGATGAGTTCGTCGGTCCAGTGCGCCGGATGCGTGTAGAGCAGGCGGATCCAAAAGTCGCCCTTGAGCGCGTTCAGCTCACGCAGCAGTGAGCAAAGCGTCGTGGCGTCGGCGGGAAGGGAGCTGGCGGCGGTGCGGAATTTCTCCGGCGAAGAAATGGCGCGGCTGTGGTTCTTGCGCAAGTCGAGGCCGTAGTAGGTCGAGTCTTGCGAGATCAGGTTTAACTCCTTCACCCCGTCTTTGATAAGCGCCTTCGCCTCGGCGACCACGTCGGCCTGCGTGCGGCTGCGGTGGCTGCCGCGCATCCGGGGAATGATGCAGAAGCTGCACGGGTGGTTGCAGCCCTCGGCAATCTTCACATAGGCGAAGTGGCGCGGGGTGAGGCGGAAGCGGGGGGTCTCGAAGTCCGGGATGTAAACAGGTCGGGCCGTGACATCCAGCAGTGGAGCTGTGGTGGGGAGGACAGTTTTGGTTTTGCCGAAACTGCTTTTGCCACGCAGCGATTCGTCGGTGTCGTGAGCCACGGGTTTCGCTTTATCCAAGTCGGCGAGCTGCGCCTGAACCTTCTTCTTTGAGCGTTGAGCGTTGGGCGCTGGGCGTTGGGCGTTCAGCTTTTCGCTGCGCCGGGCGAGTGCCTCCTTCACCAGTTCTCCGACCTGGGCGACTTGGTCAATGCCCATGAACGCATCCACCTCGGGGAGGAGCTTGGGCAGCTCCTCGCGAAAGCGTTGGCTCAAGCAGCCTGAAACGATTAGCGCCTGCCCACGTTGGTTTGCGTCGCGAACCGCGACGGATTCAAGGATGGCGTCCACGCTTTCCTCCTGCGCGGCGTCGATGAAGGAACAGGTGTTGACGATGACGGCGTCGGCGGTGGCGGGGTCGTTGGTGATTTCCGCCCCGCTCTTCAGCAGCGAACCAAGCATGATTTCGGCGTCCACCAAGTTTTTGGCGCAGCCCAGGGAGATCATGCCGACGCGCACGGGGCGGAAGGCGGTTTTGGATGATTGGCTCGTCACAGGAGTTGAAACCCTATGCTAGGCCGCGGTGGCAAGGCAATGCGGGATTGGGGCGGGCGTTACAATCCGCCGCAGCCAAAGGGGGGCCGAGCTACTTCCGTGCCGGGACGTTGGTGGGTGCCGCCGGCAGGGGCAGATACTCGACTACGCTCTTCTCGGGCGGCGCTTTGTAATAACCCGCCCCAAGGTTGGACAACGGATCGGCGGATTGATGTCTTCGCCAAGCGGCATAGCCCCAGAGGAGGAGGCCCACGATCAGGGCAAGACCGATGAGCGGCAGCAGCAAGCGGAGGTTCAGCTTGGAAAGCTGCAGGGTGACCCAGTCGAGCACGCCCTTCTCGCGAGGAATCAGGCTGGGCGGATCCCGGAACTCCTCAGTTCGAGCAAGTTCGGCGTCGAGGTCAGCGAGGATGGCGGGGACGTTGAGCTTGTAATGGCGGGCCAGGAGCTTGACGTGGCCGCGGATGTAAACCGGCGCGCTAAACTGGTGAAAGTCGCTCTCTTCCAGCGCGATGATGTGATCGGTTTTGATCTTGGTCGTGTCGCCCACTTGGTGGTGGGTCAGGCGCGCGGCCTCCCTCGCGCTTCGAAGTTGTTCACCAACACTGCTGGGCATGGGGGCTAGGAAAACAGTTCGGCGCAGTTGAAGGCAACCCGGTAGATGGAAACAGGCCTCAAATCGGCGCCGGGGCGGGAGCGCCCAGTCCAGGTTCGAGCGGGGGCGGAGTGGAGCGCGGAGGTTCAGGCAACGGAGTGCCGGCCGGGGCTCCGCTGGGCGGGGTGGCCGTGATTGCGGCCGGAGGCGGGGGATTGCTCATCTTGCCGGTGCGCACGATGTCATCAACTTGTGAACCTTCGAGGGTTTCGTATTCGAGCAGCGCCTTCGCGATGGCTTCCAGCTTGTCGCGGTTCGTGTCAATGATCTGCTTGGCCCGTGCGTAGGCCTCGTCAATGATGCGCTTCACCTCGGCATCAATCTCTTGAGCCGTGTGTTCGCTGTAATCCTTCCGCCTGCCGAGATCGCGGCCGAGGTAATGATCATCTTCCCCACCGTAATGAATCATGCCCAGTTTGTCGCTCATGCCAAACTGACAGACCATCGCCCGGACCATGCCGGTCGCTTGTTGGATGTCGCCAGCGGCTCCGGTGGAAATGTCATCCGCCACGATTTCCTCGGCGATGCGGCCAGCCATCGTGACGGCGGCCATGTCCAGCATCTCCTTGCGGCGGCGACTGTGGATGTCGTCCTTGGGCAGATACATCGTCGCTCCAAGGGCTTGGCCGCGGGGTATGATGGTGACTTTGTGCAGCGGATGGGTGTTTTGAAGCAGGACGTTTACCAACGCGTGACCGGCCTCATGCCAGGCGGTGTTCTTCTTTTCCTCATCCGTCATGGCCAGACTACGACGTTCGCGGCCCCAGCGGACTTTGTCCCGCGCCTCTTCAAGCTCCTTCATCGTCACGGCCTTCTTGCCGTTGCGTGCGGCCAACAGGGCAGCCTCATTAAGCAGGTTGGCCAGTTCCGCGCCCGAAAAGCCTGGGGTGCCGCGCGCGATGACCGACAGTTCGGCGGTGGGGTCCAGCTTCACATTTCGCGCGTGGACTTTCAGAATCGCCTCGCGCCCACGCACGTCGGGGAGGTTCACGGTGATCTGGCGGTCAAAACGTCCCGGGCGGAGCAGGGCCGGGTCGAGGACATCAGGGCGGTTGGTGGCGGCGATGATGATGATGCCTTCGGTGGTGTCGAAGCCGTCCATTTCAACGAGCAGCGCGTTAAGCGTCTGCTCCCGTTCGTCGTTGCCGCCACCGAGGCCAATGCCACGGCTGCGGCCCACAGCGTCAATCTCATCAATGAAAATCAGGCACGGCGTGCTCTTTCGCGCTTGTTCGAACATGTCGCGCACACGGCTGGCACCGACACCCACGAACATCTCCACGAAGTCCGATCCGCTGATGCTGAAGAAGGCTGCTTCCGCCTCGCCGGCAATGGCTTTGGCCAACAGGGTCTTGCCGGTCCCGGGGGCCCCGATCATCAGGATGCCTTTGGGAATGCGTCCGCCCAGGCGTTGAAATTTCTTTGGGTCTTTGAGGAATTCGACCAACTCGCTCACCTCGTCCTTCGCCTCCTCGACCCCCGCCACGTCCTTGAACGTGGTCTTGTTCTTGTCCTTGGCCAGCATGCGCGCCTTGCTCTTGCCAAAGCTCATCGCGCTTTTGCCGGCCATCTTCAGGTTGCGGATGAACACGAAGTAAACAAAGCCGGCGATGATCACAAAGGGCAGCAGGCTGATGAGGACCGACCAGAACAGCGTGTTGGGTTCCTTGGTAACGAAATCTCCGGTGGCCAGCAGTTTGTCCACCAGCTTTTCCGTGACCGGGATTTTGATGCGGAAGGCGGTTTCCATTTCCTTGCCCTCTCCGTTGAGGCGCGGCTTGCCGTTGCTGTCCGCCTCGACAAACGTGCCGCTGATTTCCCGGAGGTCGGAGGTCTGGGGATTGTAGGTGACGACGCCATTGCGAATCAGCTTGGCGTCCACCTTCTTGATGAACTCCGGATAACTGAGCACTCGCACCTTCACCTCGGTCTGATTGCGAAATACGATGAGCAGCAGGATGGAGCAGAGAATGGCCAGCCAGACAATCCAAGGCCGCACGCCGGCCTTGAAGTCGTCGTTCGGCTCTTTTTTGCCGTTGTCTGGAGTGCGATTAGAGTCAGACATTTTTTAAGATGGGTAAGGCTAACACCCGGCAGGAGGGGAAGCAACAGCCTGATTGGACGAACGCCCCAACACTGCGCCGGGAACATTCCGCCTGCCCACGCGGTTGCGGCAGCTCACTTCTTCGGGGCCTGATCAGTCACGGCCTTGAACATGGCTTCGGCATGCGGGGCTGCCTCCAAGGAGGCGCGAAATTCCTTGTTGTGCAACATTTTGGCGATGTTGGCCAAGGTGTGCAGGTGCTTCTGGAACTGGCCTTGCGGGACGAGGAACAACATCACGAGCTTGACCGGTTGGCTGTCCAGCGCGTCGAAATTGATGCCCTTGGCGCTGCGCCCAAACGCTCCCACCACTTCGCCAATGAGGTCCGTGCTGGCGTGCGGGATGCCGATGCCGAACCCGATGCCGGTGCTCATCGAGTTCTCCCGTTTGCGGACCACCGCAGCGATGGCTTCGCGGTTCTCTGACTTGATCTTGCCGCACTGGACGAGGAGATCGAGCAGTTCGTCAATGGCTTCCCAGCGATTGGAGGCCTTCAAATCGGCGACGATTTGCTCTTTCCGAAGAATGTCCGCGAGCGTCATAGGAGAAAAATCAGCCAACCCATTTCGCAGCAAGCAAAGGAGTGATTCAAGAACGAATTCCGGTTGGGAAGCGATTTGCCGGCGGAAGGCGGCCCAGGGCTGTTCAGAACCCTGAACCAACTTTAAACGAGCCCCATCTGCGCGCGCAGACTTCGGCCTCACTCACTGGCCTTGGAGATTAGCCACCGAGTGTCGGGGCCAGAATTGGGCAAGGCTCCGTTGCGAGTGGCCGTGCGCCCGTCCACCCAGCGATGGATTCCTGAATTTCCCTCGAAGAACGAGAGGCCGTAGGCATCGTTGTGGTAGCTGGCGGGGTAGTCGAAGAAGGTCGTTGCCGTCGGCAGCGGGTTCGCCACCTGTAAGATGCTGTCGTTCAAGCCAGTGGGTTCTTCGTCGAGGAAGACGAACCTTTCGGCGCACTTGCCCTAGCTATCACTTGTCCGAGCTTGCGGCGCTCAAAGATGGAGCTTTTTGCGCTGCTTTGCGCCCTTTGTGGTAAAAGGGACTTATCCACCTCGCCGTTACAACGCAAAACTCGGAATGTGGAAGGCGGAACGGAAGAATCGACACCTCACCCTCAATCCCTCTGCCCGGTAGAGGCGGAGAGGGAGGAGGGTTATGAGTGGTTCAGCTCACCTTGCGCAGCTTGGTGATGCGGCCGGTGTTGACCCACTCGGCGACGAAGATGTTGCCGGCGGCGTCGAAGCAGGCGTCGTGCGGGTGGAGGAACTTGCCGGAGACCCAGCCTTCGCCCTTTTCCTCGCGGCGGAGCTTCATGCCTTCCTTGAGCACAGCCGCGCGCCACGCGGGGTCTTCGCCGAGGTGGACGATGACCTTGTCGTCCTTGTCGAGGAGCGTGATGCGGGCGCTGAGGTCGGGCACGAGGAGGGTGTCTTGGTAGGAGTCGAGGTTCGCGGGGAGGATGAAGCCGTCGAGGGTCTTGAGGTGCTTGCCTTCGAGCGACCACCACTGGAGGCGCTTGTTCGCACGGTCGGCGACGACGACGGAAGGCGTGCGGCCGGGGCGGTCATCCATCCAGAGGCCGTGCGGGGTGTTGAACTGCGCAGGGCCAGCGCCCGGTTCGCCGAACATGGAAACCCACTTGCCGTTCTTGTCGTAGCGATGGACGCGGTGAGAGCCGTAGCCGTCGGCAAGGTAGAAGCCGCCGTCGGGGAGGAAGGCGTAGTTCGTCGGCATGAAGGCGTCGCGGCCCCAGCGCTTGGCGGGCTTGGTGTCTTCGCCTTCGGGGTAAAGTTTGGACTCCATCGGCGCGCGCTTTTCCCAGACGACTTCGCCCTTGAGGGTGAGCTTGGCGAAGCTCTTGACCTGCTGATAGGCGGTGACCCAGAGGAACTGCTCCTTGCCCTCGGTGCGGACTTCGAGGCCGTGGCCGCCGCCTTGGAATTGCTGGCCGAAGGCGCGGATGAACTTGCCCTTGGCATCGAACACGAAGATGGAGGGGTGGTCCTTCAGGTTCTCGCGGCCCTCGTGGATGACGTAGAGGTTTTGGTCGCGATCCACGGCGACGTTGTGGGTGGTTTGCCAAGTGTATTGGGCGGGGAGCTGCACCCAGTTGTGGAGGACTTCGTAGCGATGCGCGCCAGTGCCGATGACGAGTTGTTGGTCGGACTTCTGGGCGGTGAGCACGCGCGGCGCAGTGAGCGCGGCAGCAGTGGTGGCGACGGCGGAAACGAAACGGCGGCGGGAGACTTGAGGCTTCATAGACGTTGGAGTCGAGTTGCGGCAGTGAGTGCTGGGCCATTGTAGGCAACCACGATAAGGGCGCAACCCCCGTTGTTGGTTCGGGTCTGAGCAACCAACTTGACCACATCGCCGCTGAGGTCTATACGTCTCAGGCCGTTGATGCTTCTCCGAGTTGGGAAGCGATGCTGTTCGGGTTGGAACCAATCCAAATCGGCACGGTAGGAGAGATGGCCGAGTGGCTGAAGGCGCTGGTTTGCTAAACCGGTATACGGTCAAAAGCCGTATCGGGGGTTCGAATCCCCCTCTCTCCGCCACCTCCGCTTTTCCCCAAATAGAAGCCAGTATTTCGGTGGATTGCACCTCTGCGTGATGGGCCAAAATTTATGCAGAAAGTATGCAAAGCGCCGGTTTTCGGCCTTTTTTCGCACCATGGTTCACAGCGCTTCAACACGCTCCATTTTTCCGCGCCGGGCGGCGGGTAAGCTGCATTTTTCCGGCTCTTGAAGCTCACAGTGCGGACGGCACCGAGCGCCAAGAAATCATCGCGGATCAAGTAACTCCATTCATGAAAAGCCTCCCCACCCTTGCCGCGACGTTGCTGACGCTTGCCACGCTGCACGCCGCGGCACCCGCGAAGCCGAACATCGTCTTCATTCTCGCCGACGACCTCGGGTTTGCAGAGATCGGTGCCAACGGTTCCGATCGCTACAAGACCCCCCACATCGACTCGCTCGCGAACACTGGAATCCGTTTTAATCACTGCTACACCGTTCCGCTCTGTGGCCCATCTCGCTCGCTCATTCTAACCGGACGCTATGGCTTCCGCACGGGGGCCGTCACGCAGGACGGGTGCGCTTCTATCATCCGCACTGGCGAAAAGGCCGAGGTCATGGTTCCCACGGTTTTGAAGAAGGCCGGTTACACCACGGCGATGATTGGCAAATGGGGCCAGGTTCTGCCCTCGGGCGATGCGACTCAATGGGGCTTCGATCACGTGTTGGGTTTCAAGGCCAGCGGCATCTATTGGAACAAAACCGCCGCCGCCGCCTGGGTCAAAAAGTATGCGCTCGCCGGTGAAAAGGGAGCCGACGACGGTGTCCGCGCCAACCCCGGCCCTTACAACATCAACGAGAAAAAGCTGATGATGACGGACACCGAATACATGCCCGACTTGATGCACAAGAGCGCCATCGACTTCATCAACGCGAACCAGAGCAAACCCTTTTTCCTCTACTACTCGCTCTCGTTCGTGCATTCGCAGATCCTGCCCACGCCCGACAGTGCGCCGCCCGTCGCTGGCACGGATGCTGCCGTCCGTTATGTCCAACTCTACAACGACAACGTCACCTATATGGACAAGCTCGTCGGTAAACTCCTCGCCGAATTGGACCGGCTCAAACTTCGCGACAACACCATCGTCTTCTTCATGGGCGACAACGGCACCGCGAAGGCGAACGCTGACCGTGCGACTATCGGTGGCCGGCGCATCGTTGGGCAGAAAGGTGGCATGGAAGAAGGCGGCGGGCTTGTCCCCTTCATCATCAGTTGGCCCGGCGTCACCCCCGCGGGCAGACTCAACGAAAACTTCACCGACGCTTCGGACTTGCTTCCCACCTTCGCTGAAATCGCCGGAGTGCCCCTACCGGGAAATCGAATCATCGACGGCAAGAGCCTGTTCCCCCAAATCAAAGGTGAAACGAAATCTCCGCGCACTTGGGCGTTCACTCAGCTCGGTGAAAACTATTATGTGCGGGAAGCAGGCTGGAAGCTCAACCAAGCTGGCCAGCTCTTCGACATGAAAAACGCACCTTTCGAAGAGATTCCCGTCCCGGGTGATTCCAAAGACACAGCCTCCGTGGCCGCCCGCCAGCGTCTCAGCGCCGCTCTCGCCCAACTCAATCCCGGTGCCGGCTTCAAAGGCGAAGGCAGCGGTCGCGGTGACAAGACCAAGAAGGAGAAAAAGAAAACAACCGCTGTGATCGATGCAAAGCCTGCGACCGCGGCGTCTGCCACGCCGGTCGACGCTGCACTTGACCCCGCCGTCGCCGAGCGCGCCGCGAAGTTCGACAAGCTCGACAAGGCGAAGACCGGGAAGCTCACCCGCGAATATTACACCGCCCATCAGTCCGATGCCGCCGCCGCCGCGGAACATTTCGAACGGATGGACACCAACAAGGACGGCATCGTCACGCGCGAAGAATACGTCTCGGAAGGTAGAAAGAACTGAGACCGTGAGAAACCTTACTCTTGCCTTCCTGCGCGCCTCGACCGTCTCGTGGGCAGCGGCGTGGCCTTCAACCGCGCTTACATGCAAGGCGTCCTCAACTGCGCGACCTGCTTGCCCTCATCCGTTGGGACCGCTGGGAAAAGTGCCGTGCGCTGCGCCTCCCGAGCGTGACCTTCGCGAGCTCCAGCTGGAACACGCGCCCGCGCAACGAACGCCCGCCGCTCTGGATGAAAGAGGTTCCCGTCACGCCCGCGTTGCAAAAGCCGCTCATGGACTCGGTGATCGCCCCGCCCGACGAACTCGCCGCGCACCTCCGCGAGGCTCTTGCGTGGACGAAGGCCAACCGCGACCTCAAGCCCGCCAACACCGTCATCATCTACGCCTGGAGCGAGCATGACGAAGGCAGATGGCGCCAGCCCACGCCCGGCGCGGATGGCCGCCCAATGAAGATCGCATCAGGGCAGTGGAGAAATTATTGTTTCCGTCAACGCGCACCCCAACCACCGCAACCCCATGAAACGCACATTCTCAGTTCTCGCCGCGCTGCTCGGCGCAGCTTCGGCCTTCGCCGCATCGCCCGCCGCCAAGCCCAACATCCTGTTCATCCTCGCCGACGACCTCGGGCAGATGGACATCGGGGCGTTCAACCCAAAGACCTTTTACGAGACGCCGAACATCAACGCGTTGGCCAAGCGCGGGATGAAGTTCACGCAGGGCTACGCCGCGTGCAGCGTGTGCTCGCCCACGCGCGGGAACATCATGACGGGGAAGTATCCGCCGCGCTTCGGCATCACGAACTTCATCCCCGGCGGGCGCACGGGCAAACTGCTGCCCGCGCCCAATGCCGGCCAGTTGCCGCTCGCCGAAGTGACCATCGCGGAGTCGTTGCGCGACGCGGGCTACGCGACGTTCTTCGCGGGCAAATGGCATCTGGGCGGCGCGGGTTTCATGCCCAAGGACCAAGGGTTTACCGCCGAACCCAGCGGCGACACAGGCCCGAAGCCCGCAGCGAAGTCGCCCGACGCGAAGGCCGATGCCGGCGCAATTGACCCAAAGAGCGACCCGAAGCGCACCGACCTCATCACGCAGGAGGCGGTCAAGTTCATCGAGCAAAACAAGAGCCGTCCCTTCTTCGCCTACTTGCCCTTCAACGCGCCGCATGTGCCCATCGGCGCGCGCGCGGACTTGGTGGCGAAGTGGCAGGAGAAGGCGAAGCAAGCGCCCACCGACGCGTGGGGCCAGGAGCGCGCGAATCAAGTGCGACTTGTGCAAAACAACGCCGTGTATGCCGCGATGCTGGAGCAGTTCGACGCGGGTGTCGGACGCGTGCTCGCGGCGTTGGACAAGCATGGGCTCACGGAGAAAACCATCGTGGTCTTCATGTCCGACAATGGCGGCCTCGCCACGGCGGAAGGTCATCCCACCTCGAACCTCCCGTTGCGTGCCGGCAAAGGCTGGCCCTATGAAGGCGGCGTGCGCGAGCCGCTGATTGTCGTGGCACCCGGCGTGACGAAGCCCGGCACGACGTGCGATTCACCCGTCATCAGCACGGACTTTTATCCGACGTTGCTTCAACTCGCGGGCCTGCCGCTGAAACCCGCACAACATCTCGACGGTGTGAGCTTCGTGCCGTTGCTCCGGGGCGAGACGATGCAGCGTGGCAAGCCGCTGTTCTGGCATTACCCGCATTACGCTAACCAAGGCGGCGCGCCCAACGGCGTCATCCGCGACGGCGATTGGAAACTCATCGAGTGGTATGAAGACGGCGCGCTAGAGCTTTACAACATTGCCCGAGACATCAGCGAGAAGACCAACCTTGCCGCGCAACAACCCGAGCGGGGGAAGGAGCTGCACGCCAAGCTCATCGCGTGGCGGAAGGAGGTCGGCGCACTGATGCCCACGCCAAATCCAGAGTTCGACCCGGCGAAGGAGCCGCAGAGCAAGGGTGGCGGTAAAGGTGGCAAAGGCGGCGGCAACAAGAAGGAAGCGGCCAAGTGAACGGCCTAAGCCATCCATCACCCACCATGAGCACCAAATTTGTTCGATACGCTCGGGTCGCAAGTCTCGTGTTCGCCGCTACCCCATCGTGCTTCGCGCACAGCATCGGGGACACCGAGCATGACCACGCCGCGCCGCGCTACGACTTCACCGTGCAGCCGCCAATGAGCATCGTGATGCGGGCAAATGACGTGGTGTTGCTGGCGCAAGCCGCCGCGCCGCGTGCCATCGCCGCCCCAACAAGCGCCCAGCCCGCGCTGCTTTCCTCGGCCTTCCAGCCGTTCGCACCGAAGGTCAAAACCCGCGCGGACGGTCAGTTCTTCTACGTCGAGTCGGACGGGATGCCCGCGCACAATATGATGGTGGGCATCACGGCGTGGCAGCAGCAGCTGCCGTTGCCCCAGCCATACACTGGCAACAACGCGTGGCGCATCCCGCTCAACCCCGTGCCCGCGCAGACACCCGCCCCCATCAAGAACCGCTTCCTGCGCGGCGCCATCGCGCTCGCGGCGAACGGCATTCCCATCTTCAACCCGCAGAACAATCGCGGCGACATTTCCAACGAGATTGGCGAGCTGGACCAATGGGGCGGCCACTGCGGCCGCGCGGATGACTACCATTACCATGCCGCGCCGTTGCACTTGCAGAGCGTGCTCGGCAAAGACAAGCCCATCGCCTTTGCACTCGACGGTTATCCCATTTACGGACTGACCGAGCCGGACGGCACCGCGCCGACGAAGCTCGACGCCTTCAACGGCCATAGCACACCCGCCCTCGGCTACCACTATCACGCGTCGCTCAAGTATCCCTACGTGAACGGCGGCTTCCACGGCGAGGTTGTCGAGCGCGAAGGCCAGGTGGACCCGCAGCCCCGAGCCGGTGGCGTGCGCGAGGCGTTGCAGGCCTTGCGCGGCGCGCGCATCACGGGCTTCACGAACCAAGCGCCGCGCTACAGCCTCAAATACGAGGTCGGCGCGGAGACACGTTTTGTGAACTACACGTTGCTGGACGGTGGTGCGGTGAAGTTCGACTTCGTGGACGGGCGCGGCCAGACGCGGACGGAAACTTACTCACCGCGTCAGCGCGGCCCCGGTGGTGGCGACCGTCCGTCGGGCGAGCCGAAGGGAAAGGACGAGAAGAAGAAAGGCCCCGGCAAGGGCGGCCCGCCACCGCCCCCACCGCCGCCGGTTCGTGGTGAAGCGCGGTCGCCGGGAGAGCCGAGCGGCGCCGTTGCGACCGCCAGTTACACGCCGAAGCGCACGGGGAACTTCACCCTCCGCAGTTCCGCTGTGGCCCACGGCGGCCCGCTCCCGGTGGAGTTCACCGGCGATGGAGCCGGGGCTACGCCGCCGCTCGAATGGACCGGCGCACCCGCCGGCACGAAAAGCTTTGCAGTCATCATGGACCACCTCGACCCCGAGGGGCGGGCCAAGTGGTATTGGGTGCTCTATGACATTCCCGCGAACGTCCTGAGCCTGCCGAAGAACACGCAGGGCGTCGGCACGCTCGGCAACAACGGTGTCAATGGCCGCAGCGGCTACGCTCCGCCGCATTCGAAGGGGCCGGGCGCGAAGACCTACAACTTCACCGCCTACGCGCTCTCCGGTCCCGTGCTGCTTAACGGCGCAGCAGCGACGGTGAACCGCGAAGTCCTCCGCGCCGCGATGAAAGACCTCATCCTCGACAGCGCGGAGCTGACGGTGACTTACGACCGCACGGGTGCCATCGGCGGTCCCAACGGGGCCCCTAAAGGCGGACCCGGTGTGAAGCGCGGCCCAACGCAAGCAGAGACAAAATGAGAATAGGACGAATGCACTTCGTTGCCGCGACGCTTCTGGCGGCCTCGGTTGCTTGGTCTGCCCTCGCCCAGAACAACGCTGAGACCCAGCCGTGCGACAATCGCAAGGGTGGCACGGGCAAGGCAAGGGCGAGACCAAGCTGCCCACGCCCGCCCCTCCGCACAGAGGTGCCGGCGCGTTCACACGACCTCATCCTCGGGCGGCCACGGCCATCTCTACGTGCGCGGCGAGCGGGATGGCGTATTTACCAAGAAGTTCCCCAGCCAGGCCACGCGCGGAGGAATACGGTTACCGAGCTGGCGTCATCCAAAGCGCTTCTGGTATCCTGCGCGTGACCGTTTCGCCGGACCAGTCCACAGTGGACTATGTCCGCGCCACCCTGCCGAGCGATGAGGGCGGCGACGGCAAGAAGAGCGCGGTGACGCACGACTACAGCATCGGCCCGCGCGGCGCGCCGAATGCAGATTTCGACCCGAACGCAAAGCCGACGAAGGCAGTGCCAAAGACCGCCCAGACACACAAAATCCCATGAGAAAACTCTTCACCTTTTTGATTGCCCTCGGCGTGCTCGCCAGCGCCCGCGCGAATCCGCAACCCAACGTCGTCATCGTCTTCATCGACGACCTCGGCTATGCGGACATCGGGCCGTTTGGCGCGAAGAAGCAGCGCACGCCTAATCTCGACCGTATGGCGCGGGAGGGAATGAAGCTCACCAGCTTTTACGCCGCGCCGGTCTGCTCGGTTTCGCGGGCGCAGTTGCTCACGGGTTGCTATGGGGCGCGCGTCTCGGTGCCGGGCGTGTTTTTCCCCGGTCAGGCGAACGGCCTGCACCCGCAGGAGCACACCATCGCGGAGCGGCTGAATGAGCGCGGCTACGCGACGATGTGCATCGGCAAGTGGCACGTCGGCGACCAGCCGGAGTTTTTGCCGACGCGGCAGGGCTTCGATCGCTACTTCGGCATTCCCTACTCGAACGACATGCAGAAGAAGAGCATGCAGACCGGCGAGCGCGTGGTGCCATTGCTGCGCGACGACAAGGTGGCCGAGTTGCTCACCGACGAACAGCAGACCCGCATCGTTGAGCGCTACACAGATGAAGCGGTGGGCTTCATCAAGGCGAACCAAGCCAAGCCCTTCCTCCTCTATCTGCCGCACACCGCGGTGCACACGCCCATCCATCCGGGCCCGGCCTTTGCGGGTAAATCAGCCAATGGCCGCTTCGGCGACTGGGTGGAGGAAGTGGACTGGAGTGTCGGGCGCGTGCTCGACACGTTGCGCGAACTGAAGCTCGCCGAGCGCACGCTCGTGGTCTTCACCAGCGACAACGGCCCGTGGCTCACCAAGGGCGCGGACGGCGGCAGCGCGCTGCCATTGCGTGGCGGCAAGGGCAGCACGTGGGAAGGCGGCGTGCGCGTCCCGACCATCGCGTGGTGGCCCGGCAAAATCGCGCCTGGCGCCGTATGCGACGCCGTCGCTGGCACGATTGATTTACTGCCCACCGCCGTCGTACTCGCAGGCGGCACGGTGCCGGCGCAGCCGGTGATTGACGGTCGCGATATTTCACCGCTGCTCTTCGGCAAGACGAAGGAGTCGCAGCGCGAGGCGCATTATTACTTCGCCGGCTACAATGTTCAGGCCGTGCGCCAAGGCCCGTGGAAACTCGCCATCGCACCGCAGTCCGAGTCGATGGGCAAGGGCGCGGCCAGCGATGCGAGCGGCAAAGCCCCGCGCCTCTACAACCTCGACGCGGAAATCGGCGAGCAGACCAACCTAGCGGACAAGCATCCCGACCTTGTCGCCATGCTCCAAACGCTCGCGGATAAGATGGGCGCAGAGATTGGCGGCAAGGAGCCCACAGCCCGCCGCCCCGCAGGCGTGGTAGAGAATCCCAAGACGCTCTATCCCACCGAGGACGGCCCACCGCGCGGGAAGCAGGCGAAGCAGGAGGCGAAGACAGATGCCAAGTCCCCCGCCAAGCCCGCGAGCCTCGCCACCTTGAAGCCCGGCGACGCGCTGGACTCCGCGCGCGCCCCGCAAGTTGGCGGCAAGCCTTTCACCATCGCCTGCGCCGTCGAGACGAAGCAGCGCGACACCATCCTCCTCGCGCACGGTGGGCTGCTGGCGGGCTATGCGTTGCATCTCAAGGCCGGTCGCGTCGCCTTCCTCGTCCGCACGGGAGCCGATGCGGCGTTCACCGAAATCACCACGCCGAGGGACTTCACCGGCAGCGCAGCCATCACGGCTGCGCTCGCCGCCGATGGCTCCATGACACTCAAAGTTGGCGACCAAGCCGCCATCACGGGCAAGGCCGCGAAGCTCATCGCCCGCCAGCCGCAGGAAGACTTCTGTCTTGGCCACGACAACGGCAAACCCGTCGCGGACTACACGGGCAAAAGCACGTTCCAAGGCCGCATTACTCACTTAATCATCACTACCCCATGAAACTTGCGCCGTTCCTTTTAGCACTGCTCCTCACTCCGTTCGTCACGCTGTTCGCCGCCACGAAACCGCTGAACATCCTCGTCCTCCACGCGGACGACTGGCGCTACAACACGCTCGGCTGCGCGGGCAATCCCGTGGTCAAGACGCCGCAGCTCGACCGGCTCGCCGCCGAGGGCACGCGCTTCACGCACGCTTGCGTCACCACGTCCATCTGCGGCGTGAGCCGCGCGTCGCTGTTCACCGGCCAGTGGATGTCGCGGCACGGCAACAAGGCTTTCGCGGCGTTCAACACTCCGTGGGCCGAGACTTATCCCGGCCTGTTGCGCGCCAATGGCTATTACGTCGGTCACGTCGGCAAGTGGCATACGGGGAAGTTTCCCGCCGAGAACTTCGACTTCGGGCGATCCTACATGGGCCGGCATTGGATGAAGGAGCCGGACGGCACACAGATTCACGTCACGCAGAAGAACGAGAACGACGCGATCGAGTTCCTCCGCACGCGGCCCACGGACAAGCCCTTCTGCCTGACCCTCGCCTTCTTCGCCACCCATGCGGAAGACGGGAACCCGCTGCAATACCTGCCCCAGCCGCAGAGCATGGAACTATACAAGGACGTCACCATCCCGCTCCCCAAGACCGCCACGGACGAGGCCTTCCGCAAACTCCCGCCCTTCGTGGCTAACGAGGACAACGAAAGCCGCCGCCGCTGGCACTGGCGCTTCGACGATCCCGCCAAATACCAGACGATGATGAAGAACTACTACCGCCTCGCCACCGAGGTGGACACGACCTGCGGACGCGTTCTGGCGGAACTCGCCAAGACCGGCCAGTTGGAAAACACGCTCGTCATCTTCACCGGCGACAACGGCTACTTCCACGGCGAGCACGGCCTGGCGGACAAATGGTATCCGCACGAGGAAAGCATCCGCGTGCCGCTCATCATCCGCGACCCGCGCACAGACAAAGCGAAGCGCGGCCAGACCGATGACAACTTCGCGCTCAACGTGGACCTGGCCCCCACCATCCTCGCTGCCGCTGGCATCAAAGCGCCGGGCACCATGCAGGGCAGCAACCTCGCGCCGCTCTACCTCGACGCGCAGAACCCGGCGTGGCGCAGCGAGTTCTTCTACGAGCATGGGCCCATCGGAAAGAAAATCCCCGCGTCCGAAGCCCTCGTTCGCAAGGGCATGAAATACATGCTCTGGCCGGAGTTCAAAACCGAGCAACTCTTCGACCTCAAAGCTGACCCGTTCGAGGAAAACGACATCGTCGCCAAGCCTTCCGCAAAGCCTACCCTTCAGGAAATGCGCACCCGCTTCGGCGAACTCAAGGCCGCCGCGCGATGAACTGGCTCTGCTCTTCCAGCCCAGCTTGAATCCTCGCCGGACACAAATTGAATCACCGCATGAAGAGCATCCTCGTATCCCTGCTCCCGTTGCTGCTGGCTTCAGCCGGCAATCTCGCAGCGGTCACGCGCAAGAAGCCCAACATCATCTTCATCTTTGCCAATGACTCGGGCTGGGGGCCTTTTCGTGGCACAGGCATCCGTCTTTGAAGACGCCGAACCTCGACTCTCTCGCGGCGGAGGGCGCGGACTTTCAGCAGTTCAACTTGCTCCCGTGTGCTCGCCCAGTCGTCCTGCGGTGATCACGGGGCAATAGCTGGGCCAGCCGAACGCATGCAAGCGGAAGCTCACTTCTGGTCCTTGGAGGGCGACTTCCCCGAATGCTTTTCTTGCAGCCGCTTCCAGTAGTCTTTCCAATACTTGTCGTAGTAGTCCTGCGCTGCCTGGTCGATGTGCTCCAGCTTGACGACCGTGGGAGCGGTGGCCGGGTTGTAGCCCGCCAGATGCCCTTGCCCGGCGCGCGAGCGGGGCGACACGAAACGCCAGTCCGTATCGCCGAGAACCTCCGCACACAGCCGCGCCAACTCCGGGTCGTAAGCCTTCAACTGCGCGCGGGTGTGGATGTGGTTGTGATCGTGATCCATCGTTCGGTTGGTGTCATACCAAGCCTGCACGCCCTCCGCCCAATATTCCGCCGAGTTCACCAGCGCATAACACTGCTTCGGCCCCCCGAACACGATCAGCACCTTGTCTCTCCGGGTCACCTTGGCATCCGAACGGACCGGCCGTCCATTGACGATGATGTCGCCCTTATCGAGACACACGCGGAGGAGTTCCGGCGTTTGGTCGGGGAACGATTTTCCCAACGCGTCTAGCAGGCTGACCGGGGTTTCGCTCGTCACGCGACGAAACTTCTGGGCGGCGTAACCGTCGTTGTAGATGCCCTTCATCTTGGCGTTCGCGTAGGCCGCCTTCACCCGGTCGTTCAAATCTTTGTCAAAACCCGCGCCCTGAATCACGTGGCCAAACTCGTGAATCAAGATGCTCTCCAACTGCATGCCACCCTCATATTCCATCACGTCTTCCTCGGCGAAGAGCACGACCGGGCGACCGTTCTTCGTGGTGAGGAAACCACGCTGCCGCCAGTTGTAGAAGTCCAGCTCCTTGCCGGTTTTGTCGGAGGCAAACATCGGCACATCGGAAGTCAGCTCCTTGTGCCCGACCAGCACGCACAACACCTTTTTGTCCCGGATGCGCTGAGCGATTTCCGGACGGATGCTCTTCATCACCATGTCGAACTGGTAGGCCGCCTCGCGGTGGGTGAAATCCGAAACGTTCGCAGACGTGGCGATGAGGATGTTCTGGACCAGAGTCGCCTTTTTGAAAAAGGCCGCGTCGAGCTTGTAGTCCGCCGCCTGGGCTGCGGACACGGGTTGAATCTGGAAGGCTGTCTCGGCTGCGTGGATGGGGGCGCAGGCGAGCAGTAGTGCGGCGAGGAAAGCTTCGGTGGTCATGCGGTAAGTGGGCGTGTTTTCCATCGAGGTCTTGGGTGTGGAGAAGTTCCTATCTGTAGGCCGAGACCGGCTTCGGGACGACGCCGATATCTTTGTAGTTGAAACCGCTCTTGAGCGGCTTGTAGCTGCCGACGATGTCCACGCTGCGCGTGGCGTTGATGGCGGACTCCATGCCCATGCTCCAGTAAGCAGCGTTGATGATGAGGCGGCGCAGGCCGGGGTTTTCGAGGTCGGTGCCGCTGCCCATCGTGGATTGGAAAACGCGGGCGCTCTTGCCTTCGCTGGTCAGCCAGTGCTTGAACCACGCGACGGGCAACGGCTCCAGTTTCGGATTCGGCGGATCGTCTTGCTTCCGGCCCATCAAGGGCTGGCCCCAGACCAGCGCGGTGCAGTTGGTCGGCAGGCTGGTTCCCTCTTTGTAGGTCCGATAGACATCGGAGTTGCCCCAGATGTCGCTCACGCCTCTGAGAATGGGATGGTCCTGCTGCTCCGGGACGAGAGTGCCGCGCGTTGAGTCCGCCTGCCAGCGACCGTGATGGCCCATGAAACTTCCGCCCAGCACATCCTCGCCCCAGCGGACTTGCTTGCTGTTGATTTTGTAGGGCAACGCGGCGTGGAAGCCGTGGTTACCCGTCCGGATGGAGATGATGGGCTTGCCGGAATCAACATACTTCACAATGAGCTCCCGCTCGCCCATCGGAAGTGTCAGCAGGCGCGGGAAGAAGATGACCAAGTCGGCCTTGGCGAGCTGCTCAAGTCCGGGGATGTGGTGCGCTTTGAACTCTTTCCCCTTCTCGGGGTAAACCGGCATCGTCGGGTCCACCTCGCCCTGCTCGTTCACAGCGAATAGCACGGTGCAGTCAAAGCCATGATGCGAGCTGAGAATCTTCGCCATCATCGGCATGGACTGCTCGCTGCGATACTCCTGATCGGCGGCGATGAGCACGATGCGCCTGCCCTTGCCGGGACCGTCGCCGCCGGGGTAGGTGAGCCATTGCTCGGCGTCAGCGGTGTGGGCCAAACCGCCGGACAAAGTGAGGGCGAGGGAACAGAGGAGGAGGTGAAGTGGCTTGGGCATGTGAGGACGTGGCGGCTAGTTCCTCGGGATCTCGTTCACCGTGTAGTAGGCCTTGCTGTGCAGGAGACGTTGGCCATCCGGGGCGGTGATTTTGGCGAGGTCGAAGTCGTGGATGTGGTCTTCCGTGATGTTTTCCAAATAGACCATCACCGAAAGCCCGTCGGCTGCGGGAACGGCTCGAGTCACGCGGGCAGTCGTCTGGTCCACCTCGGGACTGCCGTAGGCGCCATGGTAGATGTGGGTCAAGGTGGTGATGGTGTAGGACTCGGCCTTGGCGGCAACCTGCTTGTCCACGGGCTTGGTGAAAGTGATCAGGAAGCCGTCTTTCCTGATGTTGATCTCCTTGATCTCGAACGGCACGACGCCGTTCCAATCAATGCGTTGTAGGGCAAACGGCTCCGTCCCGCGCACAGGCCACTGGCGACTCGTGGTGAATCCGCCGGCGAACAGTTGCCCCTTCGGCGAGAACTCCACGTTCATGATCCCGGTGGCCAGGCCTTCGCGGAACGGATAACAGGCGCCCTGCCACACACCGTTAATCAGCTCGGTGGTCGCGCGCATGACGAGGCTGAGACTGTAGTCGCCGAGGAAAAGTTGGTTGTCGAAGGGGCCGAACTTGCCGCCGGTGTTGTTGAGGCGGAAACCGGAAATCGAGCGGCCCATCTTGATATAGGGAAATTTGATGACCGGCGGCACGAGCTCCTTGATGCGCTTCTTTTCCACGCCCATGCGTGAATTCGTGTTGGGCTTCAGCTCAGGCGCTTTCACACCGGGCGCGAAGGGATACCAGTTATAACTCGCGGGATGTCCGAGGAAGCCGCCCTCCTTGAGATGCTTCAGCGAACAGCAGCCGTTCCAAGGTCCCTGGCTCTCGATGGCAAACATCGCGCCCTGCGCGTTCGCGCCCACGCCGCCGGGGCTGCGCAGTCCGCTGCACACGGGAATCATTTTCCCCGTCGGTGTCACCTTCACCGCCCAGCCGCGGAAGAGGTTGTGCGACTCATACGAGCCGCTCAGGCCCAGCGCCACCCAGATGTTGCCGTCGCGGTCGGGCTTGGAACCGAAGGCGAACTCGTGGCCCTCGGCGTAGCCCCAGTTGCTCGTGAGCGTGTCGTAACGGTCGGCGACGCCATCGCCATCGGTGTCCGAAATGCGCGTTACCTCGCCCCAAGTCGTGGCCGTCATCGCGCCGTCCCTCCACGCGAGCGAGAAGATTTCATCCTGGCCGCTGGCGAACAGGTGATACTCGGGATTGGGCGGCGATTCGAGCGCACCCTTGATGAAGTAGATGTCGCCCCGCCTCGTGCCCACCGCGAGCCGTCCGTCCGGCAGAATTTCCAGTCCGCCCGGCCGCATCGGGACGCCGGTCGGGATGGGGATGTTGACGATGGGATAATACTTCGCCTCCTCGGCAGCCGTGCCCCACATGGCACCGAGCTCTTCTTGCGCGCGAAGCAGCGGAGTAGTCGCCAAGGTCAGAGCGGCCAGGAGGTAGCGTAATGTTGCCATCGGTGTTGCTAGAGTTTCTTCGACGCTTCAGGGCTGGACGCCATCCCGAGTTGGTCGAAGAGGAACGCGAAGACATCGGCCTTTTGCGCGATTCGCTCCGTGAGGGCGGTGCCCATTCCGTGCCCGGAGGCGGAACTGAGCCGGACGAGAATCGGATGTCCGGAGGCGGTGGCGGCTTGCAGGCGCGCGGTCATCTTGCGGGAGTTCGCGGGGTTGACGCGGCCATCGGTCTCGCCGGCGAGGAAGAAAACGGCTGGATATTTCGTGTCGTCGGTGACGTTGTGAAACGGCGAGTAGGCGTGGAGCGCGCGGAATTGAGCGGGGTCCTTGACGGTGCCGAACTCCGTCACGTTGAAGGCCCCGTTCGGGTCGAGCTCCACGCGCAGCATGTCGTAGATGCCGACGTGCGCGACCACGGCGCGGGCGAGTCCGGGATGCTGCGTGAGGAACGCGCCCATGAGCAGGCCGCCGTTGCTGCCGCCTTCGACGGCAAGTTTGTCAGGGCGCGTGTAGCCGCGCGTGATGAGGTGTTGCGCGCAGGCGGCGAAGTCGTCGAACACGTTCTGCTTCCTGGTGAGGTTACCCGCGAGGTGCCAGTCCTCGCCGTATTCGCCACCGCCGCGGATGTTGGCGATGACGTAGATGCCGCCCCGGTCGAACCACAGGCGCTGCTCGAAATTGAACCCCGGCCTCATGCTGTGGCCGTAGCCGCCGTAGGCGTAGAGGAGCGTGGGGTTGTTGCCATCAAGCTGGGTGCCTTTGCGGCGCAGGATGTTGACGGGAACTTTCGTGCCGTCCTTGCTGACGGCGAACTCGCGCACCGCCTCAATGTCGCTCAAGTCCACGGGCGAGGTGTTGAAGAGCGCGGTCTTCTTCGTGGTCCCGACGGCAGGGTCGTAGAACATCCAAGCGGCGGGCGCGACGTAGCTGGTTTGGCGAAACAGGACCCGACCATCCACAGCGATAAGCCCGCCCACGCCGGATGCTTCGGGCAGCGGAAGGATGCGCGCGTCCTTTCCATCCAGCGTGAACTGCCGGATGCGCGACGGCCCACCGAGGAGGTCGGAAACGAAAAGGAACTTCGCGGTGAGCGTGAGTCCCTCGATGACCGCGTCGCTCTCGGGCACCAGCACTTCGGCGTCGCGCAGGTGGCCAGCGATGGGGAGGCGCAGGACTTTGCCGCGCGGGGCGTTCTTCACCGAGCGGAGAAAGAGCGCAGCGCCATCGTGACTGAACTCCACTTCCTTGATGCTGTCTTCGTGCCGCGTGATTTGCCGCCACGCCGCTCCGGCCTTCGTCTCGCGGACGTGGTGGGCGAACTCGCCGCCATCACCATTCGCCACCGTCGCCAGCAGCCACCCGCCATCATGCGAAGTCGCCAGATGAATCTCCGCGATGCGCGGAAAGTCGCGCCCGGCGGAGTAGGTATCTTTGCTCTCCGGTGTGCCGAGTTGGTGGAAATAAATCTGCTGGAAGAAGTTCAAGTCGGCCTCGGAGCGCTCACCCTTGTGTGGATAGCGGGTGTAGAAAACCGCTGTGCTGTCGGGCGTCCACGCTGCGCTGCCGCCGCCGGTGGGGTATTGCACGCGGGCGATGCGGTCGGGCAAACGCTCGCCGCTTTCGGTGCGGTAGAAATGGAGCGTGCCTTCCTCGCTGCCGTGTTCGGAAAGACAGACGGCGATCAGTTTTCCATCGGGTGACGGAACGAACCAATCCATCGCGACCTGACCCTTCGGCTCGATCTCGTTGGGATCGAGCACGACTTTTTCCGATGCCAGATCACTTGCCGAAGCGAGGGTGACGAGCAGTCGCTGTTGCTTCGGCGGCTGGAACTTCAGCGCGAACAGCCGCCCCGGACGCGACACGATCCCGCTGTGGGACGGCGTGTCTTTTGCGTAGAGGGCCGTGAGCTTCGCCTCGATGCCCGCGCGGTCGCGGCGCGCATCCAGCCAGGTGCGCGAGTGCTGATTCTGCGCCGCCGTCCACGCCTTCACCGCCGGCGAGCCGGTCTCCTCCAGCCAGCGGTAATCATCCACGACCTTCACGCCGTGATACTCATCGGTGACTGGTTTCTTGTCGGTCGGTGGAACGCCGGCGGCAGCGAGGGTCATGGTGGCAGTGAGTGAAGTGACCAGCAGCAGCAGCCGCAAGCGAGTGCGGCGGCAGAGAATGCGGAGCAAACCGCGCAACTCCTGAAAGGACGCGCACATCGTTGGCGGGAAATACAGGCGGCTCACCATTGGTATTCCAAAGTGAGAGTGGAACGGCCCTTGGGCAGCGTCAGGGGGATCAGCACCTCGCCGGCGTTGCCTTCGCGCACGATGCCCTTGTGCTCGCTGGTGATGCGCAACTGAAGTGGCGCGATGCTGAAGCTGCGCTCCGACTGCGCGGTGACGCCCTTGCCAGCAGCGGCTCGGAAGTAAAAGGGCGTCTGCTCAGTCGCCGTCTCGAACCGGAGCGTGCGCTTGAAGTAAGCCTTGCCGTCCTTGTCGTGCGCGTCCTCGAAGTAGTCCTGCACGGCAATGTCACCGTAGTGGTAGAGGAACGTCGGCCTTCGCGCGGCATCCAGATGATAGCCACGGAACTGGTAGCCATGGTCCTGCGGGAACGCGTAGCTGGTCTTGCCCTTGTAAGGCCAGTTCTCCTCCAGCGACTTCAGCCGATGAAACGGGATGCCCGGCGGGAACGCGATTGGGTCGGTGCCACGCGGCCGGAAGGAACCCAAATCAACATTCGCGAACTCGCCTTTCCAGAGCTGCCGCAACGCCATCTCCTCAGAGTCGAAGGCGAGGCTGATGCGCTCGGGATAGCCCACGGCAATCCCGCGATAGCCGATGGAGCTGCGGCCCCGGCAGACCTCCGTCACATCGCCGACGCGGAGCTCGTTGGATTCGCGAGACAAGCCCACGGGCTTCTTCACCCGGGCGCCGTCCGCAAGATAGGCCCACAAGGCTTCGATTTGCTGCGCAGCATCGCCGCCGAGCAAGTTCGGGCGGACCGACTTACCGTCCGGCCAGTAGCTGGGCATGATCACCGAAGGGTGAAAGCGCGCGGGCTGCCGCAGGTAGAGGTGGAACCAATTCTTCTGGAGCCGCTCGATCACATACACGAGGTCCAGCGCGCTCATCTCGCCCGATTTCTGTCCGTTGAACTCATGGCAGACAATGCAACTGAGGCCGGTAAAGCCAATCATCTCGTGGCCGGCGGCCTTGAACTCCTGAAGGCTGGCAGGCTTGGGAATCGGAGCTGCTTCTAACTTATCCACCTTGCCGAACAACTCGACGAGATGGCCGACCTGCGCCTCGCCAAACTGCGGCATGGCGGCATCCACGTAGCCACGCTGGCGCTTCCCGCGCAGCAGCACATCAGCGATCCACTCGGGCTGCAGCTTCGCCCCGACGTGCGTCAGCGGCGGCGGCAGGCGGCCTTGATCGCCCAATCCGGGATGCGTCCCGGTGAAGAGCGCGTTGCGCTCCGGCGCGATTCCGCCCAAGCCAGTGCGCTCGTGGCAGGCGATGCAATTGAACGTGGCGAGGGTCTTGTTTACCTGCTGCTGGTCATCGAACGGCGGCCTCTCCGCGATGGGCAACGCCTTCGCAATCCAGCCGCGCTGCTCCGCGCTCAGGTCGAAGCGCGGCCACGGGCCGGCGGCCTCGCTCAAGCATCCCCGGCTCGGGGTGAGCTTGGCGAACGCGGCGGCGGGCTTGGCCGGCACGCGGAGATCATCGTGGCAATTCGCGCAGCCGAACTTGCTGAAGTGATCGCGTCCTCGGGCCGCCAGCGCGGCGTCCACCTTGAGCGGCTCGAAGGCGGGGATGGGCTCGTTGGAAATGGACAGCAGCGACGACGGAATGGGCCCGCGCGGAAACTGCGGTCCCGCCATCTCGCAGGAGAACTTCGCCTCCCGGCCCGTGTGGAAATAGATGAGCTCCAGCTTGCGCCAACCCGCTGCCAGGTCCGCCGAGCCTTCGAGTTGCTTCACACCGCGCCGGTCGCTGGGCTCCTGTTGGATGACTGGCTTTCCGTCCACCGTCAGCGCACCGCCGTTCATCTTGAGGTGGAAGGTGTAGCGACCCGAGTTCGCGAGGTTCAGCCAGCCTTCGTATTTGATCGCCGAGTGCTGCTGCGGCTTGCCCAGACTCTCCAAGTCGAAGTCCTTCACGTGTCCGGCGCGTTCCGCTTTCACCTTGTCGCTGGCGAGCCCCTCCCACACGTCGCCGCGATACAGCGTGTAGGCGAGTGCGCCGGGCACCCGCGTGCTTTGAAGCAGGTAGTGCGCGATGCGTTCGGGGTCCTGGCCCGCGAGACGGAGGTCCGGCATGCGTCCGGAAGGCCGGCTGGCGTGCGGCTGGCGAAGGAAATTCACCAAGCTCTTGAAGCTGTATTTCTTTTCCATCATCCCCAGCGGAACGGACTGCTTGGCGAGCAACTCCGCACCCTTGTCATCGCGCGGCGAGTGACACTGCGCGCAGCCGCGAGCATGAAAGAGGCGTTTCCCGTGCTGCGCCGCCACCCCGTCGGGTGCCTGCGGAGCGAAATCGTTCTTTTTCAGTGAGATCAAAAAATGCGTGAGCGCCGTCGCCGTCTGCCGCCGCTCCTCCGCGCCCAATTGCGACAACACATCCGGCATGGTCGTGCCGGGTTTGGTGCCGTGCGGCTCGCGGATGAATGCCTCCAAGTAGTTCGGGCTTACGCGCGAGCCAACTTCGGCAAGTAGCGGTGCTTTTTTCGAGCGGGACGCCAGCGACGCATCGCCCGTGTGGCAGGCGACGCAATTCAGTTCCTCGATCAGCACCAACCCCTTCAGCTCCGGTTCAAGTTTGCTGGAGGCCACTCCGGGAACAATCACCTCCGCGAACACCGCTGGGCCTGTGCTGAGTAGCGCCACGGCTCCCACGGCGAACCACCAGCGAAGCGTCAACGCGCCTGGAACCTGTTGCTTGCCCACCCTTGCTCGGCTGTAGGGCTTCAGGGGCGTCGGTGATGGTTGGGTTTGCATCGGGTTCAACGGCGGCGATTCTCAACTTCGCAAACTTTGGTGCAACAGGTTTCCGCTCCGATTGGGAGATGTTCCGGCGGGCATGTCGCCACCCGGACATCGCGACTGACAACTGGTTTTACCTCGACGACTCACCATCACGAAGAATGTGGCGCACTGAAACTCCGACCGACTCATCCAATTGCCGCTTCACAGCCTCTGGCAAAACGCGCATCGTGACTTCAAAACTGCTCACAAACCATCCATGAAATCATCGCTCAAGCCTCTGCTCCCACTCCTCGCGCTCACTGCGCTCTTTTGCGGCCATTCCCTCGCGGCGGAAAAAAAGCCGCTGAAGGTTTTCATCCTTGCCGGGCAGTCGAACATGCAAGGACATGCCAAGGTCACGACCTTTGAGCACATCGGCATGGACCCGGCGACGAAGCCGATGCTGGCCGAGATGCTGGGCCCCGACGGCAAGCCAAAGGTCTGCGAGCGGGTTTGGATTTCATCCATCGGCTCTGCGGACGCGGAGCAGACCGGGAAGCTGACGGTGGGCTTTGGCGCTTCGACCGAGAAAATCGGGCCGGAGTTCACGTTCGGCCTCTACATGCAGAAGTTCACGGACGCGCCTATTTTGCTCATCAAGACCGCGTGGGGCGGCAGGAGCTTGAACACGGATTTCCGCCCGCCGAGCGCCGGGCCGTATGTGTTCAATGAGGCGCAGCTCGCCGCTTTCCAAAAGCAAGGCAAGGACGTGGCGGCGATGAAGGCGGAGAAGGCGAAGGCGACGGGCGTGAGCTACCGGCTCATGGTCGAGCATGTCAAAATGGTGCTCGCTGACATCAAGCGCGTGGTGCCCGGCTACGATGCGGCGCAGGGCTACGAGTTGGCGGGTTTCGCGTGGTTCCAAGGCTGGAACGACCTCGTGGATGGCAGCACCTATCCGACGCGCGACAAGCCCGGCGGCTACGATGCCTACAGCACAGCGATGGCGCATTTCATTCGCGACGTGCGCAAGGATTTGAACGCGCCGAAGCTGCCGTTCGTCATCGGCGTGCTCGGCGTCGGAGGGCCGACGGCGGACTACGGCCCCGACGAGCAGCGTTACAAAGCGACGCACCAAAACTTCCGCGATGCGATGGCGGCCCCGGCGCAGTTGCCGGAGTTCAAAGGCAACGTCGCGGCGGTGCTGGCGGAGAAGTATTGGGACCGCGAACTGAAGGTGGCCAAGGCGAAGGAAGGCGAAATCAAACAGCGCTCGAAGAAGTTGGCAAAGGAGGGCAACATGAAGCCAGCGGAGGAAAAGGCGGTGCTGGAGAAGCTGCGCGCGGAAGGGCTGACGGAGCGCGAGCGGCAGGTGCTGGAGAAGGGCATCTCGAATTTCGAATTCCACTATCTCGGCTCGGCGAAGATTCTCGGCAGCGTCGGGAAGGGGCTGGCCGAAGCGATGGTGGAACTCAAGCAACTCAAAAGGACAAACTGATGCTCGTGAAGGCAAATTTCGTCCGCGAAACCATCCGGGCGATTGAAGCCTCGACGGAATCCCCGGAACTTATCCGTTTCAAGTAACATGAAACCGATTCTCACCCTCATCGCAGCCCTGTTGCTGGTTCCATCGGCAGCCCGCTGTGCCGATGCCGACACCAAGACCTTGCGCGTCTTTATCTTCGCGGGCCAGTCGAACATGGAGGGGGCGGATTCAAAGGTGAAGGACATCCAACGCTTCCCGCCTTTTGCCGGATTGGACATGCCTCAGGACAAAGTTTTGTTCTCTTACAGCATTGGGCGTGAAACGAAGCAGGCTTCCGATGGTTGGGTCGGTTTGCAGCCGGTGGGCAAGATGGTCGGGCCGGAACTCAGCTTTGCCAGACGAGTGTCGCAGAACATTGATGCCCCCATCGCCATCATCAAGTGCGCCGCCGGTGGCACGACTTTGGGGGGGGATTGGAATCCCGATGACCCCAGTGGCTTTAAGCTCTACCCGCTGGCCTTGCAGTTGATTCAATCATCGCTGGCCGAACTCGACCGGAAGAAGGTGCCTTACCGGATCGAAGGCTTCATGTGGCATCAGGGGGAGAACGATATGTTCAGCAAGGAGTTCAAGCCGAGCTATGGCAAGAACCTGAAAAACTTTCTGGCAAGCTGGCGGCGTGACCTCAAGACGCCCGGCCTGAAATTCTACCTTGGCGAGCTTTGCACCAAGACGATTTGGGGCATGGACAATCGTGAGCCGATGTATGCCATCCGCGCAGGGCAGAAAGCCGTCACTGACTCCGATCCGCTGGCGGAATACATCCCGACCTCGCACGTCGGGGTGGAAATTGGCGGCGGCGAGGGATTGCATTATCACTACGGAACCTTGGGCCAACTGGAGCACGGCGTGAACTACGCGGACGCCTATCTGCGAACGATTGGAAAGCAGCCAGCCACCGCCCGCCCGCTCAAGGTTTGGCCGTATGCGAAGGGAAGCCCGGTCAAGCTCTTCATCCTCGCCGGCCATCGCAATATGGAAGGCGAGCGTGCCTTCACGCAGGAAATCAAAACGCTGCCGGGCCAAGAGGCGCTGGCGGACGACAACGGCAAGGTCGCTTTCAAATACAGCCTCGGTGGCGGCTACAAAACCTCGCATGGCTGGGAGCCACTCGGCCCTGCCGGCTATTACGACACCTTCGGCCCCGAACTCAGCTTCGGCAGGACGCTGCAAGGCAAAGTGCCCGGCAATATTGCCATCGCCAAATTCACGCACAGCGGTTCGCAGATGAACGACTGGACGCCGCAGGGCACGGCAGCGAAAGACCGGAACCTTTACCCGCAGTTCATCGCCTTCATCCAGGAATCGATCAGGGAACTCGAAGCCAGAGGTCATCCGGTGGAACTCGCCGGCATCGTGTATCATGTCGGGGAGAACGAAATGTCCTTTGGACCTTACCGGAGCAACGCGGCCAAGTGGCTGCAATCCACGGTCGCCAAAAGCCGCGAGGAGCTGGCGCTGCCTGCGCTCAAATGGTTCGTCAGCCAGCAACCGCCCACCGACGAGAAGGGTCTCAACCGCATTGATGTCACCGCGAATCTGGCCGCACTCGCCGCCGCAGACCCTGCCTTCATTCACCTCAAGGCCTTCAATCTTCCGCCGCAGAAAGAGAAGCTGGTCATCACCACGGCGGGGATTGTTCAATTGGGGGAATTGCTGGCCGAAGGCTGCCTCGAACACCGGTAATATGAAGTCACTCGACTGCCTGCTGAAATTCACCGTCCTGCTTTTTGCTTTTGCCACCGCCACGCCGCTCTGTGCCGGAGACTGGCCGCAATGGCGCGGCCCACAGCGCGACGGACAGTTTATCGGGCCGGCTTGGCCGGATAAACTGGACACCAACCATCTGCGCCGGGTCTGGCGCGTTGAGCTTGGCCCAGGCTATTCCGGCCCGATTGTCAGCGGGACGCGAGTCTTCACCACGGAAACCAAGGATAAGAAGTTCGAAGCGGTGACAGCCTTCGACCGCAAAACTGGCAAGGAGCTGTGGCACACGCAATGGGAAGGCGCGTTGAGCGTGCCGTTCTTTGCCAAGTCCAACGGCGATTGGATCCGCGCGACGCCAGCCTGCGATGGCGAACGCCTGTTTGTCGCTGGCATGAGAGACGTGCTGGTCTGCCTGGATGTGGAGACGGGCAAGGAACGGTGGCGTTTCGATTTTGTGAAAAAGCTGGCGGCGCCGGTGCCGGATTTTGGCTTTGTCTGCTCGCCGCTGGTGGACGACGGCGCTGTTTACGTGCAGGCCGGAGCGAGTTTCGTGAAGCTCAACAAGCGCACCGGTGAAGTTATCTGGCGCACGCTCCAGGACAAGGGAGGGATGTGGGGCAGCGTCTTTTCCTCGCCCGTTTTCGCTACGCTAGCGGGCAAGCGCCAACTGATCGTGCAAACTCGCGAGAAGCTTGCGGGCGTTGCGCCCGCCGATGGGAAGATCCTGTGGGAGCAGCCGGTGGAGGCGTTTCGGGGCATGAACATCCTTACTCCCGTCGTGCACAAGGACACGATTTTCAGCAGCACCTATGGCGGCAAGACGATCGGTTTCAAAGTGAAGGAATCCGATGGCACGTTTGCCATCGCGGAAGCTTGGCGGCACAAGGCGCAAGGCTACATGAGCACGCCCGTCGTGATGGATGGCGTTGCCTACACACATTTGAAAAGCCAGCGCGTGATGGCCATTGAGGTGGAAACCGGGCGCGAGCTTTGGACCAGCGGCCCTTCCTTCGGCAAATACTGGAGCCTCGTCGCGCAGGGCGGTCGAATGCTCGGGCTGGATCAACGCGGCGTTCTGATTCTCCTCCGGGCGAACAAGGAAAAGTTTGAGCTGATCGATCAGCGCAAATTGGCCGACACGGAAACGTGGGCGCATCTGGCTGCCGCCGATGATGAACTGTTCATCCGCGAGTTAAAGGCGTTGACGGTCTATCGGTGGAATGGGGCAGCCGCCGCGCTCGAAAAAGCCCCAGCATCCAATCCATAAGCCCCAGCAAAACCATTCTTAGGCTGTGTGCCTGGGTATTGCTCTGTTTTGCGGCGGCGTGGATCTGGGCTACCCGCGACGCGCTTCAAGCCGTGTCAACGGCCGCTGTTCGCCGGACTGGCGGAAGCCAAGTTGTCGTCAATTACTGGCTGCGGCCGGACAACACCGCCTGTGTCAACGGCGCGGCCGAGTTCCTGCGTCAGATGGTGCAGGGGTTGCCTCAACATATCCGTCTCGGCCTCGCGCGCGGGGCCTCGGCGCTGCTTTCTCAGCCGCCAGCCTCGCGGCGTCCGTTGCCGCCGACGAAACAGCGTCGAGACTTGAACTGACGGCCGGGGCGGAGGCCGACTTCCGCGCCTGAATCCATTTTTGTTCGCGCTCGCGAACCTCGGTGAAAACCTCGGCAATCACCTTCGCGCCGCACTTGCGGAGCGCGCGGTGACGAGTTCGGAGCGGTCGATTCCAGTTGCTGCGATGGCGTCGGCAACCAGCCTGCGCACGTCGTCATCGGGCCGGAAACTCCACGGTGATTCCTGCTTCTTCAAAGCTTTTGGGTTTGTATTCACGAGGCTACCCTGCGCCTTTGTATTGCACGCACAACTTTTTCGTTGATGGGGAATAATACGGCTTTGGTGCCGCTTTGGTGCCGTGCATTAGAACTTATTCCGTCGCTGAAGCGGACGCCCTGAGGAAATCTGCAATACCGGGAACGAGGGTGAAAGCCTTGGTTTTACTAGGGGAAATCCCATTTCTCTCAATGTTTTCGATGGTGCGCGGTGCAGGGTTCGAACCTGCGACCCCTACCGTGTCAAGGTAATGCTCTACCACTGAGCTAACCGCGCGTGCGACACCGTCGGGCACCAGGAAAACCTTCTCCTGCGGCGTTCGCAAAACCGAGGCGGGAGAATTCCCGATCGATGGACGAAGCTGCAAGCGCAAAAACAGAGTTGCGCAGAACCAGTCCGCGCGGATGCCAAAGGGATTGCCGATCCGGTCCGCGCGGGTTTATCATGCGCGGCATGGAAATTCCGCCTGCTTTCAAAGCGCCCGCCCGCATCCTCATGGGACCGGGACCTAGCAATGTTCCGTCCGAAGTGCTTCAAGCCATGGCCCAGCCACTTGTCGGGCATCTGGACCCGGTGTTTGTGAAGATGATGGAGGAGATCAAGAGCATGCTGCGTGCGGTTTTCCTGACGCGCAACGAGATGACGTTTCCCGTCAGCGGCACGGGGAGTGCGGGAATGGAATTCTGTTTCGTGAACTTGGTGGAGCCGGGTGACGAGGTGATCATAGGGGTCAACGGTGTGTTCGGCACCCGCATGGTGGACGTCGCAGAGCGGTGTGGGGCGCGGGTGACCAAGGTGGAGTCGCCGTGGGGCCAGATCATTACCCCGGAGCAGATCGCCGAGGCTTTGCGAAAAGTCTCCCGGCCCAAGCTCGTCGCTATCGTCCATGCCGAAACATCCACGGGTGCGCTGACTCCGGTGGAGGAGATTTCAAAGCTGGCGCACGCGGCCGGCGCCTTGTTGCTGCTGGACACGGTGACTTCGCTGGGCGGGTGTCCGGTGCGGTTGGATGAGTGGGCGGTGGACGCCACCTACAGCGGCACGCAGAAGTGCTTGAGCTGCCCGCCGGGGCTTTCCCCGGTGTCGCTGAGTCCGCGCGCGCTGGAGGTCGCTCGCCAGCGTCGCACGAAGGTGCAGAGCTGGTATCTCGATGTGAACCTGTTGGCCTCCTACTGGGGGCAGGAGCGGGTCTATCATCACACGGCCCCAATCACCATGAACTACGGCCTGCATGCGGCGTTGCGCCTCGTGCTGGAGGAGGGCTTGGAGAACCGTTGGCGGCGGCACAAGCAGAACCATCTGGCTTTGAAGTCGGCGCTTTCGGCCATTGGGCTGGAGCTCGCCAATCAGGAGGGGCACCAGCTCTGGCAGCTCAACCCGGTCCGGGTGCCCGGCGGGGTGGAGGAGCTGGCTGTGCGCAAACGTTTGCTGACGGATTTCAACATTGAGGTAGGCGCTGGTTTGGGGCCGTTGAAGGGGCAGATCTGGCGGGTCGGGTTGATGGGCGAGACTTCTTCGCGCGAAAACCTCCGGCTCCTGCTTTCGGCCTTCTGCCAGGTCCTCAACGAATGCGGGCGGCCGACGGATGCGAAGGCCGCGCTGGCGGCCGTGGCTTGAGGATTTGGCGCTGGGCTCGCGAAAATTTCCTTTGAACCCCCCGTTGGAAACGCCAGTATCACACCCGTTCAATACGCCTGCATTCGTGCGGGCGTAAGCCTATGGCCAGCAACTCTTTGACCCGTAAATTGCAGGATGTGGAGGCGGTTCCTGCCGCCGTCACCCCGCCTGAGCACGCCACCGAAACTTCTTTCCTCAAGAAGCCGAAGCTCACCACCGGCAAGTCGCGCAAGCGCGACATCCCGGAGGGCGTGTGGACGAAGTGCCCGAAGTGCGCCACCATGCTATACGACAAGGAGCTGGATGCAAACCTCAAGGTTTGCTCCAAGTGTGGCCATCACTTCGGCATTGGCTCGCGGGAGCGCATCAACTCGCTCGTCGAGACGTGCTCCTTCGAGGAGATGGATGCGGGCATGACCAGTGTGGACATCCTCAAGTTCACGGGCGTGGCCACCTACACTTCCAAGCTGGCGGCTTATCAGAAGAGCACGGGTCTCAAGGACGCCGTGATCACCGGCATCGGCAGCATCGGCACGGAACGGTTGGCGTTGGGGGTGATGGACTTCGGGTTTTTGGGCGGGTCAATGGGCTCGGTGGTGGGCGAGAAGCTCACCCGCTTGATCGAGGCTGGCACGGCCAGGGGCTTGCCGGTGGTCATCATTTCCACCAGCGGCGGGGCCCGTATGTATGAAGGCATGTTCAGCCTGATGCAGATGGCCAAGACCAGCGCCGCGCTAGCCTACCACGCCCGCAACCGCCTGCCTTACATCAGCGTGCTGACCCACCCCACCACCGCCGGTGTGATGGCGAGCTACGCGAGCTTGGGCGATCTCATCATTGCTGAACCGGGAGCCATGATTGGCTTTGCGGGACCGCGAGTCATTAAGGACACGACCCAAGCAGAGTTGCCGCCGGGCTTCCAAACCGCTGAGTTTCTTTTGGACCGGGGGTTGATTGATGCCATCGTGGCGCGCGGTGGGCTCCGTGATTATCTGGCCAGCACCTTGTCCTGCCTGATGGCCGGCCAGCGTCGGCAAAGTCCTGACTAAGCCAGCTACTTCGCCTTCGTCCGCTTTTTCGCCTCGCCGTATTCGCGGCGCAAATCACCGAGCGCGACGGTGAATTTTCCGTTCACGTTCGCCTTGTCCAAGGCATCGTGGAGCTGGGTGAACTTCTCCTCCAATGCGGGCCGGGTCGCGAAGTCATCTGCCCGGACATTGGGGAAACCAAGCTGTGTGACGCGCGCGAGACTCGTGTTCAGGTTTAACTCGTCGTTCGAGCGCAGGAAGGCGGCGGCTGAGGCCAGAAAGTATTCGGTCGCCGCCGGGAAGTTTTTGGCGTTGGCGGCGCGGATGGCGTAGTCGAAATAGAGCAAGCCGAACGGGTGCGAGCTGCGCCGTTCGATCAGTTCCGCCATCAGTTGGATCTTGCGGTTGACGTCTTCGCCCGGGACTTGGGCGTTGGTGAAGGAATTGGTCAGCCCGGCCATCTGGCTGCGCAGGGACTGGGTCAATTCGGCGAGCTTGCGCTCCACCGCTTGATCTTGGGCCGTGAACCGGGGCGTCAGCGAGGTGTTCAGTTCGCGGAAGAGCGCGGCCTGCCGCTGTTCGCTGGTGGCCTCCAAGGCCCGTTGCATCGCCTGCTTGTCGTGCTCGTAATTCTTGTGGCTGGCGAACCAAGAGAAGACGACGAGCACTGCCGAGAGGCCGAGCATCAAGCCGGCGGCCACTTTGACAGTGTCCATGAGCCGGCGTTCGCTGTCCCGCAAGGCCTGCACCTGGGCTTTGAGATTTTCCAGCTCGGGATTGGGGGACGTGGGATCACTCATGGACTGCTGACTGCAAATCATGTTCGTCGTCCGCAGGGTTGTCCACGAGGATTTCGGAACTGGGTGCTTGGTTTCGGGCACAGCTTGCTCCCGGGGCGCGGTGAACGACGATCCTCGTGTATCACGAACCCTTGGCCGCGCTTGCCGCTCCGGCGTCTGCCACATAAGCTGTCACCCGAAGGCCAATGAACCACCGCGTTTGCTTGTTTCCCTTGCTGCTTGGGGCTGCGCTTGTCCTGCGGGCAGGCGTCCTCGCGGCGGATACTGGGCAAGCTCCGGTCAGTTTTGACCGCGATATTCGCCCCCTCCTTTCGGAGCACTGTTTCGCCTGTCACGGGCCCGATGCGGCGACGCGTAAAGCCGGTTTGCGTTTCGACACCCGCGAAGGCTTGGCGGGCGTAGCCAAGGATGGTGCTCGGCTCGTCACCCCGGGCCATCCGGAGCAAAGCGAGTTACTTCGGCGCATTGCTGCGGCGGATGTGAGCGAGGTGATGCCGCCGCCCAAGAGCGGCAAGCCACTCACTGCCGCGCAAGTGACGTGGCTACGACGTTGGGTGGAGCAAGGGGCTGTCTGGTCGCCGGGTTGGGCGTGGACGCTGCCACGCTTGCCGCTTTCTCCAGTGGTGACGCGGGTTGCGTGGGTGCGCAACGAAGTGGACCAGTTCACCCTTGCCGCGATGGAGCGACGCGGCTGGCAGCCGGCAGCCGAAGCCGACCGGGTGACGCTGCTCCGCCGCGTGAGTTACGACCTCACCGGGCTGCCTCCGTCACCCGAGGAGGTGGATGACTTTCTGGCCGATGCCGCCCCGCAGGCCTTTGAGCGGCTGGTGGACCGGTTGCTGGCTTCCAAGCATTTCGGGGAACGTATGGCCCAGCACTGGCTGGACCTCGCCCGTTACGCGGACTCGGACGGCTACCATGACGACCATCTCCGCGAGATGCACGGCTATCGTGATTACGTCATTGAGTCCTTCAACCGGAACCTGCCTTTCGATCAGTTCACGCGCGAGCAGCTTGCTGGTGATTTGCTGCCGAATCCGAGCCAGTCGCAATTGATGGCGACTGCCTTCCTGCGCAATGGACCGACCACTTCGGAAATGGGGGCTGATGCTGAGGAATACCGGCTGCGCTACGCGGCCGAGCGGGTGAGCACCACGGCCACAGTGTGGCTGGGTTTGTCCCTCGCCTGCGCCGAGTGTCACGACCACAAATACGATCCGCTGCCCACGCGGGACTTTTACCGGATGTTCGCGTTCTTCGATCAACTGCCGGGCAACCCGCTCGCCAATGGTGCGGCGGCGGCGCCTCTGCTACGCATTGTCCCGCCCGGAAAACTGGACGAACTGGAAGCGGCTGAAACTGCTTTGCAGCAGGAGCAGGCGGCCTTGCGGAAGCTGTATTATGAGCCGCGCTCGGATTGGGATCGGGCGCAGGCGGGCTGGGAGCAGCGCCTCCGGGAAACCAAGCTGGAGCCGATGCGGTTGGGCGACTGGCAGATGGCCGGCCCGTATCAGCCCGATGGCCATGCGGAGTCGGAGCGGTTCCCCCCGGAACGCGCACAGGTGGATGGGGATCGGGCTGCGGCCCGGCTGTTCCAATGGGTGCCGCGCCCGGAGCAGGCCACGAACGATGTCAAGTTCCCGGCCCGCGAAGGGGTCACTTACCTCCGGCGGGATGTGGCCACGACCACGAGCGGAATCGTTCGCTGTCGGGTGAACCCGCACGTGGCGGTGAAAGTGTGGCTGAACGACCGCTTGGTGCATGACTCAGGGCGTGACGTTGAAACTCCTGGATCTATCAAACTGTTCAACATCCGCGTTCCCGCTGGCCGCCACCGGCTGCTGGTCAAGCTGATCCCGGCCCACACCCGCGAGGAAATTGTCTTCGGGGCGAGCGAATCTGCCATCCATCGGAATCGCCTCGAACGCTACCTGGAGAGCAAGCAATTGGAAATTCCGGTGGCCCAGCGCTCCACGAATGACCTGACGATGATTCGCCGGGTCTTTCGAGAGCTACACATCCCGGAGATTGATGCGGCTCAACTCGTCGTGGAGGCGGCGCAAGCGCGGCACGCACGAGCCGCAAAGGACAGCTCCCAACTGCGCATCATGGCCGAACCCTCACAGCCAAAACCCACGCATGTCCTGCTCCGAGGCGATTTCCGGCGTCGGGGCGAGCCGGTCACAGCGGGGGTGCCGGTGGTATTTGACGGGCTGGGGCTGGCGGCTCCCACCAACCGGCTGGAGTTGGCCCGCTGGCTGACGGTGCGGGAAAATCCCCTGACAGCGCGGGTCACGGTGAACCGGTGGTGGCAGATGATTTTTGGCACGGGCATTGTGAAAACGGGCGAAGACTTTGGCGCACAGGGTGAGCCGCCAACCCATCCTGAGCTGCTGGACTGGCTGGCGCTGCGGTTCATGGACAGCGGCTGGGATGTGAAGGCAACGTTGCGGTTGATTGTGACCAGTGCGACCTATCGGCAAAGCTCGCGCCAATCCCAAGCGGCCGCGCAGGACGATCCCGAAAACCGCTGGCTGGCGCGGGGGCCGCGTTTCCGTCTGCCGGCGGAGTTCATTCGCGACACCGCACTCGCGGCCAGTGGCCTGCTGGATCGGGGGCGCGCCCCGGCGGGCCGCAGCGTGCTTACCTATCAACCGGGACCGGATCTCTGGCGGGAGTTCGCCTTCGCGGAAAGCCTCAAATACATCCAAGACCACGACGGCGAGCTGTATCGGCGTGGGGTTTATATGTTCTGGAAACGCTCGGTGCTGCACCCGTATCTCGCCGTGCTGGACGCGCCCACCCGCGATGCCTGCACCGCCCGGCGACCCGTGACCAACACGCCGACGCAGGCCTTGGCTTTGTTAAATGAAACCCTGCTGGTCGAGTGTGCCCGCGTCCTCGCGCAGCGGCTGCTCGAAGGCGCGACGGCGGATGATGCGGGCCGGCTGCGGTGGGCCTTCCGGCTCGTGCTGGCGCGGGAGCCAAGCGGGTCGGAGGTAAAAGTCTTACTCGCCCTGCATGCCGATGCCTTGCGCCACTACCAAACCGAGGTGGCCGCCGCGAAGCAGTTGGTCTCTGTGGGGGAGTTCATGCGGCCAGCCAAGCTGGACCCGGCGCAACACGCCGCCTGGCAATGTGTCTGCAACGCGCTCTTGAACTTGGATGAAACCCTGACCAAGGAATGAACCACGGCTCCTTAAATCCAGCGACGCGCCGGCTGTTTCTGCAACGGGGTGCGTTCGGCTTGGGTGCGCTGGGCTTTCTGCAGGCCGCCGGTGGATTGCGCGGCGAGCCGCCGCGCGCTGCGGGAGGGGTGTTGAAAGAGCTTCATCACCAGCCGCGTGCCAAGCGGGTCATCTTCCTCTTCATGGGCGGCGGGCCATCGCAGTTTGAAACCTTTGACCCCAAGCCGAAGCTGAACAAGCTCTGGGGTGAACCGATGCCGCACAGCCTTACCAAAGGGCAGCGCGTGGCGCAGTTGCAGGGAGCCCCGCTGGTGATCTTGGGCACGCACCGGAAGTTCGCAAAGTGCGGCAAGGCCGGGACTGAAGTCAGTGATCTGCTGCCGCACCTGCGCAAAGTCATGGATGAAATCACGCTCATCCGCTCCATGCAGACCGACGCCATCAATCACGATCCCGGCGTGACCTTCATGCAGACCGGACATCAGCTTCCGGGCCGGCCTGCGATGGGATCGTGGTTGTCCTACGGGCTCGGCAGCGAGAACCAGAACCTTCCCGCCTACATGGTGCTGCTGTCCGGCCAGGGGCAGGATCAAAACGTGAAGGCGCGTTATTGGAGCAGCGGGTTTCTGCCCACCCTCCATCAAGGCGTGCAGCTTCGTTCGCCCGGTGAGCCGGTCTTTTACCTGGCGAATCCGCCGGGCATGAGCAGCCCCGTTCGCCGCCGCATTCTCGACAGCATCCGCGAGTTGAATGAAGTGCATCTGGCGGCCACGGGTGATCCAGAGATCGCCACGCGCATCGCCCAGTATGAAATGGCCTTCCGCATGCAGACGAGCGTGCCGGAGCTGACCGACTGGTCGAAGGAGCCCAAGAGCGTGCTGGAGCTGTATGGCGAGGAGGTGCGCAAGCCCGGCACCTTTGCGGCGAACTGCCTGCTGGCCCGGCGGCTGGCGGAACGGGGGGTGCCGTTCATCCAACTGTATCACCGTGGCTGGGATCATCACGATGGCATCCAAGGCCGGATCATTCAGGAGTGCAAAAAGGTGGATCAACCCTGTGCCGGGCTGTTGCGCGATCTGAAGCAACGGGGCCTGCTCAAGGACACGCTGGTCGTGTGGTCCGGCGAGTTCGGCCGCACCCCGATGGCGCAAGGTGACTCACAGGCGGAGAACTATGGTCGCGACCACCAAATGCGTGCCTTTACCTCCTGGGCGGCGGGTGGCGGCATTCGTGCCGGGGCGGTGCATGGGGCCACGGACGAATTTGGCTACAACGTGGTGGCAAACCCCGTCCATGTTCACGATCTGCACGCCACGATGCTGCACCTGCTGGGCATCGAACACACGCGGTTGACCTACAAGTTTCAGGGCCGGGAACATCGCCTGACGGATGTGGCCGGGAAAGTGGTGGCGGGCCTGCTGGCTTAATCAAGTCCCCTTGCCCTTGGCGAGGTTGTAGCGGTGGTCTGTGACCGCCGACCTATGGCCCCAACCAAGCCCGCAAGCAGGTTGCGAACAACGCCAAATGGGCCGCAGGGAGCTGCTTGGCGGGGCTAATGCCGGGAGCGCCACCAGAGCCAGCCGCCGACGGTGCTGATGGCCAGCAGCAGCCAAGGCCAGATCGCGGCTGAAGGAGCGGTGCCCGGAGCGGGCGTCACGGCTAGGGCAGGGGCTGTTGAAGTGGCCGGGACAGTGGCGGTGCGGTTGGTGCCTGTGCCCGACTGGACGCGTTTGGCGGGTGGGCGCGCAACTGCTGGAACCGACGGCGCGGTTGGTGCTGGACTGGTGGCGGTCGGGGCTGGCGGTCGGGCGGCAGCATAGTTCTTGGACGCAAAGTAGTGAGCGTTCTCCTTCCAAAAGGATCTGATCAGCTCCCGTTGGGTGTGAAAATCGGGTTTTTGCGCGCGTTCACTTTCGAGCCAGCGCTTAATTGAACCATCAAACTCTCCGCTACGACTCAAGATCGAAACGAAGATTGAGGCCGCAGCGACAGAGGCAGGCCACACTTGATAATCCACATCCATTCGAGCTTCGACAGGCTCATCGAGAAATAGGTTGGTGCTTAGTATGGGCAGCAGCTCAGGGTGCCGAGACAGGCTTAAATCAGTTTGCATTCCATTATGGGCAAAACCGTCCTTCTCTCGGCGCAGACGAGCAACATATTCGATCATGGTGTCTTTATCTCCAAGATCCATGAGCAGGACGGCAATCCTTGTCGCCCCAAACTCCAGGCTGATTGCCGCGTCAGATTTAGCTCGTCGCAACTCGCCAATCATACTAACGCGAATTGCCTCAGACACGGCTGGCATCCCGCGTTCGGCAGGCTTCTGTTTGAGCAACTCGTGTGTCAGCGACGTAAATTCTTTTGGAGCCGCAGCGAGCGCTTCCCAGACGATGAACAATGCCGCACATACTACGGAAGCAAGTGGCTTCATTTATGGAACTTGCTTAGCTCGGGCATTCGGCTGCAAGGGTTTTGTGGTGCGGAACCGGAATTGAGCTACGGCTGGGGATGGAGTTTGTCCGTTCTTCGTGGCGACCACCAGAGGCGTGCGTTTAGCGCTTGAGGCGGTGGGTAAGGCTCGCAGTCGAATGGCTGCATGCCTTCGGGCGTCGGCTTTTGACGCATGCAAAGCCCGCTATTCCCAACCGGCCAGAGCCGCCGCTCGTTCATGGTGGCTTCCACGTTGGGGTTGGCGGGGTTGAGCTATGGCAACTCCGGGGGCGGTTCTGTCCCGATCACTCCGAGACGCACGCCGGCCAAGTCCACGATTCTATTTTTCCTCTGCGGTGGTTCCTCGCACATTGACATGTGGGACATGAAGCCCGAGGCCCCGCAGGAATACCGAGGCGAGTTCCGACCGATGCGCACCTCGGCTTCGGAGGTCCGCATTTGCGAGCATCTGCCGATGACGGCCAAGCAGGCCCATCATCTGGCGCTCGTTCACGGCGTCACGGACTTCGGTCGGGCCACGGGCGATCACCACGCGGGCTATTACTACAATCTCACCGGGCATGCGCCGGACGACACCTTTCGCCAGCAGGGAAACGACCGGCGACCTTACCCGACGGACTGGCCGCACATGGGTTGTGTCATTGGGTCGAAACGGCCCGCGCATCAGAAGATGCCGCAGGTCATCACGCTGCCGTTCAAGCCCAGCAAGGCCCCTTACACGCGGCCGGGTCAGTTCGCCGGTCGGCTGGGGATGGAGTTTGATCCGTTCTTCGTGGCCGGCAGCCGCGAGCAGCCGTTGCGGTTCACCGCGCCGACGCTGTCGCTGGACGCCAGCATCACCACCGGACGCATGGGGGATCGGCGCAGCTTGCTCGACGCAGTCAATGCCGCGCGGCGCGAGCTGGACCACGAAGCGGTGGTGAACAATTACGTCCGGCAGCAGGAAAAGGCCTTCTCGCTGCTGGCGTCGAGCGAGACCGCCGGCGCGTTCGACATCGCGACCGAGAAGCCGGCGACGTTGGAGCGCTACGGCAAGACCATCAACGGCACCGGGCTCCTGATGGCGCGGCGGCTCGTCGAGGCGGGGGTGCCGTTCATCACGGTGTTTTGGGCGGAGGACGACGAGGCGGTGGCCAAGAAGTGTCTCAGCGGCGGCGGCTGGGACACGCACGGCAACAATTTTAACTGCCTCAAGGAGAACTTGCTGCCGGAGTTTGACCGGGGTTTCTCGGCCTTGGTGGAAGACTTGCAGCAACGCGGCTTGCTCGACTCGACACTGTTGCTCGTGACCAGCGAGATGGGCCGCAAGCCGAAGATCGGCGATCCCCGCACGCGCGGCAAGGGCGAGCCGGGACGGGATCACTGGACCGCTTGCATGAGTGTGGTGATGGCGGGTGGTGGCATCCGGGGCGGCCAGATCTTCGGCAAAACCGATGCCCGTGCTGAGTATCCGGCTGACACGCCCATCGGCCCGGAGGACATCACCAAGACCGTCTACCACGCGATGGGCATCGACAACTTGGACGCCGTTGATTTCCAGGGCCGCCCTTACAACCTGCTCGAAGAAGGCCGGCCGCTGGCTGGGTTGCTGGGCTGATGACCGGCGCGCGGCGTTCACGCCGCTTCAACTTCCGAGTTCCACAACCCAGTCGTTTCGCCACAGCCGTTCGGACGGTGAAGCGGCCTGAACGCCGCGCCCCGGGGAGTCGCTTTCAATCTACAGCAGATCGCCGTTGTCTTCGGAAATGCGGCCGTTATCCTCCCCGCCATGCGCAGCCTCAATGGATTGATTGGACTCCTCCTGATCGCCTCCGCCGTGATCGTGAACGCGGCCAGCGGACGAGTGCTCAAGGTGCTTCCCCATTATCTGGACCAAAAAGGTCGGCACGCGCTCTCGCCCAGCCTTTTCGAGCGCGATGCCTATCAGGCGCACCTGCGCAAGCACCCCGAGGAAGTCGGCAGCCTGCGGTTTGACGTGCAATGGTCCGCGACCGGCGGGAAGCCGGAGGGCCTGCGCCTCCGGGTGGAAGCGCGCGGCGGCAAGGCCGGCGTCACCCAGCCACTCGTCATCGAAACCCCGGTGAAAGCCCGGTGGGGCAACGGTGGCTGGGCCGAACTCAAGCTGGACCCGGAGGCGTTTCAACGCCTAGGCGGCCTCACTGGCTGGCGGGTCACCCTCTGGGAGGGCCAAAACCAGATTGCCGAGCAGAAATCGTTTCTCTGGTAAGTCACCGCTCCGCCCGCTTCTACCACGCCGAACTATGCCCGAGTTTCGCAATCCCATCATCGTCGCTCTCGACGTGCCGCACTTGGAGACGGCCCTTGGTCTGGTGCAACAGCTCGCGCCCGTGGTCGGCGCGTTCAAGGTCGGCAAGGAACTCTTCGTCGCCACCGGTCCCGAGATCGTGCGCCGCATCCGGGACACGGGCGCGGCGGTCTTCCTCGACCTCAAGTTCCACGACATTCCCAACACCGTGGCCAAGGCCGTGGAGGCGGCCGTCCGGTTGGATGTGCAAATGCTAACCATCCACACCAGCGGCGGGCTGGCCATGATGCAGGCCGCGCAGCAGGCCGCCGCGGCGGCATTGCGCACCGGCAAGTCGCAGCCGCTCGTGCGTGGCGTGACCGTGCTCACCAGCCTGAACACAAATGATCGGGCTGAAGTGGGCATTTCGCACGACGTGGGGAACCAAGTGGAACGGCTCGCC
>CAMCFN010000031.1 GCA_945874145.1 Akkermansia muciniphila
CGACCAGTTTTGCGCGTGCGGAGCAGCTTCACCCCTTTGGGGTTCGGCTGCGCTCGGCTCGCTACGCTCGCCTTCGCTCCGCCTCACCCCAAAGGGGTGAAGCTGGAGGGAAGAAAGACAAATTACAGAAGCAGGTTTACACCGGCCCCGGCACGAGCAGCGAGCGTGTTGCGCGTTGCGACGGTCCTGCCACTCATGACGTTGCTGTGCGGGATGCTGCCGGGTCTCCCGGCGCAAGCGGCTGAAGTCGACAAGCCGCCGTTGTCCCCCTTGGCCTCCACCGATGAGATGCGCTCCCAATGGCCACGTTTCCGCGGGCCGGGCGGTCTGGGCGTCTCCTCCCACAAGGATGTGCCCGTCGAGTGGGACGGAGCGAGCGGCAAAGGCATCCTCTGGAAGACAGAGCTCCCGCTGCCCGGGCACAGCTCGCCGATCGTCTGGAAGGACCGTATCTTTCTGAGCGGCGCCGACAAGGATCGCTGTGAGGTCTACTGCCTCGATGTCCTAGCCGGGACCATCCTCTGGCGAAAGCCAATCTCCAAGGTTGGCGACAGCCCTGCCGCGGTGCCAACGGTCTTCTCGGACGACAATTCCCGCGGTGGCTATGCCGCCTCGACGATGGCTACGGATGGCCGACTCGTCTATGCTATGTTCGCCACGGGAGCCGTCGCGGCGTTCTCCTTCGAGGGGAACCTGGTCTGGGCTAGGAACTTGGGCACCCCGGCCAACGCCTACGGCCATACGGCCTCCCTGCTCACGCACGGGCCGCTCCTGATCGTGCAACTCGACCAGGGGGGCATGGCGGATGAGAAGCTCTCGGCACTCATCGCCCTGGATGGCGCGACTGGCAAAGAGATCTGGCGGACCACGCCGCGCCCGGTGCCCAACAGCTGGTCCACGCCGATCGTAATCAAGGCTGGCAAACGCGAAGAGCTGATCACCACCGGCAACCCATGGGTAATCGCCTACGATCCCGAAAAGGGGAAAGAGTTTTGGCGGGTCAAGTGTCTCTGGGGGGATGTGACGCCGTCGCCGGCATTCGGGGACGGCTTGGTGGTGGCGGCGATGGAGAATGCCAAGGGCGCGGCGATCCTGCCGGGCGGTGAGGGAAATGTAACGGCGACCAGTGTGCTCTGGACCGCCTCCGAAGACCTTCCCGCCATGGCCAGCCCGCTTGTCGCCGCCGCCCGCGTCTTCTTCGCCACTGGCGACGGGCTGATCGCCTGCCATGATGTGCAGGATGGAACGAGGAGCTGGGCACATGACTTTAAAACAGGATTTCACGCCTCTCCGGCCTTTGCCGACGGCCGCGTATACGCCTTGGACAAGAAAGGCATCATGCACGTTCTGGCCGCAGGCAAGGAATTCAAGGAGATCGCCGCGTCTCCCCTGGGGGAGCCCGCGGATGCCTCTCCGGCCTTTGCCGAAGGGCGCCTGTATGTGCGCGGGGTGAAGCATCTCTTCGCGATCGGCAAGAAGCCGTGAGGTTGCGAGGCTGAATAGTAATTTCGTCGGTTCGGCGGCCCAAATGGTTCCCGTCGGGGATCGCGCAGGCTGATCCGTTTTTACAATGCGCCGCGGACTACCCGGAGGTGCTCTTCACGTTCCTGGCGGAGCGCTACGAGCGGCGCAGCGTGATGATCACGAGCAACCTTGTGTTCTCGAAGTGGGACCAGATCTTCAAGGACCCGATGACCACCATGGCCGCGATCGACCGGCTCGTGCATCACTCGCTGATCCTGGAGTTTACGGGCGAGAGCGTGCGCGCTCAAAAAGCCCAGGTGCGCGAACAGAAATGATCGTGCCCTTTGCCCCGGTGGTTCCACTGCGTCCTTGGCGCTGCGCGCCAAGGACTCCGTACCACCACCGGGGCAAATCATCCCCCAGAACACCCCAGCGACTACAACGTGCAGGGGACGGTGGACGTGCAGCACGGCCTCATCTTAGCCGAGGCCGCGGGGCCCGCGCGGCCAACGACCGGCAGCAACTAACTCCGCTGGCCACCCCAGCGGGAAGACGAAGGACGGGCAAGCCGTGTGCCCGAAGGAGAAACTTCCCTCCGACGCGGCGGCCGACGTGTGTCACTTGCCCCGGCGGGCAGGCCTTACCCTTCAAGAAGCAGCACTTCAACCGGGATCAGGAACAAGGCCTCTACCATGACCGGGCTGCCTGCCCCACCTGCGCCCGGCGCAAACCATACACAACCGGGGAGCTGCCGGGTGATTGGGCGCCATGCGCAGGAAGCGGCGGCGGGGCAGCAGCAGCCGGGTGCCGTCGATGATAGCCGCAGTCAGCCCTGATGGTAGCGGCGGTTGAAATCGCGGGCGAGGTAGTGCTCCACGGTTTTGAACTGCTCCAGCCAGTGCTGGTATTCCGCCGACTGCTCCTGACCACGCGTCTTCAGGTCGTCAAGCATGGCTTGATAGCCAAATTGGTGGTCTTGCAGGAAGGTGAAGTAGAGCTTGTCGTCCCACTCAGAGACTTCATCCGGCAACTCGAAGATGCGGGGGAGATCCATGACGACTGACACGATCAGGGGATGAGTTGAACGCGATTCGCGGGGGCTTTACTCCTTGCGCTTGGGGCGCAGCAGCATGGCCTTCTTATCGGTGCCTTCGACCTCGACACTCTGCGTCTCAAGGTCCGGATCATCCCGCAGCGCCTGATGCACGACGCGGCGGTCGTAGGCGTTCATTGGCTCCAGCTCGACGATGTCGCCCCACTTGCGGACCTTGTCAGCGGCTTCCTTCGCCCGCTTGATGAGCACCTCACGGGCCTGGGCACGGTAGCCGCCCACATCCACCGTGATGCGCGGGGCCTCGGGATCGGCATTGAAGCAGATGCGGTTGGCCAGATACTGGAGGTCGCCCAGCACCTGCCCATGACGGCCAATGAGCCGGTTGGAATCGGCACACTGGACGTCCAGAAAAAGACCGCCGTCATCAAGCTTTTGCTCGGTGAGAGTGGGCTCGAAGCCCATGAGTTTCAGCAGATCGTTGAGGATGGTTTTGGGTTCGGTGGGCATGACAGGGAGTTGGGATTGAAATAACTAGCGTTTCTTCGGCTTCTCGGCTTCGATTTTTGCGGGGGTGCTTTTGCCAAGGGCGGCTTTCTTTTCGTCCTGAAGTTTGGTGAGCTTCGTTTGCAGGATGGTAAGCACGTTTTGAACGGTCCAGTAAAGGGTCAGGGCGGCGCTGAACCGATAGAGAATGAACACGAACATCATGGGCATATATTTCATGATCTTCTGCTGCATCGGGTCCATGCCCGGAGAAGGCGGAGCGAGGCGCGCCTGATAAAACATGGTCACGGCCATGACGATGGGCAGCGGGTTGAGCGGGAAGCCGAACAGGTAGGCCACCGTGTCTTCCTGTGAGAGGTCGTGCGCCCAGAGGAATTCCTGTCCACGCAGCTCGATGCAGCTCTGAAGCATCGTGTAGAAGCCGATGAACACGGGGAATTGCACGAGCATCGGAAGGCAGCCAGCCATCGGGTTAACCTTGTTCTCGCGATAGAATTCCATGGTCTTCTGCTGCACCTTCGCGGGGTCTTCCTTGTATTTCTCCTGGATGAGCTTCATCTGCGGTGCCAGCTCGCTCATGCGCTTCATCGAGCGGGTGCTGATGGCGGTGAGCGGCCAGAACAGCAACTTGATGATAACGGTGATGGCGATGATGCACCACGCGTAGTTCAAGCCAAAGGAGTGGAGCCCGTTCATCGAGACGAGCAGCCCCTTGGCGAAGAAGCCAAAGAACCCGCCGTAATCCATGATGAGGTCCAAATTGTTCCCCATCTGCTTCGCCTGCCGGGCCAGCGTTTGGTATTCCTTAGGCCCCACAAAGAATGTGAACTCACGATGCACCGCGTTGGTCGGACCGGGGAACAGCGTCTGCCCGGGATATACAAACGCGCTCTGAAACCCGAACGGCTTGGCCACGGGGGTGTCGCCCTCGGGCACATCAGCCCGATCATGAGGCGGCAGAGCAACGTGGCGGGTGAGGAGCTGGGCGGCCGCCTGCTTGGGCACCGCCGTCATGGTGAAGAACTGGTTTTGTGCTGCCGCCCAGACAATCTTCCCCTCCACCTTGTGCTCCGTGCGGCGCGTGCCGGGGAAGCAACCGAGGGTGGCATTTTCAAACCATGCATCGCCGATTGAATCGCTCTTCTCCCCGTCATACCAACTGAGTTTCATCAACGGCCCCTTGTCGAGCGGGTTGATCGGGGTGGCCGTCCCGAACACCCATTCCTGCGCCGGAAGCGGGATCGCCTCGCCCTTGGTGTTCTCCAGCCAGACACTCACATGCAGCAGGTAGTTGGTGCCGGGGGTGAACTCCTTCACGACCCGCAAGCCGTTGGGCAACAGCTTTTCCGCACGCATCCCCTGCCCTGCCTTGGCCAGCGTGAACAAACCATCACCCTGCACCAGCTCACCCCCAAGAATCGTCATGGCTGCGACGGGAGCCTTCGTGTTGAGCGTCACCACACGGTCGGGCTCGGTGACTTTCCGATTGCCGACGATTTTTGGAAATCGTTTAAGCTCGGCAAACTTCAGGCCACCGCCATGCGACGTGAAGGTGTAGCGCACCTCGGCTGTTTCGAGCACCAGCAATTTCTCCTGCGCCGTGGGGGCCACCCACTGGGTCGGCGCGGTTGGAGCCGCTGGCAGCGCGGGCGTTGGCAAGTTGGTGCCGCTGACGCCCCCCGGATTAGTAGCGGTGGCCACGGTGTTGGTCATCTTCACCATTGGCCGCGGCGGCGGTGGCGGATACAGGAATTCGACAAGTTTGAACCAGCTGACAATCAGCAGGAACGCGACGAGCAGAATGGTGATGGATTTTCGGTCCATGAAAATTTTAGAAGGAAGCTTGCGTAACGGACCGCGGGACAGCCGGTTCATCGGCCGCTGGGACAGGGTCACAGCCACAACCACCCCACGGCTGACAGCGGGCCAAGCGTCGAAGCGCGAGCCAGCCACCACGCAGTGCGCCACGCCGGCGAACCGCCTCCATGGCATAGGCCGAGCAGGTCGGCTCGAAGCGGCAGGCCGCGCCAAAGAGCGCAGTTATCACCGGCGAGATGAACCACTGATAAAGCCGGAGACCGATCAACAGGCTATGCTGGGCGAAATTCAAAATGGGCTGGTGAACTGGAAATTGGCGCGGCGCGAAAACAGCTAGCCCCGGAGGAGGCCAGCGGCGCGCAAGGCGCTCAGATAATCGCGGTTCACCTCCGCGAAGGGCTTGCCGGCGATTGAATTCCGCGCCACGAGCACGACTTCAGCCGGCACGCGCAATAGATGTTGATGGAGTCGGAAGACCTCCCGGAGTAAGCGCTTGGCCCGCGCACGAACCACGGCATTGCCAATTCGCTTCGCGGCGACGACCCCCAACCTGCTGCGACCTTCCGGCGGCCGTTCCCCCCAGTTCAAAAGCAGGCAGCCCCGAGCTAGGCGACGGCCAGCAGTTTTCAGACGAAGAAAATCCCGTGGCTGCTTGAGCCGCTGGCTGGCCCCAAGTGTCAACCGCGTGGACGCGCCGGCAGGCATGACGGGCTCACACCGGGGTGAGGCGCTTGCGGCCCACGCGGCGGCGATTGGCGAGGACTTTTCGGCCGCCCCGGGTGGCCATGCGGGCACGGAAACCATGCTGGCGCTGACGGCGAATTTTCGACGGTTGATACTGGCGTTTCATAGGCTTAAGGCTTTCCTGCGTCGTTCTTACCGGTGGCGCACCAACGGCCCCGCCAAAAAGCGGAACGCGCAGGGTAGCGAAGGAAGGGGGGGTGTCAAGCGTTGCGCCCGATTTGCGCCCGATTTACTGACAACGAGGTTCCGGGAACGACGCGGAGCGCGAGGAAAGCCACTGGAGCGGCGTCCTTCCAGCCTCGCTCCCACCCGGCTCGGGGCCAGCAGGACACTAAATTATGCCGCACGAGCCAAGCCTTCCTGATTATCCCCTCGCGCATTTGTCCTCCTCTCCGGCTGAGTCATTAACCTCTCGCCTGACAAACCGCGCGTCTTCCGCGACGCCTTCCGCGTGGTCCGGCCCGGCGGCAGACTGGCCATCGCCGACACCGTCCGCACCGCCGACCTGCCCGCCAACAACTTCGCCGACCTCGCCGCGCACTGCGGCTGCGTGGCTGGCGCGGCGTCCGTCGAGGAGTTGGAAACGATGCTGCACGACGCGGGCTTCTTGGACATCCGCATCCAGCCCGTGGACACAAGCCGCGCGTTCATCCACGAATGGCTCCCCGGCAAGAACCCCGGTGACTACGTCCTCTCCGCGAGCATCGAGGCGGTGAAGCCCGTCGCGTGAAAGTGCTGGAGCCTTGACCGCCGTTCCCGGCGAAATAGCATCCACCCATCGCCCGTGTCTTGGCTCAACGCATTCATTTTTTCACCACCATGCGCCACTTCAAGCTCCCGCTCATCGTCACTGCCGTCAGTCTGGTCGTAGCCATCATCGCCGGCGTCGCCATCGTGACCGTCATTCACCGGGCCAAGGTTTCCGACCGCGAGAATCAGGCGCGCGCGGAGAAGCTCGGCGGTGGAGTGGGGATTGGCGTGTTGCTCATCATCACGCCCTTCTGGCTGATAGGCGCATCCAAGTTCGGCAAGGAACGCCGCGCCGCCCTCGCAGCAGAGCAGCCCGCGAAGGCTGGAACTGACGCCGGGAACGGCGAGTGATTTAGGCTGCGAGTTACGCGACCTTCGCCGACCAACTGCTGCCTACTTCGCCTTCGCGACCTCGGCAATCTTCGCCTCCAGCTCGGTCCACTTCTCCTTCGCTTCCGCCACGGGCACGCCCTTCTTCATGCCGGGGCGCAGGTGGCCGCACTCGTTGAGCCACGCGTCCTTCATGATGCCCTGCCGTTGCGCGATGAGTTTCAGCAATTCCGCGCCGCGCGGGTGGATGGACGCGAGGAAGCCCGCGCCGTCCTTGGCCTCGGCGAGCTTGTCCTCGGGGGCCTTGAACGCCCGCAGCACCTCGCGCGCGATGAGCCAGTGGCCGGTGGCGTTGATGTGGACGCCGTCGCCCGCGAGCTTGAAGGCCGGGTCGCGCTCGCGCTCGGAAGCGATGAACTTCGCCATCGGGAAATGCGTGTCGAAGGCCACCCAGCCCTGCGCGCGCTGGCCCACGAGCCATTCGGAGTAGCGGTCGAGGACGGTGTGGTAGCCCTCGAAGGGCTGCTTGTATTCCGGCAGGCCGGCGGGCAGAAGGCGGGCCTTGATGGGCATTGGGTCGAAGACCGGCGGCGTGATGTGAACGACCTTTGCGCCGATGGCCGCGGACTTCTTGCGGAGCAGTTCCATGCCCTCGCGATACTTGGCGAAGCGCTCCTCGCTGAACGGATAATACATCCCGCAGTTCATCCCGTAACAGGCGACGATGAGGTCGGGCTTGGCCTTGGCGAGCACGCGGTCAAGGCGCTCGTGGACGGTGGGGCGGGGAAACGCGCCGCCCGCATGGCCCGGTTCGCTCAAGCCGCTGACGGTCTCACTGGGCAAACCGATGTTGATGAACTCGACCGCGCGGTCGGGATGCTCAACGCGGAAGGCAGCCTCCAGAATGTCCACGTATTGCCCCGCGTAAGTAATGCTGTCACCGAGAAAGACGATGCGCTTGACGCCGTCCATGAGGGACTTGTCGGCGGCGGAGACGGAGGTGATGGCGGCGAGGAGTAACGCGGCGAGAATGGGCAGTGGTTTCATGTGATTGAATGGGCCAAGCGTAGGCCGTTCCGCTCACGGACGGCAAGCGCGAGTGCCGGCGGTTTGCACCCGCCGTCCGCAGCATCTGGTAGCACAACGGTTCGCTGCCTTCGCACGCGCCCTACGGTGATTGCAAATCGCCGGCACCTTCACCGCAGTAAGCCGCCATTCGCCTTGAGCCACCGCTCGGCCTCCTCCCAGCGCAGGAACGCCTCGGCCACATGCCGCCAGTAGCGCACCGAGTGGTTCATCTCGCGCCGGTGCATCAACTCGTGGACGCAGATGTAGTCGCGCACGAAGTCCGGCGTCTGCACGAGTCGCCAGTTCAGCGAGATGGTCCCGGCCCGCGAGCAACTGCCCCAGCGCGACCGTTGGTTCCGCACCGTGACGCGCTGAACGGTGACTTGCAGCGACGCGGCGAGTTCGAGCAGGCGCGGTGGCAATTCCTTCGCCGCCAACCGCCAGAGGTGCCGCTCAACGGCGGGGCGCAGGTTGGTCGCCGTTTGGCGGAGCGCGACGGCTTGGTCCGCGAACTTCACGACGCAACCGCTCACGTGGGTATCCAGTTGCAACGCGACGCGCTCACCGCGAAATAGAATCTCCGTCCCGTGCTGCCACTCGGTCGCGTGGCGAGAGCGTGGCGGCTTCGCCAGTTGCTTTTCCAGCCAGGCCGTCTGCCGAAGCGCGAACGCGAACGCTTCCGCACGGTTGCCAGCGCGCGGCACGGTCACGCGCACCACCCGCTCGGGCGTGAGCCGCAGGATGTAGCGCCGGGCCTTGGGATTCCGCACGATCTCGATCGGCAGCTCCGCTTCCCCCACGCGCAGCGAAGTCGCCGGCGCATTGGGGCGCACGCGGCTGAGAAGACGGCTGAACAGGTCGAGCTGCACGCGAGAGAGATTTTGCGGAAGCCTGGGCGGAGGCGAGCGGAAATAGTTCCGCGTATGAGACAACGTGAGGAGTCTCCATCTTCCTCCGGTGCGAACGAGTTAGTTAGAGACTCCTCACGTCGTCTGCTGCACCGCTTTGCCCCTCACGGCTTCATCGCCTTGCCCACCAGCGCAGCCACCTCCGCGCAGGCGACCTCGCTCTTGCGCTGGTAATGCTGCGCGTTCGCCGTCAGGAAGGCGCGCTCCTGATCGGTGAGCGGCTTGGCACTGAGGACGGCCACGGGCACCTGCTCCCACTCGGGCCGGCGACGTATCCGCTTGAGGAACTCGAAGCCATCCATGTCCAGCATCATCAAGTCCAGCACCACGTAGCCTGGTCGCGTCCGCTCCATGAGCGTCATCGCGCGCGTGCCGCTCTCCGCCTCGACCACGGTGAGCTGCTGCTGCGCGAGCGCGCGGCGGTATATTTGGCGGATGACCGGGTTGTCGTCCACGACGAGCACGTAGTTGTCCGCGACGGGCACAGGTTGCTGGCGTTGCTCAGGTTGGCTCATGCAAGTGGTGGCGTTGAAATGCGCCGCTGGCTGGCGGTTGCAACCTGTTCCGGCTGCAATGCGCGCTGGCCAATCGCCGCGCGCTCTGCGATACACCACCCATGAAGCTGTTGTCCATCCTACTGACACTCGGGCTGTCCCTCGCGCTCACCCGCGCGGCGGAGAAGAAAGCCGCTGACCCAAAAGCTCCCGCGAAGAAAGCCCCGCCCGCCAACCTCCAGCCCAATCCCCGGAAGCTCAACCCGCCGCCCGGCGTAGTCGTGCCCGCCGACGTGAAGGCTGAACTCACCGCCGGAGCCGCCGCGCTGGGCAAGGAGATTGACGCCCTGCGCAAATCGCTCGCCGGCCAGCCCGCACTGCTCGCGCTCCTGCCCGACGTGCAGATTTACCACAACGCCGTCCGCTACGCGCTGGAGGACGACATCTTCACTAGCACAAATCAGTTCAACTCCGCCCGCGCGCTGCTCAAGACCGGCTCCGAGCGCGCCAAGCAGCTCGCCGCCGGCAACGCGCCGTGGAATACGAAGGCCGGCCTGCTTGCGCTCAAGAAGGAACTCGAAGGCAAGGCCAAGACGCCCACCACGCTCACGCACATCCCGGTCGTACGCGGCTACGTGTCGAAGATTGACGGCTCGGTGCAGCCTTACGGGCTGAAGGTGCCGGTGACTTATCTCACCGGCGATGACAAGCCCCGCCGCCTCGACTTCTGGCTGCACGGGCGCGGCGACACGCTCAACGAGATTGCCTTCATTGACGGCCAGTCACGCGCGGGCGGCACGTTCCTGCCCGACGACGCCTTCGTGCTGGACCCTTACGGTCGCTTCATGAACGCCTTCAAGTTCGCGGGCGAGACAGACGTGTGGGAAGGCCTCGACCATGCGGCGAAGCACTACCCGATTGACCGCAACAAGCTCGCCATGCGCGGCTTCTCGATGGGCGGCGCAGGCGCGTGGCACCTCGGCGCGCATCACCCGGACAAGTTCGCGTCCGTGAATCCCGGCGCGGGCTTCGTGGACGTGAAGAACTACCAGAAGCTCGGCGACAAGCTCGCCACCATCCCGTGGTATGAACAAAAACTCTGGAACCTCTACGACCCGCTCGCGTGCCCCATCAACCTCGTCAACACGACGCTCGTGGCCTACAGCGGCGAGGACGACGCGCAGAAAGCCGCCGCCGACCTCATGGAAGCCGCGCTACTCAAGGACGGCGTGAAGATGACTCACATCATCGGCCCCAAGACCGGCCATTCCTACGAGGCGAACGCGAAGAAGACCGTGGCAAAGCTCGTGGATGAAGCGACGAACAAGGGCATCAACCGCGAGCCGAAGAAGGTCACGCTGGTGACGCATTCGCTGAAGTTCAATCGGGTGCATTGGCTACAAGCCGATGCTCTTGAACGGCACTGGGAAGAGGCCCGTGTTCAAGCTGAGATGAGTTCGGAGGGCAGCGAAGACTTGTTCGTCTTGAAGACTCACAACCTCGCTGGGCTCACGCTCCATGTCCGGTCTTCTGAACGCGGCACGCATCGCTTCCCCAGATGCATTATTGACGGGCAGGAAATTGCGCGGAGCAACATGGTTTCGCTACTGTCCATGAGCAGCATACCCAAGCCTCCGTCGCACCCCTTTCGGCTCGTCAAGACCAACGGCAAATGGGCTGCGCCTCAGCCAGAATCTGGTTCGCTAAACAGCTTTAAAAAACCGAACCTCCAAGGTCCGATTGACGACGCTTTCATGGACTCGTTCGTGATGGTGCGGCCCACCGGCCAACCGTTGAACGCCACCCTCGGCCAGTGGGCGAAGACCGAGCTGGCCGAGGCCGCGTTCCACTGGCGGCGCTACTTCCGCGGCGAGCCAAGGATTCGGGACGATTTCAACGTGTCTGCTGGCGACATCCAAAGTTACAATCTCATCCTTTGGGGCGACCCGTCTTCGAACACTTTGCTTGCCAGCATCGCTGACAAACTGCCGATCAAGTGGAACGGCAAGACCATCCAAGTCGGTGGCAAAACCTACGACGCCACGAAGCACGTCCCGGTGTTCATCTTTCCGAACCCGCTGAACCCGTCGCGCTACGTGGTCATCAACTCCGGCTTCACCTTTCCGCAATACGCCGGGGCCTCAAACTCGCAACAAACCCCCAAGCTCCCCGACTGGGCCATCCTCGACCTCAGCGTCCCGCTGGCCGAGCGCGTCGGCGGCAAAGGCGTCGTCGCCGCCGACTTCTTCGGCGAGAAGTGGGAAGTGAAGTGAACGGCGAATGGGGAATGAGGAATGGGGAATGGGGGCAACCTGTCATTGGGGAGCGCTCGGCTAGCATTTCCCCCTCTCCCTTTGCGGAGCAAGGGGAGAGGGCCGGGGTGAGGGGTAGCCGCGATGGCGTTGGTGGCCGCACCCCTCATCCGGCCTCCGGCCACCTTCTCCCCTCGCTTCGCGAAGGGAGAAGGCCCCGGCTGAACGGTTCATTCTTCTCGTGGTTCGCTGGTCTCCTCTGCGTCCTCACGCTCCCGCTCTCCGCCCAAACCTTCCGCGACCCCGCTGACCAGCCGTTCCGCCGCGCGCCCATGTCCGTCGCCGCACGCAGCGTGGTCATCCCGCTCGCCACGAACGTCCACCTGGCCTTCGACACGGAGACGCTCCGCACGCACACGGCCTGGCGCGGGCCGTCGCTGAACTTGCACGGCGCGCCCTACGACGGCGCGGCCGGCGGGTTCCTCGCGGACTTCACCGGCGATTTCATTTTCACCAACCCGCCGCTCTTCCCGTGGGCCGGCGGCAAGCCCGCGCGCAACATCCTCACCGACTTCCCGTCGAAGCCGCGCTTCCTCGGTCTCAGCACGCGCGACGGCATCCGCACGCTGATATATGAGCTGCCGCTGGACGCCGAGGAGGTCGTGCGCGTGCATGAGACGCCGTCCGTGCAGTGGGTGGACGGCGTGGCGGTGGTGGTGCGCCGTTTCGAGTTGTCGGCGAGCTACATGGACCTTGAATTCACCGCGCACATGGAAGCCGGGCGCATGACGACCATCGGCCAGAACGCCGCCGCGATGGGCATCCTGCGCGGGAAGGACGTGCTGCTCACGGCGTTCCGGGGCCGTCCGTTGCTCGGCTGGAAACCCGCGACCGGTCAGGCGGACTACGTCGTCGAGTTGCTGCGCGAAAAGGACGGGGAAACCGAGACCGTGCCACGCCGCATCACCGGCGACGAGACGCACGCCGTCGTCCACATTCCAGCGCATCGCGGGGAGATCTCATTTGAAGTCCTCTCCGTCGTTTGCGCCGACAAGGCCGAGGCCGAACGACTGTTGCCCAAGTTGGTCCCGGCGAAAGTGGCCCCGCCGGAGCTGGTGCGCGTGTCCGAACCGCCCGCCAACAAGCCGACGAATCAAGCCCCGTCGCTTGTCGTGACGAACGCACCTGCCGTCCGCGAGGAAGGCGGCTTTCGCATCGAGTTGCTGGCCACACCGCCAACGCTGAAAGCCCCCGTGACCGGCTTGGACTTCCTGCCCAACGGCGACCTCGTCTTCTGCACCGCGCTCGGGGAGGTCTTCATTCGCAGCGAACCGGCGGAGCCACCCGGCACCAGGATTTACCGGTGCTTCGCACGCGGCTTGATGGAGCCGTCAGGCCTGCGCGTGTTGAGCGGCGAGATTTTCGTCGCGCAGAAGTGCGAGCTGACGCGCTTGCGCGACACCGACGGCGATGGCGAGGCGGACTTCTTCGAGTGCGTGAGCCAAGCGTGGGGTTTCAACGGCGGCGCGCGGCAGTTCGCCGTCGGCCCCGTCGCGGACAAGGAAGGCCGGCTGCATGTTTTCCTCGACGCGCGTGGCAGCCGCTGGGAAGTGCCGTTCCGTGGCTGGGACGCGCGCTTCAGTCGCGCCGGGAAGGACTTCGAGGGCTGGGCCAGTGGCTTCCATGCGCCCGGCGGCGTCGGTTCGCTCGGGGGCGCAGTGTTCGTCACGGACAACGCGGGACCGTGGGTGCCGGCGGCGAAGTTGATTCATGTGCAGGAGTCCAAGTTTCAAGGCCACCCGTCCACGCAGCCCTCGCTGCAAGAGCAGTTCAAGGAGCCGAAGGGGTTTTCCGCGCCCGCCGTGTGGTTTCCGTCGCGGCTGGCAAAGCGCGTGGCGGGCTTTGCGGTCGCGCCGGAGAGTTGGGGCGCGTTTGACGGGCAAGTGCTCGTGGCCGATGGCGAAGGCGATTTGCTGCGCGTGCAGTTGGAGCAGGTCAACGGTGAATGGCAGGGAGCGGTGTGGCCGTTGCTCAAGAATCTCGGCCTCCGCGCGAGCCGACTCGCCGTGAGCGCGGACGACAAGCTCTACCTCGTTGGATCAACGGATGGGAACACGGCGGCCCTTGCCCGCATCAGCCTCCCCACTCCCCTACCCTTCGAGGTGAAGTCCGTGAAAGCCCTTGCGGACGGCTTCGAACTGACCTTCACGCAGCCCGTGGACACCGCCTCGGCCGCGAAGGCCGAGAGCTATGAGATCAGCCAGTTCGGCTACCGCCACCAAGTCGTTCCCGGCGTGGAACACGATTTCGACGGCGCAGCCAACCGGTCCTCAATGTTGAAAGTGGCGGTGGCGGGCGTCGCTGCCGATGGCTTGAGCGTGCGACTCAACATTCCCCACCTGCGAGCGGGTTTTGTCACGGGCGTCCGCGCCGTTAGCGTGCGGAGCGCATCCGCGCAGCCGCTGCGACACGACACGTTCTTCTACACGCTGAACCTGCTGCCGAAGTGATATCACCGAAGGGACGCAGATTCTACCACAGAGGCACAGCGAGCACAGATAAGGCATGGTTTCGCCTCAGAGAAATGACGGCTAACCACCGCGCAGGTAGTCCGAGTCGGTGTTTTGGGGTTCTCCTCTTCGTGTCCTCCGTGCCGCTGTGGTTATCTGTCCCCTTACTTGCGGGTTGTCACCGCTGCCCGCTCGGCTACCTTCCCACGCCATGAAGCCATTGTGTTTGCTCCTGCTCGGCTCCGCGCTTACGACGGTGCCGGCTCACGCCGATTTCAAGTCCGACATCGCTGCCATCCGCCAGGTCGGTGGCGAAGGCAAAGGCAATCCCCAGGCGGGCACGGCGTGGCAGTCGCTCGCCAAGGGTGATGCGAAGTCCATCACCTCGCTGCTCGCCGCGATGGACGACGCCAACGACCTCGCCGCGAATTACCTCCGCTCCGCCGTGGACGCCATCGTGGACCGCGAGCTGGCGGCGAAGCACACTTTGCCGCAGGCCGACTTGGAGAAGTTCATCGCGGACACGAAGCGCAATCCCCGCGCGCGTCGGTTGGCCTACGAGCTGATTGTTCGCGTGTCGCCGGCCACTGGCGAGAAGCTGCTGCCCACGTTCCTCAACGACCCGAGCGTCGAACTGCGCCGCGACGCGGTGCAGCGGCTCATTGACGCGGCGGACAAGGCGCTTGCGGCACAGGATAAGGCGGCTGCGACGAAGGAATTTTCCAACGCGCTGACCTACGCGCGCGACGAGGCGCAAATCAAGAAGGTCGCGGGCGAGTTGCGAAAGCTGGAGCAGCCGGTGGACTTGCCGAAGCACTTCGGCTTCCTCACGCACTGGAAGCTCATCGGGTCATTCGATAACACCAAGCTCGTCGGCTTCGACACCGCGTATCCGCCGGAGAAGGCCGTGGACCTCGCGGCGAGTTACGACGGCAAGCTGGAGAAGGCGCGCTGGGTGGATGTGGCGACGGCGAACGACTACGGCATGGTGGATTTCAACAAGCCCTTCGGTGACCTCAAGGGCGTGACGGGCTACGCGTTTACCGAGTTCAACGCGGCGACGGCGCTTCCGGCGGAGTTGCGGCTGGGGTGCAAGAACGGCTGGAAGGTTTGGTTCAACGGCAAGCTGCTTTTCGGGCGCGACGAGTATCATCGCGGCGCGCGGATTGACCAGTATCGGCTGCCGGTCGAACTGAAGGCGGGCAAGAACACCATCCTCGTGAAGGTCTGCCAGAACGAGGACGTGAAGGACTGGACGAAGGAGTGGGAATTCCAGCTCCGCGTTTGCGACGCCAGCGGCACGGCGATTCTGGCGAAGGACCGGCCAGCGACGCCGAAGGGGCCGACGACTGCCAAAGCCGATTCGAAGAAGGGAACCAAGTAATGAAACCAACTATTTCCGTTGTCCTCCTTGCCACACTTTGCGCGCAACTGAACGCCGCCGACTGGCTCCAGTTCCGTGGCCCCGGCGGCACCGGCATTTCTCCCGAGGCGAACTTGCCCGTGGAGCTCGATGCGAAGAGCGTGACATGGAAGGTGGCACTGACGGGACGCGGCCTCTCCAGTCCGGTCATCGTCGGGGACAAGATTTTTGTCACCGCTTGCAGCAGCACGGAGCAGGACCGGCTTCATGTCCTTTGCTTCAGCGCCAAGACCGGCGCGAAGCTGTGGGAGCGACAGTTTTGGGCCACGGGCCGCACGATGGCGCATCCCAAGACGAGCGTCGCGGCCAACACGCCGTGCAGCGATGACAAGCGGGTTTTCTGCCTCTTCTCGTCGAACGACCTGCTCTGCCTTGACCTTGACGGCAATGTGCTATGGCTGCGCGGCCTCGGGCGCGATTACCCGAACGCGAGCAACAGCCTCGGCATGGCGGCGTCGCCCATCGTGGTGGGCGACACGCTCGTGGTGCCGGTGGAGAATGACAGCGAGTCGTTCAGCGCGGGCATTGACGTGGCGACCGGTGCGAACCGCTGGAAGCGCGACCGGCCCAAGCTGGCCTGCTGGGCGACGCCCGTGCTCGTGCCCGACGCGAAGTCCGGTCAGCCGCTCGTCGTGTTGCAATCCGGTCCCGGCCTGAGCGTCGTGGACGCGCGCACGGGGCGGGAGGCGTGGTATTTCACGGACGGCGCTTCGACGATGTCGTCGAGCGTGTTCGCAGGCGGCGTCTTGTATGTGCCATCGAAAGGCATGGCCGCGATGAAGCCCGGCGCGGTGGGCGTGCATCCAGAAACGGTCTGGCACAACAACCAGCTCTCGCCCGCCACCGCCAGCCCGGTTGTGCTGGGTGACAAGCTGTTCACGCTGAACTCCGCCGGCATCCTGAGCGCTGCGGACATCAAGGACGGCAAGCGTCTCTGGCAGCTCCGCACCACCGGGCCGCACAGCGCCACGCCCGTCGGCTTCGGCAAGCACCTCTACCTCGTGAACGAGAAGGGTCTCGTTCAGGTCGTGGACACGAGCGCGCCCGAGGGAGCGGTGGTCAGCACGCTGGACTTGAAGGACACCATCATCGGCACGCCGAGCATCGCAGGCGGCGCGGTTTTCATCCGCAGCGACAAGGCGCTGGTGAAGCTGGGCGGGTCGTGACGTTGCGAAGCCCGGACCGGTCTGGTAGAAGTGCCTTATGACAGTCAACAAGCTCAAGGAAGTTTACGACCTCGAACCGTTTCGTCCCTTCACGCTGCGTCTCGCGGACGGGCGCGCGATTCCAGTGCTGCACCGCGAGTTCATGATGGCCGCGCCCAGTGGACAGGTCGTTGTCGTCATGCAACCGGATGACACGATGAACATCATTGACCTCAACTTGGTGACGGACATCGAACTCAAGATTCGCCGAAACGCGCGCAAGCCGGTTCCCGCCTGAACCAAGGATGAACCCCCTCCTCGAACACCAAGCCCTCCTCAACCGCCGCCAGCTTTTCGGTCGCGGCGCGACGGGCTTGGGCGTCGCCGCTCTGGCCTCGCTCCTGAAGCAAGACGCGTCCGGTGCGGACAATCGCCAATCGCCATTCGGCAATCGCCAATTCCCTAACTACGCCCCGAAGTCCAAGCGCATCATCTACCTCTTCCAAAACGGCGCGCCGACGCACGTGGACCTCTGGGACTACAAGCCCAAGCTCCACGAGTTGCACGGCAAGCCCGTCCCCGAGGAATACGTCGCCGGCAAACGCTTCAGCACCATGACCGGCGCGCCCAGCGGCAAGCTGATGCTCGAACCGGTCGAGCCGTTCGCGCAGCACGGGCAGAGCGGCGCGTGGGTGAGCCGCTTCATGCCGCACACCGCCGCCATCGCGGACAAGCTCTGCTTCATCAAGTCCATGCACACCGAGGCCGTGAACCACGCGCCCGGCATCAACCTCTTCCTCAGCGGCTCGGAGATGCCCGGCCGCCCCACCCTCGGCGCGTGGATGAGCTACGGACTCGGCGTCGAGACGCAGGAGCTGCCCGGCTTCGTCGTGATGACCTCCATCAGCAAGGACACGAGCTGCGGCCAGATTTTCTACGACTTCTATTGGAGCAGCGGCTTCCTCCCGACGCGCTACAGCGGCGTGAAGTTCCGTGGCAGCGGCGAACCCGTGCTTTACCTGAGCAACCCCGACGGCATGTCCGCGCAAGTCCGGCGCGGCCTCCTCGACGACCTCGCGCAGCTCAATGAACTCAAGCTCCGCGAGTTCGGTGACCCGGAAATCGCCACGCGCATCGCGCAATACGAGATGGCCTACCGGATGCAGACCAGCGTCCCGGAACTCACGGACTTCTCGAACGAAACCCCCGCCACCCTCGCCCTCTACGGTCCGAACGCGAAGCAGCAGGGCACCTTCGCCTACAACTGCCTCATGGCCCGCCGGCTCATCGAGCGCGGCGTGCGCTGCGTGCAGGTCATGCACGCCGGCTGGGACCAGCACAACTCCCTCACCACCGAGCTTTACAGCCAGTGCCGCGACACCGACCAGCCCAGCGCCGGCCTCGTCCTCGACCTCGCGCAGCGCGGCCTGCTGGACGACACCCTCGTCATCTGGGGCGGCGAGTTCGGGCGCACGCCCTTCATCCAGGGCGACATCAAGGAGCGCAAGCGCTGGGGCCGCGACCACCATCCCTACGCGTTCACCCTCTGGCTCGCGGGCGGCGGCACCCGGCCCGGCCTCACCTACGGCGAGTCCGACGACCTCGGCATGAACGTCGCCAAAGACCCCGTCCACGTGCACGACCTCCAAGCCACGCTGCTGCACCTGCTGGGCATTGACCACGAGCGCCTGACCTTCAAGTTCCAAGGCCGCAACTTCCGCCTCACCGACGTGCATGGGCAGGTGGTGAAGGGGATTCTCGCGTAGCCGGAAAAACTCCCCGTGTCGTTGACCGTGGCCGGAGTTCTTCCCTACTCTCACCACATGGCACGGAAGAAAATCACTGTAGCGGCGGTCTGTGACCGCTCGTCCTCGGACAAGACAACTCGGCTACTGGGACCGTTGACAAAAAACAGCATTTCTAGTTTCTTCTCATGATCCCGCTGAATCCTGCGTTTCCAGGCACGCCCGGAGTGATCGAGTGGCATAGTAAATGGCCGAAGACGGAGAAAGTGAAAGCTGCCCTGCTGCGGTTGCAGCAGCTAGGGCTTAGCGCCCGCTACCGGCCTAGTTTACGACCAGCCGACCAACACATCGTGAACTTCGAATTGACGATGCGGGTGGAATATCTCAGCAATTACCAGCCCGAGGAGCTTATCGAGATCGGTTATCTCATTGCCCAGCTAGGTAATGAAAACTTCCCCGAAGATGTTCCACCTCGTGATCCGCAGGAGCCTAGTTGCATCTTTGCCTCAGGCGGGGACATCCATACTCTGAATGCGAATCCCACGTATTGGCGTTTCGTAGTGTGCCTAAAGGCCGAGGGGTGAAGAGTGAACCCGCCTCACCAACCAAAGCCGCGCTTCCCTCTACGCGTTCTCCAAGTAGCCTCGGTGACTCGGCAACCGAGGGCGAGGGGAGCCGCTCGCGGCCAACAGAGAGATTCGTTTGCGTCGCTTGCTCGCAGGCGTTTCTGCTGTGAATCCAGCGTGAACTGAGCCGTCCATTTTCCATGCTCCTCGTCCAAAACGGCCGCTCGTCATTCACCTGCCAGGGGGTGTCGCGGCGGTCGGCGTTGAAGGCGGGGTTTCTCGGCGCGCTGGGCTTGAGCTCGGCGGACTTGCTGCGGCTGCGGGCGCAGGGCGCGGCGAAGCGGAGCAACAAGTCGGTCATCCTCCTCTGGCTCGATGGCGGGCCGAGTCATCTGGAGACTTACGACCCCAAGCCCGAGGCGTCGAGCGCGTATCGCGGGCCGTGGGGCGCGATGGAGACGAACGTCTCCGGCATCCGCATCTCCGAGCAGCTCCCGCTGCACGCGAAGCACGCGGACAAGATGGTTTTCCTCCGCTCGGTGCATCACAAGACGGGCGACCATTTCGCGGGCGCGCACTGGATGCTCACCGGCCGCTTCGGCTCGACCACGGCCGACAAGGAGCAGAAGTTCCCGTCGGTCGGGGCCTATGTGTCGCGCCTGCGCGGGCCGAACGCACCGGGCGTGCCGGCTTACGTCGGCCTGCCGGCGGCGCAGAGCGTGTATCTCTTCCCCGGCTACCAGGGCGCGGCGTATCTGGGGCCGGCGTTCAATCCGTTCGATGTGAACACGGCGCAGAAATATCTCGCCGCGAGCCACACGGGGCCGGTGCAAAAGCCGCATTGCTTGGAGAATTTCACCGGCGACGTGGCGCGCACGCAGTCGCGGGTGGACCTGCTCACGCAACTCGACGGTTTCCGGCGCGACCTCGACCGGGGGCGGTTGATGGATGCAATGGACCGTTACCAGCAGCAAGCGGTGGACATGGTCACCGGCAACCGCGCCCGCGAGGCGTTCGACATCGAGAAGGAGGACGCGAAGACGCGCGACCGTTACGGACGCGGGCCGTGGGGGCATTACACCTTGCTGGCTCGGCGGCTGGTCGAATCAGGCGTGAGCTTCGTCACCGTGGACATGCCGCACTGGGATGACCATTCGAGCATCGCCAAGAGTCACGGCTACAAGCTCCCTGTGTTAGATCGCGCGGTAGCGGCCTTGCTGGAGGACTTGGGCGAGCGCGGAATGTTGAATGACGTGATGGTGATGGTGATGGGCGAGTTCGGTCGCACGCCGAAGATCAACGAGGGCCAGCCGGGCATCCCGGTGCCAGGCCGCGACCACTGGGGCGATGTTTTCTCCGTGATGCTGGCGGGCGGCGGCTTGAAGACCGGCCAAGTAATCGGTGCTTCAAGCGTTAACGGCGAGTTCCCAGTCGAACGTCCGCTGACACCCGGTGATGTGCTGGCGACGGTGTATCACTTCCTTGGCATCGACCCCGAGCACACCTTCAACGACTTCACGGGACGGCCGGTGCCCATCCTCGATGGCGGGCAGCCGATCCGGGAGATCATCTGAGAACACGCCCGTGAGCCCGGACACTCCTGTCCGAAGAACCACGCACGTGACACCAAGCGCGAAAAAGCCCGCACCATTCCAGCCGTGCCTCAGGCCAGTTCCGTCTTGCCCATCAGGTAGCGGTCGCACTCGCGGGCGGCGCCGCGGCCTTCGTTGAAGGCCCAGACGACGAGGCTCTGGCCACGCCGGCAGTCTCCGGCGGCAAAGACGTTCGGGAGGCTGGTCTGGAACTTGCCGTGCTCGGCCTTCACGTTGGAACGCGGGTCGCGCTCGACGCCGAGGGCTTCGAGGAGGGGTTGTTCCGGTCCGAGGAAGCCCATCGCCAGCAGGACGACTTGCGCGGAGACGACGCGCTCGGTGCCGGGGACGTTCTTCGGGACGAACTGGCCCTTGTCGTTCTTGGTCCACTCGATGTTCACGAGGTGGACGGCCTTGACGTTGCCTTGGCCGTCGTCCTCGAACTTGGTCGCAGTGGTGAGGTAGATGCGCGGGTCTTCGCCGAACTTCGCCTTCGCCTCTTCCTGACCGTAGTCGAGCTTGTAGGTCTTGGGCCACTCGGGCCAGGGGTTGTCCTTGGCGCGGTCTTGCGGGGGCTTGGGAAGAATCTCCACCTGCACTAAGCTCTTGCAACCGTGGCGCATGGAAGTGCCGACGCAATCCGTGCCGGTGTCACCGCCGCCGATGACGACGACATCCTTGCCGGCGGCGTTGATGGGCGCGTGGCTGCCGTCGAGCAAAGCCTTGGTGTTGCTGTGCAGAAACTCCATCGCGAAGTGAACGCCCTTGAGCTGACGGCCCTCGATGGGCAGGTCGCGCGGCTTGGTCGCGCCGGTGCAGAGAACGACGGCGTCGAAGTCGTCCATGAGTTGCTTGGAGGTCACGTCCTTGCCGACCTCGCAATTGCAGACGAACTTAACGCCTTCGTCTTCCAGCAACTTGATGCGGCGGAGGACAACTTCGTTCTTCTCCAGCTTCATGTTGGGAATGCCATACATGAGCAAGCCGCCGGGGCGGTCGGCGCGCTCGAAGACGAGGACGCGGTGGCCCGCTTTGTTGAGCTGCGCGGCAGCGCTGAGGCCAGCGGGGCCGGAGCCGACGACGGCGACCTTCTTGCCGGTGCGGTTGGCGGGCGGCTCGGGTTTGACCCAGCCGTTTTCCCAGCCGTGATCAATAATGCTGCACTCGATATTCTTGATGGTGACGGCGGGCGAGCTGATGCCGAGGACGCAGGAGCCTTCGCACGGCGCGGGACAGACGCGGCCGGTGAACTCGGGGAAGTTGTTCGTTTTGTGGAGGCGTTCGAGCGCTTCCTGCCAGAGGCCGCGATAGACGAGGTCGTTCCACTCGGGGATGAGGTTGTTGATGGGGCAGCCGCTGGCCATGCCGCTGATAAGCTGGCCGGTGTGGCAGAAGGGCACGCCGCAATCCATGCAGCGCCCGCCCTGCTCGCGGAGTTTCGGCTCCGCCATGTGGTCGTGGAACTCGCGCCAGTCGGCGACGCGCGCCAGCGGCGAGCGGTCGGTGGGAAGTTCGCGGGTGAATTCGAGGAATCCAGTGGGTTTACCCATGAGTCAGTGGAGGAAAGTGGCTTCGGTGTTGGTTCGGTTGTGATGTGCCAAGTGGTGCGAATCAACCGCCACCCACGCGCGAGGCGTCTTTCGAGTTCTCCTCGAACGCGGCGTTGAGCGCGTCGTCGCCGGTGAGGCCGGCGGCCTGGGCTTTCTTGATGGCTTGGAGCACGCGCTCGTAATCCTTCGGCATGACCTTCACGAACTTCGGCACGTTCGCGTTCCAGAGTGCGAGGACGTTACGGCCCTTCTCGGAGCCGGTGTAGAGGACGTGCTTCTCAATGAGTGTGCGCACCTCGGCGATTTCGTCGATGTCTTCGAGCTTCTGCAAGCCGACCATCTGCTTGTTGCAGCTACGGGCGAAGGTGCCGTCCTCGTCCAGCACGTAGGCGACGCCGCCGCTCATGCCTGCCGCGAAGTTGCGGCCGGTCTTGCCCAGCACGATGACCGTGCCACCGGTCATGTATTCGCAACCGTGGTCACCGACGGACTCGACGACCGTCTTCACGCCGGAGTTGCGGACGCCGAAACGCTCACCGGCCATGCCACGGAAGTAAGCCTCGCCACTCGTCGCGCCGTAGAGGGCGACGTTGCCGATGATCATGTTTTCCTCGGCGCGGAAGGTGGAGCCGCCGGGCGGGTAGATGATGAGCTTGCCACCGGAGAGGCCTTTGCCGCAGTAGTCGTTGGCATCGCCTTCGAGGCGGATGGTCACGCCGGGCGGCACGAACGCGCCGATGCTTTGGCCGGCGGAGCCTTTGAAGTGCAGTTGCACTGTGTCTTCCGGCAAACCCGCCGCGCCATGGCGACGAGTGATTTCGTTGCCGAGAATCGTGCCGACCACGCGGTTGACGTTCCGGATTGGCAACTGGACGACGACTTTTTTCTTCTCGTCAATCGCCGGCTTGCACGCGTCGAGCAGGTGCGTCATGTCGAGCGACTTCTCAATGCCGTGGTCCTGCGCCATCTGGCAGTAGCGACCGACGCCGTCCGCGACATCGGGCGCGTGCAGAATGCTGGAAAGGTCGAGGCCGCGCGCCTTCCAGTGGTCGGCGGCCTTGCGGGCTTCGAGCCGGTCCACACGACCAACCATCTCGGCGATGGTGCGGAAGCCGAGCTGCGCCATCAGCTCGCGCACTTCCTGCGCGATGAAGGTCATGAAGTTGACCACGTCCTCGGGCTTGCCGGGGAAGAGGCCGCGCAACTTCGGGTTCTGAGTGGCGACACCGACAGGGCAGGTGTTCAGATGGCAAACGCGCATCATGATGCAGCCCATCGCCACGAGCGGGCCGGTGGCGAAGCCGAATTCCTCCGCGCCGAGTAGCGCAGCCATTATGACGTCGCGGCCGGTCTTCAACTGGCCGTCCGCCTCGACGGCGATGCGCGAGCGCAGATTGTTGAGCACGAGCGTCTGGTGGGTTTCGGCGAGGCCGAGCTCCCACGGGATGCCCGCGTGCTTAATGGAGGTCTGCGGCGACGCACCAGTGCCGCCGTCGAAGCCCGAAATGAGCACGACATCCGCGTGTGCCTTGGCGACGCCCGCAGCGATGGTGCCAACGCCCACTTCGGAGACCAGCTTGACGCTGATGCGCGCGCGGCGGTTGGAGTTCTTAAGGTCGTGAATCAACTCCGCGAGGTCTTCGATGGAGTAGATGTCGTGGTGGGGCGGCGGAGAAATGAGGCCGACGCCGGGCGTTGAGTGGCGAACCTTCGCGACCCACGGATAAACCTTGGTGCCGGGGAGCTGGCCGCCTTCGCCGGGCTTCGCGCCCTGGGCCATCTTGATTTGTAGCTCGTTGGCGTGCGTGAGGTAGAGGCTGGTGACGCCGAAACGTCCGGACGCGACCTGCTTGATAGCGCTGTTCTTCGAGTCGCCCTTGTCGTTGGTCCAAGTGTAGCGCGCGGGGTCTTCGCCGCCTTCGCCGGTGTTGCTCTTGCCGCCGATGCGGTTCATCGCGATGGCGAGCGTCTCGTGCGCCTCGCCGGAGATGGAGCCGTAGCTCATCGCGCCGGACTTAAAGCGCTTCATGATAGTCGCGACGGACTCGACTTCCTCGATGGGAATCGCGGTGGCGGGCTTGAACTCCAGCAGGCCGCGCAGGGTGTAGATATCTTTAAGCTGCGTGTTCACCAGCGCGCTGTATTCCTTGAAGGTCTTGTAATCCGCGTTGCGGACGGCCTTCTGAAGCTTGTGGACGGTCTGCGGGTTGAAGAGGTGAATCTCGCCGTCCGCGCGCCATTGATATTGGCCACCGGCTTCCAACGTGTGGCCGTTGACCGGCCGGTCGGGAAACGCGTGCTCGTGGCGGGTGAGGACTTCCTTGGCGATGTCCTCGATGCTGATGCCGGCGACGCGCGAGGCGGTCCAGGTGAAATACTTGTCGATGACGGCGTCGCTCAGGCCGATGGCCTCGAAGATTTGCGCGCCGCGATAGCTCTGGATGGTGCTGATGCCCATCTTGGAGGCAACCTTCACGACACCTTTCACGGCAGCCTTGGTGAAGTTCTTCACCGCCGTCTTGTGGTCCACGCCGACGAGCAGCTTCTGCCGAATCATGTCGTCGAGCGTCTCGTAGGCGAGATACGGATTGATGGCACCACAGCCGTAGCCGATGAGCAGCGAGAAGTGATGCACCTCGCGTGGCTCACCGGACTCGAGCACGAGGCCGACGCGCGTGCGCGTGCCCTCGCGGATGAGATGATGATGCACGCCGGCCACCGCGAGCAGCGCGGGGATGGGGGCGTTGTCTTTGTCCACGCCGCGGTCGGAGAGGATGATGATGTTCGCGCCGTCCTTGCTGGCCTTGGTTGCGGCTTCGCACAAGTCGTCCATCGCCTTCTCCAAACCCGCCGTGCCTTCCGACGCTTTGAACAGCGTCGGCAGCGTGGCGGACTTGAAGTGCGGGTGGTTCAGATGCTTGAGCTTGGCGAATTCCTCGTTGCTGAGGATGGGCTGCTTCAGCTCGATGAGCCGGCAGCTCTCGGGCTGCGGGTTCAACAAGTTGCGCTCGGTGCCGATGGTTGTCTCGGCGCTGGTGACAATTTCCTCGCGGATGCAGTCAATTGGCGGGTTCGTGACCTGCGCGAAGAGCTGCTTGAAGTAGTTGTAGAGAAGCTGCGGCTTCTGCGAGAGCACCGCGATAGGCGTGTCCGTGCCCATGGAGCCGACGGCCTCGACGCCGTCGCGCGCCATCGGGACCATAAGCATCCGCAAGTCCTCGAACGTGTAGCCGAACGCGGTCTGGCGATGCAGCACGGTGTCGTGGTCCGGCTCCGGCATGTGTGGGGCCTCGGGCAGCTTGTCCAGCTCGACCATGTTGTCGTTAATCCACTGCCGGTAAGGCTGTGACTTGCAGATGGCTTCCTTGATTTCCTCATCGGCCACGATACGACCCAGCGAGGTGTCCACGAGGAACATGCGACCCGGCTGGAGGCGGCCCTTTTGCAGCACGCGTTCCGGCGCGATGTCCAGCACCCCGACTTCCGAGGCCATGATGACGAGGTCATCTTTGGTCACGTAATAGCGCGAGGGGCGTAGGCCATTGCGGTCGAGGCACGCGCCGATTTGCACGCCGTCGGTGAAGGCGACCGAGGCCGGACCATCCCACGGCTCCATCAGGCAGGAGTGATATTCGTAGAACGCCTTGCGCTCATCGCTCATGGACTCGTGATTCGTCCACGGCTCGGGAATCATCATCATCATCGCGTGCGCGAGCGGGCGGCCACCGAGCACGAGCAGTTCGAGGCAGTTGTCGAACATCGCCGAGTCGGAGCCGGTCGGGTTGATGATGGGGAAGACCTTCTTGATGTCCTTGCCGAAGAGGTCGCTCTCGAACATGGACTGGCGCGCGTGCATCCAGTTGATGTTGCCGCGCAGCGTGTTGATTTCGCCGTTGTGCGCGATGTAGCGATACGGATGCGACCGTTCCCAGCTCGGGAAGGTGTTCGTCGAGAACCGCGAGTGGACGAGCGCCAGCGCCGAGTCCATGTCCGGGTCGCGCAGCTCCGGGTAATACGCATCCACCTGCGCGGGCATGAGCATGCCTTTGTAAACAATCGTCCGGCAGGACACGCTCGGCATATACCACTCCTGCGTGCCGCGCTGGCCGGAGTTGCGGATCTCCGTCAACGCACGCTTGCGGATGACGTAGAGCTTTCGTTCGAAGGCAAGTTCATCTTTCGCCTTGCGCACGTTCCGTTCGATGAAGCACTGGCGCACGAAGGGTTCCGTGGCGACTGCCGTGGGGCCGAGCGTGGAATTGTCCGTGGGCACGTTGCGCCAGCCGAGCACCGAGTGGCCCTCCTCACGCACGACGCGCTCAAACGTGCGCTCGCAGAGATGTCGGTCCTCCTCGTCCTTCGGCATGTAAATCATCGCCACGCCGTAGCGGCCGGGCGCGGGGAGCGCAAAACCGTTTTCCTTCGCGGTCTTGGTGAAGAACTTGTGCGGGAGCTGGATGAGGATGCCCGCGCCATCGCCCGTGTTCGGCTCGCAGCCGCACGCGCCGCGATGGTCGAGGTTGATGAGAATTTGGATGCCCTGCTGGACGACTTCGTGGGACTTCTTGCCCTTCATGTTCACCACGAAGCCGACGCCGCAGGCGTCGTGCTCGAACTGCGGGTCGTAAAGTCCCTGCTTGGGCGGCAATCCCTGCCACCGCGCTTGCGTGCTCATTTGGTTGTCGTTCATCGTCACTGGCTGGCCGGTTTTACTCCCGGTTTGGAAAACTTCCATGCGTGGTCAAAAGGCTGGTCGCGCCCGTCCGCTCCGAAAAAGCCGCGCGACGGTAACAAACCACTTCGCCCGCGCAATGGCTTTTTGCATTTTGGCCCTTGCCCGGCGCGACGGCCTCCTGCGGCGACGCTGCGTTCTCGCTGCGAATGCCAACCTTATGGAGGAAACGGAAATGCATGACTGCTTCAATCCAGAACCGACCGATGTTTCCTAACAAACCGCTGCGTCCGTGTAAAAAGGATTTCCTCCTTATTCATAAGCACTGATGAGCAAACCCTGCTTATGCGAGCCACTCACGCGAATTCGCTGCTGAAATTCCTCACCTCCACCGTGACTATGGTTGCGTCCGGCGAAGATTGAACTTTGCCCACTCCCGCCCGCTCCCTATAAGACACCCATGCTGCCGAAGTTACTTTCCGCCGGCGGGCCCGTCATGTGGCTGCTGCTCATCCTGAGTGCGGTTGCCGTCGCCGTGTTCATCGAGCGTTCGCTCCACTACCATCGCGCCCAGATCAACTCCGCCGAGTTCCTTGCCGGCGTGCGCACGGTGCTCAAGCGCGACAACGTCGTCGAGGCGCTCTCCATCTGCGATGCCACGCCCGGCCCCGTCGCGCGGCTCGTGAAGAACGCCATCCTCAGCCGCGAGCGAGGGCGTGATGGGGTGCGCGAGGCGCTCGAAGACACCGGTCTGCAGGAGGTTCCCCGGCTGGAGGAGAAGCTCAACCTCATCGCCACCATCGCGCAAATCGCGCCGCTGATCGGACTGCTCGGCACGGCGCTGGGCTTTATCAAGATGTTCGAGGTGATGGAGAAAGAAGGCCAGTTCGCGCACGCCGCACTGCTCACCGGCGGCGTCTGGCAGGCGCTGGTCTGCACCGCCATGGGGCTGGCCGTTTCGATTCCCTGCTATCTGGGCTACAACTATCTCGTCAGCCGCGTGAACCAGATCGTCCTCGACATGGAAAAGTCGTCGAACGAAATCCTCAACCTCGTCACCGGTGAGAATGGGAGGAAGGGATGAGGACATTGAGGAGCAAGATTACGAATAGGAGGCTAGCTCTGAGCGCGCGGCACCTTCCGGCTCCTAATCCTGCTCTTGATCCTGCTCCGTTGCTTTCCCCTCGATGAGATTTTCCCGACACGCTCGAATCTTTCGCGGCCAGCTTGATGCCGCGCCCTTTGCCGGCGTGTTTTTTCTCGTGCTGATCTTCCTCACGTTCAACTCCCAGCTGGTTTTCACTCCGGGCGTGCGGATTGAACTCCCACAGGCCGACGGCCTCCCCGGCACGGCCAACCCGACCGCGGTCGTGGCCGTGGATCGCAGCGGACAGTTCTATTTCGAAAACCAAATCATCGCCGAGCCCGAGCTGAAGCAGCGGCTGCGCGGGATGGCTGACAAGGCCAAGCTCCGCAACGCGCAGCTCACCCTCGTCGTCCTGGCCGACAAGGCCGTGCCCAACGACACCCTCGTGCGCCTCGCGGAGATCGCCCAGCAGTCCGGCATCAAAGAACTGGTGCAGGCCACCCGCCCGCGACTGGCCCCGCAGCCGCTGGTCCCGCCCAAACCATGAACGGCACCGGCCCGGAAGGTCTGCCCTGGTCGCGACGGCGTTGGTCGCTGTTTGTGCTGGCGGTGCTCGCGCTGCACCTGGGCGCGCTATGGATGGTTTCGGCTCGCACGGGAGAAGTTTGTCCACGCACCGCAGCGGGGGCGATTGCCCGGTGGCAAACGTCGCCCGCCAGCGCCCAGAAGCTGCTGGATGCCCTCGAAGTCAGCGACCCCACACTTTTCGCGATGGTGAACACGCGCGGCTTTTCCGGGGCGGCCTGGCTCCAGCCCTCACCGCCGGCGTATCGCGCCAGCGAATGGACCGACACGCCACGCTCGCTCACGCAGCCCACCCAGGCGCTGGGCGGCGCGTTCCAGCGCTATGCCACGAACGACCGCGCCCCGCTGTTCGAGCCCGCGCGGAAGCCCGCCGCCCCGGTCCCGGTCCTCACACTGCGGCAACCCGTGCTTCGCGAACGCTCCCGCCTGTTGTTGGAAGGCCCCGTGGCCAACCGCGCGTTGGTCCAAAGCCCGCCGCTGCGTTCCTGGCCTTCCCCCGAAGTGCTGGCCGACACCCGCGTGCAAGTGCTCGTGAACGCGGACGGCCTGATCTTCTCCCCCCGCCTGCTCAGTCCCGGCGGCGTGCAGGATCCGTTGCAACGCGTGGTTGACCAACATGCGATTGAACTCACCCGCGCCCTGCGCTTCGCGGCAACGCCCGTGCGCGAGCCGGTTTCCCCTGCCCCGCCCGAGCAAGGCATCCTCATCTTTCAATGGCACACCACTGAACCACCCAGCGCTGCCGCGAAGAAATAACCGTGCCCCCGGATGTTCTCATCTTCTGCTACGTGACGTTCCTGATGGGAGCGATTGCGGCGCTCGGCGCGCTCTCGGAGCGCCGCCGCCGCCGCTTTGAACCGGAACCCACCGAAGACAACCTCTTCCGCTGCCGCAAGTGCAGCTACGTTTACACCGATGACTCCGACGTGGAACTCTCCCGCTGCCCGCAATGCGGCCTGTCGAACGAAGCGGTGGAATTTTAAGGCCAGCGTTCTGTAATCAGTGGCTCACGGCCCACTGAACACTGACTACTGAATACTTGCCCCTTCAACTCCCCGTCTTCACCTCGACCACGTCGTGCGCGCCGGCTTCCTTCATGCCGGCGGGGCTGACGCGGATGTAACGGGCGCGCTGGCGCAGCTCGGACAAGTTCGCTGCGCCGAGGTAGCCCATGCCGGACTGGATGCCCCCGATGAGCGTGGCGAGCGTGCGCTCCAATGGGCCGGCGACTTCCTTCAAGGCCTCGACGCCTTCCGCCGCGACTTTGCGCGTGGCATCCGCCGTGGCATGGCCATAGCGCGCGGCGGAACCAGCCTTCATCGCGGCCAGGCTGCCCATGCCCCGGTATTGCTTGTAGAGTTTGCCACCGATTTCAAGGATTTCGCCCGGCGCTTCCGCACAGCCTGCCAGCACACCGCCGCAAATCACCGCCTGCGCCAAGGTCAGCGCCTTCACGATGTCGCCCGACTTGGTGATGCCGCCGTCGGCGAGGATGGTGACACGTTTCTCCGCCGCCGCCCGCGAGCAGACATAAAGCGCGGTCATCTGAGGAATGCCCACGCCCGCCACAACGCGCGTGGTGCAGATCGAACCGGGCCCCTGCCCCACCTTGATGATGCTCGCGCCACTGTCCGCGAGGAAACCAACCCCGGCCGCGCTGGTCACGTTCCCGGCGATGATGGGCAGCTTGGGAAAGGCATCGCGCAGCATCTTCACGGTGTCCCCCACGCCTTTCGTATGACCGTGCGCCGTGGACACCGCCACGGCATCAAGGCCGCGCTCTACCAGCGCCCCGACGTGAGTCAGGATGCGGTCGCGATCCAGCTCGCCAAAGGCGTTGCGCGTGGCGCTCACCGCCGCGCCACAGACGAGGCGGAACTGCGCGTCGCGCGCCGGCTTGAACTGCGCCGCGCGCTCGGAGGTGATGCGCTCGATGTCGCTCATCGTGAAGAGGCCGCGCAGCCGGTCCTCGTCGTCCACCACGAGCAGCTTGTGGATGCCGGGGTGGTCGTTGAAAAACTTGTCCGCCGCCGCAATGGGGTTCTTGCCGAGCCGCTTTTCCGTGAGGGTGAAGACTTGGTCGCGCGGCGTCAGCGCCTCGGCCACCTTGCGCTTGGCGTAACGCGGCTTCACCACGCTGCCGGAGAGCAAGCCCAGCAGCTTGCCGTGTTCATCCACCACCGGAAAGGTGCTGAAGGAAAAGCGCTTTTCCTCGATGCGCGCCAGCACGTCGCCGATGAGCTGATCCGGCAAAACCTTGATGGGCTCCTGGATCAGGCCATGCACGTGATTTTTCACGCGGCCCACCTCCTGCAGCTGCTGCTTCTCCGGCATGTTGTAGTGGATGAGCCCGAGCCCGCCATTCAACGCCATCGCGATGGCCATGCGCCCCTCGGTCACGGTGTCCATGTCCGAGGAGATGACCGGAATGTTGAGTTGGAGGCCGTCCGCGAGCGTGGTGTCGAGCTGCGTGTCGCGAGGGAGGATTTCCGAGTAAAGCGTGGCGAGCGTGACGTCGTCGTAGGTCAGCGCGGTGCCGGACTGGTTCGGAAAAAAGCGTTCCGCCGACTGGTAGAACTCAGCATCGAGGGAATGGGCGGCGTTGGAATTTGCCATGCCATTTAATGCCCGGCACGGGACACGGCTGGCAAGAAGCAAGTGTTCAGCCCGAACTTCGCAGTAGAGAAATCCGATGGCGCGCTGACCTTGCGAGGAACCCGGCAATCATGCCGCAGCAAGCCTTGGCTGGAAAAGGGCGCCCGGAGAACCACCGCCTGACGCAGGTTGCGGCGACCTGGAGACCGCGCTCCACTTTAGGCAAGCCGGCTCAGAACGCGTAGTTCAGACCCGTGTTCAAGCTCATGATGCCATCAAGCTGCAGGTTCGCGGCCTTGCCCTGCACGGCAGAGCGTGAGTTGCCCGCATACTGGTAAGCCAGCCCCAGTTCCCAGCTCCACGCCTCGCTGAGCCCCACGTAGAGGTTCAGCTTCGCGACGCCGCTGAAGAGCCAGTCGCCTTGCGAGATCCGGCCGGAGCGCGTCGCCGTCACCACGGCGGGCACCACAACGGTTTCGGTGAAGCTGTAGGTGGTGTCCGCATACACGAAGCCCAAGCCGCCGCCCAGGGTCAGCGAGACGCGCTCATGCAGCGGGAACTCGATAAACGGGCCGATGTTGAAGCCGTAGAGCGAGCCTTCCAGCTTGTTGTTCACCGTGCCGGTCGCCGCAACCGGACCCACGGTCCGCGAGGCGGGCACATCCGGCAGCAGGGGGCCGGCGGCGGCGAAGCTGCCCGAGTAAGGGGCCAGCGGCGGCAGCACGACGCCCGGGGCGTATTTGTCCGTCGTGAGGCCCACCGTGCCGGCGAGCGATCCGGAATCGCGCTGGCTCAGCCCAAGGTGGCCGAAGGAGACCAGCAAACCCACGTTGGCCCGGCGCTTCTCGGAGATGTGGAAGCGGCCCAAGACCTCCTCATAGACCAGTTCGAAGCCCGGCAGCATCTTGTCCCGGCTGCTCCGCGTCGTGCCATCGGCCAGCGAGTTCACCGCGTGGAAAGCCAGCGAGCTGGCCCCCAAGAACGGTGCGGCCGGGTCGACCGCCGTGTATTGGGCGTTGTTGTTGTAACCCCAGTTCCACGTCATGCCGCCCGCGTTGCCGCTGATGTCCCGGAAGACAAAGCCATCGTCGTAAGTCCGGTTCACGCCGGGCACCAGCGCGCCGGGGTTGCTCACCGTGGCGCTGGTGAAGTCCGTCTTGATGTTGAAGTTAAAGGTGGCCTTGAGGGAGATGCGGTTGCGCCGTTTGAGCATCGCATCACTCTGGTCCAACGCGGGGAACCGTTCCTGGGCGACCGCCGGGCCGCCGACACACGCCAAGCCGACGAGTCCGAAGCAAATTTTGGGTTTCATTTAGCGAAAAGAGCTCAGGGCACTTGCAGCAGGCGATAGAACCGGGAACCGGCCGCTGTCGGGAGGCTCGTGGTGCGGGGCGGGCCGGTGTCCACCCATTGCAGACGCCCGCCGGTCCCAGCCACGCCGGGGAACGAGGTCTCATACGGCCCCGCCACGCTGGAGCTGTATTGGATGTAATAGGTCTTCCCAGCCGAACTCGTGAAATCGAGTTTGAACCGGCCCAGATGGAATTCCAAACGGTCCGGGGTCAGGATCGTCCCCGCAGGGACGGTTGGATAACCAGACGTGACCACCTCCACCACCAAGCGGGGATTGGGCTTGGTCACACGATCCGAGACGTAGTATTCGACGTTCAAGGGGAAGCTGCCCGCCGGCACGATGGCACTTGGAATCAAGACATAAGGCACCCCGTTGTTCGTGCCCGTGGCGTTGATCAAGCGAATGGCGTTCCCCAGCGAATCATTGCCCAGGTCGAAGAAGGAAATGCGCAGGAAGGTCAGCGAACTGACACTGCCCGCCGGGTTGATGACGGGCAACGCCTCCTCCGTCGCGCCCGTCTGCGAGCGAAGCGTGTAATCGGTCAGCGATTTCAAAATCACCGCCCCACTGATGAAGTAGGAAGGCAACGGAGCGCCGGTCGTGCTCAACACCTGATTGGCCACGGGAGTCCCCTGCAGCATCAGGCTGGCGATGCTTTGGGTGACGCCGGCCGCGACCGTGAAGTTGAGGAACACCACCACATTGCTGCCCGTGGTGAAGCTTTGCCCCGAGGCCAGCGCGAGGTCGAAGCCAATCAAACCTTGGGCCGCTGCGTTGGTCGCCGCGAGCGTCGCCCCGACGGGCGAAGCGGTCACGCTCACGAAAGTGAGCTTGTTGACGTCGTAGGCAACGCTGGCCGTCACGCGATTCTCGCCGCCTTCAGCCAAAAGCGCGACGGGGACGGCAACGGCGGTTCCCGGCGTGAAGTTGGTCGCGGCTGACGTCACCTGAGTGCTGACCACCTGCACGGTGCGCTGGGTGAACGCCAGCGTCACGGTGACACTGGTGGCGCTGCCGTCGGTGTTCGTGACCTTCACCAAGTAGTTTGCCACGTCAGCGGCCGAGACGTTGGTCAGGGTCAGGGTGAGGTTGGTGGCCCCGGAAATGGTCACCCCGTTTTTGCTCCATTGATAATTGAGCGTGGGCCGGCCGATGGCCCCCACGAAGAACGTCACGTTTTCCCCGACCAGCGGAGCAGCCGACACCGGCTGCACCACGATGACCGGAGGATCGAGGACAGTGAGCGTCGCGTTGGAGCTGGTCGCAGTGCCGTAGGGGCTCGTGATCACCACCGAGTAAAGGCCGGCCTGATTGGTCTGGACGTTCGTCAGAGCAAGCGGGTTATTCGTGGCCCCGGCCAAGGCGCCGCCGGCGAACAGCCACTGGTAGGTGAACGGCCCATCTCCGCCCGCCGCGACGGCGAAGGAAGCATTCGTGCCCTTCAGCACGGTCAACGACTGCGGATGGGAAGCCACAAACGGAGCGGTCTTCACCGTGAGCGTGGCATTCGAGCTGGTCGCGGTGCCGTAGGGATTGGTGACCACCACAGAGTAATCGCCCCCTTGATTGGGCTGCACCCCGACGAGCGTCAGCGTCGGACTGGTGGCACCCGCGATGGCATTGCCATTTCGCCGCCACTGATAGGTCAGGGTCGGATCACCACCCGCAAGCACGGCGAAGCTGACGGTTAGACCGGCGTTCACGGTCTGCGACAACGGCTGCGTGATAATGAAGGGTGGGACGCGGACGGTGAGCAACGCGTTCAAGCTGGTGACGGAGCCGTAGGGATTGCTCACGACCACGGAGTAATTGCCAGCCTGATTCGTCAGGACACCGGTCAGCACGAGCGGATTGTTCGTCGCTCCCACCAGATTCGCCCCACCCAAGCGCCATTGATACGACAGGGGCGCATCGCCCGTCGCGGTCACGCTAAAGGTGGCGTTGCTGCCTTGGATGACGGTCTGCGGCTGCGGTTGGCTGGCCCCGACGGCAATGGCCGGCGGCAAATGCACCGTCAGTGCGGCGTTGGTGCTAGTCGCCGTGCCGAAGGGGTTGGTCACCACGACGGAGTAAAGCCCGACTTGGTTCGCCTGCACATTGACCAGCGTGAGGCTCGCCGCGTTCGCACCGGCAATCGTCGCTCCGTTGAACCGCCACTGATACGCCAGCGTCGGAGCGCCGGTTGCGACCACGGTGAAGGTGGCGTTGCTGCCCAAGACCGTGGCGAGCGGCTGCGGATGCGTGATAATGGTGGGCGGCACGTTGACGGTGAGCGCCGCGTTCGAGCTAGTGACGGAACCGTAGGGGCTGGAGATCACCACCGAGTAAAGGCCGGCGTCATTAGTCACGGCACTGGCGAGGCCGACGCTGGGAGCCGTGGCCCCTGTAATATTCACCCCGCCGAAGCGCCATTGATAGGTGAACGGCCCGTCGCCGCCGGCGGTGACCGAGAAAGACGCCGGGCTGCCCACCAGCACCGCGAGTGACTGCGGCTGCGAGGCTACGAACGGCGCGGTCTTCACGTCCAGCGTCGCGTTGCTGCTTGTCACGGAGCCGTAGGGATTGCTCACTACCACGGAGTAGAGGCCAAGCTGGTTCGTCTGCACGGCGGTAAGTGTCAACGTTGCGGCGGTCGCGCCAGGGACATTCACGCCGGTGATCCGCCACTGATAAGTCAGCGTCGGGTCGCCACCCGCGACGACCGTGATGGACGCGTTGCCGCCGGTCAAAACAGTCTGAGTTGCCGGAGCGGGCTGCGTGACGATGAAGGGCGGCACGCGAACTGTGAGCAGCGCGTTCGAGCTGGTGACGGAACCGTAGGGGCTGGAGATTACGACCGAGTAAAGGCCGGCATCATTGGTCAGGGCACTGGCGAGGCCGACGCTGGGAGCCGTGGCACCTGCGATATTCACCCCGCCGAAGCGCCATTGATAGGTGAAAGGCCCGTCGCCGCCGGCTGTGACCGAGAAAGATGCGGGGCTGCCCTGCACCACCGTCAGCGACTGCGGCTGCGAGACCACCGAGGGCGGAGACTTCACGTCCAGCGTCGCATTACTGCTTGTCACGGAGCCGTAGGGATTGCTCACGACCACGGAGTAGAGGCCGAGCTGGTTCGTCTGCACGGCGATGAGGGTCAGGGTGGCTGCGGTCGCGCCTCCGACGTTCACGCCATTGAGCCGCCACTGATAAGTCAGCGTCGGGTCACCGCCCGCGACGACCGTGATGGACGCGTTACCGCCGGTCAAAATGGTCTGAGTTGCCGGAGCGGGCTGCGTGATGATGAAGGGCGGCACGCGCACGGTGAGCAGTGCGTTCGAGCTGGTGGCGGAACCAAAGGGATTGCTCACGACCACGGAGTAATTGCCGGCCTGATTGGTCTGCACGCCAGTCAGGACGAGCGGATTGGCGGTCGCGCCGGGAAGGTTGGTTCCGAGATACCGCCATTGATAGGTGAGCGGCGCGTCGCCAATGGCGGTGACACTGAAAGTGGCGTTGCTGCCTTGGATGACCGTCTGCGGCTGCGGCTGGCCGGCATCAAAGATGTTCGGAGGAGACTGCACCGTAACCACCGCAACCACGCTGGTCACCGAACCGTAGGGATTGCTCACGACGACGGTGTAGTCGCCTTGCGCGCTTTCCTGCACGTTGAGGAGGGACAGGAACGGGGAAGTGGCGCCGGGAAATGTCGAGCCGTTGAAACGCCACTGATATGTAAGCGTCGGCGAGCCAGTGGCGGTGACGGAGAGGTTCAACGTCGTGCCCTGCGTTAGCGTCTGCGACACCGGCGGAACGATGATGCTGGGCGGCAGAAGAACGGTGAGGGTGGCGTTGGAACTGGTGGTGCTGCCACCCGAGTTGCTGATCACCACCGAATAGAGGCCCTCCTGAACAGCGAGGACGTTGGTGAGCGTGACACTGGTATTGGTGGCCCCCGCGATGCTGACGCCGCCGAAGCGCCATTGATAAGTGAGCGGCGCGGTGCCGGTGGCGTTCACGCTGAAGGTGGCGTTCTGGCCCTGCACCACCGTGAGTGACTGCGGGTGCCCATCGGGCCCGCCGCCATTCGCTCCCGGCGTGATGGTCGGCGGGGTCAGCACAGTGAGCGTGGCGTTGGCGCTGGTGGCGGTGCCGCCCGCGTTGCTGATGACAACCGAGTAAAGGCCGGCTTGCGACGGGACAACATTAACAAGGGTGAGCGAGGTGCCGTTTGCACCGGGAATGTTCACGCCAGCGAAGCGCCATTGATAACTGAGCGGCGCAGTGCCGATGGCGTTGGCACTGAAAGTCGCGTTCTGGCCTTGCACCACCGTGAGGGATTGCGGCTGGCCGTCAGGGCCGCCACCGCCCGGACCCGGTGTGATCATCGGCGGGACGAGCACGGTTAGGGTGGCGTTGGCGCTGGTCGTGGAGCCGAAAGGGTTGCTAATGACGACAGAGTAGAGGCCCGCTTGTGTCGTCTGCGTGTTCGTCAGCGTGACCGAGGTGTTGGTCGCACCTGGAATGTTCACGTCTGCGAAGCGCCACTGGTAGGTCAGCGGCGCGCTGCCGATGGCGTTGGCGCTGAAGGTCGAGTTCTGCCCCTGCAGCACGGTCAGTGATTGTGGTTGGCCGTTGGGGCCGCCGCCGTTGGGGCCGGCGACGATGGCCGGTGGCGAGGCGACTGTCAGCGTGGCGCTGTTCGTCACCGCCCCGAACCGGTTCGATACGATGATGGTGTAAAGGCCCCCGTCCGTAAGCTGGATGTTGTTCCGATTCAGCGTCGGATTGGTCTGGCCCGGCAGTGCTGCCCCGCCAAAGAACCACTGGTAAAACAGCGGCGCGGTTCCCCCCGCCACCACGGTAAAGGCCACGTTCGCCCCGATCACGTTGGTGAGCGAGACGGGCGGCGTCACAAAGAACGGGAAAGTCCCCAGCGTCAGCAAGGCGTTGGAACTCGTAACCGACCCCGCCCCGTTGCTGACCGCCACCGAGTAGAGCCCCTCGTTGACCGCCTGTGCATTGGTGATCGTGAGGGCGGTGTTCGTCGCGTTGGCAATGGGGTTGCCATTGAACCGCCATTGATAGGCCAACGGCGCGCTCCCGCTGGCGGTCACCGCAAATGTCGCGTTCGACCCGGTCGGGATGAACACATCCACAGGATTGGACACCACCAGCGGCGGCGTCGGATCCGCCGTGTCCAGCCGGTTGATGTGAAACGCCTGAAATCCATTTACCGTATTAAAGGATCCCACCACGACCAACTTCCCCTCCAAGTCCGGCGCAATCCCATTGATCACCCGCGGATTGCCCAGCTCATCCGTGATCCCCGTCCCCGGGTTGAAAGTCAGATCGTGGGTCCCATTGGCATTCAACCGCGCCACACAGTTGCGGCTCACCCCGTTAATAAATGAGAACACCCCGCCGAGCAGGATTTTCCCGTTGGCCTGTAGCGTCAGGCCCCGCACGTCCGAATTCACGTCGTTCTTGAAAAAGGTCTGATCCAGCGACCCGTTTGCGTTCAGCCTGCACAACCGGGAATAATCCACCTGATCGTAAAACGTGAAAGCCCCGCCAATCAAGATCTTGCCATCCGGCAGCGGCAGGATGACGTTCACCCCGCCCGAGGAGCCGAACCCCGTGTTGAAGCCCCCGTCCACGCTTCCATTTGGGTTTAGCCGCGCAATGCCTCGCTTGGTCGCCCCCCCAAAGGTCGTGAAGTTGCCGCCAACCAGGATCATCCCATCTACTTGCATATGGATAACCGTTACCGGCTGGTTCGGCCCCGCCCCAGGATCAAAACTCGTATCGAGCGTGCCGTCCGCATTCAGCCGCGCAATGAACTTGCGCGCCACCCCGGCGAAATTCAGAAACCGTCCACCGACCATGATCTTACCATCCGCCTGTATCGCCAAGGCATCCACCCCGTTGTCCGCCCCGGTGCCCAGCCCAGTCGTAAAGGCCGTGTCCAGCGAGCCATTATCATTGAGTCGCGCCACGTAGCGGCTGCTGGTGTTGCCCACGGAAGTGAAATTTCCTCCAATCACCACCTTCAGGTCAGGCTGCAGCGCCAGCTCATTCACCGGGGAGCCCACACCGGGTGACGCAAAACTCGGATCAAACGCCCCCGTCGGGCCCAACCGCGCAATCCGTAACGCCGTATTCCCATTATACCGGTCAAAGAATCCACCAATGTAGATCTTCCCGTCATTGGTCCGCACCTGCACTGCCAAAATTGCATCGTTGGCCGCCGTCCCCGCTGCCAAAGTAAAGTTCGGATCCACATCACCAGGGACGGCCCATAGCACGTCGGGGCCCCCGGCTAGCAGGAGGAGCAGAGCCGCTACAAGTCGTGGCACAGCCATGGAAAGCCAAGCCCCACACTCGACAAGCGCGCCCCTGTTTGAGGTGCAACGCAGGTGCGAAACCAGCCATTCGATATCGTTTTTCATTATGTTCGAGGGGACGTTATACATCCGAACCTGCGATCAGCCAAACACGGCTTACGATGCCTCAACCCCGCTGATAGGCAATCAAAGCAACGCCATCAAAGCCCACCTTTATCATTCGGCGGATTATTTGCGAGGCCATTTTCACAGAAATGAAAGTCGTGTCCAAGGCGACCAGCCACCAGCTTGGGCTTTATTTCCTATGGCTTGAGCGCGCTGGAATCCACCGCCTTCCAGCGCTCACGATCAGCAAGAAAAAGTTGGTAGGGAAATCCCTCGGCGAAGGCGAATTTGAGCGGGAACCCATCCGGGATTTCCCGCCGCACCACCGCGTCCGCCGCAAACTCACCCCAGGCACGGTCCTCGCCTTCGATCAGCTCGGATACCAGCTTCTGGTCCAGCGTGAGCGCGGTGAGATAAATTGCACTGACTGGCCGCACGCGGTGAACCGCCGCAAATCCCTCGGCCACGTTGGCCGGCAACCAGACACAATCGCGCCGGCCATACCACGCCACTGCCCATGGCATGTCGCTCATCATCAATTCGCGCTCCCCCAGCCAGCCGGCCCGTTCTTGAATGACCTGCGGGTGATACGGCGGATACGCCATCGGCGACCGTGGGGTGCGCCCCAAAGCAAACAGAAGCGGCGCGCAAGCCAGCAGCAGGAACAGCCCCACGACAATGCCCCGCCCGCCCCACGGCTGCAGCCCCAACTGCTCCAGCAAGACCACGAACATCCCGGTGCCCAGGATGAAGACCAGCGGGGCCAGCACCACCAGCAGGTTCTCGGAATGAACGTCCGGCACGAGCGTGGTGAGCGAGGTCTGGCCCAGCGCTTGCGCCACCAGCAGGACCGGCAGGCAGAGCAGCGTGAAAAAGCGGAGGCGCACGATGGACGGGTTGCGGAACGGCACCAGCAGCCCGGCAAGGAACAGCGCGGCGACCCAACTTCCGCCCAGGCGCGGCAGTTCGTTTTGAAGCAACCCGGGCAGGCGATCCCCCAGCTTGTAGAGAATTTCGTCCAGCCCGACTTGCCGCAGATCCTCGTGCGTCAAGGTGCTCTCCGGGTTGAGCAATCGCTCCAGACGATTGCCGGGAAACCGGTCCGTTGTCTGATACACCGCCAGTCCGGCGACGCCGAAGAACCGCCCGCTCAAGTCGTGATTCCGCATCAGCCAGGGCGAGACCACCGCCGCAAAGCCAATGAGCGCGGTGAAACCCAGACTCAGCCCTCGGGCGGCGAAGCCGAAGTTGAAAAAAAACATGACCGGCAGGATCAGGCCGGCGAGGGCATAGCGGGTGAGCCCCAGCCCCCCCAGCAACACCCCCACGATCAACGCGGCCCCGTAGAGCCGCGCGGCACCCCAAGCTTCCTCGCGGCAGCCGCGCTCGGCGGCCACCAGCAATTCGGCGATCACCAGCAGGAGCACAATGGCCAGCATCGTAGACAGGCCGGAGATGCTGAAGCGCCACAGCAAATCCGCCCCGGCAATCACGGCGACGGACAACCAAGCCACCTCCGGATCAAACAGCCGCCGCGCCAGCCGCCACGCGACGATCAGCGCGACGAAGAACAGCCCTTGGTTCAAGCACCCGATGAACTGCTCAGGCGCGTAGGTGCTGAAAGATTCATCGTTGGCGATTCGGTAATCAACCGGGGCCAGACGCATCGCCCCCGCCAGCAGCAGCGGCCAGGCCGGAGCGTTGGCTAGGTCGGGATGCGCGTTGGTGAGCGACGCCTCGGCAGATTTTTGGCCGAGGAGATACAGGCTGGCCGGCCGGATGAAGTGCGTGGTGTAGCCACGACCGGCGGCCAGATTGCGGGCCACTTGCGCGGCGTCCATCGCCTCCGGGTTGGCAAAATTCCGCCACGCCCGCAGGTCATAGGCAAACGCCAAGGCGATGAAAGCCACCGTGAAGCCAACCCGCTTCACCGTGCGCGCGGCCGCCCCCTCCTCGAAGGAGTGAATCATTTCCTGAAGCGTGGGCATGGTCAGCGGGGTGTGAGGTGGGGTGCGGCGTTCAGTAGCTAAGGCGAGCGTGCCATGGCTCAGCAAGCAGCGGCCAGACAAGAAAGGGCTGAGAGAAAATGTGTCGGGCGAAGACCGACGCTCCTGCCATCTGTGACTTGTCACTTGCCACGCTTAAAATCCCTCCAGGTGAAATTCATGCAGCTTGCGGTGCAAGGTGCGGCGGCTCATGCCCAGCTTCTTCGCCGCCGCCGTGCGATTGCCGCTGACCTCCTTGAGCGCGCGGACCACCAGTTCCTTCTCGACTTCATGCACGTTCAAGTCACCGGTCGGCATCTGCGAAACCGGCGTGGGCAGGCTGCTCTGCCCGATGCGAATGTTCTGCGGCAGATCGCGGGCGGCCACCGTCTCGCCGCGCGCAAAGACCACCGCATGCTCCATGGCGGTGCGCAGCTCGCGGACGTTGCCGGGCCACTTGTAGGCCATCAGCAGCTCCAGCGCATCCGGCGCGATGGCAGTCACCTCTTTGCCATTCTCCGCCGCCGAGTCGCGGAGGAAATGCTGGGCGAGCAGCGGAATGTCGCTCGCGCGTTCGCGCAACGGCGGCAGGTGAATCTCGACTACTTTGAGGCGGAAGAAGAGGTCTTCGCGGAAGGCTCCGGACTGCACGAGCGTCACGAGGTTTTTGTTCGTCGCCGCGATGAGCCGCACATCGGACATGCTGGTCTTGCTGGAGCCAACCCGTTCAAACGTCCGTTCGCCGAGGAAGCGCAGCAGCTTGACCTGCACCGTGGCGTCAATCTCTCCGATCTCGTCGAAGAACAGCGAGCCGCCCTGCGCCTGCTCGATGCGCCCAATGCGCCGTTCGTGGGCCCCGGTGAACGCGCCCTTCTCATGGCCGAACAATTCGCTCTCCAGCAGCGTGGCCGGCAGTCCGGCCGCGTGAACCGTGATGAGTGGAGCCTTCGCTCGCGGACTGAGCTGGTGCAGGGTTTTGGCGACGATTTCCTTGCCCGTGCCGCTTTCCCCCGTGATGAGCACCGTCGCGCGGCTGGGTGCAACGGTTTGAATGGTCTCCTGAATCTCCTGCATCACCGCCGACTCGCCGATGAGATGCTCGACGCCAAACTTGCGTTCGAGCCGCTGGTGTAGATTTTTGTTTTCCTCTTCGAGCTTCTGCCCCTTTAGCGCACGAGCGATGCGCATCTCCAGTTCATCAATCTGCATCTTGCCCTTGGCGATATAGTCATCCGCACCACGCTTCATCGCCTCGACGGCCACGTCCTCAGAGCCATAGGCCGTCATCAGAATGCAGATGGGCGGCTTGGGCAGGGATTTGGCGCGCGCGATGAGCTTGAGGCCGTCCTCCTTGGGCAGGCGGAGGTCGGTGAGCAACACATTGAAGTGCTCTTGTTCGAGCAGGTTCATCGCCGTGGCCGCATCCTCGGCCACATACACGTCATAACGATCTTCGAGCGCCGCGCGCAGACCATCGCGCGTCGGCTTCTCGTCATCCACAATCAAGACAGTGGGTTGATTCATCGGTGCTTACTCTTGCGTTATCCGAATCCTGCTCCGTCTTCACGGTGGCACGACGGAGTTTAGGGTTAAACTCAGACTCAAGCGCAGGAGAAAAATTTAGCCCGGGCCTGCACCGCCAAAGATCTCCTCCCCATACTGTTGCCGGAGGAAAAGCAGGTCCGGCGCGTCCTTCGCCCGGTGCGTGTCCTTCTTCATCCGCCACAGCAAGCGCGGTGAGGCGAACGGAATGCGCACGCCATCCACTTCGCGCGTAACGATGTCCTGGCTGGCTTCGGCATAGTGAATGCCGCAGGCGGAGGCCATGAGGTCCACAATGATTTCGTCACAGACGCGCACGACGACGTATTGGGAAGTTTCACCCGGCTGAAGCTCGCGCACGGCCCGGTCGGGCAACACCTCGAGCGAACGATAGACTCTGGCTTCATTGTCCGGGCTCGTGTCCACAATCAGATCCAGATCACCGGTCTCCCGCAGGTAGCCGGCGTTACGAATGGCAAAACCGCCCACCACGACATAGCGCGCCCCTTGCTCGTTCAGCGACCGGCAGACCGTGACCAGATCCTCCACCGAGGGAGGACGTGAAGTCAGCGATTCCTTCGCCGCTTCGCCGCTGTTCGCTGGTTCGTCAACCATAGGTCTGCTTCCTCGTGTGATTGAAACCGATAGACTCCCCGCACTGGCATCAAAGCAGGGAATACCCTATTCCAATCCCTTGCCCGTGCAGCCGTGCTGTGAGCAACCAGCATCGGATCAACCGGCGGCCGCCGTCGCCCCACGGTCTTCCCGATGGTTTCCTCAATGTTGATGACAGTCTTGCTCACGAGGCGAGTGTAGTCGGGGCAGAGGGAAATGCCAGCCGCAGTTCCCTCCTTCAATCATCCAGCTTCGCCTCCAGCAATTTCGGCTGGCGATCTCGGAGCGGCAGCCAGACGCGGAACTGCGTGCCCTCGTCCACCCGACTCTCCAGTTCGATGCGCCCTCCGTGGTCGCGCACGATGCGCTGCACAATCATCAGGCCCAGCCCGGTGCCCTTGGCCTTGGTGGTGTAGAAGGGCTCGAAGATGCGGTTGATCTGCTCCTGCGGAATGCCACCGCCAGTATCGTTGATGCTGAACCACACGCCGTCCGCGCCGGCCCCGGTAACCACGTTGAGCGTGCCGCCCTTGGTCATGGCCTGCATGGCGTTTTTGATCAGGTTCACCAGCACCTGCTTGATTTGCGCCGCATCCAGCGGCACCGGCGGCAGGTGGGCAGAAAATTTCTGCTCAACGTGGAGGTGCCGGTTCTTCAACTCAGGCTCCAGCAAGTCCAGCGACTCGCGAATCACCTCGTTCAGCGAAATGGACTGAAGTTTGGGCGGCGAGGGGCGGATGGCTTGGAGGAACTGGGAGACGATGTAATCCAGGCGGGAGATCTCGCCTTTCGCGACATCAAGGTAGCCTTGCAGCTTTTTGGTGACGGCCACGGTTTCAGCATCGGCGCGGCGCGATTGCCGGTAACGGGCGAGGCGCACGGGCTTGGGGCCGGCGTCGGGGGTGCGGAGCTTTTTCAACTCGCGCTCCATTAGCTGGAGGTGGATGTGCAGCGCGTTGAGCGGATTGCCAATTTCGTGGGCAACGCTGGCGGCTAGGAGCGTGAGCGCTTGCATCCGTTCACTTTCAATCGCCTCGAAGGTCTGCTGCCGCGCCTCCGTGGCATCATGGAGAATCAGCGCCAGACCGGAGGCTCCCGTGGCTTCGCCATCCAACGGAGCAGCGTAAAGGCGCAGGAATCGCGGTCGCGGCCACTCGACTTCCAGCTCGTGCCGAACCACCTGCTGCCTGCCCGTTGACTTGGAGCGCAGGAGCTTTTTCACATCCAAACCGGGCAGGAACCGCGTAATTGGCTGACCCTCGGAGGAGTCGTGGGTCAAACCAAGGAGCGTCGTGACGGCCTCGTTGAAGTAAAGCACCCTGCCCTGCTCGTCAACGACCAGCACGCCGTCTTCAATCACATCGAAGAGGGTTTCGAGGAAACTGCGCTCACGGGCCAGCCTTTCGATGACCGTCTGCAGCCCTTGGGTGTCCAGCCGGCCGATGCGACCGAGCACCTTATCAAGGAAACTGGATTTCGAGGCGGCCATCAGCGAGGCGAGGCAAGGGCTGCCCATCGCGCCAAGCAACGCTCAGCAAACGAATACGCAGCCCCGGCGAAGGCCACCCGCCGGGCTCGGGGGTGAGCGGGTTTCAGAACCATTTGCGCCTCCTGAGATACCACCACGTCCCCAGCGTGATGAACGCCGTCATGCCGGACGCAAAAGCGTAGCCGTGCGGCCAGTCCAGCTCGTGCATGTCGTGCTTGAAGTTCATGCCATACCAACTGGCAATGAGCGTGGCGGGCGTCGAGAGAATCGTGATGATGGTCAGCGCCTTGACGATCTCGCCGGTCTTGTTGGACGTCATGCTCAGATGGATGTGCAGGATGCCAGTGAGCGAATCAGTGTAGTTCTGCGCCAGCGTGGCGATGTGGAACAGCCGGTCATAGACATCCCGGTAGTAGGGGACGAGGTGGGCCCGGATGAGCTTGAACTCGCCTTGGGCGAAGCGCTTGAGGACCTCCTGCTGCGGGCCGATGATTTGGCGCAGGTGAAGCACCTCGCGCTTGATACCGATGATCTTGTTCAGGGTCCGCTGGTTGGGATGCTCCACCACGTCATTTTCCAGTTCAGCAATCTCCAAGGACAACTCCTCCAGCGCCGGTTTATAGTTGTCCACGAGTGCATCCAGGAGGGTATGTGCTACGCGATCGGGCGCGCGGGCAATGTGCATCGTGCTCTTGGTCGCCCGCTCGGCCGTGGTGGAGACGCTTTTCAGCGGCACATCGTGGTAGGTAACGAGAAAGTTTTTACCGAGGAAGAAGTTCAACTCGCTGGTGGCAAAGACCCCGTCCTTGCGGCTGTAGTCCACCGCGTGAATGACCATGAAAAGATAGGGGGCGAACCGATCCTCTTCCTTCGGGGAATACTCCTCAATCTTCGGGTTCGGGCTTACGTGGATGCAGTCTTCGATGGAGAGCTGATGGAAGTGGAAGATTCCCTCCAAGACGGTCTTGGCCTCCTCCGGGGTGGAGGCTTCCAAGTCCACCCAAAGGAACAAGTTGGTGTCCGCCAATAGCGTGGGCATCAGGAACAAATCAATGTCCTGAGTGTGCAGGCGACCCTGAGTGGTGAAGGCAAAGGAACGAATCATGCGCCGTTGGCAAAGATGCTATGGAGCGGGCACAGACCACGCAAGGAAAGGCTGTCACCGGGAGGCAACAAGTGGTGCCTCGGGTAGGACTCGAACCTACGACCAATTGATTAAGAGTCAACTGCTCTACCAACTGAGCTACCGAGGCAACCGTTCAATACCAACTACTTACACACTAACCGAGCGGCCCAAATCGACAATCTCGATACCACCGCCTGATTCTGTTGGCGTGAAGAACGCACCGCCAGACCAAGCCAGAGTCTGAAGCAAGACATCTTTCGCTAATCTTGTCCGCCACGGACCGTGTGGGTGATATTTTGCGAGAATACGCGTTCATGGCAAGTTGATTCGCGCGGCAGTTGATTCCCGTGCGTTGACTCAAATTAAAAGACGGCCGAAGGGGACGTGCTGAGTTGGGCGCAGAGGCATCGTTGACTCACGGCTAAAAAACGCCGGACAACCCGGCGCGATGAACATGAGTCAGGTGCTGAAAACCGAACGCTCCCAAAACTCCAAGCCCGCTACGGTCGCCGCGACCGCCAGGGCAAAGCCCGGCTGCTCGACGAGCTCCGCGAGGACTTTGGCTACGACCACAAGTATGCCAGCCGGCTCCTGCGCACCCCCCAGCTCCGGCCCACACCGCCGGGCCCAGCCACCCCGGCCCGGAACCCCGCGATACTCACATCGAGCCGATCGTGCGCCCCAGCTGGCTGGCGGCCGAACAACCCTCGGCAAACGCCTGGCCCCAGCCCTGCCGCTCTGGCTGCCGCACTACGAGGCGCGCCACGGCAAAGCTCAGTCGCCGCACCCGGGGAACTCCTGCTGGCCGTGAGCCCCGCCACGCTGGACCGCCTGCTGGCAGGGGCCCGCGCCACCGAGCTGCCGCGCGCTCGGTGCGGCCTCAAACCTGACACCCTGCTCAAGCCCGGCAGCCCCATCCGCACCGACAGTTGGGACGTGACGCAGCCCGGTTATCTGGAGGCTGACAGCGTGGCCCACTGCGGCAGCAGCCTGACCGGTGACTTCCTCTGGAGCCTGACCTACACCGGCATTGCTACGAGCAACGCCTAGCCCGCAGGCTGCCCCATCAACCCAAGACTTCGCCGGCGCTGCCACCGGCCCAACTGGCCTTGAGCTTCCTCATTGGCTTTTGGGGGGGCCGGGGCCAAAACACTTTTCCACGCAGCCTGCTTGGTGGGGATCCGCTCCTGCTGCCCTGGCTCCGCATCCAGCGCTTCGGCCATCAGTCCACCTACCCCCGCTGCTTCAAAGGCTTCACCTCGGCCGGGCGCATCTCGCCACCTTCCGCGCCGGCTATAAACCTCTTCACTCGCCTCAAAAGCCGCCCTCCGACCGCATAGTTACGGCTGAATGTCGCGGCCCCGGAGTCGGCCTAGAACCGCCGTCCGCAAACGGCAAGGGCCGCCTCAGCGGCGGCCCTTGCGCGATCAAAGTTTGGTGGGTCTGACTAGAACTTGTAGGCGATGCCGGTGATGAGCCGCAGGTCGTTGGCTTTGCGCCCCACCGCCGGCTGGCTGTTGTAGTTGTCCTGGATGACCGCCCGGAGACTTACCTGCTGGGTGATGGCCGAGTCCACCCCCAACTCGAAGTTGGCGAGGTATTGGCTGAAGCGGTCCACCTGCGGAATGAATTCAGCGGTCTGCCAGAGCTTGGCGCGGTCATTAAACTTGTGCTCGAAGCGTTCGCCAATGCGCAAGCCCGCGTAGCTGCGACTGATCGCGCCCAGCTTCTCGACGATGTAGGAGGGACCGGCTTCCATGCTGAACTGGGTAGCCGGCTCCTTGACGAAGTAGTAGCCGAGCAACGGGCTGAGCGTGAAGCGGTAGTCAATGTTCGCAATATCGTCCTTGGTGGCGTTGAGCTTGAGACCGCCGTAGAACCGCTCTGAGAACAGCCGGTTATACTGAGCGTTCCCATTGTAGTTGTTGACGTTCTGCACCCCGGACACCTCGCCGTAGGTCATGCTGGCACCGAGGTTGATCTCGTTGGCTGTCCACTTCTTGCTCGTCGTCACCCCGAGGTTGGCCAGCATCGTGTCACTGTTGCCCTTGGTGAGGGTGAGGCCGGCCGAAGCGAGCGTCTCCCATTGAGGCTGGGGAGCCGGGGCAGTCAGCGGGGGCGCTGGGTTTTGGGCGGCGGCGGCGAAGGCAAGAACGCCGGCAGCCAGAGTCAGGAGTCGAGCGAAGGTTGTTGAGAAAAGATTCATGTTGGTTGGTGGAATGCTGATCATGCGGTGGCGACCGGATTTGGCGATCAGAGGGGCGAAATCTAGCGGGCAGGCATAGTCTCGCAAGCGTAAAACCACTGCCAATCGCGGCCAAATGCGCATGGCTTGCCGCAGCAAGGACGGGCAGCCAAACTCTCCCGATGGCACATCGAAGTCTCCAGCGGTTCCGGTGCGGAATGGCCGCGCTGGCGTTTGCCTTGATCCTCGGGTCATGCCCCGCTGTCGGTCGAGCGGCGGAAGTCGCGCCCTTGCCCGAGGTGCTGCGCCGCGCGGATGAACTGGATGCGCGGCAGGAAGTGCCCGCCGCGTTGCGTCTGTTGGAAGACGCAGACCACAGGTTCCCCAATCAGGCCGAGATTCTCTTCCGGCTCGCCAAGCAACAGTCCAACCAGATTTTCGAGGCCAAGACCGAGCCTGAGAAGAAGCGACTGGCCGCGCTCTGTCTGGCCACGGCGGAGTTGGCAGTGGCCGCCGATCCGAACCACGCCCAAGCGCGGCTCTCCGTGGGCATCTGTCTGGCCAAGAACTTCCCCTACGTGGACAACCAGACGAAGGTGAACTACTCCCGTCGGCTCAAGGAAGAAACCGAGCGCGCCATCGCCTTGGAGCCGAAACTGGATCTCGCCTACCACATGCTGGCGCGGTGGCACTTCGAGGTGGCGGAGATGAACTTCATCCTCCGAGGCATCGCGAAGCTGGTTTATGGCGGGATTCCAAACGGAACGCTCGCCGCAGCCCGCACCAATTTCGAGCAGGCAATCGCCCTCGCCCCCGGGCGCATCATTCACCGGCAACAGTTTGCCCAAACCCTGCTCGCCATGAAAAGGAAGGCGGACGCCATTGCCCAGCTTCAGCAGTGCCTAACCCTTCAACCGGTGGATAAGGACGACACCGAAGCGCAAGCCGAGGCCGGGCGGCAACTGCGGGCATTGGGCGTGGCCCCGACTCCCGTCCGTTAGCCGCCTCAATCAGCGCTGCGGCAGGGCCAATTCACTGACGTCGGCAACAAGCTGGATTGACGTGGGTTAACACTCTTGACTGGACCTCCCTGCCGCGACTTTTTACCCTCCGAGGATGCGCTCTGCCTCCGGCCTGCTCACCCCGGCTCAACAACTCGTCCTCGACGGC
>CAMCFN010000032.1 GCA_945874145.1 Akkermansia muciniphila
TAACGCGCCGCGGCCTCATAATGGAGCCGGGCCTCGACCACCGGGAAAATCAACTGTTCCGCCTGCAACGCCACCAAGGGCACCCCTGTAGCCCGGAAAAACTCCCCCCGGGCGCGCTCCAGAATATCCAGATAGCGGGCATAATAAACGTGGTTGCCCACCGTGCATTCGGCGTAGGACACACGGTGCCGATAACGAAATGGTGCGGCCATGTGAAACGCACGATAGTGCCTGCCCAGGTCGCTGCCAATGACGGAACGCTGCCCGAGCAGAATTAGCGGCCGGTGCCGTGCCTTGCTAGGGTGTCAGCCCAACCCTACAGTCCGCGCTGTCCGCCGCGTGACCACACTCTTTGCCATCACCCTGTTCTGGAGCGCTGCGCTGCTGTTTTGGGTCGAGCCGATGGTCGGCAAGCTGGTTCTCCCGCAGCTCGGTGGCGCGCCGGCGGTCTGGAACACCTGCATGGTCTTCTTCCAAGCGATGCTGCTCACGGGCTACGCGGCGGCGCACTGGCTGACGGGGCGCTTCCAACCGCGCGCGCAACTTGGTGTTCATCTTGCGCTCCTGCTCGTCGCGCTGGCGACATTGCCCATCAAGCTGAACGAAAGCGCCGACGCGCCGTGGCTGCACTGGCCCACCGCGTGGCTGCTCCTGCAACTGCTCGTGAACGTCGGCCCCGCGTTCCTCGTGCTGGCGCTAACCACGCCGTTGCTTCAGCGATGGTATGCTGGCTCGGCCCAAGCCGGCGCGCGCGACCCTTACTTCCTCTACGCGGCCAGCAATCTCGGCAGCTTGGTGGCGCTGCTGGGCTACCCGCTGTTCATTGAGCTGAACTGGCCGCTGCGTGAGCAGGCGTGGCTGTGGGCGGCCGCGTTCCTGCTCATGCCGCTGCTCGTGCTGACTTGTGGAGCGAAGCTTCCCCGCGCCGGCGACTTGCAGTCGCCGCCCCCTGCAGCGGCGGTCTGCGACCGCCGGACCGAGCTGGGAAACGACGCTGACGAACCCACTCAGGGCCGGCGCTCACAGAGCGCCGCCACAGGCATCGCGCTTCCGCGCCGCCTGCACTGGGCCATATGCGCCGCCGTGCCCTCCAGCCTGCTGCTGGGCGTGACCACCTACATCACCACGGACATCGCCTCGATGCCACTGCTTTGGGTGCTGCCGCTCGCATTGTATCTGCTGACGTTCGTGTTCGTCTTCGCGCGCCGGCAGGCCTTCTCCGCGCGGCTGCTATCACGGGCACTGCCGATTGGCGCGCTGGCGCTGACCTATCAGATGTGCGCCGGCCTGAGCGAACCGGCATGGCTCGTGATGGGGTTGCATCTCGTCGTGTTCTTCATCGCCGCGATGGTCTGCCACGCCCGCCTCGCCGCCGACCGACCAGAGCCGGAGCACCTCACCGAGTTTTATTTGTGGATGTCCCTCGGCGGCGTGCTCGGCGGGCTGTTCAACACGCTGCTCGCACCGGCAGTGTTCAACTCGGTGGTGGAATACCCACTTGCCCTCATGGCCGCATGCTGGCTACGCAGCGACGGCGCGCGGCCGCCCATATCCGCAGCAACCCCCTCGCAGACCGCAGGGGCTGCGGACGCAGGCGTCCGCGCTCCGGCCGCCGACCTACTCTGGCCGACCTGCCTCGCCGCGCTCACCGCCGCGCTCGCCGCCTTCCTGCCGCCGACCAAGCTCATCCCGGCCCAAGTCCAATCGCTCGTCATCTTCGGCACGCCGCTGCTGTTGTGCTTCCTGCTCGTGGACTCGCCGAGGCGGTTTGCGCTTGGGCTGGGCGCGGTGTTTCTCGGCGGTGCGTTCTTCACCGGCGGCTTTGGCAAGACCCTCCATGTGGAGCGCAACTTCTTCGGTGTGACGCGCGTGACGTTGTCGCCGAGCGGGGATGCGCGGCAGATTGTCCACGGGCGCACGATTCACGGGCGGCAGTTTCTGGATGCAGCGAGGGCGGCGGAGCCGCTGACGTTTTACCATCGCGAAGGGCCGTTGGGGGATGTGTTCAAGGTGTTCGGGGCGGCGGAACCTCGTGTGCCGGTGACTCGCTCAACCAACCCACCTTTCCCAGTGGGCAGTAGGCCAAACATGGTGAACGTGATTTCGACGCACGCAGCCCGAAGCGTCGGCGTCATCGGCCTAGGCGCGGGTTCCATGGCGGCTTACGCGCAGGCGGGAGAGTGGTGGACGTTCTACGACATTGACCCGTCAGTGCTCCGCATCGCGCAGAACACGAATTACTTCACCTACCTTGCACGCTCGGCGGCGGCGGAAACGAAGCTGGTGGAAGGTGACGCGCGCCTGCGCCTGCGCGAAGCGCCGGACGGCAGCTACGACCTGCTCGTGCTCGACGCGTTCAGCTCGGATGCGATTCCCATGCATCTCATGACGCGCGAGGCGGTGGAACTTTATCTACGCAAGCTCGCGCCCGGCGGGATGCTCGCGTTCCACATCTCGAATCGCTACCTCGAGCTCGAACCGGTGCTGGCGAATCTCGCCGCTGACCTGCGACTAGTGGCGCTCGGCTGCGATGACATGTCGCTCACGGACGCGGAATTCGCAACCGGGCGCGAGCAGGCGCACTGGGTGGTGATGGCGCGAAGCGCGGAGGATTTGGCCGGGTTTCAGCGCCGCACGCGCTGGTCGCCGCTCGAAGGCAATCCGCATGTGGGCGTGTGGACGGATGATTTCTCCAGCCCGCTGCGGGTGATTCAGCGGTGAGGGAGCGAAAGCAGTAGTCCGTGTTCAGGCTTCTGTCCCGAGCTTCACGCGGGCACGGACGCGCCACTGAAAACTGATTGCTGAATGCTTTCAGGCTTACTCGTCACCGGAGTCTCCGCTGCCCTTCCGCTCCCACGCGCGGCGCTGGCGTTCGGGGGGAGTCGTGTCCACCTTAGCGTAGTAGGCCTCCTCGCCGTGCAACCCGTCCACGGCCCGCTGCAAGGCGACGGACGGCGTGACGGCGTAGCGTTCGTGCGTCTCGATGAAGAGCGGCGGCGCGTCAGGGTAGCGGAAGCAGAGGAAGAGCGGGCACTTGCCGCGATGCGCCTCGACGAGCGCGCGGGTGGCTTCGAGCTTCGCGTCGTCCATGTGCGCAGGGTAAAGCCGGAGGTGAACCTGCTTGGTGAACTTCCGCGGCGCTTCCTCCAGTGCCATCATGTCGGTGGGGAAGAGCTTGGGCTTGTCCTCCTCGTTGTTCACTTCGCCGACGACGAGCAGCGCCTTCTGCGGGACGAGCAGCTCACGGAACTTGTCGTAGTTCTCGTTGAACAGGAGCATTGAGAACGTGCCCTCCAAGTCCTCCAGCGTGACCATCGCGTAGGCCTTCCCGTTCTTTTTGCTCATGCCCTGCTGCACGGAGCTGACCATCCCGCCGATGCGCGTCATGCCGCGCGCGGGGAGCGTCTTGGCGGTGGTGGAGTTGTGCAGGCAGAACTTTTCGAGCAAGGGCGCGAGGGGCGTGAGCGGATGACCGGTGACGTAGAAGCCGAGCAACTCCTTTTCGTGCGCGAGCAGTTCGTGCTGCGGCCACTCGGGGAGCTGGGCGGTCTTCTCGACCTTGGCGGCGGCGGGTTCCTCCATCATGCCGAAGAGTGAGACCTGCCCGCGCACGCGGTCGGCGGCGGCGCTGGCGGCGCGGGCCATGACGCGGTCGAGCGCGGCGAACATCGAGGCGCGCGTCTCGCCGAAGCTGTCGCACGCGCCGCACTTGATGAGGGCTTCGAGGGTCTTGCGCGTGACGGTGCGCGAGTCCACGCGCTCGCAGAAGTCGGGGAGGCTGGTGAACTTCCCGCCCTTGTCGCGGGCTTCAATGATGCCTTTCACAGCGGCCTCACCTACGCCTTTGATGGCCGCGAGGCCAAAGCGGATGGCCTGCGAGGCGGGCTGGGAGCTTGGAGTTTGGAGTTTGGAGTTGGCGGGGAAGAAGAACGCCTGGCCGTCGTTCACGTCCGGGGGCACGACTTCCACGCCCATCGCCTTCGCTTCATCGAGGACGATCTTGAGCTTCTCCGTCGTGCCCATGTCGTTCGTCAGCATCGCGCTGAGGAACTCGACCGGGTAGTTGCCCTTCAGATACGCGGTCTGATACGCGACGATGGCGTAGGCGGCGGCGTGCGACTTGTTGAAGCCGTAGCCGGCGAATTTCTCCAGCAAATCGAAGATGGAATTCGCTTTGGACTCGGGGATGTTGTTCCGCTCCTTTGCGCCCTTCACGAAGAGTTTGCGGTGCTGGGCCATCTCCTCGGCCTTCTTCTTGCCCATCGCGCGCCGCAGCAGGTCCGCGCCGCCGAGCGTGTAGCCGGCGAGAATCTGCGCGGCCTGCATCACTTGCTCCTGATAGATGAGCACGCCGTAAGTCTCCTTGGAGATGCCTTCGAGCAGCGGGTGCTCATAGACTATCGCGACCTCGCCATGCCGACGCTTGATGAAGTCGGGGATAAGGTCCATCGGGCCGGGGCGATAGAGCGCCACGAGCGCCGTGATGTGCTCGACGGAACTGATTTGGAACTTCCGGCAGAGGTCCCGCATGCCGCCAGATTCCAACTGGAAGATGCCGACGGTGTTGCCCTTGTTGAGCAAGTCGTAGGCTTTCGCGTCGTCGAGCGGCAGGTCGTCCACGGCGATGGTGATGCCCTGCGTCTGCTTGACCATGTCGCAGACGTTGCGGATGACGGTGAGCGTCTTGAGCCCGAGGAAGTCCAGCTTCAGCAAGCCCAGGTCGCCGACGGGGCCCATCGGGTATTGCGTGACGATGGTGCCGTCCTCGTCCTGCTTCAGCGGGAGGAGGTTCATCAACGGTTGGTCGCCGATGACGACGCCCGCCGCGTGGACGCTGGAGTTACGCGCGAGGTCTTCGAGCACGAAGGCGTTGTCCATCAGCTCGCGCGTGACCTCCTCGGTATCGTAGGCGGTCTTCAGCTCCGCCGACTGCTTGAGCGCCTTAGCCAAATCCATCTTCAGCTCGGCGGGCACCATCTTCGCCAGCCGGTCGCACTCGCCGTAGCTCAAGCCCATCACGCGGCCCACGTCGCGGATGACAGACTTAGCGCCCATCGTGCCGAAGGTGATGATTTGAGCGACCGACTCGCGGCCATACTTCTGCCGGACATACTCAATGACGTCCGCGCGCCGGTCGTCGGCGAAGTCGATGTCAATGTCGGGCGGGTTGACGCGCTCGGGGTTCAGGAAGCGCTCGAAGAGGAGGTTGTAACGGATGGGGTCAACGTTTGCGATGTCGAGCAGGTAGGTGACAATCGAGCCGGCCGCGCTACCGCGCGCCACGCACGACACGCCCATCTCGCGGCCCTTCGCGACGAAGTCCGCCGTGATGAGGAAGTAGCTGATGAACCCGGTCTTCTCGATGACGGTGAGTTCGAGCTGGAGGCGGTCGATGATGACCTTGATGGCGGCGGTAACTTCGGGGTCGGCGAAAGACGGGAGGGAATGTGGTTTGGCGTCTGGCGTCTGGGGCTTTGGTTTGCGGCCCTCGGTTGGCAGTTGGAGCGCGCTGTGGTCGTCGTCTTCTTCGCTGTCGTCGTCGTCGGACTGAACGCTGGATACTGAAGACTGAACACTTTCCCCCTCCCCCGCTCGGCCCCTCAGTGCGGCGGCGACTTCAGAGTGCGCGTCGAGGTCGTCGTCGGTCATTCGGGACCAACCGTCCGTGTCGAGGATGGGAACTTCAGCGTCGCCGTCGTCGGGTCCGACTCCCGCGCGCGACGGAACACTCGCGGCGACCGGCAGATTGCAGGCGAGCGTCGGCAGCTTCCGCACGTCGCGAATGCCCTCGACCACGAACTCCTTCCCCACCGCCTTCACGTCCAGCGTGTAGCGACGGCCCAAGCCCTCGGCCAGCAGCTTCCGCAAGTAGCCTTCGCGCGTGTAAAGCTCCGGCGGGTGGAAGACGGGGTAGTGCAGCGTCTTGAAGTCGAACTCCACGTTGCACTTCTCCGCGACCTCGATCGTGTTCGTCACGGCCTCGGGCGTGTCGGCGAAGAGCGCCTTCATCTCCTCCGCGCTGCGCAGGTAGAACTGGCCCGGGACGTAGCGCGGCTTGGAGTCGCTGACCGCGATTTGCCGGCCGATGCACACGAGGCAATCGTGCGCGGCGGAGTGGCCCTTCTCGACGTAGTGAACGTCATTCGTCGCGACCAGCTTGAGGCCGAACTCCTTCGCCCAGGGAATCAAGTGGTGGTTCACCTTCGCCTGCTCGGGGATGCCGTGGTTCTGGAGTTCGAGGTAAAAATTCTCCGCGCCGAAGGTCTGCTTGAACCAATCCACGGAGTCGCGCGCCTTCTCCACTTGGTCGTGAATGAGATGCTGGCAAATCTCGCTCGCGAGGCAGCCGGAGAGCGCGATGAGGCCCTCGTGGTGCTGGGTGAGAAGCTCCTTGTCCACGCGCGGCTTGTAATAAAAGCCTTCGAGATGCGCCTTGGTGACGAGCTTGACGAGGTTCTGGTAGCCCGCCTCGTCCTTCGCGAGCAGGAGCAGATGCTGATAAACCTCCTTGCCGCCGCTGGCCGCTTTCTTCTCATGGCGACTGCCGTGCGCGACATACACCTCGCAGCCGAGGATGGGCTTGATGCCCTTCTCACGGACGGTCTTGTAGAAGTCCACTGCGCCGTAGAGCACGCCGTGGTCCGTGATGGCCATCGAGTGGAACTTCAGGTCGTGCGCGCGCTCGGCGAGCTTGTCCAGCCGGCACGCCGCATCCAGGAGCGAATACTCCGTGTGCAGGTGGAGGTGGACAAAATCAGCGCGCGACATGGGAGGAAAAGTTTGGGCGGCGGCGAGAAGATGTCGAGCGTGGAGTCGCCGACGACGGCCTTCGGGACCAGCGCGTTCGCGCATCGCTCGCCACCCCGACATTGCCAGCCGGCCATCGCTCCCGGATACTGAGCGCGTGAGCCTTACCGTCACGCAGCTTTCCGATCAACTGCTGGCCTCCTACGCGCGCGTGGGCGGCATCAACCACCTGGATGGGAAGAACCTGCCCTCCAAAACCGCCATCGCGGGCATCACCACCGACCTGCTGCGCCTGCTCTTCCCCGGCTTCTTCGAAGAGAAGCCGATGCACTCCTCCGAGCTCAAGGTGGAGACGGCCATCCTCATGGACACAGTCCAAGGCCGGCTGGAAGACGAATTGCTGAAAAGTCTCGCCTACAGCCCGCGGGACAGCGCGAAGAAGAAGGATCTTCGCCCGGAAGCCCGGCAGGTAACGCTAGAGTTTCTCAGCAGCCTCTCGCGGCTGCGCGACATCCTCCAGACCGATGCCGAGGCCGCCTACAATGGTGACCCGGCGGCCTTGAGCAAGGAGGAGGTCATCGTCGCTTATCCCTTCATCGAGGCCATCGCCGTGCAGCGGATGGCGCATGAGCTGTATCGGCAGGGCGTCGTGCTCATTCCGCGCATCATGACCGAGTGGGCGCACAGCCGCAGCGGGATGGACTTGCACCCTGGCGCACAAATCGGCACGCATTTCTTCGTGGACCACTGCACCGGCACGGTCATCGGGGAGACCTGCACCATCGGCCATCATGTGAAGATGTATCAAGGCGTCGGCCTCGTCGCGCGTTCGCTGGCCGGTGGACAGGCGCTCAAGGGGCAGAAACGCCACCCAACCATCGAGGACCACGTCACCATCTACGCGGGCGCAACCATCGTCGGCGGCGAAACGGTCATTGGTGCGCACAGCACGGTCGGTGCAAATGTCTTTCTTATGCACAGCGTCCCGCCGCACTCGCTGGTGATTTACGAGGAAGTCAACGTGCGGGTGCTCGACAAGCGGGAGCGGGACAAGGGCCGCGCAGACTTCCAGATTTAGTCCCCGGACCGGTGGCAGCAGGTATCAGCGGCGGTCGGAACCCCATGCCGAGCGGACGGCACGTTCCCATTCGTCGGCCATCACTTGATGGCCGTTGTAGGTGGGGTGGACGCTGTCCCAGATCCAGTGCGCGGCCGGGGCACGCTTCACGGCCTCGTCGAAGGCCCGCTGAAATTGCACCAGCACCGCGCCGTGCTTCTGCGCCAGCCTGGCCACAATCGCCTGCCGCTCCTTCAGCGTGGTGAACCACGGTTCCCAGTTCTCCGCGCGCTTGCCCACGGGCAGGCCAAAGGGCTCGCACAGCACGAGCTTCACCTTTGGGTGCGCCGCCTTCGCGTCCACGAGCAGCTTGTCATACACCTGCTCGTATTGGTCCAGCGGCACATTGCGCCCGTTGTCGTTCACGCCGATGAGCACGCTCAACACGTCAGGCTTCAGGTCGAGCGTGTCCTTCTGCCAGCGCTTTTCGAGGTCCAGCACGGTGTTGCCGCTGATGCCACGGTTCATGAAGTCGAGCTGCAAGGCCGGGAACGCCGCGCCGTGCCGGGCGGCGATGATGAAGGCGTAGCCGTGGCCGAGAATGTGGTTCGGGTCCGCGCTGCGCCCGCGGTTCCCATCGGTGATGGAGTCGCCTTGGAACAAGATGCGGGCCTGCTTGGAAAACAGGCTGGCCGGCGCTGCCTCGGCAGCCGTGAGCGCCGCGGGTGACGTGAGCAACCGGGCGAGGAGGATGGCGGTCGGGAACAGTGAGCTGGTTTTCATGGGGATCAGTTCGCCTGTAGTTTCGCCACCTCACTGGCGCTGAGGGCGCGGTTGAACACGGCGACTTCATCGAGCCGGCCTTCCCAGTTCGAGTCGTTGTCACTGCGGCCGCCGATGAAGCACTGGTCAAACCCGGCCGGGAACTTCGCGGGCACCTTGGTCTCCAGTTCGAGCTGGCCGTTGAGGTAGGCGCGCACGGTGCCGCCGTCACGGACCAGAACAACATGCTGCCATTGCCAGCGCGGGATTTCCGTCTTGCCCGCCGTAACGAACTTCGCGTCTTCGCCGTGTAGGAAGATGAGCTTGCCGGTGTGGCCGCTCTTGCCGCCGATGCCGAGGTGATCGCCGAATGGTCCGAGGCCGTGATCGTGGTCACGCGAGAAGAGCCACCCGCTCACATCGCGACCAGTGTTGGGCATGCCATTCCACAGCCACAGCGAAACCGAATAACGGTCGCCCAGCCCGGCCATCCGGGCGCGCAGGCGTCCACCAACGAAGTGCGGGGCGCGGTTCACCTCGCCTGGCTCGCAAAACGCGTCGGGGCGCGGACCGGCGAGATAGTAGGTGATTTCACGCTCGTAGGCCGCGTCATGGCCGAGGCCGCTGGCATCAGCGGCGTGCGGGCCGGTGAATTCGTTCAAGCGCCAGTAGGCTGCCGGCTTCAGGCCCAGCACGCTGCGCGCGGCGGGACCATCGCTGAGCTTCCAGGCGCGGCGGGGCTTGCCGGTGACCTGTTCGAGCAGGCCGATGGCCGCCTCCGCAATCTTCGGTTCGGCCATCACCTCCAGCCCGGCGGAACGCGCGGCCCAGGTGTTGTAGCCGCCGAAGAGATGCTGTTCGGGCGGCGGGATGTAACCGTCGCCGCCGTTGGCCAGCTCGATGACCAGGTTATGCGGCAGCGGGCTGGCGGCTTTAATCTTCAGGCCCGTGATTGCATAGGTCTCGTTCGGCGTAGTGGCGATGCCGATGTCACCCACGCGCAGCGCTTGCACGACGATTTCCGTCTGCTGCGCCTCGTGCAGCAGGATCTGCTCGCGGGCGTAAACCTCGGTGGTGGTTTTGACCAGCCGGTTCGTGACGCCGGCCATCACCCGCTGCGCCCACTCCAGGCGCTGCTTGTCGGGCACGCGGTATTGCAACGTCATGCGCCGCTCGGCCATGGCGATGTCCACATCCACGCGATACTGGATGCCCCCGTAAGCCTTCATCGCCAGGTCGAGCAACCCCTTGGTGTAGTCATCAATCGTCAGCTTCGGATTCCACTCGCTCTCCGGCTTGGTGTAGTCGCGCCGCCAGATGTCGCCGCTGCAACCGTGCGACATGAGCCCGACGAAGGCGGGCTTGCCCGGCGTGGCCTCGGGAGCGATGCGCGCCTTCAAACCCTCCGCGAACAGCCCGAAGTAATCCGCGCTGATGTCCGCGTCGCTGAAGTAATGCATCGAGAAGTTCCCGAGCACCGCCAGCGGCCGGCCCGCGCGCGACTGGATCGAGATGAGCGCGAGGTCGGGATCCTTCGGCCCCGCTTCGCCCGTGACATCGTCCCAGACGCGGCCCGCGTGCATGTTCGCGCGCACCGTCTTGTTGCCGAACGGATCTTCCGCGATGCGATCGGGCCGGCGAATCCACTGGCGCAAGGCGGTGAAGTCCGCCGCGTCAATCTTCGCGAAGCCGATGCGGGCCGGCTCCAGGTTTGCCTGCGCGGCGGCGATGGCCTCCACCAACCTGTCGCGCAGGAAGGGCACATAGCGCGGGTCGGCATCGGTGCCCAGGCAGCCCATCGAAGCGGGCGCGCTGTGCGAGTGGGTGGCGGAGATGAGCAGGCGGTCCGTGGGAATGCCCGTGCGCTTCGCTGCCAGTGCCTTGGCCTCGTCCAGCAACGGCCGGCCCATCATGCAACTGTCCACGACGACGATGGCGAGCTGGCTCTTGCTGTCCGCCAGCACGATGGCGCGGGCGTTGACGCGGGTTTTGATCTTCTCCACGGAGCGGCTGGTCATGCCGCCGTTGACCAGCACCGGCAGCACGGCGGGCGTGACGTCAATGACGGCGGCTCCGGCCTTGAACTCCGCGCGGGCGGCGGCCAGCGAAAGGCTGAGACAGATGGTGGTGAGGAGGCATTGTTTCATAAATATCAGTGGCGAAGTTGGACGCTTGGCTCATTGCGGGACAGGCTGCCAATGCGGCCACATTGCAGCGTGGCCGGCCTCGTGGTGGGTGATTTGTTTCATGGACCCATCCGCGAGCCGCAGGACAACCATCTGACGGACACCGCCGTGCTTTGATCCACACACGAGAAAATTTCCGTCCGGCGATGGCTGCGGATGGTAATGCGTTGTTCCACCCGACGAACTCGTGACCTTCGCGATTCGGCCATCGAGCGTGGTCTGAAACAACTCCACCTCTGTCCCGACCTTGGCCGTGTAAAAGACCGACCGGCCATCAGCAGACCAGACCGGCGTGTCACTGCTGCCGCCGTGGAAATCCGGCACGTCCAGAAACTCCGTCACCCCGCGATAGCCACCCCGATCAGCGAGCTTCCGCAGGCCGCTGCCGTCCGAGAGCACGACGTGCGGGTGGCAGTTGTAGTGCTCGCCGCTGAGGAAGAGCACATGCGCACCGTCCGGCGACCATGTGGGCGCGAAGTTGAACGGCTTGCCAGTGTCCACCCGCCGCGCGTTGCTCCCGTCGGCGTCCGCGAGGAAGACCTGGTAATTCTTGTGGTAGGCAATGCGCCGCCCGTCGCGCGAGCTGCTGAAGCCGTAGGAAAACTCTTGGGAAGCCTTCGTCAGATCGGTCTTGTTGCGCCCGTCGCGGTCCATGCGGAACGGGTGCGAGTTGCCGTCAATCAGCGCGGTGAAACCCAGCTTCGTGGCATCGCCCGGCCAGAAGAAGAGGCCGCCGTTGTAGTTGCTCACGCGCTCAATGGCCGTGAGGTTCGTCGCGCGCCCCGTGGCCAGCTCGACGAGGAAGGCGTCCACCAACCAGCCGTCCTGTGTGTGGCGGAACTGTTTGTGCTCCTCCTCCCCGCGCGCGTTCGCCTGGCTTTGCCAGCCGCGTGAGATGATTGCCGTCTTCCCATCCGGCGACCACCCGACAAACTGCGTCCATGCGTCCGCCTCGCGGACAATCTCCGCCGCCAGCTCGCGCCGTCCGGTGCCATCGGCGCGCGCAACCACAGCCCGCATGGTCCGCACATTCGCGTGCCGCCCGCCGGGGAGATTGCAGCGAAACTCGGTGAAGCCCACCAGTGGCCCGCTCAATTCCGCATCCGCAGCGGTTGAGCCGCCTGCCAGAGCAAGCAGCCAAGCCGCCAGAGCGATGTGCCCGAGCCACCTCACCGCACTTCCTCCCAGTTGAACTCCAGTTGGATGATGTCCGGGGCGCGCTTGGCGACCCCCTTGTAGGTGATGAGGTTGAACGCGGTGTGGTTCCCACGCTGCCGCCAGTATGGCACGGCGTAGTAACCGTCGATGACGTTTGCGCCCTCGGCGTTGTCCAGCAGCACGTGCTTCTTGATCGCGAAGGTCTCGGGGTCGAACCGGAACAGGCTGAGGCGCATCGGGCCGCTGTCCGTCGAGTTACGGCCAAGGAGATACCAGCCGCCGTCGCGCGTGAAGACGCGAGGGCGGCCAACGTGCGATTGGATGAAGGCGTTGGCGGCGGTGAGGTTCACTTTGCGCTGGAGCTGGAACGCGCCGTCGGTCTTCACCAGCCACTGGCGGTTGTCGTAGCCGCGCGCGGCGATGATGAAGCCCTCGCCGTGTCGGGCGAAGGAGCTTTCGTTGATCGGGTGATCGCCGAACTCCTTCGTCAGGTTGCGCACGAAGCGCCAGGACTTCCCGTTGTCCTCGGAGCGGATGACATCCACCGATCCCGAGACCGGACGCGGCGGATAAACCGTCTTGCCGCCGGCGAGATTGGTGAAGGTCATCGCCAGCAGCCAGGTCGTCTGCCTTTCCGAGATCGCCTCGAACGCGTAGCCGTATTCCACGCCGTCCACAATACCCACGCGTTCAACCGGGCCGAACGTCGCGCCGCCATCCTGGGAGCGGACCACCCGCAGGCCGATGCGGGCGGGCGCGGTTTTCTGCTGGGCATCAATGTAGCTGGCGAGGTCGCCATTCGGGAAACGCACCCACTCGCCCATCTGCATGATCTTGTCGTCCAACTCCGCCAGCGGGCCGCGCGATTTCACCTTGCCCGTCGCCGCGTCGAGTCGCAGCACAGCGAGCACGGCACCGCTGTCGCCGCCGTGGGAACGTCCGCGCTTGTAGGAGACCAGCACGTCAGCGCCAAGATCCACAAGCGCAGGAAAAGCCAGGTAAGGCGTGGCGGCGGGCACGTCCGCCGCCGTCACCAGCGGGTGCGTGCGCTTGTGGGTTGGGATGACTTGCGCCGTGCCGCCCACCGACACGAGCAGAGTGAGGGTGAGGAACAGGGCTATCTTCATGGTGGAAGGGTTTAGCGTGCGGAACGGGCCGTTGCTTCGCGGCCAAGCTTCGCGACTGGCAGCCGCAGGAAGAACAGTCCTGGCCCGCCGGCCTGCTTCGCGTCCACATCGTAAAACACCACGCCGATGTTCTCCGCGTCGAGCTGCACGGTGCGCGGGCAGGCGCGGCCACCGATGGCGCGACCGGGGTTGTAGTATTCAAAGACCTCGCCCCAAGTGACGCCGTCGTCGCGCGAAAGCACGTAGCGGATGCGCTCGCCGCCCACGCCCGGCCCGAGGATTTCCGAGGCGAGCAGCCAGCCGTTTGCGAGGCAGACCATCTCATGCCGCCAGCCCTGCTCCTTCAGGTTCGGGAAGTTCGCGATGGCTTGCCACGACTTCCCCGCGTCCGTGGAGCGTAGCCCCGCCCCGCTGATGAACGTGCCCTTCGGCGTGCGCACGATGGGCACGAGGCCGTGCGCGCGTCCGTCACCGAAGGGCTGGCTTGCGCCGGTCACGGGATCGAACACCTGCGTCTTGTCGCTCAAGGGCAGCAGCCACTGGTTCGCAGCCAGCTCGACGATGGGATGGCGGATGATGCTCGGCGTCTTCTCGTCGCGGGGGAAGGCCTTCGGCTCGCTCCACGTCAGTCCGTCGTCGCTGGACAACGAGTAGAGGACGGAGCGCGGCTCCTTCTCGTTGGTTGCCTCGCTCCAGCGGTTCCATGCGTGCAACAGCCGGCCATCGCTCAGCGTCGTGAGCGAGCCGGGATAATAGGTCTTCTTGACCGTGGGCGCGAACGGAGCCGGCTCGCTCCACGTTGCGCCGCCGTCGGTCGAGCGCGTGATGCGCAGGTCGCGGTGGTTCACGTGTCCGTAGGTGACGACGAGCGTCCCCTTCGCGCTGATGCAGGCGGCGGGATGGATGTGGCCGCCGAAGGGATTGCCGAGGCGAACCAGCTTCGATGGCTCGGCACCGAAGCCGATGTTCAAGACTGCGAACAGCGCAGGAAGAAGGGTTAAGTATTTCATTCGTCAGTGCGGAAGGTGATGGCCGGCAGGCCCTCGGCGTTGAACAGGTTTACCACCGGGTTCCATGCCCAGCCGTAGCGGACATACTTCGGCAACGGCACGTCCGGCGAGGAGACGACGATGGTGTTGCCTTCGATGACCGCATCGGCCCAGACCCATTCCTTGTCGGCACCGGCCACGATGAAGCCCTTGAGCTTGTCGTCGCCGGGCTTGATGCGCAGGCCGCCGCCCACGTTCTTGAAATAGAGGCGGATCTTGTCGCCCTTGGGCAGCTCGACCTGCATCTCGGTGAACTCCGGGCCGGAGGCGACGAGGTTCGACTCGCCATAAACCAGCTTGCGCGCGACGAGCGAGAGCCGCCGCCCGACCTCCTGCTTGTTGCGCGGGTGGATGTCCTTCGGGTCGCCAATATCAATGGTCATCGCGAGGCCCGTGTTCGGCACCGTGCGCGCCGTGCGCCACTGCGACTCGCGAATCTCCGCCCAGCCCGGCTCCACTGGCTTGGTCTGCAAGCTGTTCAGGTTCGCGAGCGAGACGATGAGGAACGGAAAGTCGCCGACCTCGAACCGCTTCCGCCAGTTGGCGATGAGCGTGGGCAGCAGCCGGCGATACTGAAGCCAGAACGGCCCGTTCGCCTCGCCCTGATACCACAGCGCGCCCTTGATGCCGAAAGGCGTGAGCGGCGCGATCATGCCGTTGTAGAGCGCGCTGATGGTCTTGTAGTGGCCCACGCGCGGAATGGGAAAGGGCACGGTCAAATCCTTCATCGGCGCGGAGCGCTTGGCCTTCCACGTCCCTGCGATGCGGACCTGGTTCGTGCCGGGATTCACCGCCGGGCGCAGGCTGACGTTGCTCGGCTGCGAACAGAAGCCGCCGGGGCCGTTGGTGTTCACGATGGCGGCCACGAGGAGGTTCCTGCCCGGCTTCACGAGCGCTGCGTCCACGAGGTAGTTGCGGATGCCGGCCGTCTGCTTCGAGCCGATGATCGTGCCGTTCCACCACACCACGTCCGCGTCGCGCACGACGGAGAGGCCGAGCGCCAGGTCCTTGCCCCGCCACGACTCGGGGATGTCCACCGTGTGGCGGAACCACACGAGCCCGTCGAAGTCCTTCAGCTCCGCGAGGCCTGCCTCCTCCCACGGCTTCGGCACGGCGATGTCCAACCAGTCGCTCGTGTCGAGATTCGGGTCGGAGGCATACTTCTTCGCCGCGCTCGCCGGGTCCGCCTTCGCGGTCCACTGCTCCACCGCGCGGAAGAACTCGAAGTCCGCGCCGAAGAAGGCGTTCGTCTGGTCCAGCTCCGCGAACCGCTCGCGGAAATCAAAGGGCATCTCGCGCCGCAACGCCTCCCCGCTCACCCAGGCCTCCGCCGCCGTCGCGCCCGCCGAGCTGTGAATGAGGCCGATGGGCACGCCGAGCTTGGCCTGAAGCTCGCGCGCAAAGAAGTAGCCCACGGCGGTGAAGTTTCGCGCGAACTCCGGGGTGCACGGCTCCCAGCGCGCGGGCGGCGGCAGCAACTCGGGTGTGAGTGCCGAGTAAAAGTTCACGGTGAAGGAGCGGATGTTCGCGTTCGTGCAGGCCTTCACCTCCTCCTCCGCGTTCTGCGCGAGGCGCACGGGCCAGTTCATGTTGGATTGCCCGGTGCAGAGCCACACATCGCCGAAGAGCACGTTGGCGAGCGATTCCTTCCGCCCGCCGCCCTCCACCACGACGGTGTGCGGTCCGCCGGCCGCGAACGGCCCGACCTTCGCGGCCCAGCGTCCGTCCGCGCCTGCGACGGCCTGCGCCGCCGGTTTGCCGTCCACTGCGATGGAGATTTTGTCGCCCGGCTTGGCCCAACCCCAGATCGGTGCGGCGATTTCGCGCTGCAACACCATGTCGCTCGTGAACAGCGGATGGAGAAAGGGCATCGCCCGCGGCTGCACCGGCCACCATGGCTGCGGCCCGGCGGGCTGGGCGGAAGCGGTGCGTGCATCGGCCAGCACGAACAGCGCTACGATCAAAAGCGAGGTGCGGAAGAGCAAGTTCATGCCGGGGTGCAAAATGAGCCGCCGACCACGTCAACTGCGCTGGCCGATTTTCTGGAGCCGTTCGAGTCCCTCGGTCCAGGCCACTTCGTGCGGCTGGCGGCGGCTTTGCGCGGCGAGGGCGGCCACCACGCCGGCGGCTTCGCCCATGCCGACGGCGTTGCCGGTCACGCGATAGCTGGCGTGCGCGATGTAGTCGCCGCTGATGCAGCGGCCCGCCATCATGAGGCCGTCCACGTCCGCCGCGAGGAGCGAGCGCAGCGGGATGTCGTAGGGCTTCGCCTTGATGCCCGCGCTGGTGTAGGCGGCGGTCTTGTTGTGCTCGGCGGAGATGGCGTGGATATCCACGGGGAACGTCGCGCGGACTACGGCATCGTCCTGCCGCGCGCCGGTGATCAGGTCGTTCTTGCCCACCACGTAGCGGCCACGGATGCGGCGGCCGTCGCGCACGCCGATCTGCTCGGCGGTGGCGGCGAGCTGGATGCCTTCCCACGGACCACCCAGCTTGCGCAGGCCGTTCACGATGCGGTTCATCTCGCCGCGCGCGCGCACGGTGGCCTCGGTGACTTGCGCGGCGTCGTAGGGCTTGATGCCATACTCGTGGTTCATCATCACGAGCAGGAGGTTGTCGCGCAGCTGCCAGAGGGTGGGCTTGCTGTAGGAGGGGAAGAAGCCGGCGCGCTGGATTTCCTTGAGGAACGCGTCCTTGGCCAAACCGTCCTTCGCGCTGGGGTCGGAGGCGTGGATGTAGGCAGTGAGGGCGGCGGCGTCCTTCACCACGAGCAGGGCGTTGAGCGACATCGGCTGGCAGGGGCAGTCCTGCGCCTCGCCGATTTCCCATGCGCAACCCGCGAGCGCGCCGAGATCGCCATCGCCGGTGGTGTCGATGAACACGGGCGCGCGCCAGGCCTGCCGGCCGGACTTGGACTCGGTGACGATGGTCGTGAGGCGGCGGCCTTCGCGATATGCGGCGGCAACGCGCGTGTGAAACTGAAATTTCACGCCCGCCTCGACGCACAAATCCTCGAGCAACTGCTTCATGCCCTCGGGTTCGTAGCAGATGCTTTTCTGGCTGGTGCCGCGCCGGACCCCGCGCTCGTCGAGCTTGCGCGTCAGTTCCTTCGCGAAGCCGGGCTTGTCGAAGTCCAGCAGGTAGCCGAGCAGGCCCGCTGTCCATACGCCGCCGAGACAGCCGCGCCACTCGAAGAGCCGCACCTTCGCCCCCGAACGCGCGGCGGTGATGGCGGCGGTGACGCCCGCCGGACCCGCGCCGCACACGATGACATCGGCGTCATTGACGAGCGGCAGCTTCATGGCCGGCTCGGCGAAGATCTGGGCGGAGGCGGCGACGACCGCAGGCTTGGTCTGGGCCTGGGCGAGCGACGGCGTCAAGGCCACGGCACCCAGCGCGGGCGCAGCCTGGAGGAAGCCGCGGCGGGAAACGGAGACGGAGTTCATGCTGGCTTCAGTAACAGTCCCGCCCGCCCGGGAAAAGGCCAAACCGGTGACCTACCCCATCACTTCGGCCAGCTTCACCAGCCGGCTCTGCTCCGTCAGGGATTTCGCCGCCGCCTGCACGATGGCGGTGACTTCCAGGATTTCCTGATGGGGGACCGGTTCCTTGCCGGTGAGCACCATCTCGCGGAACACCGCCGCCATCTTGAACATCTCGTAGTTGTGGCCGTAGTCGAAGCTGCCCTCGATGGACGGCGTGAAGGTGTAGATCCTCTTTTTGAAGTGCGTCTGCACGCGGTTGTATTCGAACCGCTCGAACGGCTCGCCAAACCAGACATGCGCCGGGAAGCGATCCGGCCAGGTAATCAGCGCATGGCAGGTGTCCTTGTGCTCATACATGCTCACCGCATCCACGCCCGCGCCCATGAGCGTCATCACGGACCACACCGGGTGCTGGCCGTAGATCATCCACGAGTCGAGCTTGTAGCGGCTGTGCAAGGTGGCGGTGATGAACTCAATCGGACCGAACTCGCCGGAGTCACGCATCCGCAGGGCGGCCTCCATGCCGAACTGGTGGCGGAACAAGCTCGACGACATGATCGGTGCCTTGTGCTTCCGGGCGAACTCCAGAATCTTCCGCGTGCCCGCCACGTCGCCGCCGATGGGTTTGTCGCAGAAGGTCGGAAGGCCTTTCGCCAAGCCGGGCGCGACGAGGTCGAAGTGATCTTCGCCGTAGCCTGAGGCGTCGCCCATCCAGATCGCGTCCACTTCCTTCACCATCTCATCGAGCGAGCGAGCTACCTGCACGCCGGGGAAGACCTCCGTGTAAGGCACGGACACGGTCGGGTCGGCGTCGTAGTAATGCGTGATGCGCGTGTCGGGGAAAGGCAGCACGCCGAAGGTGATCTGCGGGTTCCGGTAATGCTTCTGGAAGCTGTCGTAAGCCTGTGGCCAGTGCTTCTTCATCGCCACGAAGTCAAAGTTCGGGTGCAGATACTGGCAGAAGGACCAGGTGTGGCCGTTGCGCGTCTGCGGCTTGCCACGAATGGCGGCGGAGACCACGCCGATGCGGAGGGGTTTCTTCGCCGGTTCGGCCGCGCTGAGCGTGCCGGCTCCGGCCAGGGCCAGCGCGCCTACGGCCCCGGCGGATTTCAAGGCGTCCCGACGGGAAAACGATGTGGGGTGGTTCATGCGGAGATGGGCAGGGTTTGCAAAACGACTTCCGCAGCGATTGCCGCGCGGAGTTTGAGCGGTGACCGGTGGCCGGGATTACGGCTTGGGTTTGACGGTGGCGAGGATGCGCTTGGCCTCGTCTGGGGGGATCTCGGCCACAAAGAGGTTGCGCCAGCGGATTTCGCCACCGTGGGTTTGGAGCATGATGGGGCCCTTGGCAGGGAGCGGTTGCTTCTTGTCCCAGTAGTTCTCCATGACCGCGCCGTCCACCACGAGCTTGCCGTTGAGCCACACCCACGTGACCGCACCGATCTGGCGGATGCGGAAGGCGTTCCACTCACCGAACGGCTTGTCCGCGAGCACCAGCGGATCGCGGCCGGGCGTGTTGGGCGTGTTGTTGAAGAGGCCGCCGGAACCCAAGTGCGGTCGGCGCGTGGGGTTCTTCTCGTTGAACACCTGGTTCACGTCCCAGATCTGCACCTGCGGAGTGCCGCGCAGGTAGATGCCGCTGTCGGCCTTGGGCACCGTTTTGTATTCGATGAGCAGCTCGATGTCGCCGAACTCCGTGTCCGTGGTCGCGTAAGGGCCGGTGCCGCTGTTGACCAGCTCGCCGTTCTCCACGCGCCAGTGCTGCGGGAAGTCGGCGCGTTGCTTCTGGAGGTTGGCGGCCTTCTTCTCGCCTTCCAGTTTGGCCCCGTCGTGCGGGTTCCAGCCATACCAGCCGGTGAGATCCTTGGCGTTGAAGAGCGCGCGGAAGCCTTTGGGCGGCACCGGTTCGGCGGCGGGGAGGGAGTTGAGGAGCAAGGCGGCGAGAGCGACGACGAGGGTGGATTTCATGCGTGGGGCTTTGGACTGCAATGGCGGCGGCTTAATTCTTGGGTTTTCGCGACGGGGCAGGATTTTCCCTTCGCTGCTGCGCAAACGAGGGAAATATCCGTACGCCCCTTCGTATGCGATCACGCCTAATTACTCAAAACGGCGGGGAACGTCGGGCAAAGTCTGAAGCGGCCGCTGGCTTTGGTCGGCTCCGCTTTGCCGAAGAACGCCAGGTGCCCTTTCACGTCGCACAGCCAGACCTCCTCCGCACACGCAGCGAAATACAGCCGCTTCTTCTCCTCAATTTCACCCCGTGTGTTGCCGGGCGAAATGACTTCCACGCAAATCTCGGGCGCTTGCACGAGCACGTTCTTCCGCCGGGCCTTGGGGATGCGCCCGGACGAAATCCACGCCACGTCCACTCCCTTGATGCCCTCGGAGGTGGATACTGGACATTCGGTGACGACCTTACCGCCTTTGAGTAACCGATGAAGGTGGAAACTGACGGCGGCCTGCTGGACCCCGTGGTCCAATCCGGGGAGAGGGATAATCACCGCGTTGCCGTAGCGGTCGGTTTCTATTCGGTTATCCAGCGCAGCGAGAACCGGGTTGGCACAGACTTTCGTCCAGCGTTTCAAGTTGAACGTGTGCTGATCGGCAACCGCCGGCAAGTCGAGTGTGATTTCCATGCCGACAGCGAAATTATTCTGCTCGGCAGACGGAATCAAGGGCGAGTCCTTCACGCCGACCTTGATAAACGCGTCCATGCTTGCTGGCTGATGGACTCACAGGGAAAAGCCCACGCTGGTCGAACGTCAACCGTCGAGAGTTTTGCCAGACCCGTGACTTCCACCTGATTCCGCTCGTTTCTGCAAAGCCCTCTCATTGAGGAGTAGACCTGCCAAAATCAACACGCCTGGCCCAATTACAGATGGGCGGATGCGCTTCAACTCATCCCACAAGTGGCGGCGTATTTGGGCGACTTCGTCTGGTGTAAAGCTGTTACGACTAGTCCCTGAATAGTCCTTCATCGTGCCATACCAGACACGATTCTCACGCACCGGGTAGAGGACGGCTTCGGCCACCATCCAAAGGAAGCCTGAGAAGACCAGCCGCACTGGGAAATTCTTACGCAAACGGACTCTCCGTGCCTACTTGTTAAACGACTTCGTGAAGTCCTCCGCCGTGGTCTGCACCACTTTCTTCTCGTGGCGCGAGTTGGCGATGAGTTCGTTGAGCTTGTTCTCCCACGCCTTGCTGTCCATCGGCAGATCGATGCTCTGGTTGATGAGCGAGGAGTAGAGGAGGACGTTCGCCAGCTCGACGGAGCCCATGCCTTCCGCGCCGGGCGTGATGAGCGGCGTGCCGTCGAGGATGGCATCCACAAAGTTTTGGACGAGGATGCCGTGCGGGTTGATCGCCGGCTCGAAGGGAATTTCGCAGTTCCACGCGTCGGGCTTGGCGAAGCCGCTCTTTGAGGTCTGGCTGAACTCGATCATGTCCGACTCGTTGCGCGTGAAGCGCAGCTTGTTGTCCTCGGCGACAACGAGCTTGCCGCGCGTGCCGCAGAGTTCGAGACGGTTGGTGCCGGGGGCCTCGCCGGTGGAGGAAATGAAGACGCCGGTCGCGCCGTTGGCCCACTCCATGTAGGTCGTGATGTTGTCCTCCACCTCGATGTTGTGATAGCGGCCGAGCTGGCAGAAGCCGCGCACGGTCTTGGGCATGCCGCAGAGCCATTGCAGCATGTCGAGCTGGTGGAGGCACTGGTTGAGCAGCACGCCGCCGCCCTCGCCCTTCCAGGTCGCGCGCCAGCCGCCGCTGGCGTAGTAGGCCTCGGTGCGGAACCAGTCGGTGATCACCCAGTTCACGCGCACGAGCTGGCCGAAGTCGGCGCTGGCGAGCAGTTGCTTGATCTTCTTGTAACGCGGCTCCACGCGCATCTGGAACATGCCGCCGAAGACTTGTTTCGGATGCGCCTGCGCCACGGCGATGAGCCGCTCGGCGTCGGCCTTGTGCGCGGAAATGGGCTTTTCCACCATGACGTGCAGGCCGTTCTTCAACGCGTCGATGCCGATGGTGGTGTGCAGGAAGTGCGGCGTCGCAACGATGAGCGCGTCAATCGCGCCGGAGCGAATCATCTCCTCGCAGCTCGCGAAGGTCTTGAGGCCGGGACGATTCTGGTAAGGCGCGAGGCCGGGCGCGAAGGCGTCGCTGACCGCCGTCAGTTCGCAGCGGGAGATTTTTTTGTCGAGGAGGTAGCCGGCGTGGAACTTGCCGATGTTGCCGAGACCAACGATGCCGAGATGGACGTGTTTCATGGGTTGGAGTATCGCGGGTGGGGAAAATCGCGAGCAAGGTGATAATTTCAAGTAACGCTTTCCGAAAAACGCTTCTGAGTCTGGCAACGAACGACTAGAAGTTTATGAACACGAACTTGAGCCAGACTGCCATCTGCCCCAACTGCGGCAAGCCGCTGCCCGCCTCGGCCCCGGCGGGCTTGTGCCCCGTCTGCCTGCTCGCGCAGGGCATGGACACCGACCCCGGCGGCGGGAAGGCGGGCCGCTTCCAACCGCCGCCGGTCGAAGACATTGCGCGGCTCTTCCCGCAACTCGAAATCCTCGGACTGCTCGGCGCGGGCGGCATGGGGGCGGTTTACAAGGCCCGGCAGCCGGCGCTCGACCGCTTCGTCGCGCTCAAGGTGCTACCGCCGCAAGACTCGGGCGGCGCCGACTCCGCAGAGCGATTCAATCGCGAAGCCCGCGCTCTGGCTCGCCTCAGCCACCCGAACATTGTCGCGGTGCATGAGTTCGGGCAGGTTGGCGGGCTGAACTTCTTCATCATGGAGTTCGTGGACGGCGCGAATCTCCGGCAGCTTGGCCGCAGCGGGCGCATTGCCCCGCGCGAGGCGCTGCAAATCATCCCGCAAATCTGCGACGCCCTCCAATACGCGCATGACGAGGGCGTCGTCCACCGCGACATCAAGCCGGAGAACGTGCTCGTGGACCGCAAGGGCCGCGTGAAAATCGCTGACTTTGGCCTCGCCAAAATCTTCGGCACGGACGGCGAGGCGCTGCGGCTCACGGCGGAAGGTCAGGTGATGGGCACCCCGCACTACATGGCCCCCGAGCAGGTCGAGCGCCCGCTCACCGTGGACCATCGCGCGGACATATATTCGCTCGGCGTCGTTTTCTACGAACTGCTCACGGGCGATTTGCCGCTGGGCAAATTCGCGCCGCCCTCGCGCAAGGTCTCCGTGGACGTGCGCCTCGACGACGTGGTGCTCCGTGCGTTGGAGAACGACCCCGCTCGCCGATACCAGCGCGTGAGCGAAGTGAAATCGCAGATGGAAACCATCGCGGGCCAGCCCGCCGCTGTCGGTAGCAGCCGACGTGAGGAGGCTCAAACTTCTCCGAGGCCCGCCGTCCCCCCGCAGAAACGCCTGCTCCACTGGGCCGGCTTCCCGGTCGTGACCGAGTTTGGCGACGAGCGCGAGGTGAACTGGAACGGCACGTTGAGCGCGCTGGCGGCGGCCCTGTTCTGCGTGGCAATCGGCTGTGTTTTGGCGTGGTTTATCACTGGCCAATCGAACATTCCTGGCACGCTGCAATTCGGCACGCTGATGGGTGTGGTTATCGTCGCAGCGGGAGTGCGGCGAACCTTGAACCAACCCTGGCCTGACGAACTCCCGCGAACACCGAGCAACACAGTCATCCTTCCGTCTCAGGGTCAGCGCCGCCGTGAGCGGTGGATGCTGCTGGTCTTGCCAGTGGTCGTAGTCAACTGGAGCCTCTTTGTGATTCACATCTTACCGACGTTCCGCAAGGGAACTGGCGCTCCGATGATCGTCGCCAAGGTGGACCCCGCCACCGGCATCCTGCGCGCCGACGTGCCGGGACGCGGGGTTATCGAGCTGCTCAGCGTCGCCGAGACCAACGCTGCACCGAACCAATGGTGGCGGCCTGATGGTCGCGTCGTGACGAACGCGAACTACGAGTTGCACAACCTAGTCGAGACTAGCCGTGACGGCGGTCGCATCCGCGTCTTCGTCTTTCGCGCGCACGACCTGCCCGAAGGCGTGGACGGTCCGTCCCTTGCCTGCACTGAGCCGGGGGCGATGATGTCTTCCGGCGGCACGGTCTTCAGTCACGGCAAGCCGCTGTCCGGCGGCCGTCCGATGGTGCTGGCCTTGCGCGAACCGCTCCGATTTGCCGCGCTCCGAGCGGGCCTGGCCTTGGGAACGCAGCGGACAGTGTTTAGCTTCGACCCCACCACGCGCCGCACGAAGCAGTTCCACGAGCCAGGCGATCCGCGCTGGAACATCGCAATGCACGGTGCGACGGACACGCCCACCGGCGCGCAGGTCTCCACGGTGATGTCGCACAGCTCAGCTGACTGGCAGGTGCAGATTGCGGCCGTGGACCAGTCAGGAAAAGAGCGCACGCATCGAATGGTTTCTGGCAGTGGCCTGCCCAACGGCGGCGGGCTGATGGTCTGGACTTACACGTTCATCGGCGTGCCGCTGAAGGATGTGAAGGAATTCCGTGTGGTCGTGCGCCGCGTGCAGTGGTTCGATTTTCCCGATGTGGCGCTGGAGCCGAAGGAAAAGCTGCCGGAGGCGAAGCCGCTGCGGTTCAGCCTGCCGCAGGAAATCACGTTCAATGAGTTGCTCGACCTCGACACGGGCCGGACTAACTCCTTCCCAACCGGCCTCGCAGAGCACAGCATCCGCCACTCAGACGAGATGCGCCGCTGGGCCGCCGAACGAGATTTCGACGTGGCCGCCGGCATGGGCTCGCTGCTGGTGATGAACACGGATTTCGCGCAGGTGAAGGACGAGGATTGGGACCGGCTCACGCCACCGCAGGTGATTGACAGCGTGTATCGCGCGCGCTTTGCGCCGTCCACGCTGCGGCCTAACGCGACCAGTCGCACCTTCAGCTATGAAACGCGCGACGGCCGCTTCGGCCTCCTGCAAATCGCCGGCTTTGGCGATGGCAGCTTTGAAGCCACCATCCGCATCAAGCGCATCGAGCGATGACTTTCTCCCCCGCCCCCGATTCCTCCGCCTCGCGCGGCGACGTCTTCGTCACCACGCGCTGGACGGTCGTGCTGGCGGCGGGGCGCAAATCCTCGCCGCACTCGGACCGCGCGCTGGGCGAGTTGTGCCAGACCTATTGGTATCCGCTCTACGCCTACGTCCGGCGCAAGGGCCACGCGAAGGAGGACGCCGAGGACTTGGTGCAGGCGTTCTTCGCGCGCTTCCTTGCCCAAAATTACCTCGACGGCCTCAGCGCCGAGCGCGGGCGCTTCCGCGCGTTCCTGCTCGCGTCGCTGAAGCACTTCCTCGCGAACGAGTGGGACAAGTCTCAGCGGCAGAAGCGCGGCGGCGGCAGTGAGCACCTCTCGCTCGACTGGCAAGGCGCGGACGGGCGCTTCCATCTGGAGCCGACGGACGCCACCACCCCGGACGTTGCCTTTGACCGCGAGTGGGCGCTGGCGTTGCTGGAGCGCGTCATCGCGCGGCTGCAAGCTGAGTGCGATGCGGAGGGCAAGACGGATTTGTTCGAGCACACGAAGGGCTTCCTGACGGCGAGCGCGGCGGCGATTCCCTTCGCCGAGGCCGGCGCGCGCCTCGGCATGGAGGAAGGCGCGGTGCGCGTGGCCGTCCACCGCCTGCGCAAGCGCTATCGCGCCCTGCTGCGAGACGAAATCGCCCAGACCCTCGCCGACCCCGCGCAGGTGGAGGAGGAACTGCGCTCCTTGCAGGCCGCGCTGGCGGGATGAGGCCGGTCCATACGCGATCGTCACAATCCTCGCCTTGACCAGCTTGCCGCGCTCGGGGAAAAACACCTGCCACAAACCCATCCCCGCCATGCTCAAGAAAATCCTCCTCGGCCTCGCCATCTTCATCGTCGCGTTTGTCATCGTCGTCGCCACGCGGCCGGCCGACTTCCGTGTGGAACGCAGCGCCACGATTGCCGCGCCCGCTCAGGCACTTTTCGAGCAGGTCAACGACCATCGCAAGTTCGCCGTTTGGAATCCTTGGCTGAAGCTCGACCCGAACGTGAAGAACACTTACAGCGGCCCAGACTCCGGCGTGGGCGCGGCGTGTAGTTGGGAGGGCAACAACGACATCGGCGCTGGCTCGTCCACCATTATCGAGAGCAAGCCGGGCGAACTCGTCCGCCAGCGGATGGATTGGCTGAAACCTATGGAAGGCACCAACACCGTGGACTTCACCTTCAAGCCCGAAGGCGACAAAACCGTCGTGACGTGGGCGATGTATGGCAAGAATGGTTTCATGGGCAAGATGATGAGCCTGTTCATAGACTGCGACAAAATGTGCGGCGACCAGTTCGTGCAAGGGCTCAAGAACCTGAGCGACGTCGTCACCGCTGCCCAACAGCCCGCGAAGGTCACGCAGGCGAAGCCTTGAGCGCTTGCTGGCAAGCGTATGGGTCAAACGAATGCCTGCTCCGTCCTGCTCCGTGATTCGCTTGTCCCCATTCGTTTGCCAACGCCAGCTTAACCCATAATCAAACATGAGCACCATCCGCCTCCACCGCGTGCTGCGCGCGAAACCGGACAAAATCTACCGCGCGTTCCTCGACGCCGATGCAATGGTCAAGTGGCTGCCTCCGCACGGCTTCACCGGCAAGGTCCATCACCTCGAAGCCAAGGTCGGCGGCACCTACCGGATGTCCTTCACAAACTTCTCGACCTGCAACAGCCATTCCTTCGGGGGCAAATACCTCGAACTGGTGCCGAACGAAACCATCCGCCACACGGACCAGTTCGACAATCCGGGCCTGCCCGGCGAGATGGTGACGACCATCACCCTGAAGCAGGTGGTCTGCGGCACGGAGGTCAACATCACCCAAGAAGGCGTGCCGGACGTCATCCCCGCTGAAGCGTGTTACCTAGGCTGGCAAGAGTCGCTCACGCTGCTGGCACAACTCGTCGAGCCGGAGATTCCCGACTGAACCACTCACCAACCCCAAACCCAAAACCCGGAACCAAAGCACATGAGCACCATCCGAGTCCTCGTCGGCACGAAGAAGGGCGCGTTCATCCTCACGGCGGATGGCACGCGCAAAAACTGGGAAGTCAACGGCCCGCTGTTCGGCGGCTGGGAGATGTATCACCTCAAAGCCTCGCCGGTGGACCCGGACCGCATCTACGCGTCGCAGACCAGCGGGTGGTTCGGTCAGATCATCCAGCGCTCCGACGACGGCGGGAAAACTTGGAACCCGCCCGGCACGAAGCCGGAGGATTTGATGGGGCCGGACGGGATGCCGAAGGGGAAGAGCAACGAGTTCGCCTACGAAGGCGAGACGGGCACGCACCTGTTTTTCGACGGCTCGCAGAAGCCGTGGGAGTTCAAGCGCATCTGGCACATTGAGCCGTCGCACACGGACCCGGATACCGCCTACGCGGGCGCGGAGGACGCGGCGATTTTCAAGACCACCGACGGCGGCAAGACGTGGAAGGAACTGTCCGGCCTGCGGCAGGCGAAGGGCCACCTCTGGCAGCCCGGCGCGGGCGGCATGGGTTTGCACACCATCCTGCTCGACCCGACGAACCCAAACCGCATCTACATCGCCATCTCGGCGGCGGGCGCGTTCCGCACCGACGACGGCGGCGCGACGTGGAAGCCCATCAACCGCGGCCTCAAGTCGCAATACGAACTGCCCGACCCGGACGCGGACGTGGGGCATTGCGTGCATCGCATCGCGCACCATCCGTCGCGGCCCGACGTGCTGTTCATGCAGAAGCATTGGAACGTCCTGCGCACTGACAACGCCGGCGACCAGTGGACGCAGGTAAGCGGAAACTTGCCGAGCGACTTCGGTTTCCCGATTGATGTCCACGCGCACGAGCCGGAGACGATTTACGTGGTGCCCATCACGAGCGACTCGCTGCACTACCCGCCCGACGGCAAGCTGCGCGTCTATCGCAGCAAAACCGGCGGCAACGAGTGGGAGCCGCTCACGAAGGGCCTGCCGCAGAAGGATTGCTACGTGAACGTCCTGCGCGACGCGATGGCCACGGACTCGCTCGACCCGTGCGGCGTGTATTTCGGCACGACGGGCGGTCAGGTGTATTGCTCGCCCGACGGCGGCGACACTTGGACCAGCATCGCCGACCACCTGCCCGGCGTGCTATCGGTCGAGGTGCAGACGCTGTCGTGATCGCAAACGCCACAGGAGCGCGGGCTTCACAGACTGTGTGAAAACTCCACAACCGCGCTCGGACTCGGAAAACCGACCTCCACATTTGCGATATGGCGAGTTCTGGCGAGCGGCGAGGGTTCCGACGACCCCTTTTTCATTCTGCAAAAACACCGGTTTGGAGTTTTCACACAGTCTGTTCAGCCCGCTTCAGTGTCCGGACGAGCGCGATCTGGAAAACTCGCAACCTGCCTTTGCGCTCCACCTTGAAGCGGCGTGAACGCCGCGCTCCGAGGCCATGATTCGCGTCGTCCTGCCTTTCCATCTCCGCAACCTCGCGCGCGTGGAGAGCGAGGTGCTGCTGGAAGTCCCGCCGCCCATCACCATCGCCGCCGTGCTGGACACGCTCGAAGCACGCTTCCCCGTCCTGCGCGGCACCATCCGCGACCACGGCACGCTGAAGCGCCGTCCGTTCATCCGCTTTTTCGCGTGCAAGGAGGATTTCTCCAACGAACCGGTGGAGACGCGCCTCCCCGAGGCGGTGATCAATGGGAGCGAACCGTTCCTCGTCGTCGGCGCGATGGCGGGGGGATGAGCTCGTGCCGGCGACTTGCAGTCGCCGTGTTGCGCGTGGATGGATCGGGCCGCTGCATCACGCCGGCACGGCCTCACCTTCCCGACACCAGCACCATGTTCGCATATTGAATCGTGTCACCGGTGCGGATGAGACCGACGGCCTTGGGCACGCGTTGGCGGAGCTGCTCGTGCGGCTCGAAGTCCACGGCGCAACCCTGAAGCGCGCGGAGAAACTCATTCTTCGTCTTGCGCGTGTTCTCCTTCACGAACTCCTGCGCCATGTAGGCCTGCCCAATGACGAAGTTCTGCCGCACAGCGGCGAGCACTTGCAGCACCGTCGGCACGTTGTCCACGAGCGAGATGTCCACCGTCTCGATGCCCGGCAAGAGCGGGAAGCCGCGGTCGGCGATGACGAGCGTGTTCGTGTGCCGCACGCGCGCGAGCAGCGAGACGAGGGCGGGGTTGAGGATGCCGGTGATGAGCATGACGGCAGGTTAATCTCGGCGGGAGCGCCAGCAAGGAGCTTTCCGGCCGGCCCGGAAACTTTCATTCTCCCGTCCATGCACCGCTGTCTCCGTGCTCTCGCCCGCGTGTTCATGCGCGTGGTTTTCCCGTCGATCAGGCAGCTCCCGACTGCACAACTGGCCGCGTGGCTCGCGGACAACTCGCTCCCGCAGCCGATGCTGCTGGATGTGCGCCAGCCGGAGGAATTCGCGGTGAGCCATCTGCCCGGCGCACGACGAGTGAACCCGGACAGCCAGGCGGAAGACGTGCTGGCCGGGGTGCCGGCGGCACAGCCCATCGTGTGCTACTGCGCGGCGGGCTTCCGCTCGTCGAGCCTAGCGCAACGGCTCGTTCGCGCCGGACACCGGGAAGTCTTCAACCTCGAAGGTGCGATCTTCGACTGGGCGTGCGAAGGGCGTCTGCTGGTGCGCGGGGAAGAGGCCGTGCGCGAGGTGCACCCCTTCAACTGGCTGGGCCGGCTCATGCTGCCATGCCAAGTGGTGGCTGCGCGACCGTCCTTGCGCCATTGAACACAGGACATGCGGCCGCGCCCGCAATCACGCTTGCGTTCTCTCTGTCACAGGAGAAGAACTGTTGCGGATGAATCTGCAACTGGCATTCCGGCCCCGGCTGGTCGAAGCCCTGAGGACCTATACCCGGGCGCAGCTCCGGGCGGATATGGTTGCGGGCATTACGGTGGGCATCGTGGCGCTGCCGCTGGCGATGGCCTTCGGCATCGCCTCCGGCGTCACACCTGCGGCGGGCATTTACACGGCGATCGTGGCGGGGTTCATCATCTCGGCCCTAGGAGGCACCAAGGTTTCCATTGGCGGGCCGACGGGCGCGTTCATTGCCATCCTTTATGGAATCTACCAGGAGCATGGCGCGGCCAACGCCGCCCTCTGCACGATGATGGCGGGCGTAATGCTGATCGCGATGGGGTGGGCCCGGCTGGGCACGATGATCAAGTTCATCCCGTTCCCGGTCACGATGGGGTTCACGAGCGGCATCGCGGTGGTGATTTTCAGCACGCAGGTGAAGGATTTTCTCGGGCTGCAACTGCCGGCGGACGCGGGTCAGGTTCCGGCGGACTTCGTCAGGAAACTCGCGTTTCTCGGACATCACCTTGGCACCACCCACTGGCCGACGCTCGCGCTGGCGGCGGGAGCATTTGTCGTGGTGCGCTTCTGGCCGGCGCGGCTGGCCCGGGTGGTGCCGGGCTCGATTGTCGCGCTGTTCGCCGGAACCGCGTTGGTCATGCTTTTCCACGGGGACACCGCCTGGGGCATCGGCACCATCGGCACGCAGTTCGGCGGGATTCCGCAAGGGCTGCCGCAGTTCACGGTGCCGGAAATCAAGTGGCTGGAGCTGACCAATCTCGTTCGTCCCGCGCTCACCATCGCGCTGCTCGCCGCCATTGAATCCCTCCTGTGCGCGGTGGTCGCCGACGGCATGGTGGAGGACCGGCACGATTCCAATCAGGAACTCATCGCGCAAGGCCTGGCCAACGTGGCCTGCCCGCTCTTCGGCGGCATCGCCGCCACCGCCGCCATCGCCCGCACCGCGACCAATGTGAAGACCGGCGCCCAGACGCCGGTGGCCGGGGTGGTGCATGCGGTGGTCCTGCTGCTCATCATCCTGATCGCCGCCCCGCTGGCGAAGTTCATCCCGCTGGCCGTGTTGAGCGCGGTGCTGGTGAACGTGGCGATCAACATGGGCGAGTGGCATCACTTCGCGCGGCTGCGCAAATGGCCACGCGACGATGCCGCAGTGTTTCTGACCGCGTTCATCCTCACCGTGGTGATCGATCTCACCGTGGCCGTCGAGTTTGGGCTGTTGCTGGCGGCGTTCCTGTTCGTCAAGCGCATGGCCGACCAGACCAAGGTGGATGCGCACATCGAGCTGTCGGATGCGGAGGCGCAGGCGCAGTCCCAGGCCGGACGTGAAATCCCGGAGGGGGTGATGGTTTACCGGCTTTTTGGTGCGTTCTTCTTTGGCGCGGCGGACAAGCTGGAGACGGCGCTCATGCAGGCCAGCCAGCTTCCGGACGTCCTGATTTTGCGCATGCGGGAGGTGGTGGCCATCGACGCCACCGGCATCAACGCCCTGGAGGACATGCACGAGAAGCTGCTGAAGAAGGGCAAGCAGCTCATTCTCTGCGGGCCACATACCCAGCCGCTGTTCGCCCTCGATAACGCGGGTTTCCTCGACGCCGTGGGCCGCGACAATGTCTGCGCCGACATGGCAAGCTCGCTCGTCCGGGCGAGGGAGCTGCTCTAGCGATAAGCGGCGCACCGCCGTTCACCGCCACCAGTGCGTGAGCAGCGGCGCGACGACGAGACTCGGGAGGTAGTTCGCCAGCGGGACTTTCCGCAGGTCGAGAATGACCACCGTGATGGTCAGCACGATGAATCCCCCGACCACGCGAATCGAATTCAGCAGGGCGGGATCTTGGAGGTGGTTGGCCAGGCCGCCGGCCAGCAGGGTGATGGTGCCCTGATACGCCAGCACCGGCAGGGCGGACAGCAGCACACCGCGGCCAAACGTAGCGGCGAAGCCCATCGCCGCAAGGCCATCCATCGTGGACTTGATGGCCAGAATCTTGATGTCGCCGCGCGTGCCGTCCTCCAGCGCGCCGAGGATGGCCATCGGGCCGACGCAAAACAGCAGCGTGCAGGTGACGAAGCCTTCGCTGAAGCGGTTGTCGCTTTCCGGGCCGGACTTGGCGATGCGCTCCTGCGCGTAATGCCCGAGCTTGTTCAAGCCGTCCTGCAACCGCAGCCCCATGCCCAGCGCGTTGCCCAGCACCAGCGCGAGCAGCGCGATGCCGAGCTGCTTGAGCACGGTGCCGAAGCCCCCGCCAGTGCCTTGCCAGATCATGCTCATCCCGGCGTAAAGGGTGAAGGCCGTCAGCACCAGCCGGATGCGCATCTGGGTGGGCGTGGAGAGCTGGGCGGCGACGGTCAGCCCCGCGAGCCCGCCCACCAGAATGGTCGTGGTGTTTATCAGCGTTCCGGTCACGCGGCGAACTGAACCACGCGCGCACCGGGCGGGGAAGGGTAAAGCCCGGTGAAGTTCATTGCAGCGCCCCGGTGCAACTGCTGCCGCCACCCGCCGTGCAGGCCAGACAATGAACGCCCGTCTGGATCGCGTTGGACTCCAACTGCCCCGGAGTCACATCCCACAGGAAGAGCGGCTGGTGGTTCTGCATTTGCAGTCCGAGCATCTGGTTGAAGTCGCAGTCGTAAAGCTCGCCCCGCCAGCCGACGCTGAGCGTGGTGCGGCACATGAGGCCTGCGACCGTGGCCGGGTTGAAGCTGTTCGCCAGCAATTCGAGATACGCGTCCCACTGGCCTTGCTGGCGCAAATCCGCGGCGAACCGCGCGATGGGCTGGTTGGTGATGGTGAACAAGCTCGTGAACTCGATGCCGTAACGTTGCCGCAGCTCCTGCTTGTAGTCCGCCTCCAGTTCGGCCTGGGGCGGGGGCAGGCGCGGGCCTTGCGGATTGAAGACCAGGCTGAGCGGGAGGCGCGTGCCGTAGCCGACGGCGTTGAGCCTGCGCAAGGCGCGAATGCTTTTGGCGAAGACACCTTCACCACGCTGGGCATCCACATTTTCACCCAGGTAGCACGGCAGCGAAGCGATCACCTCCACCTCGTGCTGCGCCAGGTATTCGGGCAGCCAGCCAAAGGCCTCCGTCTCGATGATGGTCAAGTTGTTGCGGTCGATCACCTGACACCCGCAGTCACGAGCCAGCTCCACCAGGTAGCGAAAATGGGCGCTCAACTCCGGGGCCCCGCCCGTGATGTCCACCACCGCCGGCCGATGGGTGCGGATCCATTCCCCCACGCGGTGGGCGGTGTCCGCCGCCATCATCTCGGTGCGCCAGGGCGCCGCGTCCACATGGCAATGGCGGCAGGTCTGGTTGCACTGCCGGCCCACGTTGATTTGCAGCGTGTGCAGGCTGGCCCGGCGCAGGGTCAGGTCGTGACGGGCAAGTTGGGCTTCAAAGCGGTTCATCAATTCATGCCTGGCTTGGGGAGCACGCCGGCGAGTCTGCCCGCGCCCGGCGCGCCCGCCAAGCTGTCGCTTGTCACGCTGTCCCCATGCGCCTAGACTATGGAGAATGAAGAACGAAGTGCTGCCTGTGCAGATTCGCGGAATTCTCCCGGCGAATAGTGGGTGTGCCATCTTCGTGGGCAACGACGAGAAGGTCTTCGTCATCCAGGTGGAGCACAACCTCGGCGCGGTCATCGGTATGTTCCTGCGCGACCAGCCCAAGCAGCGCCCGCTCACGCACGACCTCATGGTCAACATCTTCAAGGGCTTCGGCATCAACGTCGAACGCGTCGTCATCACCGAACTGAAGGACTCGACCTATTTCGCCCGCCTCGTCCTCAAGCAGGAGAATGAGCTGGGCAAGAAGCTGGTCGAGATTGATGCCCGGCCCAGCGATTGCCTCGCATTGGCGGCCGCACACAAACGGCCGGTCTTCGTCTCGAAGAAGCTGTTCGAGCAGGTCGAGGACATGACGGAGTATCTCGAAAAGTTGAACGAAGGCGGCGGTGAGCAGGAAGACTGAGCCGGAAAGTAATTAGTGATTAGTAATCAGTGCTGCTCCGAATCCACCGCGACGACTAAGCACTAATTACAAATCACTTCTTCGCTCCGCAATGCCCCCTGCCGCCCCACCCGCCGCCCCCATCGCCCTCATCTGGGGCGACGAGGACTTCGCGGTAAAGCAGCGCGCGCGGCAGCTCTACGACAAGTGGTGCGGCGAAGTCGGTGGCATGGACCACGAGTTGGTGGATGCCGCCGTTGGCAACGCGAGCGAAGCACTCAAGGCGCTGGGCAAACTTCGCGAGGCGCTCCAGACACTGCCTTTCTTCGGCGGAGGCAAGGTCGTGTGGTTCAAAGATTGCAGCTTTCTCGGCGATGACCGCACGTCGGGTTCCAGCGCCGTGACCGAGTCGCTTGCAGCGCTCGCAGCGGAGTTGAAGGCCTTTCGCTGGGAAGGCGTGCGGCTGCTCGTCAGCGCCGGCAAGGTGGACAAACGGAAGACGTTTTACAAAACCCTGGAAAAGCTCGGCAGCGTCGAGGCCTTCGCCGGGCTGTCGCTCGACGACCGCAACTGGGCGGACCAGGCCGAGGATCTCGCTTACAAAAAGCTCAAGGCGCTGAAGAAGGAGATTTCCTCCGAAGCCCTTGCCAAGCTCGTCGCCAACGTCGGCCCGAATGCCGCGCAGTTGAACAGCGAAGTCGAGAAACTGGCCGCTTACGTGGGTGCTAGCGCCGAGGTGGAACTGGCGGACGTGGACGCCATTGTCACGCGCAACAAGCAAGCCCGCGCCTTTGCCCTCGCCGACGCTCTGGGCGATCGCGACTTGCCCAAGCTCCTCCGCACGCTCGACGAGGAGTTGTGGGAGATCCGGATCAAGGTCGAGAAGAAATCCGAGATTGGCCTGCTCTACGGCCTCATCTCGAAGGTGCGCGTGATGATTTTCCTGCAAGAGATGATCAAGGCCGGCTGGCTGAAGGCCGATGGCGACTACAACCGGTTCAAATCCCAGCTTGAGCGCGTCCCCGCCGACGCGCTGCCCGAGGACAAGCGCATCAACCCGCTGGCGATGAACCCCTACGTGCTCTTTCGCGCGCTGCCGCAGGCGAAGCGCTACTCGACCGCTGAGTTGATCCGCGCGATGGATTTGCTGCTCCAGTGCAACATGAAGCTGGTGAGCAGCGGCCTGGACGAGTCGTTGGTGCTGCAACAGACGCTGACCCAAATCGTGCGGAAGGAGGAGGTGGTGAGGTGAGGGGAATTGAGAATGGCGAATTGGGAACGGAGAGCACGGGCGCGACACTCCCCGGAGCGCGGCCTTCAGGCCGCTTCAACGCACGAAGGCAAAACGGCTGGCGAAGTTCGGACGCATTGGGCAACCGCACCCTGAAGCAGGCCGAAGCCCGTGCTCCTCTGCGCCGCCCTTGCCACGGGGCGGGTGTGGGTGTTGATTGCGGCAGACGGTTGCATCGTCCGAAACGGGGCGCGGCATGAGTGATGAAGCGACAAGCAAGACGGGCAGGACGTGGTTTCACGTCGTGGTTGTGGTGTTACTCTATGCATTCAGCACCGGCCCGGCATTCGTGCTCGTCCAACGCAAGGCCATGCCCGAAGCATCGTTGGCAATATATCTGCCACTTTCGTTGTGTTGCCACGTGACCGGTGCCACACCTGCTTTTGTTCATTATCTCAAGGGATGGCTTGACCTCACCCACACTCCGGTCCCGCGGCTACTATAATGACCTCCCCTTCTCCCACCCTCCTCGCCGCGCGCGTCGGTGACACCGTCTGCGTGAAGATCTCCGGGCGCGCGAACTTCGCCACCAGCGTGGACTTCAAACAGCTCGTCACCGAGGCCTGCGCGCGCGGTGCCCAGCGGTTCATTGTGGACCTCGCAGCGTGCCCCATCATGGACAGCACCTTTTTGGGCGTGCTGGCCAGCCTGGGCATGAAATTGTCCGCCGACGATCTTCCCCCCGAGCGGCGCCCGATCGAGCTGCTGAACCCTTCGGCCAAGGTCGCCGACCTCATTGACAACCTCGGCGTGCTGCAACTCTTCCGCGTGGTGCAAGGCAGCACCCCGGAGAATCTAAGCTTCACGGCGGTCGAGTGCGCGGGGGCCTCGAAGCTGGAGCTGTCCCGCAACTGCCTGGAGGCGCATCAAGTCCTCATGAACCTCAATGCGGACAACGCGGCGAAGTTCAAGGACGTGGCGCAGTTCTTTGCGGAGGACATCGCCAAGCAGGAGGCGGCGAAGCAGGCGGTGGACACAAACCCGTCCAACCCGGCAGTCCCCCAGCCGAGCTGAGGCGGCTCTTTGTATCAGACGATCTCGCCGACCGGCACCGCGTTGCTCTTGGGCTTTTCGCGACGGAGAACTTCCTCGCACCACTGGAGGTTGCGCAGCGTCCCCCGGTCATGCGGCACGAGCTTGAGCGCGTTTTGAAACGCCTTCGCTGCCGCCGTCAGATCGCCCAGCCGGATGTGACACATGCCCATGCCCTGCCAGGCCGCGAAGTGATCTGGGTTGAGCAACACGGCTTTGCGGCAGTCGGCGAGGGCCTTCTCCACCTGGCCGAGCTGCCAGAGCAAGGTGGCGCGCCGGTTCCAACCCTCGGCAAAGAACGGGTGGGTGCGGGTGAGCCGGGTGAGGTGGTTGAGCGCGCCTTTGACATTCTTGCGCTCGATGGAGGAGTCAGCCACCCGCAAGATGTGCTCCGCTTCCTCGTCTTCGCTGCTCATCCAGAGGTCAAACAGGGCGCTGATGGCCACCGTGCGGATGGACAAGGAGTCGGAGCGAAGGGCTTTCAAGAGTTGCTCGCGGCCGGCGTGGCGGACGAGCTGCTCGGCGGCGGCGATGCGTTCCTTGTCCGTGCCCGCGAGCATCTGCCGGTAAAGCCGCTCACGGTTCCACTCGGAGCGCATGGCATGCGGCCACGCAAAGTTCACCGCAAGACACACTGCGAGCAGCAGGTAGAGTCTCACGCACAAGGGGGTGAAGAACCGGTGCATGTCCGCAACCTAGCACTCCCGCTCGGGGAGACAAGCCCCGGCTGCCGGTGAAGATGGCAGAAGCACGGGCGGGAACAGGGCTCGACGCTCCGGTGGGGCCGCCGTAGGTTGTGGGCGGTAGGCCCAACTCCATGTCCTCCGCACAGCCAATCGCCAGCGACCCTTCCGCGGCACCGTGCTTCACACGCGTGCCATTGCAGTTGCCTGAACTTCTCGCCCCAGCCGGCGACTGGGAGTGCGCCAAGGCCGCCGTCGAAAACGGCGCGGACGCTATTTACTTCGGTCTCGACCGTTTCAACGCCCGGATGCGCGCGCAGAACTTCACCGAGGTTGATCTCCCAGCGCTCATGGAGTTCCTGCACCGGCGCGGCGTGAAGGGCTACGTCACCTTCAACACGCTCGTCTTCACCGACGAGCTAACCGCCGCCGAGGATTACCTGCGCAGCATCATCGCCGCCGGGGTGGACGCCGCCATCGTGCAGGACGTGGGCATCGCGCGCCTCATCCGTCGCCTCTCGCCGGACTTCCCCATCCACGCCAGCACGCAGATGACCATCACGAGCGCTGCCGGCGTAGCCTTCGCCCGTGAACTGGGCTGCAACCTGGTGGTGCTGGCGCGCGAATGCTCGATCAAGGAAATCGAAGCGATCCAGGAGGCCCAGCGGGAAAGTAAGCCGTGTTCAGTAGTCAGTGTTCAGTCAGAACAGCCGGGCGCAACTGGCCAACCGTCCCCACTGAACACTTCCCCCCTCCCGCTCGAAGTATTCGTCCACGGCGCGCTCTGCGTGGCCTACAGCGGCCAGTGCCTCACCAGCGAATCGCTCGGCGGCCGCAGCGCGAACCGCGGCGAGTGCGCGCAGGCGTGTCGGATGCCTTACGAACTCATCTCCGACGGACACAAGGTCGAGCTGGGTGGCCGCAACTACCTCCTCTCCCCGCAAGATCTCGCGGGCCTCGACGTCCTGCCCGAGCTGGCCCGCGCCGGCGTGTCCTCGCTGAAGATTGAAGGCCGGCTCAAGGCCCCCGAATACGTCGCCAGCATCACGCGCATCTACCGGCAGGCCTTGGACGAACTCGGAGCACGAAGACCGGAGAGGGGAGCGGAACTGACTCGGCAATCGGCAATCGGCAATCGGCAATACGAACTGGAAATGGCCTTCAGCCGCGGCCTCTTCACCGGCTGGTTCGGCGGCGTGGACAACCAGAAGCTCGTCCACGCGCGTTTCGGCAAAAAGCGCGGCGCATTTGTCGGCGAAGTCACGCGTGTGGCCAGCGACCGCGTCCATGTCCGTCTCGGCGGCACGCTCAAGGCGGGCGATGGCATCGTTTTCGACCCCGGCCACGGCGGCGATAACGAGGAGGGCGGGCGCGTCTTTCAAATGCGGAGTGCGGAACGCGGAATGCAGAGTGACGAAGCCGTCCTGACCTTCATGCCTGGCGCGGTGGACTCCGCCCGGGTCCACGCCGGCGACAAGCTGTGGAAAACGAGCGATGCGGAACTGGAGAAGCGTGTTCGCGCCACCTTCGTCGGCGACGCACCGCGCTTCCAGCGACCAGTGAGCTTTGAGGCTCACGGCCACGCCGGCACGCCGCTCACGCTCATCGCTCGCGACGAACTCGGCCATGTCGCCCAAGCCCAGTCCACTGTGCCCCTCGCTGCCGCCGCGAAGCAGCCGCTCACCACCGAGCGTCTCACCGAGCAGTTCGGCCGTCTTGGCGGCACGCCCTTCAAGTTCGGCGGGCTGACGAGCCACCTCGAAGGCGAAGTGATTCTGCCGGTCAGCGAATTGAACCGCCTTCGTCGCGAAGTCGCCGCTGAGCTGGAGCGCCAACGCGCACGGCCGAAACAGTGGCAACTCACCGAAGCACCGAACGACTCTTCTCCCGCTCGCTCATCGGGGGAGAGAGAAAAGCAGCGCGTCGCCACAGTCGCCTGCGACTCCGAATTGCTTGTGCTCGTCCGCAACCAAGCCCAGCTCGAAGCCGCCCTCCGCTGCGGCGTCGCGACGATTTACTGCGAATTTGAAGACCCGAAGCGCTACCGGGAGGCGGTCACCACGTTTCACACAGCGCGCGGCTGCCAGCCAACGGCCAGCGGTCAGCAGTCAGCAGCGGGCATCTTCGTCGCCCCTCCGCGCATCACGAAGTCCGGCGAGGAGTGGATTCTCAAGCAGGTGCGCTCCTGCAACGCCGACGGCTACCTCGTCCGCAACTACGACCACCTGAACTTCTTCGCCGACGGCCGCCGCGTTGGCGACTTCTCGCTCAACGTCGCGAACCCGCTCACGGCGGAGCACTTCATGTCGCGCTTCGGTCTGGAGCGGCTCACGGCGAGCTACGACCTGAACATCGCGCAGCTTGAGGCGCTGCTGCGCGCCGCGCCGCCGGCGTGGTTCGAAGTCACGATTCACCAACACATGCCCATGTTTCACATGGAGCACTGCGTCTTCTGCGCATTCCTCTCGAAGGGCAAAGACTTCCGCGACTGTGGCCGGCCTTGCGACCAGCACGACGTGCGCGTGCGCGACCGCGTGGGCCAGGAGCATCCGCTCAAGGCGGACGCCGGCTGCCGCAACACCGTCTTCAACGCCCGCGCCCAGACCGGCGCAGAGTTCGTCGGCCGCTTGCAGGCGCTCGGCGTGCGGCGCTTCCGCATCGAGTTCGTGAATGAGTCGCCCGAGGAAGTCGCCACGACCATTGCCCGCTACCGCGCCCTGCTGCGCGGCGAACTGAGCGGCGAGCAGCTCTGGCGCGAGTTGAAGCTGCATCACCAACTCGGCGTCACGCGCGGCCAGATGGAAGGCCGAACTGCAATTTGACACGTTCCCAAGCCACGAATACGTTCGCCCCCAGAAATCAGATGAGCACCGCCACCGTCGCCGAACCTGTCATCAGTCTCACCCCCAGCGCAGCCGAGCAGGTGAAGTCCATGCTCGCGAACGAGAAGGATAGCGCTGGCAAGTCCCTCCGCGTGTATGTCGAGAAGGGCGGCTGCTCCGGCATGCAATATGGCATGGTCTTCGACGAACAACGCGACGGTGACACGGCGGACGAATTCTACGGCGTGAGCGTCCTGACCGACGCCATCAGCGCCGACCTGCTGCGCGGCTGCGTCATCGACTTCAAGGACGAGCTGACCGGTGGCGGGTTCAAGATTTCCAATCCCAACGCCAAACAGAGCTGCGGCTGCGGGAAGTCCTTTGAGGCCTAGCCCGATTTGATCACCCGGCGCAGGCCGACCCCAGCCCTTCCGTGCGATGCGGAAGGGCGCTTCGTTTTCAGGGGCGGCAATCGATTAAGTGGCCGCGCAAGCGCGCCGAGACCGCAAAGCTTTCTGCCCTCTCTCATTTTTGGGTTTCTGCACTCTTGGGTGGCAAAACCCTTCGTCTTCTTTGGCCTTCCCCAATCTTTGGACCGTCCTGCTTTGAACCTTGAACTTTGAAGCTCGAACTTTGAACTTCGGGCCATGAGCCAGCCCTTTCGCGTCGCGTTCATCGGCGTCGACCATCCGCACGGTGCGGCATGGCGCGAATCGCTGCTCCACCTTGCGGGCGAAGTCGCCATCACCGCGCTGGTGCCTGAGTTTTCCTGCACGCTTGCGAGTTTGGAGGAACAACTCGCCGCTGTGCCGCGCTTCAACAGCATCGCGGAACTCCTTGATCACGGCACCCACCTCTTCGACGGCGCAGTGATCTGCCTGCCCAATGATCGCACTCCCGCCGCGTTGGAGCAGTTGGCCGCCGCGGGCAAGCACATCCTTGCCGAGAAACCCTGCGGCCGGAACGCCGCCGCCGCGCGGCCAGCCCTGGAGAAAGTCCACCAGTCCGGCGTGGCGTTCCAGACCGGCTACGTCTGGCGTTATGACGAAGGCTCGCAGCGGCTGAAGGCCATGATCGCCGAAGGGCGCTTCGGCAAGCTCATCAGCGTGGAGATGACCTGCGTGACCAGCGATGCGAACCGGCGTGGCCCGTCGCACTTCCTCTTCGACCCGCAGATGAGCGGCGGCGGCTTCTTCAACTGGCTCGGCTGTCATTACCTTGATCTGCTGGGCTACGTGACCGGCCAGTCCGTGGCCGGGGTGACCGCGCGCACGGGCGTCTTCGGCGAGACGCCGCTCGGCGTCGAGGACGGCGGCTCGGCCATCTTTGATCTTTCCGGTGGCGGGCTCGCGACGTTTGTTGGCGGCTACTGGCTCCCGCGCTGGGCGGGTGAATGGCGCTGGTCCCTGCGCGGCAGCCAGCGCTGGGTGCATTGGGACCCGAATCGTGCGGGCACGAGCGGTGTGCTGGAGATTCACGGGCCGCAGCCGCAGTTCCATGCGATGGAAGAAGTTTTCTCCCTGCCGCCAGACAAAACCCCCGGCTACTGCGGCTACCGCAGCCGCGAGTTGATCCGCGACTGGCTGGCCGTCGCGCGCGGTGAGCGCCGTGAATGCCGCAACACGACCGCCTCCGCCCTCGCCGCGCTGGAGCTCATGGACGCCATGTATCGCTCCAGCGCGGAGGAGCGGCGCGTCCGTCTCCCGTAGCGCCGGCCTCATCCACTCCAGTCGCTGCGGCCGGAGGGCCGCGCCCCCCACCGCCCGCTTGACCGGCCCGGTGTGCAGCGTAACCTGCCCCTCGAAACGGGGAGCCAACCCGCCGCGAGTGCGGCAAAGGCTGAGAGGGTCGCGCAGGAGCGTGACCGACCCATAGAACCTGCTCCGGGTAATGCCGGCGAAGGGATGTGCCTCCGGCCCCCTTCTCCCCTTCCCGCAGCCAGCCGGCAGCGAAACGTGGTCATATTGAATTTTGCATCTGAAATCCTGAACCCCCCAGCAGCCATGATCGCCAATCCCAAGTCCTCCTTCGAACCGCACAGCAGCGAACAACTGCCCGCCAGCAAAAAGGTTTACATCGCGGGCGCGCTGCATCCCGACATCCGCGTGCCGATGCGCGAGATCGAAGTGAGCGACACCAAGTCTTACACCGGCGCGATCACGCCGAACGCGCCCGTGCGCGTCTATGATTGCAGCGGGCCGTGGGGCGATTCCGCGTTCGCCGGCACGTCTGAGCAAGGCCTGCCCGCCCTGCGCCGCGACTGGATTCTCAAGCGCGGCGACGTGGAGGAGATTGACGGTCGCGAAGTGAAGCCGATGGACAATGGCTATCTTTCCGGCAAGCACGCCGAGTTCGCCAGCCAGGCGGAGAAGAATCGCCTCATTGAGTTTCCCGGCCTCACCGCGCAACGCCGTCGCCCGCTCCGCGCCAAGCCCGGCAAGACCGTCACCCAGTTGCAATACGCCCGCGCCGGCGTCGTCACGCCGGAGATGGAATTCATCGCCATCCGCGAGAATATGGGGCGTGCCCGCATCGCCGACATGGCGGACGACATCGTCCGCAACCAGCTCGACAAGCAGCACGCCGGTTCCCAGCAGCTCGCCAGCAGCGAATTCACGCCCTCTGTCTTCCGCAAATTTCCCCAGCGCATTCCTGCCGAGATCACGCCCGAATTCGTCCGCAGCGAAGTCGCCGCCGGTCGCGCGATCATTCCGGTGAACATCAACCACCCGGAAAATGAACCGATGATCATTGGCCGCAACTTCCTCGTGAAGATCAACTCGAACATCGGCAACAGCGCCGTGGCGTCGAGCATCGAGGAGGAAGTCGAGAAGATGCGCTGGTCCATCAAGTGGGGCGCGGACACCGTCATGGATCTGTCCACGGGTAAGAACATCCACGCCACGCGCGAATGGATTCTCCGCAACTCGCCCGTGCCCATCGGCACCGTGCCGATCTATCAGGCGCTCGAAAAAGTCAACGGCCGCGCCGAAGACCTCACCTGGGAACTTTTCCGCGACACGCTCATCGAACAGGCGGAGCAGGGCGTGGATTACTTTACCATCCACGCCGGCGTGCTGCTGCGTTTCGTGCCCATGACCGCGAGCCGCATGACGGGCATCGTGTCGCGCGGCGGCAGCATCATGGCCAAGTGGTGTCTCTCGCATCACAAGGAGAATTTCCTCTACACCCACTGGGATGACATTTGCGACATCATGGCCGCGTATGACGTCGCGTTCTCCATCGGCGACGGCCTGCGCCCCGGCTCGATTGCCGATGCGAATGACCGCGCGCAATTCGGCGAACTCGAAACCCAGGGCGAACTCACCAAGCGCGCGTGGGCCAAAGGCGTGCAAGTGATGAACGAAGGCCCGGGCCATGTGCCGCTCCACATGATCGAGGAAAACATGGCCAAGCAACTCGAGTGGTGTCACGAAGCGCCGTTCTACACGCTTGGGCCGCTCACCACCGACATCGCGCCCGGCTACGACCACATCACCAGCGGCATCGGCGCGGCGTTGATCGGCTGGTATGGCTGCGCGATGCTGTGCTACGTCACGCCCAAGGAACACCTCGGCCTGCCGAACAAGAAGGACGTGAAAGACGGCGTCATCACCTACAAGATCGCCGCGCACGCCGCCGACCTCGCCAAGGGCCATCCCGGCGCGCAATACCGCGACAACGCGTTGAGCAAGGCGCGCTTTGAATTCCGCTGGGAAGATCAATTCAATCTCAGCCTCGACCCCGTCACCGCGCGCGCGTTCCACGACGAGACGCTGCCGCAGGAAGGCGCGAAGACCGCGCACTTCTGCTCCATGTGCGGCCCGCACTTCTGCTCGATGAAGATCACCGAAGACGTCCGCAAATACGCCGCCGAACAAGGCATCGCCGAAGAAGAGGCGCTGAAGAAGGGGATGGAAGCGAAGTCGAAAGAGTTCGTGGAAAAAGGCGCGGAGGTTTACGCGAAGGCGTGAAAGTGATACTCATTTCCCATGATTCAGGCGGAAGAACTGGTTGGTGGCGAATGGGCCGAGTGGTATCGGCTCACGCCCGCCCAACGCTGGCTGGAGAGCGAGAAACTCTGGCAGACCTATCTCGCGCTGGGAGGTTCACTTGATCCCGAACCCGATACGCAAAGTCCTTTCTTCGATGCGCGCGCACCGCGTCCGCGCCCTGCTCATGGGCGGGCAGGCGTGCGTGTTTTACGGCGCGGCCGAGTTTAGCCGCGACACCGATTTCGCCATCCTCGCCGACGCGGCCAATCTCGCACGTCTGCGCAAGGCGCTGGCGGAACTGCAGGCCGCCCCCATCGCCGTCCCGCCGTTTGCCATCAAACATCTCCGGCGCGGCCATGCCATCCATTTCCGTTGCCAGCATCCCGAGGCGTTTCAAATGCGCGTGGACGTGATGGCAAAAATGCGCGGCGTGGATACGTTCGCCAAACTTTGGAAACGCCGGACTACGTTGCAGATTCCCGGCGGTGAAAAATGCGATCTGCTTTCGCTGCCCGACTTGGTGCAGGCCAAGAAAACCCAGCGCGACAAAGATTGGCCGATGATCCGGCGACTGGTTGAGGCGCATTATTTTGAGAACCAGAAGCGGCCCAAGCCCGCGCAAATCCGGTTCTGGTTTCAGGAACTGCGGACGCCCGAACTGCTCGTGGAACTGGCCCGCCGTTATCCGGAGATTTGCCGGAAGCTGGCCAAGGAGCGCCCGTTGCTCGCTCACGTTCATGCCGGAGAGCCTGTGGGTTTGGAGCAGGCATTGTTGGCCGAGGAAACTTCCGAACGCCAGCGGGACAGGCAATACTGGTTGCCGCTCAAGGCGGAATTGGAGAAGCTGCGCCACGCCAAATGAAAGCCACCGAAGACGCCCGTAAATACGCCGCCGAACAAGGCATCGCCGAGGAAGAGGCGCTGAAGAAGGGGATGGAAGCGAAGTCGAAGGAGTTCGTGGAAAAGGGCGCGGAGGTTTACGCGAAGGTGTGAGCCTGGTAGGATAATGCCAACCATAGACTTGATTGGGAATAGACAGCGGGTGGCCGATTTTGTAACCAGCAGGTCATGATTTCTCTGCCGCAGGCCCAACGCTCCGACCGTTTGATGAAGGCAACCACCAGTCTGACGGTGGCGGAGTTCGAGGCGCTGGCCAAGGAGTTCGCCCCGTTGTGGGACGGGCTGCGGGCCGAGCAGACCGCCGAGGGCACACCCCGCCAACGCCAGCCCGGCGGCGGGCGCAAAGGTGCCCTGACCACGGCCGAGTGGAAACTCTTCTTCAGCCTCTTTTATTACAAGGCCTATCCCACGCAGGCCTATCCCACGCAGGACTTGATGGGGCTGCTCTTTGGTTTCACCTAGGGCTGGGTGCGCCGCCTCACCGCCGCCGTCGGCCAGGTGAGGGCACTGTTCCGTCTCGGAAAACTACCGCTAGGGCGCTGTGTTAAGCCGGCAATTCTGCCGGAACGAAGTGTGCGCAGGCGAATGAATGGTCTATGCTGCCAAACTTGAGCGTCGCCCTTATTCTTTGCTCGGCCATTTCCTTTCTCGGATACGGCTCCGCGTGCTTTCTCTCCGGCCGCCTAAAACGGGAGTTCGACCGTTACCACCTTGGCTCGCTGCGCGCGCTGACCGGAGGATTGCAGTTGTGCGCCGCGCTGGGTTTGCTGGCGGGCCTGAGCCAACCGTGGATGGGGCGCGCGGCAGCGGCCGGCCTTGCCCTGATGATGCTGGTCGCGGTCGGCGTCCGGATCAAAATCAAGGACAGTCTCCTACAGACGACCCCGGCACTGTTCTATCTGGCGCTGAATGCCTACCTGTGTCTGGCAGCGTTCTGACCAACCGGGATGGCGTCAGTGCTTGATAAAGGCTGCTCCCACCGGGGGGAGAAGTTCAAATCGCCTTCTTGTAACTCCTCTGAAACACCTTCTCCGCGCCTTCAACCACGCGGTTCGGATCGCAGAGCGTGATGCCGTCGGGGCCGAAGCGGGCGGTGACGGTCGCGCCTTTGCCTTCGGCCATATACTTGAAGTCCAGGTCGCGCACCTTCGCGGCGGCGTCCACGATGGCGCAGGTGATGCGGGCTTCCTCGACGGTCGGATACAGGCTGGCCACGGCGTCGCGGGTTTCGCCGGTATGGCTGGATGCCAATATCATGAACTGACCCCTTTCCGCAGCTTCGTGGGTTTGCAACTCGGAGAAGTATTCATCGGCGCGGCAGGGGGACGATAGCGAGTCCTCGTCCCGAAAGGCCAACGATGATCTCCGGGCGGCCGTCGCCATCCAGGTCGCCGGACGCAACCACGCCAGTCATTTTTGGGATGGCGATGCGCGGACACGCCGCGAGGCTGTTGGCGGTCAGTGGTTTGTCCTTCTGCTGATACCAGAGAGCGATGCCGGCCTCATTCGTCGGGAGGAAGGCGATGTCGCAGAGCTTGTCGCCGTTCAGATCAGTGACGAGCAATGGCGTGGCATCCTCGATGACAAAGGTTGGGTTGGCGTTTTCGCTGAAGCCGGTGGGGCTGTTCTGATGATAGACTAGGGTCTTTCCGGCAGCCGGCACGACAAGATCGAGCTGCGAATCGTCATTCAAATCGCCCGCCATGACCTTGCCGAGGAGCGGCTTGTCGCTGGCCATGAAAGGAGAGTTCAGCGTGACGACCTGGGCGGCGTCGGCGGGCTGAAGAATCTGCATCTTCAGAAATGGCCCGTAGAAAATGCGGACGCGGTTGTTCGATGGCACGTCCAGTTTGGCGGACGAGTAGGTCGTGAAGATGACGTCATCGGTGCCGTTGCGATCCATGTCGGCCAGGGTGGAGCGCCAGTTGTCGTTGCGTTCCAGTCCGGCGAAATAGGCCTCGCCGAATCGATCGTTGCCTTGCCACTGCCGCCACGCCGCTCCGGTAAGAAAATCCGCGCGTCCGCTCTTGTTGACGCGCCCGGTGGAAACGCCGCCAGCGCCGGTGTCATTCCCGTAGCGGGAGCGGTGCTCTTTCTCAAAGCTTTCGGAGCCGAGAAAAAGGGAAAGGCTTCGCTCCACCCGGAGGCCGACGGCGAGGTCGTGGCGTCCGTCTCCATCGAAGTCGCCGATGGCGAGGCCAGAGGGCGCGGTCGCACCCAAGGCGATGATCTTGGCCGCCGGCATCGCGAACTTCCCGTCTTTCTGGAAGAGCAAATGCAGGCGGAATGCGGGAGTGCTCGTTGGCGGCTTCGTCGGGAGCGCTTCGACGAGCGCAATATCCGCGCGACCATCGCCATTCAGATCGCCCACAGCGATGATCATCGCCGGCGGTGCGTCCTGGATTGTGACGATCGGTTCCTTCCCTTGTCCGAATGCGGAAAGCGTCAGCGTAGCCAGCAGCAGGAGTGCGCAAGATGTCCGATGGCAGAATGGATAGCGGTGCATGTTGGCTCTCAGTTTCAGTTCACTCACTTCGCGGGCCGCAGCACCGCGTAGCTCAGCATGAACCATGGTGCGCCGGTCATGCTGTCGGAGGCTTCGAGGTTTTCGATGCGCAGCGTGTTCGGCACACCGTCGCGCAGCATCGCGCCTTTCACTGGAAAGCGCTGGGTGCTCCAGCGGTCGGACGCGAAGGGATTCTCGCCCTCGAAGACGGTGCTGCCATTCATCTGGATGCGGACGCGGCACTTGGCCGGCGCATTGTCGTCGAGACCGGCGATGATCAACTCCGAGTCTCCGCGCAACGGATAGCCCAACTGGAAGGTCGCTTGCATCGACGGCGCCTTCGACTGGGCGCCGTTGACCCAAATGACATGGCGGCGAGGGACATCGCGCCAGCTATAGAACTGCGCTGCACGGCCTGCGGTGAACTGGTTCGGCGTCAGCACCACGCTGGCTTTGGCGTCGGTCTCCGTTTCTTTCAGCGCGAGTTCCTGGACCCGGGCATCCACTTCTGTCGCTTCCTTGAGGTTGGGGTTCTTCAGCAGCGCCTCGAAGTATTTCTGCCGGTAGCTGACGAAGGTCCCCAGCATGAGCCAGCGGCTTTTCAGCGCGGACGGCGCGGCTTCGTAAAGCGCAGTCAGTTTCTCGGTCTGCTGGCGGACCAAATCGACATTCCGCGCGGCGAGGGCGCTCGGTTGGAACCAACCGTAGTCGTCCATGACTTCGAGTGCTTTGAAGGCCTCGACCAGCTTCGGGTAATTCTCAGGCCCGACTAGTTTTTTCGCCGCGATCTCGCCGGAAGCCGCCGGGTCATAGGCGCGGTGGTTCCAGAGCGCATCGAAGAGCGTCATGTTGATATACGGGTCCTCGCCATTGTAGGCGTAGAAGGAGATGCCGCGGAGGAAGGCCTCGTCATACCAGTCGCGCCACGCTTTCATTGGCTCGCCGGGATAAGCGTAATAGGGGCTGCCATGATAGGTGCCGCAGGCGTTCTGCCAGAAGACGGGCTTGCGCTGCGTCAAGCCCGCGAACCATCCGAGCTGTTCCGCCGTGACCTGCGTGGATTTCACCCTCGGACCGCTCCAGTAGATGTCGATCGCCTTCGGCAGCTTGCCGATGGCGGCGAGATACGCGTCTCTGCTTTCGCCATAAGTCGTCGTGTCATCCGGCCCGGCTGCGCCAAAGTAGAAAGGCGGGCAGAAGAGCATGCGGAAGTGCGGATACTTCGCCGAGATGGCCGCATAGACTTTGTTCAGGAAATACACATCCGCCTCGCGCGCCGTGCCAAAGTCCCGCACATCCTCGGGGCTGAGAAAGAACCGGTAGTCATCGTAAAGCAGGCAGAGACTTCCCCCGGCTTCCGCCAGCGCCATGCCCGCCTTGACCACCAATTGAATGTCCTCTTCCGAATTCGATCTCACCTGCCCCAGTCCCACGTGCCCGCTAAACGGGAGGATGGAGTCATACCAAGTGATCTTCAGCGGCGTCAGTTGAGCACCGATCTTCTGAATGTGCGCCTTCCATGCGCTGAACTGCGCCTCATCGCGCAACGGCAGCCGCCAGTCCGCCGGTTTGCGAAGCTGGCGATACATGACCACATTGGCGCGGAGGACGTTGACGCCGAACCACGCCGCCGAGGCCTGATCATCATCTTTGAAGGGCGTAAAACCGCGGGCTCCCGGGAACTCGGGGTAATCCTGAATGCTCGCCGCACGCAGCACCGGCCGGCCGTTTTGCGTCGTGATGAGCTGGTTCAAGGAAGTGATGCCCCAAAGCAGGCCGTGGAAGTCACGGCCCTTCAGGAAAACGACATTTTGCGCACCGCTCTTGGCGCAGTGAAGCAGGTAGCCTTCCGGCTTATCGGGAACGGCCAGTTTCGCAGGCAGCGCGTCATGCGCACCCGTCTCCCCGACAAGAATCAACGTCTCGCTGCGATTCACCGCCGCCGTGACGACCTGCGGCTGCGCGCCATTCCGCCGAAGACGCTCGACGAGCACGGCCACACGCGGGTCCTCCGGTGCCACGTCCTTTCCGAGCAGCAGCCCGAC
>CAMCFN010000033.1 GCA_945874145.1 Akkermansia muciniphila
GACGATCATTTCGGAGGGGGCGTCGAGCAGCAGCTTGCCGCCGAGCTTTTTCGCGCCCTGCGAGTGGCATTCGTAGCACTGCTTCACGAGAACAGGGCGAATCTTTGACTCAAAGAAGGCTCGCTGGTCAGGCGTCATATCCGCGCATAATGCGTGAGCAGTGAGCAGGAACAGAGCTGAGAGCGACGCCTTCATGAAGGGCAGACCATACGGACCAACAGTCGATCTTTTGCCTCCAAATCGCTCACCGAGGATCAACACCATTAACGCCGTCCTTTTCCTCGACGGGCAGCCTTGGCTTTGACGCTTGCGGCCTGTCCTCGGCAAACCAGCGGTTGTTCTCAAAGCGGAAGGTCTCTGGCGCGGTGCCGTCACCGATGTTGATGTCGATTTGAACCTGGGAGCGGCGGAAGGTGACCTTGTTGCCTTTGATGAGAACATAGCTGCAAGGCCTGAATCCGGGGCCTTTGGTTTCTTGAAGAATTCGGAATATCCATTTTTCCGGAAACAAAACGGTGTTGTTGGTGAACTCAGCTCCTTCGACACCCACAAAAGCTGCAGCACACAGACCGCCCTCAATGAGGTTGTTGGTCACCACGATGCTGCTGGCTTCTTGCATAGCCCCCTGCGGACGGAAAAAGGCCAGACCCGTGGAGCCGCCGACATTGATGGGACGCTCCCCCGCGTTTGTGAAATGGCATTTTTCGACGATGACATCGCCGGAGCCGCCTTTGAGCTGGATGCCAGCACTGGCGGTGAAGCCTTCTTTGCCGATGAACTTGCAGCCGGTGATGAGCGAGTGATGGCAGCCGACGAAGTCGATGCCCTGCCCACCCCAGCCAGTGATGGTGCAATCGCGGATCGTCACTTTGTCGAGACCGGAGCACTTGATGCCGTCGTGATTGCCCTTGGGGCCGATGTCGCTGATCTCGACATGTTCAATGGTGATGCCGGTGGTGGGATTCGCCAAATCACCGCCATCGTCGAGATTGAGGCCGTTGCCCGTCTGCCCGCTGATCCGCAGATTTCGCAGAGTGAGGTTGTTGCAGCGCGAGAAATGCCACGCGTTGGCTCCGCCTTTGAAGTGCGGTGGATTTTTCGGATCCAGCGCTTCAACGGTGAGCTTTTCGACGCCGCTGACATGATGACCGCCGGGATAGTCGCCAGAAGCGATTTTGAGCGTGGTGTCGGGTTTGAGACCGAGCAAAGCGGTGCGCAACGAATTTCCATCACGCACGATGACATCACTGGCGTCCGCCAAACTGCCGAGGAGCAGGAACAGCAGCGTTCTCATGGCTTCGCGAGGCCTTCGGGCAGTTGGGCGAGTCGTTCGAGTTCAGTGACTTCGTGGAAGAACCATGGCTTGGAATCCTTGATCTTGAAGATGATCGTCTTGCTGGCGTATTTCAGGCCGTCGTGCTCTTTCCAGTCGGCGAAGCGGTAGAAGTCACCACGCCAGTCAAGGCGGTGCAGGAGGTTGGTTTCCTTGTCGAAGTAGAACTTCATGGCGGGATCGACGCTGCCGCTGACTTGCAGGCCAAAGCAGGCTTTGCCTTCGTCGGTGAGATCTGGGATGACCTCGATCTTCGACTTTTCATCGACCAGCAGATCAAGGGACCAGGCGCGCACGTCGTCTTTGGCAGGTTCGGCACCGCGTTCCTTCTTGTTGATCCACCATTTGTCAGGCTGCGAGAGGATGGACTCGCGCGTGGACCGTTTTTTGCCCTCAGCAGGCTCCGGTGTGCTGCCGAAATGGAAAACTTCTTTGATGCGGAAGTTTTTGAGCAGTTTGTCCTTCCCGCCGACGGCGACGAGGGCTTTTTCGACGAGCGGGGTCGGGTCAGCAGTCTGGGCGAACGTGGTTGTGACAATCAGCAGAGGAAGGATGAAGCGGAGCATGGTGGATAAGCACGAAACGATTTGTGGAGACCATTTCTTCCTTTCACAAACGCCGCGCCCACTTTGACTACTTCTCCAAAGCCTTCATCAGCGCCCCCGCGATAGCTGCCATGCCTTGATCGCCGGGATGATTGGCGACTCCGGCGTGTTTGAAGGGACGCTCAGAGCGGGCAAAGTTTTTCTCGTTCTTGCCAAGGGCGCTGATGTCCACGGAGATGCCGTCCACGGCGGCACTGGCACCTCGCAAAGCCTCGTCCTTGGCCGCATCGGCCCAGAAGCAACTGCGCACGAGGATCTTCGGCTTCTGAGCGCCTTTGAGCGTGGTCAGCAGCTTCGTGACAGCTTCCTGGAACTTTGTTTTCTCTTCTGCCGTCTTCATTGCGGGCACGTTTTCACTGATGGCCAGCACGATGAGGTCGGCCTTGAAGTCGATGGCTTCCTTCAGCTTCGCGGCGAAGTCGTAGCCAGCATACGCACGCTCGAAGTCGGCGATGTTTTTGACGAGGATCGTCGGCGCGGAGCCTTGCTTCTGCGCGAGCGAGGCCGTGAAGACATGCGCATAGTCCTTCGCTTCCGCACTCGCTGCCATGCCCCAATTGCCGCTCCAGTCGATGTCTGCCTTGGGGCCGTGTTTGGTGATGCTGTTGCCGAGGAAGAGGACCTTTTTGAAAGGGGTCTGTGCAAAAGTCTGGCTGACAAAGCAGGCGATGAGGAGGATGAGGTGGCGTGTCATGAAAGTTGTTTAGCGTGCTGTTTGGCGCATCACCCAGTCCCAGCGCTCGCTGGCCTGCTTGAGCTGCGGTTCGAGATCGGCGTCGGTGAGGAAACGCTGCTTAACCAGCTTTTCCACCGCCGCTTTCACTTGGTCGAGATAGGCATCTTTGCTGCCGTAGCGCTCTTCGAGAGACAAACGCGGATCATTCGCCGCTTCACGCTCGGCTTGAGTCTTCGCAAACGGCACCCAAGCGCCGCGCAGCAGGTAAAACTCATGCGGCGAGCCAAACTCAGCCGGGCGAAACACCCAGCCGGTGCCTGTGCCGAGCGGCACGGCCACATCCGGCACGCGAATGCCGCCCAAATCGTTGCCATCGGCATCACATTGCGGCACGAGCAGTGGCAACTCAGTGCCTTCACCTCCGCCGCCGGGGAGTTGAGAATTGCGGATGCGTCCACCGGCTTTGATCGCGTTCGGCGCGGCCAAACCGGGCACTTTGGGCCATCGCACCTCGCTGACGGGCACCAGTGTGCCATCGCTGAGCTTTGGATGTACGCTCGCAGGTGGTTCGGTGCCTTTGCTGACCCAGCGATGCATCGCCAGACGCAGCGCGAGGATGGCAGGATTCGCATTCACGGGATTCGCGAGTGACGAGCCTTTCACCTGCGAAGTCGGCGGAAACGAAGCGGGTCCATGCGAGGTGCTCGCGAAGAAATACGAGCGCACATTCTCCGGCAGCGCGATGTCTTGCTTCCCATCCGGCGTCGTGTGCGTGAGCGCGCCGACTCGCCCCGCGCCCCAGTATTCCGCAGCCATGTTGGTGTAAAAGATCTTCGGCGCATGCTTCACGCGCGCGTTTTCGAGCACGCCTTCGCTTTGACCGCTCACCGCATCCGGCTGCGCCGTGTCGGCAAAGGGATACGAGGCCGTGTAATAGCCCGAAATGGCCCGCGGCGTGCACCAGCGCTGATTCAGCACAAGCCGGCCTGCACCCGCGACGTGCGACAGGATGCCATCGAGCGCGATGCGGTCCTGCTCATCGCTGTTGAAGCCGAGATAGACAAAATCGCGCAAAAAGCGGCCGCACTGCGATGCGCCAAACGCATACGCGTGCTTCACCTTGGCCGGTGAGGCCGGATCATGCTTCAGCCAGGCCACCGCATCGCGAATCGCCGCGTAGCCGAGCCCGGCGACCGGAGGCGCCTCGGACAAATAAAACACTTCGTAGGTCTTTCCGGGCTCAAAGCCGCCCTTGAGGCGAATGCGGCCGTTTTGCAGGCTCCAAAGCTCCCGAGGCACCTCTTTGCCCGCCGGATAAGCCGCTGCGTCGCGAATGATGAGACGACTTTCCGCGCCCGCGATGTCCACCGGCGGATAATCCGCGAGATCGGTGAGTTCTTTGTCCTCCAACCGCTTGTCGGGTGCAAACGCCGCGCTCACCACACCGCGAATCGCGCTGCCATCGGCATTTCGCGCGCGCGGCACCTCAAGGCGCAGCGTGTCCTTCTTTGCCAGCACATCAAACTCCCAGCCGACATTCAGCATCGTGAATCCTTTCTCCATGAACGCGGCAGGCAGACTGGCCCGGCCACCACGATTCGGGATCTCCACCCACACCGCGCCGTTGCTGCGCGAGTCCTCTTTCGGCTTCCACAGCCGCAAATCGGCCGTGAAGCTCACTTTGCCCTCCGCATTCACCGGCGCGAGGCCGACATCCGCGATGATCGCATTTTGCGGCAGCTTCGGATCGATTTCGAAATGCAGTTTGCCGCTGATGATCTCGTAGTCCGATTTCGCGACTGCCGTGCGGCTGGCAACGTCCACCCGCACGACCGCTGCGTGAGCGGAAATGGAAAGCAGCAGGAAGAAGAGACTGGTCAGGTGGCGAATCGAGAGGGCCATGCTTAGACCTCTTCGAGCATCTTTTGAGCGTCGCCAAAGGTTTTTGGGCGCACTTCCATCTTGTCCATCATCGACATGAAGAGTCGGCAGAGCTGGCGCTCGGGCTTGTCCTTGTAGTCGAGCGTGCGGCCCGTTTTGAGACGGCCACCGGCACCGCCGAGCACGATGATGGGCAGTTCGTCGTTGTTGTGCTTGGCACCGGCCATCATGCTGGAGCAGTGCATGAGCATGGTGTTGTCGAGCAAGGTGCGCGGACCTTCCTGGATTGCGTCGAGCTTCCGCGCAATGTAGGCGAGTTGCTCCATGAAGAACTGGTTCACCTTCAGCCAGTCCTCGCCGTCACTGTGTGAGAGGAGGTGGTGAATCATGTAGTCAATGCCGTTCCCCTTCTGCTGCACGCTGGGCAGGTTCGGGAAACGCAGCGCGCTGTGGTCGTTGTTCAGCTTGAGCGTCGTGATGCGCGTGGTGTCCGTCTGGAAGCCCAGCACGAGCAGGTCGCACATGAGCCGCATATGCTCGCCGACGTCCTGCGGGATGCCGTCGGCGGGACGCGCGATGTTTGGCTTCTCGAGTGTAGGCCGCCAGCCTTGCACCTCGCCGCGTTTGCCGGCGTTCTCGATGCGCTTCTCCACGTCGCGCACGGAGTCGAGATACTCGTCGAGCTTGCGCTGGTCGGCGGCGCTGATTTGGCGGCGCAGGCCGGTGGCGTCGGCGAGCACGGCATCGAGCACGCTCTTGTCGCCGGGTGTGACGGCGTCCTTGAACAAGCGGTCGAAGGCCAGCGCGGGGTAAAGCTCCAGCGGCGTCGGCGTCGTGGGCGAACTCCACGAAATGTGCGAGCTGTAGAGCATCGAGTAGTTCTTGTGGACGGACGGGTTCGAGTGCTCGCAGCCCAGCACGAGGCTCGGCACCTTCGTCGAGCGTCCGTAAGTCTGCGCGAGCAACTGGTCGAAGCTCGTGCCGGAGCGAATCTCGCCGCCCGACGCGATGGGCGCGCCTGAAAGCATGTTGCCCGTCTGCGAGCTGTGGATGTTTCCCTTGCGCGCCTCCTCGTGATACAGGCCGCGCACGAAAGTCAGCTTCTCGCGGAAATCCGCCAGCGGCGTAAGCACACGGCCGAGTTCCATCGCCTTGCCTTCGCCCTTGGCCCACCACTCCTTCGAGTGAAAGCCGTTGCCGGAGAAGAGCACCGCGAGGCGCACGGGCGCTTCGCTCGCAGGCTTGCTCTTGCCGGGCTCATCGCCCCACACGTTGAAAGACTCCAGCCACGGCAGGGCCATGGTGACGCCGACACCGCGCAGGAAAGCGCGGCGGTGGAAGTGATGTGTGCTCATAGGTTGAGAGTCATTCAGTTGTGGCCAAGTCGCGCCCGCGTATCTCACGAAACTGCCGGCCGCGAACAATCATTTCGACGACGGTGCCCACGCGATGTTCGTTCGCTGCGAGCCGCTTCACCATCTCGTCGAGCAACGGCTGGTCGCTCAACCGCACGCTGCGGCCGAGCGCGAAGCCCAGCAGCTTCCGGCAGAACTGACGTTCGAAGGCCTCGCGCCGCGTCGTGAGCAGGTAAGTTCGCAAGCCGTCGAGGCCGTCCAACTCCGTGCCGTCTGCCGTCCGCGTGCGCGAGTCAATCGGCAAGCCCGCCGAGTCCTTCGCGCGCAGCCGCCCGATGGCGTCGTAGCGCTCCAGCGCGAAGCCAAACGGGTCGATACGCGCGTGGCAGCCGGCGCACTTCGGGTCGCCGCTGTGCCGCTCGATGAGCGCGCGCTCGGTTAGACCAGCGGGCGCCTCCTCGGGCAACACCGGCACGCCCTTCGGCGGACGCGGCAAGCGCTCGCCGAGCAACGTTTCACTGAGCCAGTTGCCGCGCAGAATTGGGCTCGTGCGCGAGGCACCGCTCTGTTTCGCCAGCGTCGCGCCGAAGCCCAGCACGCCGCCGCGGCCTTGCGCGCGCACGCCCTCTATGCGGAGCCAAGTGGAGTCAGCAGCCAGAAGCCGGGAGTCGGGAGTCATGCCGTAGTGCTTCGCGAGCGTGCCGTTCACGAACGTGTAATCCGCGTCCAGCAGCGCCAGCACGGAGCCGTCGCGCTGGAAGAGGTCGGTGAAGAAGCGAATCGGCTCTTCGTTCAACGCGCCGCGCACGCTCTTGAACGTCGGGAAATGCCGCTCGCTCTTTTCGTCGAGCGTGTCGAGGTCGCGCGTGTGGAGCCACTGCGCGCCGAACTCCACGGCCAGCCGTCGCACGCGGGCGTCTTTGAGCATCCGACGCGTCTGGGCGGCGAGCACGTCGGGATTGCGTAGCTTGCCAGCCGCAGCGAGCGACGCCAGTTCAGCATCCGGCGCGGACGACCACAGGAAGTAACTCAGCCGCGTGGCCAGCTCGGTGTCGTTCACCGGCGACTGCGCCTTGCCCGCCGCCGGCTGCTCGAATTTGTAGAGGAACGCCGGTGCCACGAACACGCGGGCCAGCGTCATGCGGATGGCCGTGTCATGCGGCAACTCCTGCGCACGAAGCTTGCGGTAGAGCGCTCCCAACTCCTCCCGCTCCGCGCTCTTGAGCGGGCGACGCCACGCGCGCTCGGCGAAGTTCACCACGGCTTCTAACTGCTTCGGCTCGGCGGCGAGCAGCTCTTTGCGGAAGGCCTCGGCGCGTTGCTTGATGGGCTCGCGCATCGGCGTGAAGGCGCTCGGGTCGGCATCCTGCGTGGCGTATTGCCAGAGCTGCTCGAAGGCATCCACGAGCTTGAGCGGGCTTTGACTGACGAAGTGCAGCTCGGCCCAGAGCCGCTCCAGCTCGGCGGTCTGCGCGTCGTCCAGCAGCAGGCGGCGAAGCTGGTCGTCCTCGCGATAATACAGCGTGAGCGTCACCACCTCGTCCACCGGGACAATCTTCGTGTAGCAGAGCGCGGCGGGGAAAAGCTGGCGGAACTGGTCGAGCGCGGCCTCGGTGCGCTTCCGCGCCGCACTGCCGTCCGTCACGAGAATGGGCGTGTCCGAACCGATGGGCCGCTCGCCGTCGGACCAGGTGCTCTTGCCGCCCAACTCCTTCGCCGCGCCCGCCGCAAGGCCCGAGGCGCTCGCGGGCTTCGTCGTGAGCACCTGCATTTGCACGCTGCCCTCCGCGCCGGTTTCACGATGCAGCGTGGCCGTGGCAACGAACTCGCAGCCCTCGACCAAGTCGGCGGGCAGGCGGACTTCGAGCACTGATGGCGCGCGAACGCAAAGGTTTGCGGCGGGGAGCGCGGAGCCGTTCGGGTGCTTGCCGAAGAGCGCGGGGTCGAGGCCGGGGGAATTGCTAATTGCTAATTGCGAATTACGAATCTCCGACGCGGGAGCGTTCGTTGAGTTCGCGAGTTGGCTCTTGAACAGCGGGCCACCGAGGGCGGTGAGCTGACGGTGCAGCAACGCGTCCGGTGCGTCCTTCGCCAAGCCGGCTGGGCCGCTCTCCAAGAGCTTCTGCACTGCGGCGGCGAGCTTGCCCTTCTCCGCCGCGTCGGCTGCGCCGCGCCACTTGGCCAGTAGTGAACCAGCCGGGACAATCGAGTCCGCACCGCCGCCGGTGTCCGGCTCGCTGTAGAAATGCCAGACGCCGGGGTTGCCCAGCAGGTCCGCGTGCGGGTTGCCTGCGAGGATGTTCGGCGAGACGTCGCGGGCGAGGTTCCACTGCTTGCCGTCGTCGGCCTTGATGTCGAAGTCCACCGCCGTCATGTCGCACGAGTGGTTGCCGTCGCGCGGACCGATGACGACGGAGAGCAAGTCGCCGGGCTGAACGGCGAAGCCTTCCTGCGGCTGGACTTTCACTTCCTTCGCGCCTTGCGCTGTGCCGGACGCGAGGCGCTGGCGCGTGCTGCCGCGGCGGAGTTCCAAGGACCACGTCACGCCGTTGCCGCACTCGGGGTGCACAGGTTGCACGGTCGCCGCAACACGCACGGTGGCGGCGACGGGGCTGTTCCAGCCGATGCACACGCGCAGCTTCGGCGAGGGGTGAACGCCGACGCTGTGCGGCTTCATGTGGCCGGGGATGCGGACCGCGTTGTCGGAGGAATTCGCCAGCACGCTCAAGGCATCCGCGCCGGTCCAGCCCTTAATGAAGTCGTAGTTGTTCGCGCTCTCGGCCTTCTTCGTCATGTGCGAAGTTACGCGAACCGGGCCGCCGCCAATGCCGAGGTAATCCAGCCACGCGGTGAGCAACACAGCCTCGACGCCGTGCTTCTGCGCGAGGGCGGCAACCCCGCTGCGGTCGGGAAACGCGCTGGCCTCGTCCGCTGCGGCAAGGCACTTGGCCGCGCTGGACGCGACGCGCTCGCGCTGCGTTTGGAAGGCCAGCACGGCGTCGCGCACGTCGCGCAGGCGCAGGTCGGGTCGGCCCGGGGCGACGAGGCGCGGGTTTTCCCAGACGGCGAAGTCGTGCTCGTTGCCGTCGCCGGCGTCGGAAGCGAGGAGGTAGAGGACGACTTCGTTTCCGTTCGTGGCCGCGGGGAGTTTCACGCGCACCTCCTGCGAGGCGGCGAGCGGAAGCACGGGCATTTGCCAGGCGCTCGGACCGTTGCGCTTGCCGATGTGGCCAACGGTGGTGAAGCGCCACAAGGCGCGCTGCCATTGCGCGATGGTCGCGACGAGGGCGTGGGTGTCGGTGGGCTTTGCGGCGCGCCACTGGGAGCGGACGAGGTCGAGCACGAGCGAGGGCTGCGAGTCGTTTAGAGCGTTCCAGAGAGTGGTGAGATATTTTGCGTTCAAGCCGCGTTCCTTGGCCACCTCGGCGATGGTCTTGCGCTTGGCCGCCAGCGCATCGCGCTCGGTGAGCGTCGCGGCTAGATACTTCTCTAGGGGCAGCACGCCGCCGTCCTTCGTGTCGAACTTGATGCCCTGCAGGTTCACGACCGAGCCACCGCCCTTCTCCGTGAACTGCGCGTAGAACCCACGGATGGCCGCGATCCGCTCCTCGGTCCAGTCACGCTGCGAGGTGCTAGGCGAGAAGCGCACGCCGTCCGGCAGCAGCACGGCATGGGCGGCGAGGTCCTTCGCGGCGTCGAGATACTTCGTAAACAATGCGGGCGACATGACGAGCGCCGCGCCGGTGTTCGAGAAGCCTTCGCCCGCCGCGCCGTCCGTGGGGAACTCACGTGCTGGGTCGAGCGCGGCAACGCCTGTTAGGTCGCGCACGGTATAAGTGTATTCCGCATTCGAGAGCCGGCGCAGCAAGACGGGGCCGGGGTCGCCCGCATTGGCCAGCGCGACTTCGTGGAGCGTGCCCCGCACCCAGGCGACGAGCTTGGCCCTCTGGGCGGAAGAGAGCTGCGGCTTGTCCTTGGGCGGCATCTCGGCGAGTTCGAGTTGTTCCTCCACCTGCAGCCAGACCTTTGCGTCGCGCTTCACGGCGTCGAGGGACGAGAAGCGTTCGAGGTCGAGATCGCCCTTGTGGTCCTTGGTCGAGTGGCACTTGGTGCAGAACTCGTTGAGCAGCGGGCGGATTTCCATTTGAAAATCCGCCGTGGCCGCGCGTCCACCGAGCGAAGACAGGGTGAGGGCCGCGGACAGCGCGATGACTTTGGCGGTGTGATTCATGCGAGCACTTCTTTGACGACGTTGGCGCCTTCCACCCCAGTCAGCCGGAAATCGAGACCGGCGTGACGGTAGGTGAGCTTTTCGTGCTCAAGGCCCATCAGATGCAGGATGGTGGCATGAAAATCATGGGCATGCACGGGCTTCTCGACCGCGCGCAGTCCGATGTCGTCCGTGGCTCCGTGGACGATGCCAGGCTTCACACCACCGCCCGCGAGCCAGGAACTGAATGCCCATGGATGATGCTCGCGGCCTTTGGCATCGGCGGTGTTGTTGAAGGGCGTGCGGCCAAACTCCGTGGTCCAGACGACCAGCGTGTCCTCCAGCAAACCGCGCTGCTTGAGGTCACGCAGCAGCGCGGCGATGGGCTGGTCCACGTTCTTCGCGAGCGGCACATGCGACATCATGTCGCCGTGCGCGTCCCAGTTGCCGGACGAGCCGGTGTCGATGAGTTCGACGAAGCGCACGCCGCGCTCGATGAGTCGGCGCGCCGCGAGACATTGCCAGCCAAAGCCGGTGGTCTGGCCGCGTTGCAAACCGTAGCTAGCGAGGGTGGCGTCGGATTCTTGCTTGAGCTCAAAGGCGTCTGGCACGGCCATCTGCATGCCGAAGGCGGTCTCGAAGGTGCGCAGTCGGGCGGCTAGCAACGGGTCGGCCTCGCGCGTGGCAAGGTGCTCCTCGTTCATCTGGCGCAGGGCGGCGAGTTCGAGCTGCTGACGGGCGGTGGGAACGCGCGGCGCGACGTTGGCCACCGGCTCGGCTCCCGGAACCACCAGCGTGCCTTGGTGCGCGCCGGGCAGGAAGTCGCTCGCGAAGACCTGCGTGCCCGCGTAGGTCTGCTTCGGCGCGATGACGACAAAGCCGGGCAGATTGCGGTTCAGCGTGCCGAGGCCGTAAGTCATCCACGAGCCGATGCTGGGCCGCGACTGCGCAAACGAGCCCGTGTGCATGCCAAGCGTGGCGTTGTAATGGTTCGAGTGCGAGGTGTGCATCGAGCGGACGAACGCGATGTCATCCACGCAGGTCGCAATGTGCGGAAACAGCCCGCTGACCTCCGTGCCGCACTGCCCGTGCTTCGCGAACTCCCATTGTGGCCGCTTCAAATAGATGCGCTCATAGCCGGGGCGGCCTTTGATTTCAGGATGGTCGGCCTTGATCTCCTTGCCATGGCCCTTCCCCAACTCCGGCTTAGGATCAAAGGTGTCCACATGCGACACGCCGCCGGTCATGAAGAGGAAGATCACATGCTTCGCCTTCACCGTGAAATGCGGAGCCTTCGGTGCCAGTGGATCGGCGCTGTCGGCAAGCAGTTGCTGCACAAGGCCAGGAAATAGCAGCGATCCCGTGACGGTGCTCTGCAGGAAATGCCGGCGCGGGATGGATGTTGGTTTCATGATCAATCGAGGTGCAGAAACTCATTGCTGGCGAGCAGCGCACGAGCGTAGGCAGCCCATTTCTCCGGCGGGGAAGCGGGATAGGTGGCGAGGAAGGTTTGGCAGCGCTCGCGTTCGGCAGCCGTAGGTGTGCGCTGGAACAGCAGGCGGTAAGCTTGAACAACACGCGCATCTTCAGCAGGAAGTTTCATCAGCGAAGCGGCGAAGGCCCCGGCCTGGGCGTGGAAGAAAGGGTCGTTGATGAAATAAAGCGCCTGCGTGGGCACGGTGGTCGTTTGCCGGATGGCGGTGCTGGCATTGGGATCGGCCCCGTCGAACAAGGCGAGAAACGGATGCCGCCGCTGGCGCTGCACCATGAGGTAAGCACTGCGTTTGGTGGTGTCGTAAAAGGCGTTGAAGGGATTGTGCTGCGTGAATTTCCAGCTGGCCTCGGCCGGAAAGGGATGCGCCTCGGCGGACGTGGGATCGAGTTGCCTGGAGACGGTGAGCAGGCTGTCGCGCATTTCCTCGGCGGTGAGGCGGCGGCGGGTGAAGTGCGCTAGCAGATGATTGTCAGGATCGGCGGTGTGCGGCGTGGCACTGGCACGTTGATAGGCTGCGCTGCTCATGATGAGCCGGTGCATGGCCTTCACGCTGTAGCCGCTGGCGACAAACTGGGAGGTGAGCCAGTCAAGCAACTCAGGATGTGTGGGTTTCTCGCCGCGCGCGCCAAGGTCGTTCGGGGAAGGGACGAGGCCGACACCGAAATGCCATTGCCAGATGCGGTTCACCATCGCGCGGGCCGCAATCGGGCTCTTCGCGATCCAGTTGCCGAGTTCGCGCCGCCCGCTCCCAGCCTCCGCCGGAACCACTTCACCACCCAGGATGGAGAGCCAGCGGCGCGGCACTTCATCACCCGGCTTCTCGGGATCGCCTCGCAGTTGAAACCGCGCGTTCTTCACCTTGGACTCAACGACCGCATAGGCCACGGGAATCACCGGCGCGGGCTCGATCTCCGCCGCCTTGTCCCGCAACGACCTGCCCGCACTCACCAGCGCCGCGCCATAGTCCGGCGCAGCGATGTGATGAAGCTCAAACGCGACCCCATCGAGTTTGGCTGGATGCACATCCGCCACTCGGCCCGCGATCTCGACCTCGCCGTCCAGCGGGCTCACCCAGGCGACAGCCACGGGGCGATTCGGTCCCGGATGCACAAAAAAGGATTCCGCCTCAAGCGTGGTCCAGACCATCACCTGCTGGTTGGCAGAGTTAACGAACACCGAGGGCGTGTCCCCCAAGCTCCATTTCTTCAGGGCGCTGTTGCCGTTGATGGAGTCGCCCTTTTCGGTGAGAAAGACCGGTCCCTTAGGCGTGATTTCGATGAAGCACCATTCGGCTCCGTCACGACCGGGGTGAGGATTCTGCTGCGTGAGACCTTGCACGAGGTCCGCCACGCTCCACACGCGCCCGGCACCGCCCGTCTCCCGGATGTTCCACTCGACGAGCGTGCTGTCCGCTCCGTGATTGGCATTCGGCAGGACCGTGAGCTGGAGAATCTCGCCTTTGCGCACGGTGATCTTCTTCAAGGCCGCGCCGGCAACCGTTGCGAAGGCGACGGACTGGCCTTCGCCGACCTGCGCACCCGCAAGGCGACGCGTGCGCTTCCCGGCCGCATCACCGAGCGTCTTCTGCGCGGCGCTGGCGATCTCCGCGCGGCGTTTCTGTTCGGCCTCAGCCTTCGCGTTGCGCTCGCGCCAGGGCTTCAACATTGCCTCCGCCTGCGCGGTGGGAATCAGCGGCACCATGTCGCGCGGCTGGCCCTTGGGCTCGCACCCGGGAAACGCGAACCGCGTGCTCTCGAAGATGCCGTAGAGCGCGTAGTAGTCCTGTGCGGTGATGGGATCGTATTTGTGATCGTGGCAGCGCGCGCAACCCGTGGTGAGGCCAAGGAAGTTCTTCCCCACGTTGTCGATCACGTCCTCGAAGGTGAGGTGCATGTCCTTGTCGATGTCATGCCCAAAGCGTCGCGCGATGGCGAGATAGCCCGTGGCGACAATGCCCGCGCTGCGCTCGCTGTCCGCCTTCTCCGCGTTGACGATGTCGCCCGCGATCTGCCAGCGCACGAAGTCGTCATACGGCAGGTCGCGATTGAAGGCATCGAAAACCCAGTTCCGATACCGCCACGCGTGCATCAGCGGCCGGTCCGTGTTCTCCCCAGCGGTGTCGGCATAGCGCACGACATCGAGCCAGTGTCGCCCCCATTGCACGCCGTATTGCGGCGAGGCGAGCAGTCGCTCGACGACCTTCGCAAACGCTTCCGGTGAACGATCCGCGACAAACGCCTCCACTTCCTCCGGTGTGGGCGGCAGGCCCGTAAGGTCGTAAGTCGCCCGGCGAATGAGCGTGCGCGGGTCCGCCGCCGCTGCGGGCTTCACCGGCTTGGCCGCGAGTTGCTGGTGGAGGAATGCGTCAATCCGCGCCGAGGTGGGCTTCGCTTCCGGCGAAGGAAGTGCTCGGAAAGCCCACCAGTTCTTGGCTTCCTCGGCCTTCATCCCGCCGACCTTTGCCAACGTCTCCCGTGGGTCAGGCGCTCCTTGCATTACCCATTCGGTGAGCACCGTGATCTTCGGATCGCTCAACTTGCCCCCGTGTTTCTGCGGCGGCATCGCCAGCTCCTTGTCCTGATACCGCACCGCTTTGATGAGCAACGATTCCTCAGGTTTCCCCGGCACAATGACTGCCCCTGAATGTCCGCCCTTCTGCCAGCCCGCCCGCGTGTCCAAAGACAGCCCGCCTTTGGTCTTCTCGCCGCTGTGACATTCGTAGCAATGCTCGACGAGGAGCGGCCGGATTTTTGACTCGAAGAAATCCGTGCCTGAATTGGCTGCCACCCAAGAGGGGAAGCAGGCCAACCCAAGGCCGAGCATAGGGCGGAGCAATCTTGATTTGATCAGCGAATCCATGGGGGAGCCAAGGATTTCAATCCGCCAGAATGTTGCACTGGGTAGCGCAGGCATGGCGAGTCAGGACAGAATGCCCTTTACGACATCGCCATGCACATCGGTGAGGCGGAAGTCGCGGCCGGCGTGGCGGAAGGTGAGGCGTTCGTGATCGAGGCCCAGACAGTGGAGAATCGTCGCGTGCAGGTCGTGCAGATGGACCTTGTTCTCCACCGCTTCGTAACCGTGCTCGTCGGTCTTGCCGTAGGCCAGGCCGGCGCGCGTGCCGCCGCCAGCCAGCCAGGTGGTGAAGCCCTTGTTGTTGTGGCCGCGCCCGTCCTGGGTTGGGTCGTCGGGCGTGCGGCCAAACTCGCCGCTCCACACCACCAGCGTGTCTTCGAGCAAGCCGCGTTGCGCAAGGTCGGTGAGCAGGCCGGTGATGGGCTTGTCAATCTGCGTGCAGGCCTTGGGCATGAGCGTCGAGACGAAGCCGTGGTGGTCCCAATCCTCATGGGTGAGCTCGATGAAGCGCACGCCCGCCTCGGCCAGCCGCCGCGCGAGCAGGCATTGCCGGCCAAAGTCATCGGTCAGCAGGCCGTTGCCGATGCCATAGAGCGCCTGCGTGGCCGGGCTTTCGCCGGACAAGTCCAGCACTCTGGGCAGCTCGCTCTGCATGCGGAAGGCTAGCTCGAAGGACTCAATGACGCCTTCCAGCCGGCCATCGTGGGCCTGCGCGCGGGCCGTTTCGTGGTTCAGCGTTTGCAGCAGGTCGAGCTGGCGGCGCTGGCTGTCCGCAGTCAGTCGGGGGCTGGTGAGGTTGCCCACGGTGGCGCGGGCAATCGGCTTGCCGGAGTCGCCGATGCGCGTGGCGGCGAAGGACGCGGGCAGAAATGAGCTGCTGTAATAGCGGCTGCCGCCCAGCGCGGAGAGCGGGTTCAACGCGACGAAGCCCGGCAGGTTGCGGTTCTCCGTGCCGAGGCCGTAGGCGATCCACGAACCCATCGAGGGACGGATGAACTGGAAGCTGCCGGTGTGCAACTGCTCCAGCGCCTGCGGATGGTTTTCGTTGTCCGTGTGCATCGAGTGAATCATGCACAACCGGTCCGCCTGCTTGGCGAGGTGCGGAAAGAGCGAGGACATCGACAAGCCGCTCTGCCCGTGCTGCGTGAACTTCCACTGGCTGCCGAACAGCTTGCCCTTCGGATTGCGGCCGGGCTTGAGGTTGTCGGCATTGAGCTGCGGCTTGTGATCGAACGTCTCCACATGCGACGGACCGCCGCGCATGCACAGGAAGATGACGCGCCTGGCGCGGGGCGCGAAGTGCGGGGCCTTCGGCGCGAGCGGGCTGGTGGCAGCCGAATCCTCAGCGCAAAGGCCAGCCAGGGCAAGGTAGCCGAAGCCGCCGCTGACGGTTTGCAGCCAATGGCGGCGGGAGGAAGGCGAGAGATTCATCGGGTCAAAAGGAAAAGCGGAACTCCGAGCTGGCCAGCAGCACCTGCGCGAGCGAGGTCCACTGTTCCAGCCGAAGAGCCTCGGCGGAAAGCAGCGTCTTCGGCGTGGTCAACTGCGCTTCCGGCTGCACCAAGTAGCCGAGGAAACGCTCGCGTTCGCGCGGCGTCGGCAGGCGCGACAGCGTGCGGCGAAAAAGTTTGTCCAGCGGTTCGGCGGCATCCACCGAGGCCCCGGCCAGCACGACGGTGGCGAGATGCCGCGCCTGGGCCAGCACCCACGGGCTGTTCAGGAGGAACGACGCCTGCGCAGGCACCACCGTCTCATCGCGCGCGCCCAGCGCCATGCTCGGCTCGGCAAAGTCGAACAGCTTCAGCAGCTCCGGCAGCACGCCGCGCACCACGGGCAGGTAAACGGCACGATGCCGGTGGACCATCTGCGTCTCGACGAGCTGCGGCTTGAAGGAAAACATCTCGTGCGCGGTGAAGGGCGGCAGGTCGGCGGTCATCGAGCCGGGGCGGGGACGCGGATCGAGCTGTCCGCTCACGGAGAGCACGGCATCGTGGAACACCTCGGCTTCGAGCGCGCGGGGGCGTTTGCGCCAGAGAAAGACATTCTCCGGGTCGCGTTCCTGATTCGCCGCGTCCACCGCGCTGCCGAGCTGGTAAGCACGGCTCAACACCAGCGAGCGGATGAGCTTCTTCGTCGACCAACCGTCCGCGACGAACTGCGCGGCAAGATGGTCCAGCAACTCGGGGTGCGACGGCCGCGCGCCGTTCAGGCCGAAGTCGTCCGGCGTCGTCACCAGCCCGCGCCCGAAGAGATGCTGCCAGACGCGGTTCACGGCCACGCGCGCGGTGAGCGGGTTGGCGGGATGCGCGAGCAAGTCGGCGAGTTGCCGCCGCCCGCTCTCGCCAGCGGCGATGGGCGCAAGGCCGGGCACTTGAATCACCTGCGGCAAACCACGCGGCACGACCTCGCCGAGGTTCTCAATGGTGCCGCGAATGTGAATCTTGCTGTCCTCCGGCTTCGCGGCGTCGCGTGCGGCCATCGCGAACGCGGGCTGCGGTGGAAAGTTGGTTTCGAGATTAGAGACGGTGGCTTCGAGCGCTTTCACCTTCACGTCCCAGTCCTTGATGACGGCGTCCATCTTGGCGATGTCGGCCTCGAGCTTCGCCGCGTCCGCACCGGGCTTTTTGAGCTGCGCCTTGGCGTCGGCCACGTTGCGGACGATACGGTAGCGGCTGGAGCGGGCGTCGTTGCGCTCCTGCACGCGGGTGGCGAGGTCCTTCAAATGCTCGGCCGCCTTGGGGGCGAGCGTGTCGGCGTCGGGGCCGATGGCTTGCAACTCGGAGTCGTTCACGCACTTGATGCCCATCGGGCCCAGGCCATAGAGCGGCTGCGTGCTGCGCAGGATGCCGGCTAGCGCATAGTAATCGCGCGTCGGCACCGGATCGAATTTGTGGTCGTGGCAGCGCGCGCAGGCGATGGACAATCCGAGGAACGACCGCCCGATGACTTCAATCTGCTCGTCAATCACGTCCATGCGGAACAGCTCGCGCTTGGTCTCCTCCAATGCCTTCGCGCCCAGCGCCAGAAAGCCCGTGGCCACGACCCGCGCGTCCCGCTCCGCTCCCGAGCCCGGCAGCAGATCGCCGGCAACTTGCTCCCGGATGAACTGGTCGTAAGTCAGGTCGCGGTTGAACGCGCCGATGACCCAGTCACGGTAACGCCACGCGTGGTGCCAGATCATGTTGCGGGCCTTGCCGTTGGACTCCGCGTAGCGCGCCAGGTCCAGCCAGTGCCGGCCCCAGCGTTCGCCGAAGTGCGGGGAAGCGAGCAGTTTGTCCACCAGAACGGCGACGGGGGATCGGTGCTGGCCGGTGGAGGAGCAGGCCCGGACAAAGGCCTCAACTTCCTCGGGCGTTGGCGGCAAGCCGATGAGGTCGTGATGCAGCCGGCGGACAAGCGTGCGCGGATCGGCAACAGAGACGGGCTTCAACCCCTGCTCCTCCAGCTTCGCGAGGACAAAGCGGTCCACGGAGGAGCGCGGCCACGCGGCGTCCTTCACCGCGGGCACCCCCGGCGATTTGACCGGCTGGAAGGCCCAGAAAGAGCCGGCGTTTTCCAAAGTGAGCCGCATCGGAGCCTCAGCGGCAGGACTGCAACTGACAGTCCAGAGGAACGCGACGAGGAGTGCGGACGCCCACGTCCGCAGAGGCTGCTTCTTCACCGGAGTTTGCTGCGGACGTGGGCGTCCGCGCTCCATTGAGTTCACGCGAAAATATCCCTCACCACATGCCCATGCACGTCGGTCAGGCGGAAGTCGCGGCCGGCGTGGCGGTAGGTGAGGTGCTCGTGGTCCATACCCAGCAGCGCGAGGAGCGTGGCGTGCAGGTCGTGGATGTGAATCTTGTTCTCGGCGGCGAACCAGCCGTAGTCGTCGGTCGCGCCGTAGGCGATGCCGGGTTTCACGCCGCCGCCGGCCATCCACATCGTGAAGCCTTCGGGGTTGTGGTCGCGACCGTCGCGTCCGCCTTGCGCGGCGGGGGTGCGGCCGAACTCGCCGCCCCAGAGGACGAGCGTGTCTTGCAGGAGGCCGCGGGCTTTCAAGTCCTTCAACAGGCCGGCGATGGGGCGGTCCACTTCGGCGGCGTTCTTCGTGTGGCCTTTGCGGAGGTTGCCGTGCTGGTCCCATTGCACGTCGCCGTCGCTGTGGGTGACTTGGATGAAGCGCACGCCGCGCTCGGCGAAGCGCCGGGCCATGAGGCATTGGCGACCGAAGTTCTCGGTGACTTTGTCATCAAGGCCGTAGAGGTGCTTGGTCGCGGCGGTTTCGCGGGAGAGGTCTTGCGCTTCGGGCATGGCCATCTGCATGCGGAAGGCCAGCTCGAAGGAGTTGAGGCGGCCTTCGAGGGCTTGGTTCGGACCGGTTTGCGCGAGGTGGTCACGGTTCATCGCGGCGAGGAGGTCGAGCTGCTGCCGCTGCTCGCCGGGCGCGAGGCGCGGGATGATGTGGCGGACGAGGGCCTTGTCGGACGGGACGGCGGCGTTGCCGATGGGCGTGCCTTGGGTCCATGCGGGCAGGAAGGCGGCACCCCAGTTGTTCACGCCGCCGTGCGCGAGCGTGGGGCAGATGGTGATGAAGCCGGGGAGGTTTTGGTTCTCGGAGCCGAGGCCGTAGTTGACCCAGGCACCCATGCTGGGGCGGACGAAGTTGTCGCTGCCGGTATGGAGCTTGAGTAGTGCGCCGCCGTGGGCGGGGTTCGTGCCGTGGCAGGACCGGAGGATGCAGAGATCGTCAATGCACTGCGCGACGTGGGGGAAGAGCTCGCTAACGGGCAGGCCGGACTGGCCGTGATTTTGGAATTTCCACGGGGACTTGAGGAGTTCGCCGGTGGCGGCGAATTGCACGCGGGGCTTCGCGCCGGGGAAGGGCTTGCCGTCATCGCGGTCCAGCAGCGGTTTGGGGTCGAAGGTGTCCATGTGCGACGGACCGCCTTTCATGAAAAGGAAGATAACGCGCTTGGCGCGCGGGGCCAGATGCGGCGACTTTGCCGACGCAGGGGATGGGGACTTCTCCGCCAGCAGGGATGACGCCGCGAGCCAGCCAAAGCCGGCGGCGGAGCGCTTGAGCGCGGCGCGGCGGCTGATGAGCGAGGGCTGGAACGCGGGATTCATGGCCACAGACTAACAGAAAAGCTGACGCGGCCAAGGTCGGCGCTCATTCGAGGCGTTTTACCTGCCGCCGCCAGCAGGCCAACAGCCTCTCCCGAATAACGGAGGTCAACAGCGAGGTCGGGACGGCTTGATTATCAATGGCAGTCACCTCAATCAGACCCCACGAGCTAAGCGTGAGAAAACAAGCATCAGCACGCAGTAATCGGTCCAAACCAGCGCGCGATTCGATGGTGGGGAGCTTGCCCGAGGACGCCCAGTCCAAAACCCAGGCGCGGGTGATGCCCGGCAGGGCGCCAGCGGAAATCGGTGGGGTATGCAGTGTGCCGCCCTCAATCCAGAAGACATTCGCACTCGCTGCCTCGACCACTTCGCCCCGGGTGTTTAGCAACAGGGCTTCCTCGGCTCCGACGGCTTCGGCCTCCGCCCGGGCGAGGACGTGGAGCAGTTTGTTGGCAGACTTGCAGGCGGTGAGCGCGTCGCCCTCCGTCACGCGCCGCGAGGAGGTGTGGAGTCTCCACTGCGGCGCTCGGGGACCGAGTTCGGGCGCGGGATGAAGCGACATCACGAGCGTCGGTGTGTCCGCGCCACGCGGGGAGTAGCCGCGTTGGCCGACACCGCGTGAGAGCGTGAGCCGAAGGATGGCGTCGGGTAGCTCGTTTTGCGGGCTGAGGTCGCGGGCTTGGGCGCGCAGGAAATCGGAAGCGAAGGGCACCTTGAGTTTGAGCATCTCCGCTCCGCTCGCGAGCCGCCGCCAGTGCTCCTCCCAATCCAGCGGCACGCCGCCCATCATTCGCAGCGTCTCGAAGATGCCGTCGCCGTAGAGAAAACCCCGGTCAAAGGCGGACACCACGGCCTGCTCGGCAGGGACGAACTGGCCATTGAGAAAAACCATCATGCCGTGCAATTCCAAACTGCGGCCGCGTTCCAGATCAACGGCTGCCAAATCCGGGGCCGACCGGCTGGGTCCAAGCAATTTCTAGGTCGTTCCTTTGCGACGGGTTCGGATGCGGCTTGGAGGAAACCACCTTGGCGCGGACATAAATTTCATCGCCCTTGAGCCGGTAGCTGGCGCGGGGGCCTTTCACCTCGGCGAGCACGGCTCCGATGTCTTTGCTGTAGGTGTGGGCGAAGCGCAACGGTTCGCCAGCGGCGTTGCGCTGGGGTTCATTCCGCGCGTCATAGCCGCGACGGGTGCCGATGAACTGGGTCGTGTAGGTCACGCCCGCTTCCGCCTCGACCTCCAGACTGATTTCCGTCTGGGACTGGCGCAACTCGCGGAGCTTCACGCCAGAGCTCGAATAGAAATCACCCGCTTCAAGGGCGGTGATGAGGCTCGCGGGCGTGAGCTGCGCCGCGCGCACCATGACCCAGCCGCGCAAGGGGTTGCTCTTGCCAATGGCGTTGGTGTGGTAGTTATGCCCGTCGTCCGTGGCCAGGCCATACATCACGTCGAGCTTCAGCTCGGCAAGGCGGCGGGTGAGGACGATGTCCCACAACCGGTCCATGCTGGGCGTGCGGTTGGTGCCGTTGTTCCAGACGGTCGGGTGGCCGTTGAAAACCTCAAAGAACTTCGCGCCCCGCACCTGCATGAGTTCTTCCGGCGTGATGGCGAAGACGAAGTTCGGGTGGTTGATGTGCGGGAACATCGGCTGGCCGGTGCGGCGGCGCTGTTCGAGCACTGAATTTATGTTGTTCTGGAGCACCTCCACCACGTTGCTGCCGCCGAGCGGCTTGATGGGCTCGCGGAGGTTGTGGGCGTTCATGTGGAGCGGGGCCGTCTTCCAGCGATCCGTGACCTCCTCGCTTTGCAGAAGCAGGAACCGGCCGGGCTCCTCGAATTTGACCCGATGCTCGGAGAAGAACTTGAGCCGCAGCTCGGTCTGGCCGTTGGTCGTGGTGCGGGCTTCCAGCCACTCCTTGGGCCAGCGGGCGGCGTATTTGGGAAAGGCCGCCTTCGCGCCCCGGTGCGTCTCCACATTTACCCATTTGTTGCTGAGGTGCAGCGTGTTGTGATCCGTGTAGGCGAGGAAGTGGTAGCCGTTGGTCTTGTAGAACTCGGTGACCATTTCCGGAAAGTCATCGCCATCGCTCCAGAGCGAGTGGGTGTGGAGGTTGCCGCGCCACCAGCGGGCAGAATCGGCGGCGGGGACGACGGACACACTCAAGGCAAACAGCAGGCACGCGGTCAGGCAAAGTAAGTTCTTTCTCATGGCTGAGGCCGCACCCTCTCCCGCCTTGGTCCGATGGGGAAGTGGAAATTTCACCGCGCCGCAGACAGCAGGGCCGCAGCTGTGTGCGGAGCACCAGCCGCAGCAAGAAGTGTAACTATGCGACGTTCGGGTCAGCCAACGATCACCGACTGACATAAGCTGCTGCGGCTGGTCTGCGACACAGCCACGCCCTGGGATAATTCTATTTGCACCACGCAATCGTGCAGCGGAAAGTTTGCCCAACGCTTCACCGCCATGAAACCGAAGGATCTCGCCTCCGCCAGCCTGCTACTGTTCCTCGGCGTGGCCCTCGGGATTTGGGTGGAGCGTAGCTGGCTCAACCAGCCACGAAGCCACACCACCGTTCTGCCCGCGAAAAACGCCGGCAGGCTCCCTGCCCTCGCCCGGCCTCCGGCCAGCCGTTCGGAGACCAGTCCGACCGCGCCTGAGGCATCCGCCCCGCCGTTGACGGCGGGTGAGTTCGCCACCGCGTTCAACACCACTCTGGGCGAGCGCAATCCGGACAACCGCCTCACCCAGCTCGTTGAGCTCGCCGACCGCCTCAGCCCGGCCGACGTGCCCAAAGTCTTGCCACTCCTCGACCAACTCACGCGCCGGGACCACCGCACCGGCCTGCTCGGCGTGCTGCTCGGCAAGTGGGCCAGCGCCGATCCCGCCGCTGCGCTGGCGCACGCCCAAACCCTCACCCGTGGTCCCGACCGACTCTCCGCCACCGTCACCGTGCTCGGCGTCTGGGCCGCTGCCGACAATCCTGCCGCACTCGCGTGGGCGCACACCCAACCACCCGGCACGCAGCGCACTCAGGCCTTGCAAGCCGTCCTTGCCCAACTCGCCGACCAAGATCCCGCCGCCGCTTTGGCCGAACTTAAGAAGTCCGGCCTCACCAGCTCCACCAGCGGCCTGCCCGAAGCCATCTTCCAAAACTGGGCCACCACCGACCCCGCCGCTGCCGCCGCCAAAGCCATGGCCGAACTCCCGGCCGGCCGCCAGCGTGACAGCGTCCTCCAACTCATCGCCAGCACCTGGGCCGCCACCGATCCCACTGCCGCTGCCGCCTGGGTCAAGCAGCAACCTGACGGGAAGAGCAAACGCGACTTGATCCAAAACGTCTCCGATTCACTCGCTGCCACGGACCCAAAGGCCGCCGTCGAGCTGGCGCTCACCCTGCCCGTCGGCGGCGCGCAGAACCAAGCCTTGGCCAACATCGCCACTCGCTGGGGCAGCGTGGACCTCGACGCGGCGCTTACTTGGGTGAAGCAACTCCCCGCCGGTCGCGCCCGCGACAACGCCTTCCTCAACCTCAGCCACGAATGGGCTGAATCCAATCCCCGTGCCGTCGCTGAATTCGCCGCCACCTTGTCCGGCGGCCCCACGCAGGACGCGCTCTACACCGCCGTCGCCAACCAATGGGCCACCAGCGACCCCGCCGCCGCCCTCCAGTGGGCGCAAGCCCTGCCCACCGAAGAAGCCCGCCACCAAGCCATGGAAACGGCTCTCACCGTCTGGGCGGGCACCGCTCCCGAAGAGGCCGCCGCCGTGGTGGCCAACCTCCCGGCGGGAAACGCAAAGAATGCCCTCCTGCAAAACTTCACCGCCATTTGGGCCGATCAAGATCCAGATGCCGCGCTGCGCTGGACGCAGCAACTTCCTGCCATTGTGCAGCCCGCCGCCTATGCAGCGCTCCTTCCCACGCTGGCGAATGACTCCCCGACGACTGCGGCAGCCCTGCTGGGCAAACTCGCCGTTGATGCACGCGAATCAGTGGCGGCGCACATTCTGGAGATCTGGCGGGAGACCGACTCCGCCGCCGCCCGCGCCTGGCTCGTCACCGCCCCGCTGCCCGACGAAGTAAAGCAACGGCTGCTCAAACAGTAGCGTAGCCGCGCCCAGCCTACTGCAACGCCGCCCGCATGGCAGCGAACATGTCCTTCGCCCGGTCTTGCGTGACCGGCTGCTTGCCCTTCTCCTCCGCGTCCTCAATGAGCTCCTTGGGCAGTTCCTTGAGAAAGGGCGACGGATGGCACGGCATCACCTGCCCATACTTCTTCCGTCCGCCGCAGTGCGAAATCATCAGCTCCCGCTTCGCGCGCGTAATCGCCACGTAAAACAGCCGCCGCTCCTCGTCCATCGTGCCCTCGACCTTCGACCGCGAGTGCGGCAGCAGGCCGTCTTCGAGACCCACGACATAGACATGGGGATACTCCAAGCCCTTGCAGGAGTGCATCGTGATGAGCGTCACGGCGTCGCCGGCCTCCTTCTCCTCCGCGCGGTCGGCGTCGAGCGTCATGTCCTCCAGAAACGTGTCCAGGCGGTCGGACGGCGGCTTGTTCCCTGCCTCGCCATCCATCTTGGCAATCAAGTCCTTCAGATTGCGAATGCGGTTCTCGGCCTGCTCCACGTTCTTCTCGCCACGCCGCAGTTCATTCCAGTAACCCGTGTCGTTGAGAAACTTCTCCGACCACTGCTGAAGGGCGTCGGGCTTCGCAGCCAGCGTTTCATCAGCGAGCAGTGCACGCGTCTCCTCGATGAAGCCGATAAACTCCTGAATGGCCTCACGCGAGCGGGCTTGAAAGCTCTCTTGCACGTCCGTGTGCCGCATCGCGGTGAAGACCGAACAGTGCCGCTCCTGGCTCGCGCCGAGCAGTCGCTCCATCGTCACGTCGCTGAGGCCGCGCGCCGGGACGTTCGCGATGCGCAGCAGACTGATGTCGTCGTGCGGGTTCAGGAACGTCTTCACGTAGGCGAGGAAATCTCGCACCTCGCGCCGGTCGAAAAAACTCTGCCCGCCGATGAGGTGGTAACGAATGCCCGCCTTGCGCAGCTCCATTTCAATAGGCCGCGACTGAAGATTCGTGCGGAAGAGAATCGCCTGGTCGCCCCACGGCACCCGCTGCGTCATGCGCTTGAACTCGATGGTCTCGGCCAACGTGCGTGCCTCGGTGTCGTCGGTGTCGAAGGCGTGCAGGAGGATTTTCGCGCCCTGCCCGTTCTGCGACCACAGATTCTTTCCGCGACGGCGGGCGTTGTTCTTGATGACCGCGTTGGCGGCCTGGAGAATCGTGTTCGTCGAGCGGTAGTTCTGTTCCAGCTTCACCACTTTCACTTCAGGAAAATGCATTTCGAGGTCGAGCAGGTTCGCGACCTCCGCGCCGCGCCAGCCGTAGATGGACTGGTCGTCGTCACCCACCACGCAAAGGTTGCGGTGCTTGAGCGTGAGCGCGTGGACGAGCTGAAACTGCGCGGCGTTCGTGTCCTGATACTCGTCCACCATCACATAGCGAAAGCGCGCGCGGCAGGCGTCGAGCGCTTCGGGATGCTCGGTGAAGAGCCGGAGCGTGAGCAGGATGAGGTCGTCGAAATCCACCGCGTTGCAGGCCTTGAGCGCGGACTCGTATTTCTTGCGGACATGCTCGGCGAGGGCGGAGACGTTCGGATCTTTCAACGCCGCCTCGGCCGCCGCGCCGCCGTTCTTGAACTTGCTCAACAGCGTGAGCACCGCGCGCGGGTCTGTCTGCTCGCCCTTCGCGGAGACGTTCGCGAGAATCTTCTTAATCGCTCCGAGCTGCTCCGCCTCGTCGTAGATGACGAAGTTCTTCTTGTAACCGAGCAACTCGATGTGCTGGCGCAGAATGCGGACGCAGAGGGAGTGGAAGGTGGAGACCGTCGGACGCGAAGGCTTCTCCTCGTCGGAAGTGCGCCGCTTCGGCAGCAACTGGTTCACCCGCTCCAGCATCTCGCGCGCGGCCTTGTTGGTGAACGTGACGGCGAGAATATTCTCCGGCGCGATGCCGCGTTGGACCATGTGCGCGATGCGGAAGGTGATGACGCGCGTCTTGCCCGTGCCCGCGCCCGCGAGGATGAGCACGGGGCCGCGCACTGTCTCGACGGCATCGCGTTGCTCGGGATTTAGCGTGTCTAGGTTCAGCATCGGCGCGCGGAGTGTAGGAAGGGGCGAAGTGAAGGCAAGCGTGGGGAAGGCGGGGTAGTGGCAGGCGTCCCGCCTGCCGTGGAAGGCGGCATCTTGCCGCCCGGACTTGGCCACGAAGTAAAAGAGCAATTCGACTGGCCGCACGCCTTGTCCGCCGGGCGGCACGCCACGGCTCAACTTTCCGCTTCGCATGGCGAGGTCGATTGCTATGCTCCGAGCATCAACCTTAGCCCCGTGCTGTCTATGCGTGCCTCGTTGCTTGCTCTCTCGTTGTTCTTCGCTCTCTCGCTTAACTCCCTCGCCGCGCTGCCCATCATCAGCGAGGTCGAATGGCAGCCGTTTGTCGCGCAGGTGCGACGCGTGATCGAGGCCACGGACTACCTCGGCACGCCGTTCAGCGCGGCGGACAAGGCGGCGCTGAACGCGGCGATGGAATCGCCCGACCACAATGCCGCCGTCGTGAAGCTCCAGGAAACGCTCGACCGCTACGCGCTCTTCGGCGTTCACATCAACCCCGAGATGCGCGTGAAGGTGGCGCAAGGCGACGCCAAGCTCGAGCTGATGCAGGACGGCTGGCGGCAGTTCCTCGTGAAGGTCGCGAACGAATCCGGCACCACCGCGCCGCTCGCCGTTGTCAGCCCGAACGCACAGTCGGTTCACAACGTCCGCGCCGCGACGACGCCGTCCGACAAGCTGCGGCGCAAGCAGGGCGAGCCGCCTACGCTCAAGGTCGCCGACCTCTGGCTCGACCTCCGCACCTACGACGCGCAGCCGCTCCGCCCCACGCTCTCCGGCCTCACCGTCGAGTATCGCATTGTGCAGCTCTACAGCCGCGACGCCGGCAAGCGCGAGGCGAAGATTGGCTTCAACGTCGGCCAAGGAACGCAGGACATCGGCTTCCGCAACGATGTGGATTTGCTTTTCACCTGCCTGCCCGCGCCTGAAATCACTCTCGGTGTGAAGGACGAGAACAGCAAGCCATGCACCGCCGGCTTCGTCATCCGCGACGCGCAAGGTCGCGTGTATCCGTCGCAGGCCAAGCGCCTCGCACCCGACTTCGCCTTCCACCCGCAGGTCTATCGCATGGACGGCGAGACGCTGCGGCTGCCCGAGGGCGATTACACCATCGAGTTCGACCGCGGCCCGGAGTCCGTGAAGCAGACGCGCAAGGTCAGCGTGACGAAGGCGACCAAGCGTCTCGACTTCAAGGTCGAGCGGTGGATTGACCCGATGAAGTTTGGCTACGTCTCCGGCGACCACCACATCCACGCCGCCGGCTGCGCGCACTACACGAACCCGACCGAGGGCGTCCACGCGCCGGACATGGTGCGGCACATTCTGGGCGAGGATTTGAAGGTCGGCGCGAACCTGACGTGGGGGCCGTGCTTCGACTACCAGAAGCAGTTCTTCACCGGCAAGGACGACAAGGTCTCCCTCCATCCCTACGTCCTCCGCTACGACATCGAGGTCTCCGGCTTTGGCTCGCACCAGAGCGGGCACCTGTGCCTGTTGCGGCTCAAGGACCAGGTGTATCCCGGCGGGGAATCGAAAAACCACTGGCCCACGCTCGGCCTGAACACGCTGCGCTGGGCGAAGGCGCAGGGCGCGCTCGTCGGTCCCGCGCACAGCGGCTGGGGCTTGAACCTCCCGACCAGCGACCTGCCCAGCTACGACCTCCCGCCATTCAACGGCATTGGCGCGAACGAATACATCATGAACGTGACCCACACCGTGCCCGGCCCGGACAAGAAGCTGGTGCCCGCCGTGGACTTCCTCAGCATGGTGGACACTCCCTACGCGTGGGAGCTGAACATCTGGTATCACACGCTCAACGTCGGCTTCCGCACGCGCATCAGCGGCGAGACGGATTTCCCCTGCATCTACGGCGAGAAGGTCGGGCTGGGCCGCAGCTACGTGAAGCTCCCGGCGAAGTGGACCTACGAGGATTGGTGTGAAGGCATCCGCGTCGGGAACAACTACGTGAGTGATGGAAAAAGCCACCTGATGTTGTTCAGCGCGAGCGCAGTGACGCCGCCGACTTCGGATATTGATGGCAAGGCGAGAAAGTCTCTGACGTCCTCCGTGCCAATGCCGATTCTGGTCAAGGACAGTGAAGTGCGAGTGAAAGAACCCGGTGCCCTTCGTTTCACCGCACGCGTCGCCGCCCGCCTCAACGACCAGCCCGATGCCACGATGAAGAACCGCCCTTACTCCCAGAAACCCTACTGGGACATCGAGCGCGCCCGCATCGGCGAGTCGCGCGAGGTGCCGGTGGAACTCATCGTCAATGGCAAGTCCGTCGAGACCAAGCGCATCGTCGCCGACGGCTCGCAGGTCAACCTTGTCTTCGAGACGAAGATTGAGCGGAGCAGTTGGGTCGCGTTGCGCATCCTGCCCAGCAGCCACACGAACCCGATTTGGGTGATGGTCGGTGACCAGCCCGTGCGCGCCTCCAAGCGCAGCGCCGAGTGGTGCGCGAAGTCGTTGGAGCAATGCTGGACGCAGAAAGAGCGCACCTACGCCGACGCCGAGAAGCCCCAAGCCCGCCAAGACTACGAGCACGCCCGGCAGGTGTATCGCAAGCTGCTGGCAGAAAGCACCGTGGACTGACGCGCAGGTGGTTGCCCGGCTCGAACCAGGTAATTAGCCTACCCGCCATGAAGTTCCGTGTTCACTGGCTGCTGCTCGCTGTTTGCCTCATCACGCTTTCGCTGCCCGCCGCGTCCGCGCCGCGCCCGAACATCCTGCTCATCCTCGCGGACGATCTGGGTTTCTCCGACCTCGGCTGCTACGGCTCCAGCATCGCCACACCGAACTTGGACCGGCTCGCGGCGGGCGGGCTGCGCTTCACGCAGTTCTACAACGCCGCCCGCTGCTGTCCCACGCGCGCCTCGCTGCTCACGGGACTTTACCCGCACCAAGCCGGCGTCGGGCACATGCTCCAGCCGTGGCGTCCGCCCAGCTACAGCAGCGGAATTGGCGAGAACACCGCAACCATCGCCGAGCTGCTGCGTGACTCGGGCTACCGCAACTACCATGTCGGCAAATGGCACGTGGGCGGCCTCGGCGGCGGCGGAGCGAAGGCAAAGGCCGACATGCGCAACCACCCGATGAACCGCGGCTTCGACCGCGCCTATGGCTCCGGTGGCGGCGGGAACTACTTTGCGCTGCAACCACTCTATCTCGACCGTGAGAACATCAAGCCCAGCGAAGATTTTTACGCTACCGACGCCTTCACGGACCACGCGGTGAAGTTCCTTGAAGAGCACGGGCGCGATGCGAAGGAGAAGCCGTTCTTCCTCCACCTCTGCTACACCGCACCGCACTTCCCGCTGCACGCCAAGCCGGCGGACATCGCCAAGTATCGCGGCAAATTTCTCCACGGCTGGGACGTTGAGCGCGAGCGGCGCTTCGCCAAGCAGAAGGAACTCGGCCTCTTCCCGCGCGACGCCCAGCTCTCGCCGCGCGCGCCCGAGGCGAAGGCGTGGGCCAGCCTGTCTGAAGCCGAGCGCAAGGATTGGGACCTGCGCATGGCTGTGTATGCCGGGATGATTGACTGCATCGACCAAGGCGTCGGCCGCATGCTCGACGCGGTGAAGAAGCTGGGCGCGGAGCAAAACACGCTCGTGCTATTCCTCTCCGACAACGGCGCAAGCGCGGAGTTCCTCGACTCCTGGCCCAGCCCCGGACGCGGCCACAAGCCCGGCAGCGAGGCTGGCACGCGCGAGTCGCACAAGTGCCTTGAAGTCGGCTGGGCCAACGCGGCGAACACGCCGTTCCGCGAACACAAGATGTGGAACCACGAGGGCGGCATCAGCACGCCGCTGATTGTGAATTGGCCAGCGGGCATCTCCGCGCGGGGGCAGTTCACCCGCGAGCCCGGCCATGTCATTGATTTGCAGCCCACCTTTCTCGAACTCGCCGGCGCGAAGTATCCCGACAAGTTCAAGGACCGCGCCCTCACGCCACTGCCCGGCAAGAGCCTCGTCCCCGCACTGCAAGGCCGCTCGCTCGGCGAACGCACGCTCGCGTGGGAACACGAGGGCAACCGTGCCGTGCGCGTCGGCGACTGGAAGCTCGTCGCGTCCTTCCGCGGCGACTGGGAACTATACAACCTCAGCCGCGACCGCTCCGAACTGAAGAACCTCGCCGCGCAACAGCCTGCCAAGGTGAAGGAACTCACCGCCGCATGGCAGCAATGGGCGGACAAGGTGGGCGTCGTGCCGTGGGAACAGTTGCCCGGCGCGAACTACCAGCCCGGCCCGGCGTATCAGAAGAAGGGCGAGGCGCTGGCACCGAAGTAATTGGCATTGGTCAGGCAGGCGATTAACCCCGGGCGGAAACTAGCGGCGGAAATCGATTGGGCGGAGTTGGGTCGGCCTGCTACCTTGACCCCGATGCAAGTGCCGTCCCAAGTGCCGGTGATGATTTTGCCGAACGCGACGCTGTTCCCGCAGATGACGCTGCCGTTGCGCATCTTCGAGCCGCGCTACCGGCGGATGCTCAAGGACGTGCTGGAAGGGGGGCGCATGTTTGCCGTGGCGTTGCGCAAGGCCAAGTCCCGGGGCGAAACGCCTTCCTCCATCGGCGGCCTAGGGTTGGTGAGCGCGGCGGTGGAACATCCCGATGGCACGAGCCACCTCGTGCTCCAGGGCCTGACGCGCGTGGAGTTTCTGGGGCCCGTCCGGCGCAAGCCGTATCGCGTCGAGGCCATCCGCGCCGTTGCCGCGCCTCCGCCGGAGCCGGAAACCACCAACCGGCTGGCCCGGAGAGTCCGCGCACTGGTCCGTCGTCGGGTGAAGCAGGGGTTTGATTTGGGCTTTCCGCCCGTGACCGATCCCACGAAGACCACCCAGTTCAAGCAAATGCAGGAGCTGGCGAATCTTTCCCTCCGCCGGTTCGCCGAACACATGGCCACGGTGAAGTCGCCCGAGCACTTGGCCGATCTCGTCGCCAGCACGCTGGTGGGCAATCCCTACGACCGGCAACTGTTGCTGGCCACTCCGCAAGTGGAGACCCGCCTCCAGTTCCTGCTGCAATTCCTCCTGGCCGAGGCCCAGTCACAGCCCCCCATCGAGTGAGTCCACTGCGTCGCGCCCTTCAGTTCTTCCGCCCCGAGCGCGCGCGCATCGTCGGCGTGTCGGGGCTTATGCTCGCCGGCATCGGGGCGAACCTCCTCAAGCCCTGGCCCATGGCCGTGCTGGTGGACAGCGTGCTGGGCACCAAGGCCCTGCCCAACGCGCTCCAGGCGTGGTCGAACGACAAACCTACGCTGATCGTGTTGCTCGCGGCGGTGACGGCGGTGCTCCACCTGCTCCACGGCGGCCTCAATGCGACTCAAAACTACCTGGCCATCGACATCGGGTTGCGCGGGCTGCGCCGGGTGCGCAATGAAGTCTTTGGCTGGCTCCAGCGCCTTTCGCTGCGCTTCCATCAGGGCCACAACACCGGCGACCTCATTCACCGCGCCGCGTGGGACACCTATTCCTTCCAGACTCTGTTCCAGCAGGGCTTGATGACGTCCGCGAGCGCCGCGCTCTCCTTTGGGATGATGGTCGTGGTGATGGCGCAGTTGAACGGGCTGCTCACCCTCGTGGCTTTGGCCACCGTGCCGCTGTTGCTGCTGGTCATCCGCACGTTCGGCGCACGCATGACCGAGCAAGGCGCCTCCGCGCAGCAGGCTGACAGCCAGGTGACTTCGCTTGTGCAGCAGAACATCGCCGCGCTTCCGCTCGTGCAGAGCTACACCCGCGAGGAGCATGAGGCCGAGCGCTTCAACACCCACACCGAGCAAGCACAGGCGCGTCGTCTCCGGCAGCACGGCTGGGAAGTGGCCTACTGGTTTGCGATCACCGCCGTCTTCGGCAGCGGCGCGGCGGGCATCTTGTGGCTCGGTGCCAACCAAGTGCTTCGCGGCGAAGCCACCGTGGGTGACCTGCTCATCTTCCTCGCCTACCTCGGCCAGTTCTACGAGCCGCTCAACCAGCTCTCGCATGTGGGCGCAACGGTCGCCAACGCCAGTGTCGGCGCGCAGCGGGTCTTTGAGATTCTCGACACCCCCGAGGAAGTGAAAGACGCGCCGGACGCGCAACCCGTCGTGCGCTCCGCCTTGCGGGGCGAACTCGCCTTCAATGCCGTCACGTTCCGCTACGCTGACGACCGCGAAATTCTTCGTGGAATCACCTTCACCCTTGCCCCCGGCCAGTCGGCCGCCCTTATCGGCCCGAGCGGCGTGGGCAAGACCACGTTGCTCAACCTCGTCCCGCGCTTCTTTGATCCCACCGGCGGCACCATCCTGCTGGATGGCGTGGACCTGCGTTCGCTCCGGGTTCGCGATGTCCGTTCGCAGATAGCCATCGTCCTGCAGGAACCGATTCTCCTGCCCACGAGCATTGCGGAAAACATCGCCTACGGCCGGCCCGGCGCGACCCGGGCCGAGATCGAGGCAGCGGCGAAGGCCGCCAACGCCCATGCCTACATCGAAAAGCTGCCGCAGCAATACGACACCCTCGTGGGCGACGGCGCCGCCCGCTTGAGCGTCGGCGAACGCCAGCGGCTGAACCTCGCCCGCGCCTTCCTCAAGGACGCTCCCATCCTCCTGCTCGACGAGCCCACCAGCGCGCTCGATGCCGAGAGCGAGGCGCTGGTGGTGGAGAGCCTCAAGCGCCTCATGCACGGCCGCACCACGCTCATCGTCGCCCATCGCCTCTCCACCATCCGCGATCTGGACAAGATTGTCGTGTTGGCCGAGGGCCGCGTCAGCGAGCTGGGCACGCACCCCGAACTGCTGGCCCAAGGCGGCTACTACGCCCGCGTGGTCAGCGGCCAAATCGCCTTGGATTAAGCCCGGGTGGGGGTAAGGCAAAAGGCAAAAGTGCCGAGCGCGTCGGTCTCCCTTTTGCCTTTTACCTTTTGCCTTATCCCACCACCACCGACTGCTCCGCGCTCATCGGGCCGTAACCGCCGCTGTTGTGGCCCTGCCCCTTGAGCAGATACGCTTCTCCCGCTGGGAGAGGGAGCCACACAGGCCGCATCTCGAACAGGCGGACGGTGCGGATGCACGAGCGGGAGTCGCAGCGCCTCCCTCTCCCTCGGAGGGAGAGGGCCGGGGTGAGGGTGAAGGCGTCCGGAGTCTCATCGGCTGCGAATGCACCGCTCTCCCTCTGCCCGGCAAGCAACTGCGATGCGCCCCTTACCGGCCCCATTCCCGCTGGACAATCCACTTCCCCAGTTTCAGCCTGCCCCATGCCGCAATCAAAGACGTCAAATACGACGCGCATTAACTGTTAGGCATCGTTCGCACATCCCCATGCCCATGAATCAGCCAGCCTTCACCACCGTTATCCACCAGTTGAGGCAGTTGCAGGCGGAGCTGATCGCACGCTTACGCCAAACGCAGGGCGATGCTGACGCCCTCTCCCATAAGCAGGAGATCGAGACGGCGATTCGATGCTTAGAGTTCTGCGCGAAGCACCAGATCACACCGACGATGCAGGTTCGCCGACTTCCAGAGATCGAGGCGACCCTTGGCGAGTTCCGCCTGTTGTGGGACTACGAAACGGAGAACCGGGCGAGTTGGCAGGAGGCACGAGTTGCCGGACAGCCGTTGCGCGCCGTGCCTGGGGACTTACTATTGAGCCAGTGACCACAATGCCTCCTGAATAACAGAGCAGGTAAGTTATTGGGCGGCAACGAGGGTGAGATTCAGGGCTTTGGCTTGGGGTTGGAGGTTTTTGAGGCGGCGCGCCAGGCTGGCGGGGGTGGTCGCGAAGGCTTTGGCCTCCTGGTTGCAGTCCACGCATCCCGGGGGCCGGGTCGCTGTAGCTCCGGGTGGTTAGCTCTGACTCAACCGCTTCACCAGGGCCTCGAAGAGCATCGCGTGGGCTTTGCGGGGCAGGGCGTTGGGGGCTTGTTACCCTTCTGCTCGTTGTCTTTTTCATCGCCAAGACTGCGCGGTGGCTGAAACTTCCGGCCGTCACAACGTCCAAGACCGACCAGTCACTTACGCTTTGCCACTGCTCATGACTTTTCTCCGCCCGCTTCCGCTCGCCGCCTGGTTCGTGGTCCTCGCCCTGCCCGCCTCGTCGCAAAGTCCCAGCCTGACGCAGACCACGCCCGGGGCGCTGATGCCGGGGCAGGCCACGGAGCTGACCTTGCAGGGGGCCAATCTCACGGGAGCCACCAACCTGTGGACGGGCTTCAAGACCGAGGCGGTCACGCCCAAGGGCGGCACGGCCGGCGCGCTGAAACTGTCGGTGAAGCTGGGCAGCGCGGTGCCGGTGGGTGTCCACGCCGTGCGGGTGGCGTCCACCAACGGCGTCTCCAACCCGCTGCTGCTGATGGTGGATGATTTGCCGAGCGTGCCCGACGCCGGCACCAACACGTCCCCGACGAATGCCCAGGCGCTGCCCTGGCCGGTCGCGGTGGATGGGGCGGCGGTGGCGCTCAAACCCAAGTGCTACCGTGTCACCGTCAAGGCGGGCGAGCGCCTCGCCATTGAAGTCGTCGCCCAGCGACTCGGCTCCAAGCTGGACCCCGTGCTGCGCCTGTTGGATGCACGGGGCCGTGAGCTGGCATTCTGCGATGACGAGTCGGGCCTGAGCGGCGACTGCCGGTTCGCGCATGTTTTTGCGGCGGGTGGCGAACACTTCATCGAGGTTCGGGACATTAACTACGGTGGGGGGGCGGATTACCGCTTCCGGCTGCGCGTGGGTGATTTCCCGCTGGTGAACCTGCCGTTCCCCGCCGGGGTGAAGGCCGGCAGCGCGGGCACGTTCACCTTCGTGGGGCCGCAGGTGGACAAGGTTCCCACGGTCACCGCGACTGCGGCGGTGGATGAATTGCGGCTGCCGTTGTCCGCGAAATTTCCCGGGGGCAAGTCCTCCGGATTTGGCGCGGCGGTCGTGAGCGGCCTCACCGAGGTGGTGGAGGCGGAGCCGAACGAAAACGCCGAGACGGCCACGCCGTTCACGCTGCCTGCCGGGTTGAACGGCCGCTTCCTGAAGGCGAAGGAACGGGACTTCTGGAAGTTCAGCGCCAAGAAGGGGCAGCGCGTGGTGTTCACCGCGCAGACCCGCAGCCTCGGCTCGGCGAGCGAGGTGATGCTGCAACTCCGTGATGCCAAGGGCACCGCGCTGGTCAGCTCGGCGGTGAATGACGCCAGCGAGGGCGCGGTGACCAACAGCATTCCGGCGGACGGCACTTACTTCCTCGTGGTGGACGAGCTCATCCGGCGCGGCGGCCCGCAGCACGCTTACCGGGTGGAGGCCGAGTTGCAGCCCGCAGGTTTTGCGCTGGAGGCGGATGCCGAGAAGGCCGAGGCGGCTCCCGGCGGAAGTTTTACGGTGAAGGTGACCGTGGCCCGCCGCGACTACACGGGACCAATCACCCTGTCGTTGGCGGGAATCGAGGGAGCCAAACTGGCGGACGAGATCATCAAGGACAAGGCTGCCAACACGACGCTCAAGGTCACGTTGCCGGACACCATCGTGCCGGGCTCGTTGACGCACTTCCGCATCGTGGGCAGGGCAAAGATTGGCGAAGTGGAGTTTGCGACCACCGCCCGCACCACCCTCGCGCTGCGAAAGATTTATCCCACGATGCCCTTCCCGCCGCGCGAGCTGGACGGGTCCATCGCCCTCGGCGTGAAGGGGAAAAAGTAGCCGCCGGGGGACGCGGCTGACCCGGAGCCCCGTGCCGGCGGCTTGCAGCCGCCGCGTTGCGGGTTGATTGCAAAGGCGGTTTGCTCGTTGCCCACGGACGGCGGCTGGAAGCCGCCGGCACGACCGCTCAGTGGTTGAACACAAACTCCGCCGAGTTCAGCAGGGACCAGAGGATGTCCTCCACGGCGGACTGGCGTGTGGCGTCCTTGGCCTGGAAGGCCTTCAAGGCCAACGCCAGTTCCTCGGAAGCGGGCTTGCGATTGTAGGCGCTGAGGTAGAGGTCGTTGATGATCTGCTCCTCGGTGGCATTGCTCGCGGCCAGCAGGCGTGCGCGACCCTCGCTCGCGGTGACCTTGGTGTTCAGCTTGGCAGAGTTCATCATGTGCAACGCCTGCACCATGCTGGGCTTGGCGTCCCGCTCGCACGGACACTCGGCGCTGCTGTTTGGCCGGCCAAACGCGTCCATGAAATCGCTGTTCAGCACATGGTTCCAAGTCTGGAGCGCGCGCGCGCCCTCGGGCAGGCCGGCGAAGCTCTCGCGCGTGCCGGTCACCTGCGTGACCGCATCGAGCAGCACTTCCGCCGGCAGGCGGCGGCGATAGTTGCGGGAGTAATTGCGCGTGTCGGCGAGGTTGGTGTCGTTCGGGGTGGAACTGAGCTGGTAAGTGTGTGAGCGCAGAATCGTGCGCATCAGGTGCTTCAGGTCGAACTTGTGCGCGACGAAATCCTGCGCCAGCCAGTCCAGCAGCGGCCCGTTGGAAGGTGGGTTCGACGCGCGGAAATCGTCCACCGGGTCCACGATGCCGCGTCCGAAGAACGCGTTCCACACGCGGTTCACGGCGGCACGCGCGAAGAGCGGGTTCTCCGGCTGCACCATCCAGTCCACCAGCGCGGCGCGCGGATCGCGGTCCGGCTCGATGACCGCCTCGGGGCCGTCAGGCGCGCGCGGCTTCAGGTCTTCCCCGGTGACGGGGTGCTTCATCGCGACGTTGGCTGTGGCCCAGATGTATTCCGGCTCGCCGCTGATGGGGGCGGAGATGCCCTGGCCCTTGCGCCGTGTGCCGCTGAAGAACGCCGCCAGTTGGTAGTAATCCTTCTGGTCCCACTTCTCGCTCGGGTGATGGTGGCACTTGGCGCACTCGAGCCGCACCCCGAGGAAAATCTGGCTTACGAAGCCGCTCGCCTCCTCCGGCGTGCGTTTGTCGCGGAAGAGCGCGGCGGGACCGAACTTGTGCGTGCTGCCCTGCGCGGTGAGCAGTTCGCGCACGAACCGGTCATACGGCTTGTTCTGCCGGAAGGCGTCGCGCAGCCACTGGTCCACGAGGAAGACTGGCTTCACGCCCACGCGGGCGGGGTTGCCCCGGATCAGATCACCCCACTTCACCGCCCAATGATCGGCCCAGGCGGGATGCTCCAGCAGCCGGTCGATGAGCCGGTTGCGCTTGTCAGGCGACTTGTCCTCCAGGAACGCCAGCGCTTCCTCCGCCGTTGGCAACGTGCCAACGGTGTCGAGCGACGCGCGGCGAATGAACTCCGCATCAGTGCAGCCCTCCGAGGGAAAGTGCCCGAGCTTCTGGAGCCGTTGGTAAACGAGGCGGTCGATGTCGTTGTGGACCGGCAGTGCGGCGAACCGCTCCACCGGCAGCACGCGGTCGCTGGGCACCATCACGGTGCTGACCGCCACCCGCCCAAGGAAGCGTGCGATGACCGCGCTTTCGCCACTGAACTTGCCCACGCTGATCAGGCCTTCGTCATCCACTGTCGCGAGGGTCTTCTCGTTCGAGAGATACTCCGCCAGCTCGGTCACGTCGCGCACCGTGTCGTCCGAGTAGCGCGCCTGGATGAGCAGGGGCTGCTGCGACTCGCGGCGGTAGCGGCGCTCCTTGGGAAACACCTCGATGCCCAGCAGTGCGGGCTCGTTGGTGCGCGCGTAAGGCATTCCCTGCGCAATCCAGTTGGCGAGAGTGCGGAACTCCTCGGAGTCGCGCTCGATGCGCAGCCCGCCGTCGTGCGGGACCGCGAGCGTGGCCTTCTTGAGCAGCAGGCTTTCCTCCGGCAGCGCCGGGAACACCCGCCGGCCGCGCGCGTCCTTCACGATCTCGAGATAATCCGCCCGCGTGTCATAGGCAAAGATGGTGAGTTTGAAGCCGTTCTGCCCGTCGGCCTTGGCGTGGCATGAACCAAGGTTGCACCCGGCCTTGCTCAGAACCGGCATCACGTCGTTGACGAAGCTGACCTGCTGACCTTCCGGCGCGGGGCGCACCGTGACTTTCACGCTCGCGGACTTGCCCCCGAACTTCGCGGTGATGGTTGCGGACCCGGCGGCTACCGGACGCACCCGTCCGTCCGCGCCGACGGCGGCGATGGCGGGATTGTCCGAGGCGAGCTGGGCCGGCGCGGGGACTTCAAACCCGTCGAGGTCCGTGGCCGTGACGACGATGCGGTGCGGTGCGGCCCCGGCCAGCAAGGGCAGCTCGGTCGGAAACACGGTGATGGCTTTGACCCCGCGCCGTGCTGCCGGCGACTCGGACTTGGAGGCCGATTTCTTTGGCGGCGTGCAGGCGGCGAGCAGAATCAGGAGCGCGGCGGCCGAATGACACAGCACAGGTGACCAGTGCTGTTGAAGCCCCCGCCATACTATGGAGTGCGGCGAGCTCTCACCGCTTTGCGCCTTTTTGTGGCTGAACAAGTTCATTTTGATTCCAGCTTGGCGGCGGCCTTGCCGGCTGCCCACACATAGACGCTCCCGTCGTGGCAGCCAGCGAAGACTGTCTTCGCGTCGGACGTGGCGGTCACGGCGTAGAGCACATCACCGATGGAGGAGAGTTTTCGCTCGGTGCCGGGCGCGCTGCTTTGCTCGCCGTTGTGACGTTTGATATCGGTGATGGTCGAGGCGCTTCCGTCCTCGGCCACGGTCAGCAGGTTCGTGCCGCCCACGGTCCAGTGCAGCGCAGTCACCGCCGCGCTGCGGTTCTGGAAGGCGGACTTTTTCTCCTGGTTGGCGATGTCCCAGATCTTGATCTCTTTGTCCGCCCCGCCGGTGGCCAGCTCCGCGTCATCCTTGCCGAAGGCCACGGCCTGCACGTAGCTGGTGTGGCCCTCGAGCTTGGCGACTTCCTTCTGCGTGGCGAGGTTCCAGACCCGCGCCAGCTTGTCCGCGCTGCCGGTGGCCAGGAGCTTGCCGTTCGCGCTGACTTTCAAATCGAGAATGCTGTCGTTGTGCGCGACCCACGAGGCGAAGGGCTTTTCGTCGCCCATCTTCCACAGGTGAACCAGCCCCGGGGCGCCACCCGGACTGTCGGCGACCGCAAGCGTGTTGCCGTCCGGCGTGAAGGCGATGGCGGTGGCGCGGCCCGTGAGCGGCTTGTCCAGCGTGCCGAACGGCTGGAGCGTCTTCGCATCGTAGAGCAGCACGCGGCGGAACTCGCCCGCCGCGAGCCAGCGGCCGTCCGCGCTCCAGGCGATGGATTGGATGGCATCGCGCGCGCCCGCTAGGGTGGTGGCGGGCAGACTGTTGGTGGCCGTGAGCGGGTGGATGAGCAGTTGGTTGCCGCGGGCGCTGGCGAGGCGCTTGCCATCCGGCGCGAGCGCCACGGCAAGCACGGGCGTGTAACTGGCGGGCAACGCTTTCAACTCGTCCGCCTTGGTTTCGCGAGTGAGCAGCTTGAGCACGCCGGCATCCCACGGCGCGCCGGCATCCACCCAGCCGCGCAATGTGGCGATGAGCTTGTCGGGAAGCTGCTTCTTCGGCGGCATGTGCGGGTCCGCGCCGGGGGCCAGGAGCTTCACGAGGGGGCTGTCGGAGGCCTTGCCGGGCTTGAGAGCCGGGCCGTTCTCGCCGCCTTTGATGGCTGCTTCGCGCGAAGTCAGGTCAAGCTGGCCGCGCTTCTTCTCGACGTTGTGGCAACTGAAGCAGTGCGCGCGGAGAATGGTCATCGCGGCGGCGGCATGCGCGTCCGCCTCCGCCCCGCGCAAGGCGGTGGAAGTGGCCAGCGCCAATGCCAACGCTAGGGCGCAGATGAACTGCCGTGTGAACATGCGGAAGAAGTGACGCGAGGAGGCGGGGTGAATTCACCGCAAGCCCGTGCCGGCGACTTCCAGTCGCCGTCTGATGCGAACGCAGCCACCGAACGGCGACTGGAAGTCGCCGGCACGGGGTCTAGCCGTCTGCCTTGCTGCCTGCCAGCGCGTTGATCTGGCTCGCCGCGTAGCCGGCCCCGAAGCCGTTGTCGATGTTCACCACCGTCACGCCGCTGCCGCAGCTTGTGAGCATCCCCAGCAGCGCCGCCACACCGCCAAAAGCCGCGCCGTAACCGATGCTCGTAGGCACCGCGATGACGGGCTTGGAGACGAGGCCCGCGACCACGCTGGGTAACGCGCCTTCCATCCCGGCGCAGACCACCAGCACGTTTGCGCGTTGAAGGATTTCCAGCTTCGCCAGCAGGCGGTGCAGTCCGGCCACGCCCACGTCGCTGATGCGCTCGACGCGGTTGCCCATGATGTCCGCTGTCACCGCCGCCTCATCTGCCACGGGCAAATCGCTCGTGCCGGCGCAGAGCACGGCGATGAAGCCGGGGCGCTTGGGCAAGGGCTTCTTTTCGATGGTCACGGCGCGCGCGGCCTCGTGCCAGACGGCGTGCTTGAACTTGCGCTTGAGCAATCGTGCGGCCTCCGGCGTGAGGCGCGTGACGAGGACGTTTTGCTCGCGCTCGACCAACTTGCCCGCGATGGCAACGATCTGGGCCGGCGTCTTGCCCGCGCCGAAGATGACTTCTGGAAAGCCCTTGCGTAGCGCGCGGTGCGTGTCCACCTGCGCAAAGCCGAGGTCTGCAATGGGCGCGGCCTGAAAGGCGCGGAGCACGTCGTCGCGGCTGGCGCGACCAGCGCGGAAGGCGTCAAGGAGGGCGGTGGCTTGTTCGGCGGTCACGGGCGGGAGGATGCGCAAAGCAGTTTAGAAAACCAAGCTTGTGTCCACCGCCTTCCCTGTGGACTCTGATATCGCAAGTTCAACTGCACCCATGACACCCCAGAACATCGCGCGGACGGTCGGCATCGCCCTCCTGATTTTTTGCGCCATCATCATGGCGTCGTCCGGCACGTATGTGGTGCAGCCCGGCTATCGCGGCGTGGAGGTGACGATGGGCAAGGTCTCGCCGGCCTTCAAACCTGAGGGTTTCGGCATGAAGGCTCCGGTCATCACGCTCATCCATCCCGTCTCCATCCGGCAGCAGACGGCGGAGGACAAGGCGGATTGCTACTCGTCGGACTTGCAGCAAATCCATGTCGAACTGCGCGTGCTGTTCCGCATCCCGGAGGCGTCCGTGGTGAAGCTCTTTCAGGAGTATTACGGCCAGCCGTTCGAGAGCCTCATCGCCCCGCGCGTACACGAGGCGCTCAAGGAAGTGACGGCCCTCCAGAGCGCCGAACAGATCGTGAAGAACCGCGAGAAGATCAAGACTGACGCCCTCGAGATCGCCCGGAAGAAGGTCGGCACGCTGCTGGTCATCGAGGACATCGTCATCCAGGACATCGCACTCTCGAAGGAGCTGGGCCACGCCATCGAGGCCAAGATGGTGCAGGAGCAGGAGGCCTCGAAGTCCAAGTTCCTCCAGCAGCGCGCGCAGATCGAGGCCGACACCGCCGTCATCCAGGCCAAGGGCGAGGCCGAGTCCATCCGCATCCGCGGCGAGGCGCTCAAGGACAACCCGGCGTTCGTGGACTTGAAGATCGTGGACAAGTGGGATGGCTTTACGCCGCTGATCATCGGTGGCGGGGACAAGATTCTGCTCTCGCTCCAAGACGCCGAACGTCTCCGTCAGACCCGACCCAATGGACCGCTACCGAACCAACCGCCGGCCGTTCGCCGCACCACAAAGTAACGCGATGAACCCGAACTTTCTGCCCAGGCTCATCGGCGCGGGGGTGCTGGTATTTGTGCTCGTCATCCTCGGCTCGTCCTCCAGCTACATGGTTGACCCCGGCACGCGCGGCATCAAGGTGACGCTCGGCAAGACGGCGGACCAGTTCCTGCCGGAGGGCTTCGGTCTCAAGGCCCCGTTCATCACCAGCATCGTGCCGGTGAACATCCGGCAGAAGACCATGCCGGTGAAGGCCGACTGCTTTTCCTCGGACTTGCAGCAGGTCAGCCTGGAAGTGCGCGTGCTCTACCGCGTGCCGGAATCGTCGGTCGTTCAGATTTACAAGGAGTTCGCCGGCGACCCGTTCGACAGCCTCATCGCCCCGCGCGTGCAGGAAGCGCTCAAGGAAGTCACCGCCTCGCAGACCGCCGAGCAGATCGTGAAGAACCGCGAGGAGATCAAGCAGAAGGCCATCGCCGCCGCGAAGCTCAAGATCGGCACGCTGCTCACCCTCGTGGACGTCGTCATCCGCAATATTGACCTCTCGCCTGAGCTGGAGCGCGCCATCGAGGCTAAGATGGTCGCCGAGCAACAGGCCGCGCAGGCGCGCTTCACGCAGGTGCAGACGCAGACCGAGGCCGAGACCGCCATCATCCGCGCCAGCGGCGAGGCCAAGGCCATCACCGTGCGGGGCGAGGCGCTCAAGCTGAACCCCGCCTTCCTGCGCCTGCAAATCGTCGAACGCTGGAACGGCAAGTCCCCGCTCGTCGTCCCTGCGGACGTCAACAACACCGGTGCCGCGTTGCTCCTGCCGCTGGGCCCGGCTGAGAAGCCCGCCGCCCCATGAACCCGCAGGTCCGGGCCGCGCTCAGGTGGTTGATTCTCGTCGGGGTGCTGGTGCTGCTGGCCCTGTTGTTTAAGCCGGTGCTGGCCTTTGTCGAGATGGCCGCGCTCGAACTGCGTTACTTCTGGTGGCTCATCCTGCTGGTGGCGCTGGCGGTCTGGCTGATCTGGGGCGTGGGCCGAAAGTCCAAGGACTAGACGGCTCCCGGCAACTGCTGTTTTCTCCCCCTTCTGCAACTTGCGTGAACACCTACACCACTTCTGATCTGGAAACGCTCCCTGCCCGGCTATGGAGCGAGTTAGAGCGAGCGGCGGCCGAGCCTGCCAACCCCCTTCGCACGCCCGTGCTGGGCACCTCAAATCTGTTCGAGTGCTCAATGCGCGTGGTGGTCCTCCGCCGGGCGGACGCCGCCAAACGGCAGCTCATCGCCTACTCGGATGCCCGTGCGCAGAAAGTCCACCAGCTCAAGCTTTGCGAGCAGGCGCACTGGCTCTTCTACGACCCCGCGCGCCGCGCCCAGCTCCGGATCAGCGCCGGGACGATGATTCACCAAAATGACGCCATTGCGCGTGAGCACTGGCAGGCGCTGCCGCTGGCTGGCCGACGGAACTACTGCGCGAACCTGCCTCCCGGCACCGACATCCATGCGCCCGGCGATGCGATTGCGCCTGAGCTGAAGCTGCCGTCGGTGACGAAGAAGCAGCTTGAGGTGGGCTACGAGAACTTCGCCGTGCTAGTCGCCACCGTGGATCAAATCGACTGGCTGCAACTGGGTGATGAAACCCACGTCCGAGCGGTCTTTAATTGGACGGCGGCAGGCTGGAGCGGACTTTGGCTGGTGCCGTGAAAGTGGAGGTTGCCCGTGCTTAAAATCCCGCCGCACTGGAGGCATCCAGCCGGACGTAAAGTTTCGGCTGCTGCACCGGCGTCCATAGCGGGGTGCCGATCTTTGCATCACCGATCTCGCCCAAGCTGGGCACCACGTCGGAAGCGGCCAAGGGGTCGCGCGGTGGCATTTTGAGCTGTTCGGCGTGCCCATCGGCTGCACCGGCGAGCGCTTGGTTCTTGTGGCGGGTCAGCCCGATGCCGTAGCTGCTGCCGTAGTTGTAGTGAGTGCGTGTCCAGTCGAAGTCACCCGCGCTCCAATTGTAGTTGTTCATGTTGCGCGAATCCTCCGTGGTGATCAGGAAATCACTCGGCGTCTGCACCCGATCCGTCCGCAAGGGGCGCGGGGGCGCGGCCGGGACAATGATGTGGGAGTTCACCACGTAATCCACGATGAAGGGCAAAGTGCCATACATGCTGCCGGTGTCCCGGTGCGAGGGGCAGACATAGGCGTTGGTGTTGTTGCCCAAGTATGGCAGCAGCAGCTTGAACCAGACATCGGGGGCCGTGGTCAGTTGCGCATTGGCGGCGAACGTGCCGGAGGGATAGCGGTCATCGTGATCCCCGGCATAGACGAGGAAGCCCAGCGCCATCTGTTTGTGATTGTTGAGGCACTTGGCCCCGAGCGCGGTGCCTTTGGCCTTCGCCAGTGCCGGCAGGAGCATGCCGGCGAGAATTGCGATGATGGCGATGACGACCAGTAGCTCGATCAGCGTAAAGCCGGTGTTCCGTGGGGGGGCGATGAGGCGATTCATGTTCGGTGCCGTGGGGCTGATGAGGATAGATTGTTAAGCGTTCAAGGGGCGCTTCCAAGTGCTAAATCTCACCAAGTGCCGATGTAGCCCGCCGCGCTGCCCGCCGCCTCGATGGTCGAGGCCATAGGATCCAGCAGGTGCGTGGCAAAATCTCGTCGTCGTGGAAATGGCTGGCCGGCCCACGAAGCACACAAACCCACGAAAGCGGAAGGTTGGGCAACGCATGGCGGGGCCGCCATCAACGGGTGGAGTTTTCGCGGGGTTTGACTGAGCGCTTGGCGATGCGCTTTCCTCGCGCAGTAAGCAGGAATTTCACGCCCGCTGCTGTTCGCGCCCAGTCGAGCACCTTTCCCCGTTCCCTCGGGCTCCGTGCGTTGCTACCGTCCGGCCCGTGTCGTCTTCCGGCTACAGCTTGGTCACCCTCGCCAATGGCGTCCGCAGCGTCCGCTCGCTCGCGGAGGCGGAGACGTTTCACCCTGTCATCGGCCCCGTGGCGGAAGCGGAGGCGCTCTACGTGCGGCAGCTCCGGCTGCTCGATCGGTTGGCGGCGCACACAGGCGAATTCGTGATTTGGGATGTGGGCCTGGGCGCGGCCGCCAACGCCCTGACCGTCCTGCGGGCGATTCGTGATCTGCCGGGCTCCGTGCGGCTCGTGAGTTTCGACCACACGCTGGAGCCGCTGCGCTTCGCCCTCCAGCACGCGGAGGAACTGGGTTACTTCGGCGGTTACGAGCCGCTGGTGGCGGCGCTGCTCGCCCAAGGCCAGGCCACGCTGCAAATCGGCCCGCAAGCCCTGCGCTGGGAAACGCACGTGGGCGACTTTCCCACCTGGTTGCAGGCCGCGAATCAAGTTTTCCCCGCGCCGCACGCGATTCTCTTCGATGCCTATTCACCAGCGAAGAACCCGGCCATGTGGACGCTCCCGCTCTTCACGAACCTGTTCCGCCAACTGGACCCTGCCCGCCCCTGCGCCATGCCCACGTATTCGCGGGCGACGCTGCTGCGCGTGACTTGGCTGCTCGCGGGCTTCCATGTTGGCGTGGGCCATGCGACCGGGGAAAAGGAAGAAACCACGCTGGCCGCCAACACCTTGTCGCTCCTGGATGAACCGCTGGACCGCAAGTGGCTCGCACGCGCCCGCCGCTCCACCAGCGCCGAGCCGCTGCACACGCCGGTTTACTGCCAAGCCCCGCTCACGGCCGAGACTTGGGACCGGCTGCAAGCCCATCCACAGTTCCGCTGACAGTTGCGGAGCGCCGCGACTCACTTCCGTGCAAACGTCTCCGCCAGCGCCACGGCCTTCCGCATCGCCTTGGACTTGTTCACCGTCTCCTGAAATTCCGACTCCGGGTCACTGTCCGTCACCCAGCCGCCGCCGGCTTGCACGGAGACCTTGCCTTCCTTCACCAACGCGGTGCGAATCGTGATGGCCGTGTCGCAATTCCCGTTAAAGCTGAAGTAGCCCACACAACCCGCATAAGGCCCGCGCGTCGTGCCTTCCATCTCCGCAATGAGCTGCATCGCGCGAATCTTCGGCGCGCCGCTCACCGTGCCGGCAGGGAAGGTCGCGCGCATCAGGTCGAACGCCGTCTTGTCGGCCGCGAGCTGGCCCTCCACCTGCGACACGATGTGCATCACATGGCTGTAACGTTCGATGACCATCAACTCCTTCACCTGCACGGAGCCGTAATCGCACACGCGCCCGATGTCGTTGCGCGCGAGGTCCACCAGCATGACGTGCTCGGCGCGTTCCTTCGGATCGGCGAGCAACTCCTTCTCCATCGCCAAGTCCTCGTCGTGCGTCGCCCCGCGCGGACGCGTGCCGGCGATGGGACGGATTTCAATCAGCTTGTCCTCGCAGCGCACATGAATCTCCGGCGAAACGCCCACCAGCGCGAAGCCATCCAGCTCCAGCAGGAACATGTAGGGCGAGGGGTTGATCGTGCGCGCGGCGCGATAAAGGTCCAGCGGACTGGCCTTCACCGGCGCGCTGAAACGCTGCGAACCGACCACCTGGATGATGTCCCCGGCGGTGATGTGCTTCTTCGCCTCCAGCACGTTCGCGATGAACCGCTCCTTCGGGGTGTTCGACTCAAACGGCGCGGGCGCAACCTCGGATGGCAGCGTCGCGGGGATGTGCTCCGTCGGTTGTTCGAGCAGCGAAATAAGCCGGTCAATCTCCGCCAAGGCGTTTTCGTAAGCCTCGGTCGGCGAGGCGGCATCGTCCAAGACCGCGTTCACCAGAATCGTGATGGTCTGCTGCGCGCGGTCGAAGATGAGCAGCTCGTCCGCGATGAGGAAATACAGCGTCGGCGTGCCCAGTTCGTCCTTCGTCGGGCGCGGCACAATCGGCTCCACGTCGTGGATGAACTCGTAGCCGATGAAGCCCACCGCGCCGCCGGTGAAGCGCGGCAGGCCGGGCACGTTCACGGGCCGGTAGCGCGCCAGCACGCGCTCCACGACTTCGAGACCGTCGCGCACGCACTGGTCGCACGGCTCCTTGCCGGGCGCGGGGATGGCAAACTTCTCGACGACCTTGCCGTCCGCGATGACCTCGATGCGGTTCGCGGTCTGCTTGATGACCGCGCGCGGGTTGCACCCGACGAACGAGTAGCGCCCGAGATGCTCGCCGCCCTCGACCGACTCGAAGAGGAACGATTCGCCCTGCCCGCGAATCTTTTTGTAGGCGGACAGTGGCGTCTCAAAATCCGCGAGAATGCGACGCATCACGGGGACGAGGTTCCCCTGCGTCGCGAGCTTCAGAAAGGCATCGAGCTTCGGCGAATACATAACGTGCGGAGCACCTTACCCGAACCGGGACACCCGGCGGAAGCCTCAAGCTGTGCGAACTCACGGCTCGCCAATCACTGCGGTTGTCGCCCTTGAACCAGTGCTGGTAGGGCGCAGTGTCCTCACCGCGCCGCCGAGGTCTAG
>CAMCFN010000034.1 GCA_945874145.1 Akkermansia muciniphila
TCGACCAGTTTTGCGCGTGCGGAGCAGCTTCACCCCTTTGGGGTTCGGCTGCGCTCGGCTCGCTACGCTCGCCTTCGCTCCGCCTCACCCCAAAGGGGTGAAGCTGGAGGGAAGAAAGACAAATTACAGAAGCAGGTTTACACCGGCAACTTTTCGAGAGGGTCCTGTTCGTCGGCGTTCTGTTTTGGTTGGTTCATGGCTTCAGTTGTTTGTTCAGCATGGCCCACTTGCTGGCCACCTTACTGGTGCCAGTTGAATTTGAATTCGGTGCCGTAGCCACAGCGGGGCTCGGCGCGGGCGGCACACCCACGATCGCTTGGGTTGTAGCGGCCTGCGCCTGAAGTTCCAGCAGCCGTTCAGCCGTCTTGGCTTCCTCCATCCTCTTCGTGCTGGGCGCACCACCACCTGTGGCTGCCTTGGTGAGCTTCGTGGCCTGCTTGATCGCCGCCTGCGTGCTCGCGTTGGCCGTCACCCGCAACTGCACGTCTTCGTTCTTGGCGGCCCGGTCACTCTCCCGCTTCGCATCCAGGTAGGCAGTCAGTTCGGGCCAGGCCAAGCCCGTTGCCCACGAGTCAGCGGACGTCAAACCGCACACGTCCACTTGGTCCCCGAGCAGGTAGATTCGGTTCACCGCGCCGGGGTCGAAGCTGCATTGCACGGAGCGCACCGCATTGTGCCGGACCGTCGCAAACCATTCCTCGCGCATGGCCCGCGCACAGGTGTAATGCACTCCCCGGAAACACAGGCCCTTGGGCTGGATGGTGCCCTTGTCGCTGGGCAGCAGTGCCAACCGCACCCAGGCGGGGTCATGCGTGAGCATCGCCGCACGGGGCAGCCCCCAGGCCCATAACTTGTTCGGACGCGGCTCCACATGGTCGGCGATCATTTCCGTGGTGCGGAGATACCCCGCCAAATAGGAGGCGTTGTAGGCCAGGATGGACTGGACCAACACCTTCTTGAACTCCGGCAGCGTGAAGACGGCATCCTTGCGGTAGTCTCGTTCCCCGCGTTCCTCACCATCGTAGCGGATGGCTCCAGGCAGCCAGTTGATCGTCATCTGGTTGAACGTGTGGAAGGCCCGCTCCACCAAGCCCTTCAGGTCCGGTCGGTACGCGGGCGCATTGTCCACCCGGACACCCAACTTGGATGGAAGCTGATCCGCCATGCCACTGAGCAGCTCACCCCGGTCCGCGTACAGGTTGAGCGGCAGGTCACGCGCCGGCCACTGGTCAGGCGTGATGGTGATGCCCAGTTCCGCGCAGAACTCCACCTTGTCGCTGAATGCGTTCCACACCGCCATGGTTGCAGCGTTGTAGCCAGTGTTGTCAGACGTCACATGCACGCCGGTAATCAGCCGGCTATACACATCAACCACGTAGTAGATCATGGGACGGCCCACCACCAGGGAGCGGTCCAGGCTGCTCACTATGTGCAGGTCCGCCGTCGTCGCATCAATCATGGCATACTCGCCCACCGCAAGGGCGCTCTTGGACTGGTCACCCAGCACCGCCCGATGGTTGCGAGCCACGTACGCCGCGCCCTTGCGCTCCCTCAGGGACGAGAGTTTCGTGTGTTTCTGCTGGTAGTGGCGCATGAACTGCGCGAAGGACGGCCGCTGCTCGGCGGGCTTCAAGATCGGCGTCAACTCGCCGTCCTTCTCCACAAATCCGGAATTGTAATGGTCCCCCAGCATCCGTTCGTAAGTCAGGCTGAGCGGGAGCTTGTCCTCCTTCAGGTAATAGCGGTCTATGGCATCCTCGAAGTGGACGCGCATCACCTCGGTCACATTGATACCCACCTGGCCCTTGCCCGTCACGGGACGCCCCAGTTTCACCGCGCCGGGCTGGTGCGGCTTGCCGAACCCACCGCACTTGTTGAACATCGGCTGCAGGGCTTCCCGCATCTGTCCGCGTTGCCAATAACGGCGCAGGCGCTTGTAGAGCGTGGACACGTTCACTTCATGCCGGGCGGCCGCCGCCTTGACCAAGGGGCCGCTCTCGTCTGGCCAGAGGATTCGCTGGTCCGGTGCCTCCACCAAGTCGCGGATCGACGCCCACGCCTGATCCCGTAGTTCCCGCTGTTTGGGGGTCAGGGCTTCCTCCCGGCGCAGTTGCGTCATCAGATGGTCACGTTCCAGCACCTGAAGGTCGCCAGCCGCCATCGCCTTTGCCAAGTCGGCCAGCGGATACTCCACCGGCCAGCCCACATTGGGGCTGTCCACGGAAATGAGAAACCACGACGCGCCGCCGGAAGCACCGGCGGCCCGGCAGGCCAGCAGTCGATACAGCCGCCGTTGCCCGGCATCCATCCATTGGAGCAGGGCGTTGCGCCGCAACGTGGGCGTGGCGGGCGTAGCAGGCGTGAGATGGGTTGCGGTGTCGCTCATAGGGTCAGCAGTCGCAGGGGTTGGTCAACATTCAGGGGCACGCTGAAATCCACGGGCCAGCGGCGATGGGTAAGCAGGTGGTACACCAACTTGAGGGTGGCCCCGGCTTTGAGCTTCAGGGCCTGATCGGATTCGATGAAGAGCGCCAACAGGGGCACACCCGTCGTCAAACGCGGTGTCAGGTAGTCGTAAACGGCCTCCACCGCGTTTGCATGCGGGTGTAGCGTGTCCACGTGGAAGAACGGGTGTATCCGCCGGACGTTGCGGACCAGCACCGGGTCCAACTCCCGCTCCGTCACCAGCTTCCACGGCACCCCACGCACCTTCCAGTACGCGGCCTCGATCTGCAGTTTCTCCACGGTCCGTGGGTTTTTCAGCACGGCGAAGGGCTTGACCTGATAGGCCGTCTGCTTGCCGTCGGCCCACGTCACCACCACGTCCGAACTCATCACCTTGGGCCGACCCTTCACCAGCGGATGCCGGAACCCAAGCCCCGCCGCAATCTGTTGCGTCTCGTCCAGCTCCAGGTTGTATTGCTCGCGGATGTCCGCCACGTGCGGGTTCCATTCCAGCGTGTACACCCAGGCCAGCTCCAGCCAGCTCAGGGTGCTCACCACGCGGTTCTTCGACCGCCAGCCCCGCCCCCGGCTGGAATTACCCAGCGAGGGCACGTCCCGGGGCTGGTGCCACGGGCGGTAATCCTCCTGGTGGCCCTGCCCACGGCCCTCTTTGAGGAGGCGGCGCACCGTGTTCGGATTCGATTGGTCAACGCGTGATTTGCTCATCTACCCTTTATATGCTGAGTCAACGGCACGTTAATTTGTAATAAAGTGGCGCGAGGCTCACTTTTCTTTGTAGTCACCCGTCGCCGGGCGGTCGATTCACGGCACAACGCCGCGTTCGTACCTGTCTAGTGCTACCCAGGCCGCCATTTCGTTTGCTCGCACGCCGCACTTTGTACACGGGATGCGCCGGGCTTACCAAATCGCCCAGCCAAGGGCAACCCGGGAACCGAGGGCCACCACGGCCCCCACCCATGATTAAGTCAGTCAACCGCCCGTTAATTTGTCGAAACGTGGCGCGGGGCCGCTTTTCCGCGTGCCCCCACCTTAATAAGTTGAGTCGACGGCACTTTATTTTGAAGGAATCGGCGATTTCTGACGATTTTCCCGTGCGAGGGCTGCATGCCCGCACAGGCCCTCATGTACAAGAGCTAGTCAGAAGGGCGACCAGGCGAAGATTTCTGCGGAAATCTTTGGGTGTAAGCGGCGAGGGGCGGATTGCGACGGTTGTGGGGACGGACTAACGCAACCATTTATGGAACTCAAACCAAAACACCGCGGGAAATGCTACTTGTGCGGGGTCAGCGTTGATTCCACAAAGGACCGCGACCACGTCCCACCCAAGAACCTATTTCTGCCGCCACGCCCGAATAATTTAATCACAGTGCCCTGCTGTGCGCCCTGTAATCGCAACTTCAGCAAGTTGGATGAACGTTTTAGAGTTTTTGTTAGCCTAGCAGCAAACGTCTCTGAAGCAGGACGTCGTATCAGGAAAGACAAGGTATTTGGCAGCACATTCCAAAGATCGCCATTTTTGAGGCAGCAAACGGCTCAAAACCTTGCCGACGTCGTCATTCTGACACGGAATGGTCCGGAGATTTGGTCGACTCATCAAGCACCCGCTGCCGAATGCAAGGAATTCCTCATACGACTGACCAAGGGCATGCTGACTCACTATTACCCGGGCTTTGATTACTCCAAACTCACATTTGAGGTAAAGCCACCCGCCCAATTTATCGAAGACCTCCCATCACGCATAGCATTGCCTGGAGTGCACAAAGACCATCGTGGCACCGGTGTTTTCCGTTTGTGGCGTGAACTTGCTCCTGACAACCAGGAATACGGGTTTTGGGTTTATCAGTTCTACGAAGCGGTGACGTTTATGGTTGTGCACAGTCCATCACGCGAAACGCCTCCGAACGTGAAGGCGTGCTCGACCAACAAGGGGAACCCGCCAACGGCAGAATCTGCTGGCAACGACACGGGGACTACCTCTACCGCGCCCTCTGGCCCGCCGCCCGTCGCGTAGCCGCCAACCGACTCCAACGCCAGCTCCCCGGTGAAATCGACGACATCGCCAGCCAGGGCATCACGGTGGCCTACTTCTACCGGCCACGCATCCGCACCCTGGAACGCCTCCAACGATTCACCACCGGCACGGTGGACAAGCTGGCCATCAGCCGGCTCCGGGCGCACCTCGCCGACAAACGGGGCCACTTGGTGACCGGCAGCCTCGACGCCCTACCCGAAGCCACCCAAGCCGTCAGTGCAACGAATGGGGCCGGCCAGCGCACGGTACAGGAAACCGCCGACCTACGGCGCGTGCTGGCGGACCTACAGACGGGATTGCACCCCACGATCCGGCTGGTGCTGGCGGAGCACTACGGCGCGGACCTCACCCAGGCCGAAATCGCCCGCCGGCATCGGCTGCCGTTGGGGACCGTGGCGGGTTACCTCAAGCGCGGGGTGGAGCGGCTACGGAAAGCGGTCCAAACCAACCAATTGGAACCACGGCTGCGCGAGTTCCTGTAAGCGATTCAGCACCGATTCCGACTGTTTCTAGGGCTATGCCACTACCACTTCTTATCGCCGTGATCGCCATTGCGACGATTCTCTGCGGATGTGTGGCTTGGCTGCTGGTGCGGGAGATCATCGGTAGCTTTCGTGCATCGACGCCAAGACCATTGAGGCCGAGTCCCACGCCGGCACCCGCGAGCCACACCAAGGCGTTCATCATTTTCCTCCTAGCGCTCGGCATCGGCATCCCACTCGCGCCGCTCTTGCGGATGGGGGCAGCTAAAGTGTGGCGGGAAAGCCCAGCGTTAAGGCGTGCCGTCCTCCTGCACTGCTTGCCGGCTAAAGTCCTGCCTCCCATGCCATACGCCGAGGAAGTCGAGGATTTCACAAAGAAATGGACTACTCGTCATCACCAACTGACAGAAGAACTTCGTCAGGTGGGCGAACGGAAAGTAGAAATGAACGTGCAACGCCAACGCCTAGAGGCCGAGGTAGCTCAAGAACTAAACCGTCGGGAAGAACTGCTCCGTAAAGAGATGGCCGAGATGGCGGACGCCTGGGGCCGCTATCTCATTTCCGAGCGGTATTCCCGGTTCGATTTACAAGACCCGGTCAATGCAGAAATGAGACGGCAGTTCATACACGAAGTGCGGCAGCTTCCTAAATACGCCAACTTTACGTTTGAAGATCGCCCTGTCGAAAACCTCAGCCACTTCTGGCGGAGATGGGGTTCTAACCCGGAAACTATCAATACCTCCATAACGAGCTGGCTACGCTACGAGCGTGACGTTCGCCAGCTGTGCAGATTGGGAACCGTAGAGGAGACATTCATGGTGCGGCATATGCTCCCCGCCACCGTCCCCCCAGACCCAACCCTGCGGGAACTGATGCAAGCCGTAGCCGCCGAGGGGCCAGCATTTACGGATAGAGAATTCTGGAATCAGAGCCTCATTGGTTTCCTGATCCACAGCCTCATTGCAATCGTCGCAACGCGGATATTCTGGTTCGCCAGCGGCAGCCTCAACCCCCTGCACAAACTCGCACTCACAGGCATCCCCGTAAGCCTCTACGGAGTGGCTACCTTCTCGCTGGCCGCCGTCGGATGGCTCATCTTGGGAACGATCGGTCTCGTCGTCTACTGCCTCCCCTCTTTCATTGCCTTCCATCGACAACACACCTACCGGTTCCCACTCCTCGCCATCAACCTCCTGCTCGGCTGGACGCTCCTGGGCTACATCGCCGCCATGGTCTGGGCATGCTGGCCGAAAACGTCCGGCCCCAGTCTGCACCTCCAAGTCACGCTGGACCGCAAGAAGACCGAACCGAAGGACGAGTCCGGTCAAAACCCACCGCCGTGAGCGGATGCTCAAGTCCAGTGGCGACTTTATTAACCGTTGGCGACTTTATTATCTGTTGGCGACTTTATTAAGGGGGGACAACAACCCGACACTCGCCGTGGCGCGCTATTCCACGGTCACGCTCTTGGCGAGGTTGCGGGGCTTGTCCACGTCGCAGCCGCGGGCCACGGCGATGTAATAGCTGAGGAGCTGTAGCGGGATGACGGCGAGGAGCGGATGCAGCGGCTCCCAAGTCGCCGGGAGATAAATGACATCCTCGACCTTCTCCTTGATGCGCTCGTTGCCCTCGGTGGCCAAGGCGATGATCGGGCCCTTGCGCGCCTTAATTTCCTCCAGGTTGCTGAAGGTCTTCTCGTAGAGCGCGTCGGTGGGGCAAAGGATGACGGTGGGGGTCTTCTCGTCGATCATCGCGATGGGACCATGCTTCATCTCGGCGGCGGGGTAGCCTTCCGCGTGGATGTAGGAAATCTCCTTGAGCTTGAGCGCGCCTTCGAGGGCGACAGGGAAGTTGTATTGCCGCCCGAGGAAGAAGAAGTCCTCGGCTTGGGCATACTTGAGGGCGATGCGCTTGATCTCCTCGCTCTGATCGAGGATACGCTGAATCTGATCAGGGATGGCTTCGAGGGCCTTGATGATCTGGCTGCCGCGCCGGTTCGAGAGCATCCGGATGCGGCCCATCATCAACGCAAACATCGTCAACACGCTGACCTGGCTGACGAAGGCCTTGGTGGACGCGACGCCAATCTCCGGCCCGGCGTGGAGATAGATGCCGCCGTCGGCCTCGCGGGCGATGGTGCTGCCCACGACGTTGCAGATGGAGAGGACTTTGTGGCCGCGCCGACGGGATTCGCGCAGGCCGGCCAGCGTGTCCGCCGTCTCACCGGACTGGGTGATGACGAGGCAGAGAGTGTTCTTCTCGATGGGGGCGTTGCGGTAGCGGAACTCGGAGGCGTATTCGACCTCGACCGGGATGTGCGCGAATTCCTCGATGAGATACTCGCCCACGAGCGCCGCGTGCCAACTCGTGCCGCAGGCGGTGATGACGATCTGATCAACGTCCCGCAACTCGGCAGTGGTCATGTTCAACCCGCCGAATTTCGCGGTGCCGTCCTCCGCATCCAGACGGCCACGGATGGCGTTTTGCACGGTCTTGGGTTGCTCGAAGATTTCCTTGAGCATGTAGTGCGCGAACGTCCCGCGCTCGGCGGCATCGGCGGCAAATTCGATTTGCGAGAGCTGGAAGGACGCCACCTCGTTGCCGAGGGAATCCATCTTGAACTTGTCGGGGAACAGCGTGACGACGTCGTAGTCCTTCAAGTAAATGACCGTGCGTGTATGGCTGACGATGGCGCTGGCGTCGCTGGCGAGAAAGTGCTCGCCCTCGCCGACGCCAACGATGAGCGGGCTGCCACGCCGCGCGCCAACCATGACACCGGGGTGATCCGTGCAGATAACGCCAATGCCGTAGGTGCCGATGACTTCGCGGAGCGCGTTCATGACGGCTTGGGCCAGAGGGTGAACGCCCTCGCCCGTCCAGGCTCCCTTGCCAGAGTCAACCAGCGCGGCGTAGTGGTGGCCGATAAGGTGAGCGAGCACTTCGGTATCCGTCGCGGACTTGAAGGTGTCACCCGCCTTGAGGAATCGGTCCTTCAAAGTGTCGAAATTCTCGATGACGCCATTGTGGACGACGGCGATTTTTCCGGACTCGTCCAAGTGCGGGTGGGAGTTCTCATCGGTGGGCGGCCCATGCGTGGCCCAACGCGTGTGCCCCATGCCTACTTGCCCGTAGATGGGGTTGGACTGAACGAGCTTGGCGAGCCCCTCATCGATTTTGCCCTTCTTCTTGCGCGTGGTGAGCTCCCGGTTTTGCAGCACCGCGACGCCGGCAGAATCGTAACCGCGGTATTCGAGGCGACGGAGACCCTCGATGAGAATCGGCGTGGCCTGCTGTTTTCCGATGTAACCAATGATGCCGCACATAAGGAGGTGGGAGCCGGGGAGTTAGGTTGATGCTTGCGCTTGCGCTGGAAAAAAGGTTAAAGGAGCCCACAACTTAACCGCAAGAAAGGATTTGATTATGGCTGCACCACGCCGCATGGCCCCCCACGTTCCGAATGTTCTCGCTGTCGTCATGGGCGGCGGGCAAGGCACGCGCCTCTGGCCGCTCACGCAGGACCGCTCCAAGCCGGCGGTGCCGCTCGCGGGCAAATACCGCATCGTGGACATCCCCATCTCGAACTGCATCAACTCCGGTTACCGCCGAGTGTATCTGCTCACGCAGTTCAACACCGCCTCGCTCCACCGCCACATCAGCCAGAGCTACAAGTTCGACCATTTCAGCGGCGGCTTCGTGGAACTGCTCGCCGCCGAGCAGACCATGCATAGCACTTCCTGGTATCAAGGCACTGCCGACGCCGTGCGCAAGAACCTCGCCCACCTCCTGAACCACGACTGGGAATACTGCCTCATTCTCAGCGGCGACCAACTCTACCGGATGGACTTCCGCCGCATCATCGCCCAGCACGCGGAATCGCAGGCGGACTTGACCATCGCCACCATTCCCGTCCCCCGCGAGAGTGCGCAAGCGCTCGGCATTCTCCAGATCAACAACGATCGCCGCATCGTGCGTTTCGTGGAGAAGCCCAAGGACCCCGGCGTGCTCGACTCCCTCCGCATCCCCCGCGAGTCCTACGAAAACCTCGACATCGAGGGCGACGAGGACTTCTACCTTGCCTCGATGGGCATCTATGTTTTCAACCGCTCCGTCATGGTGAAGCTGCTCGACAACGACTTCACCGACTTCGGCAAGCACATCATCCCCGGAGCCATCACCACCCACCGTGTCTTCAGCTACGTATATCAGGGCTACTGGGAGGACATCGGCACCATCAAGAGCTTCTTCGAGGCGAACCTCGATGGTGCGGAGGAACTGCCAAAGTTCAACTTCTTCGACATGAGTTCGCCGATCTACACCCGCCCGCGCTTCCTGCCCGGCAGCAAGATCAACGGCGCGAGCATTGACCACGGCATCGTCTCCGACGGCTGCATCATCAGCCATGCGCACATCAGCCACTCAGTCATCGGCATCCGCAGCTTCGTGGGCTTGGGCACCAACCTCCACCGCGTCATCATGATGGGCGCGGACTACTACGAGTCCCAGGCCAGCATGCTGGAAAACCTCAACGCCGGCCGCCCCCGCATGGGCATCGGCCAGCACTGCCGCATCGAGAACACCATCTTGGACAAGAACGCGCGCATCGGGGACAACTGCGTCATCTCCCCCGCCGGCAAGCCGGAGAACTTCGACGGTCCGAACTACGTCATCCGCGACGGCATCGTCATCATTCCCAAGAACGGCATCATCCCCCACGGCACGGTGATTTGATTCCGTCCGTGCAGGAGAGGACAAGAGGAGTCTCTGACTTTGATCGCGATATTGCGCGGGCCGGTGTCGTCGGAGTTCGAAGCCGTTCTTCCTCACGCTGACCTCCCCCGCTGGGAGAAAGCGTAACCCCTCCCCTTGCGTTCCCGTCCGCGGACGCACTGCTATGAAACTCTCCGCACTCCTGCTCCTCCCCGCCACCCTGCTCGTCGCGTTCAGCTCTCCCGCCGCCGAACTCGAACCCAAGCTGGGCAAGCGGGGGCTCCTGCTCTTGGAAGAGAAGTTCGACGGCAAAGAGCTGCCCAAGAGTTGGAGCCGCAACACCGGCAAGCTCACGATTGCCGACGGTGTTCTCAAGGCCAGCGAAGTGGCCGCCGACATGCACGCTGCCGCCTTCCGTCGTCTGCTGCCGTTGCAGGACGCCGCCGTCCTCGTGAAGTTCCGATTCGAGGGTGCGAAGATTTTCCACCTAGGCTTCGATCCCGCGCCCGGCGAGCTGAAGAAGAGGGGGCACCTTTTTTCCGTTATCGTCACACCCACTGGTTGGAGCATCACCGAGCACAACGACAAGGCCGACCCCAAGTCCACCAACAAGACGCTCGCCAAGGCCGCGACCACTTTTGAAAAGGGCCGCTGGTATGAACTCCTGCTCGAAGTGAAGGGCGACGACGCGCTCGCGCAGATTGCCGGGATGGAGCCGCTGCATGCCACCAGCAAGGACTTCCACGTAAAGAAACCCGGCCTCGTCTTCCGCACCGGCGGCAAGGACGCGGATGAAGTGCACGTGGATGAAGTCCGCGTGTGGGAGCTGAAGTAAGGCCAGTCAGCTTCGGGGGGAGGTAGCAGTCGAAACCGTTTGCCTTTGTGGTGCGGGCTTTACCTCAGTCCGCGAGGAGCACTCGCTCAAAGCGGAGGCTCGGCTGGGTTGGCGTCCGTCGGCACAGCGGGCGCATGGCGGGCTGCCCAGATGGAGGCCGCCATGGAGACCAGGATGAGCGTCACGACGACCGCCAGCGACACGCCAGTGCGGATTTGAACGTCCCAGATGCCCAGCAGCATCTTCGCGCCGATGAAGGCGAGCACGATGGCCAACCCCACCTTCAGATAGCGGAAATAGCCAATCGCCCCGGCCAGCAGGAAGTAAAGCGACCGCAGCCCAAGGATGGCAAAGACGTTCGAGGTGAAGACGATGAAGGTGTTTTGCGTGACGGCGAAGATGGCCGGGATGGAGTCCACGGCGAAGATGAGGTCGGTGGTCTCCACCATCACGAGCACCAGCGCCAGCGGGGTTAGCGCGCGGCGGCCGTTAAGCTGCGTCACGAAGCGCTGGCCGTCGAAATCATGGCTGACGGGGAAGAGCTTCTTGGCGAGCCGGATGAAGAGATTCTTTTCGGGATGCACGCCGTCGTCGTCCACGAAAAGCATCTTGATGCCGGTGAACACGAGGAAGCCGCCCATCACGTAGAGGGTCCAGTGGAACTGCCGGATGAGGGCCGCCCCCAGGCCGATCATCGCGCCGCGCATGAACAGCGCGCCGAGGATGCCCCAGAACAGCACCCGGTGCTGCTGCTCCTTGGGGACGCGGAAGTAGGCGAGGATCAGCGCGATGACAAAGACGTTGTCCATCGAGAGGCTCAGCTCGATGAGGTAGCCGGTGACAAATTCGATGGCCTCGCCCTTGGGCCGGGTCGCCTTGATGAGTCCGGCAAAAGCCATCGCCAAGGAGAACCACAGGAAGCTCCAGCCCATCGCCTCGCGAAAACGGACTACGCGCGCATCCCGATGGAAGACGCCGAGATCCAAGGCGAGGAAGAAGATCACGCAGGCGATGAACCCCGCCCAATGCCACGGTGTGATTTCGACGATGATGAGCATGAACGGTGGTTGCTTAGTGCCCCGCCAAGCAGCGCACCTTTAGCAGACGGGAGTCAGCAGCGGTCCGTTCACCGCAACGGGACTGGACGAATCAGGCCGTGCCGGGCTTGGCCGTGGGCGGGAGCACCTCCACCGACACGCTGGAGGTGGCCTCGATGTTCGGGCGCTGGCCCTTGTGCCACCACACCACCAGTGCGCTGGCGATGTAGATGGAGGAGTAGGTGCCGGTGATGATGCCCACGAGGAACATGAAGGCAAAGTCGTTGATGACGCCGCCGCCGAAGATGTAAAGCGCCAGCGTGGCAAGGAAGACAGTGCCGCTGGTGATGATAGTGCGGCTCAGGGTCTGGTTCAGCGCGCGGTTCACGAGGTCGGTGAAAGATCCGCGAATGCCGAGCTTCAGGTCTTCGCGGATGCGGTCAAAGATGACGATGGTGTCGTTGATCGAGAAGCCGACGATGGTGAGGATGGCCGCCACGGTGGTGGCATTGAACTGCCGGCCTTCACCCCATAGCTCGGTCAGGCAGTAGATGCCCACGGTCATGAGCACGTCGTGCATCACGGCCACCACCGCGCCGACGGCGAAGCTGAACTCGTAGCGGAAGGCCACGTAAACGAGGATGCCGAAGAGGGACAAACCCAAGGCCAGCAGCGCGCTGCGGAGAATCTCCTGGCCGATGACCGCACCGACCTGCCGGGATTGGTCGAGTTTGAACTTGGCGTCGGGGAAGCTCTTGAACAGGGCCTCCTTCACGGCTTCGCCAGCTCCGGCCGGCACCGTCACCCGGAGATTTTCCGTGCCTTGCCCGATGTTGCGCTGATAGGCCACCAGTGGATCACCCACCTTGCGGTTGTGGGCTCCCGCTTGGCTGGCTCCTTCCACCCGCTCGCGATACTCGACGCCGCTGATGAGCTTCCGGAGCTGGTCGGTCTCGACGCGCTTGGCGAAGGAGAAGGTCAGCGCATCACCGCCCACGAAGTCAACGCTCAGGGTCTGCTGGCCGCGGACAAAAAAGCCGTAGCCGAGGCCAAGGATGATCACGACCCATGATAGGGCGAAGGCCGGCTTGGCCCAGCTCATGAAGTCGATGTTGCTGCCCTTGATGAGGTGCAGCATCGAGAGGTTCGGGAGGAGGTTCTTGGCCAGCAGCCAGTCGAAGATGACGCGGGTGCCCACTAGCGCGGTGAACATGCTCACCGTGATGCCGATGGTCAGCGTGACGCCGAAGCCCTTCACCGGGCCGGTGCCGAGATAGATCAGCAGGACGGAGGCAATGAGCGTGGTGAGGTTAGAGTCGAAGATGGTGCCAAAGGCCTTGTCGTAGCCGGCATTCAAAGCACCACGCAGGGACTTGCCAGTGGCCAGCTCCTCGCGAATACGCTCGAAGATCAGCACGTTGGCATCCACCGCCATGCCGATGGTCAGCACCACGCCCGCAATGCCGGGCAGGGTGAGCGTCGTGCCAACCGAGCACATCACACCGAGCAGGATGATAATGTTCAATAGAAGCGCCACAATCGCGACCGCACCGGACATCATGTAATAGACCAGCATGAACACGGCGACGGCCACGGTGCCGATGACGGCGGAGCGGATGCCGCTTTGGATGGAGTCCTTGCCGAGCGACGGATCAACTTCTTCGGTGTCGAGGAGGCGGACGGGGGTTTCCAGCGGGTTTTCCAGCACGTTGGCCAGCTCCCAAGCTTCCTTCAGGTCGAAGTCACCGTTAATGACGCCGCTGCCGCCGAGGATGGGTTCGTTGATGACCGGGGCGGAATACAGCTCGCCGTCCAGCACGATGGCGAGGCGGTTGCGGACATGCTCGCGGGTGATGTCGCCAAAAGTCTTGGCCCCTTCACTGTTGAACTTGAACGTGATCTGCGGGCGGTTGGAAACCGGGTCGCGGATGACGCCAGCCCGCTCGATGTATTTGCCGGTGAGCCCTCGTTCGGCCTTGGCCTTGACCAGCACGCGTTCCAGCGTCTCGCGCCCTTCGGCGGAACGGCGTTTTTGCGTGAGCACCTCGTGGCCCGGAGCCATCAGCCCCTGATCCATCATGCGGTCGCTCTCAGGATGCACAATGCGGAATTCGAGGAAGGCAGGGCGCGTCAGGGTGTCCCGCACAGCATCGCGCTCAATCTGGCTCAATCCGGGCATCTGCACGATGATGCGGTCTTCACCCTCCGCCACGATTATGGGCTCCGCCACGCCGAACTTGTCCACGCGCTTTCGGATGACTTCGATGGCCTGGCCAATGAGGGCCTTCTTGTCCACGGTCTGCGCGAGCTTGTTGGTGTCGATGCCGACGAGGAAGGAAGTGCCGCCGCGCAGGTCCAGGCCGAGCTTGATCTTGCCAGCGGACTCACGCTGCAACCGGCCGAGAATGGCGCGGTTAGGGTCTTTGGCCCCCGCTGTGGAGTAGCTGAAGAAGTTGGTGAGGGCGTTGGTGCCCACGGCATCGCGCAGGTTGGCGTAGTTGCGCTCCGGAAATTGTTTGTCCAACTCGCGGGCCCTGGCGACGAGGGCTGTGAAGTTGGTGCCCTTCGCGCTCGCGCGTTCCTCAAAGGTGTCGATGAGGTTGCGGGCGGCCGGCGGGTAGATTTCGTAAAACGCCCAAGCCGTGATGAAGAGGATGATCAGGGCGCGCCAAGTATTATTGCGTTGCATGGACGGGAAAAAGAAGGGACGGGACTAGTTGTTAGCAGCAGGGGCGGGAGCCGTGGGTTCGGCCTTGTCGAAGCTCTCCACCACCTGCCCCACGGCGGACTTGAGAATCTCCAGCTTGGTTTCCTCGGAGCGGATGCTGACACTTCGGTCCTTGACGGCAATCACCGTGGCGAGAATGCCGCTCGAAGTGACGATTTTATCGCCCTTCTTGAGCGCCTTGATCATCTCCTCCTGCTTCTTCCGCTGCTGGCTTTGGGGGCGGATGAGGATGAAGTAGAACGTGACCAGCATGATGACCATCATGCCGACCGTCTGCATCATCTGCGCCTTGGGATTGGCTTCGGTGCCGCCTACGGGGGCGGCCTGGGCGATAAACATCTCAGCGAGGGCGAACAACTTCATAGGCACAAGAGCGGCCAAATCTAGGGAGGAGCCGCGCTTTGGCAAGCATAACCTCCGCCCAACCAAAGCGCTCAACGCACGAAGCATGGTTGCCGCCGAATGCAAGCAGGCGGCCGTTTCGCGAGAGGAACACGCTTGTCCCCCAGTTCGCCGAAGCCCCACCCCTGCGGCGCGGCGGGATGGCGGCCTCCGCCCCATGTCTGCTTCGCAGGATGAACCGGCAGCGGCGCGCTCGGCCTACCATCGCAGCCAAAGATGATTACTTGCCGCCGGCCGCCAAGCTTTCGAGAAAGTCCACGAGCGAGGCGAGGTCGGTCACGCTAATGCCGGCAGCGAGGCCGTCGGGCATCAATGACTTCTCCAGCTTCGTGCGCTTGGCGATGTCGGCGGGCTTGAGGGTGATTTCTTGCGCGGTGACGAGGCGGGCGATGATTTTGTCAGCGGCTTCGCTGATGACGAAGCCTTCGTATTCGGTCTCGCCGTCCTTCATCACGAAGCGGTTTGCCGCAAAGCCCTGCGCGATGCTCTTGCTCGGAATGAGGATGGCCTCGGCCAGATCGCGACGTTTGTAGATGGTCGCAACCTGCGATAGGATGGGGCCGCGCGCCGGTTCGCTGGGGCTGACGGTGTGGCAGTTCGCGCAGCCGAGCTGGGCGTAAACGTCCTTGCCGCGCGCGACGGTGCCCTTGGTGGTCAACACGGTGGCGAGCACGTCCTCGACTTTCAACGTGCCGATGAGCGGGCCGGTGGCGGGGCCGGTCTCCAACTTCAGCCGGTCAATGGCCTTCTTCGCGGCGGTGGCGACGGCTTTGTCGGTGTCGCTGACGGCGGCAAGAATCTTGGGCGCGAGCGTCTTCTTGTTCGCGCTGATGCTGGCTTCAATCAACTGCGCGCGGCGCTTCGGCTCGGCCCAGCCTGCGTCGAAGGCGGCGGCGATTTCGGCTTTGCCCTTTTGCTTGTCCTTCAAGCGGTCGTGAATGCGGAGGAGCGCGGTGTCCGCCCAGAGGCTCGTATCGCTGGCGGCCTTCGCGGCTTCGGCGAGGAGCGTGACACTTTGTTTCTCCACGAACGTGGAGTTCAGGAACGCCTCGGTCGCGGCGTCCACCACCGGGCCGTCGCCCTTGCTCTGCTTGAGTTTCGCGACGCCCGTGAGCAAGGCGCGCGTGGTGTCGGCGTTCAGGTCGGACTTCGCAAGCGCGGTGATGGCGGCGGCGCGCACAGTGGGCTGGCTGGCCTCGGCGGTGGCGTTGCGCGCGAGCAATGCATGCGCGCCCGGCGGCACGGTCTGCGCGCGCGCGAGCTGCTGCACGAGCACCGGCTCGACGCTGGGGTCCTGCTGCGCGAGGGCGAGGAGTTTGTCGAGGGACGCGCCGCCTTCGAGGCGGTGGCGGTTGAGCTCGCCGGCAAGGAAGACGGCCTCCTTCGCGTCGGCCTTGGCCATCACGGCGGTGAGGGTGTCGGCAATCTTCTTGGACTCGCTCCATTCCTCGGGCTGGAAGTAAGGCCCGCGCGTGTCGGGCCGCGTGCCCCACGAAGTGCCGGTCCATTTGCCTTCGAGGAAGTGCAGGCGCGCCAGCGCGGTGAGCAGGCCTTGGCGGCGGGTGAAGTCCGTCTCCTTCGCGAGGCGCGCGAGGAGAGCGTCCACGACGGCGGGCTCGTGCAAGAGGCGGAGGACGCGGAGGGCGGCGTCGCGCAGGCTGGGAGAATCGGTGCGGTCCACGGCGGCGAGGCAGGCGGCGCTGGCGCGGAGGGCGATGAGCGCGCGCATCGCGGTGTGGGCGATGGTGGGGTCGGCGTCGGTCAACAGGGGGAGAAGGGCAGAGGAATTAGGGGCAAAGGATTTTGAGCCGAGACGGGCGGCGGCGACGAGGGCTTCCTTGCGCGTGCGGGCGTCGGGGGATTTCAGCGAGGCCAAGACGGTGGGCGCGGTGACGCTGGCGTTGAGCGTGCGCTCATCGTCGGTCAGCGCGCGCAAGGCCCAGGCGGCGAGGGTGGGGTCGGCGGTGAGTTTGGCGACGGAGTCGTGGGCTTTTGCGCCGAGGGATTGCGTCAGCGCGAAGAGCGCGGCGATGCGGGTGGGCAGGGGCTTGGATTTGTCGGCGGCGACGGCGGTCAACGCCTTGGTCGCCTCCTCCTTCGCTCCGCGCCGGATGAGCGTCCGCTGCGCTTCGAGGCGCGTGCGGTGGCTCGGGCTTTCGAGCAGCTTCACCAGCTCAACGTCATTGGCCTTAGTGAAGTCGGGCAAAGCGGGGGCTCGGAAATTTTTCGGCGTCACGCGGACGATGTAGCCCACGTCCATGCCGGCCCAGTTGAAGGTCGCGCCCTTCCAGCTCGCGGCATACACGCGGCTGGAGGCGTCCACGTCGAGGTCCGTGGGGCGCGTGAACTTGAGGAACTCGGCGGGCTTCTCGGTCTCGGCGAAGGTCGCGCCCTTCGGCGTCACGGCGTGGCGATAGATGACGCCGCGGCCCCAGTCGGCGGTGAACGGCGCATTCGCCCACGCGGCGGGGAAGCCCGGCTCGGCAATCCACGCGGCCCCGCAACCGGAGCCGCCGCCGTAGTCGGCGAGCGGCGCGATGAGTTCGTCGGCGAAGTTTTTGTAGAGCGAGGGATAGCCGTGTTCCTCCAGCCCGCTGAAGTGGTGGAAGCGCACGTCCCAGCCGCCGCCGTCGTTGGTGTTGTCGCGCGCGAAGCTGTCCAACTCGGGGCTGACGGCGGCTTCGAGGATGTTCCGCGTGCCGCGCGCGAAGAGGTGCAGGCCCGTGCCGTCGGGACGGAAGCGCACGATGCCGCCGGCGCGGAGCTGAAGTTTCCGCCCGTCCGTGCCTTCGGCTTCCATGAAACCGAAGTCGCCGATGGCCGCGTAAATCCAGCCGTCCGCGCCCAGCTCAATGCCGTTGCTCGTGTGGTCGGCCGGGCGGTCCTTGAAGCCGAAGGCAATGTTCTTGATGAGCACCTTCGACTCGTCCGCGTGGCCGTCGCCGTCGCGGTCTATGAACGCGGTGACGTGCGGCGGGTGGAGGCAGATGACGCGGTCGTGGTCCCAAAGCAGGCCGCGCGGGGAGTCCACGTTGGCGACTAACACCTTCACCTCGTCGGCCTCGCCGTCGCCGTTGGTGTCGCGCACGCGGAGGATGCGGCCGAGGTTCGGCAGACGCCCGAGCGAACCGTTGCCATCGCTGGAAACGTAGAGCGTGCCGTCCGGCGCGGCGGCGACGAAGACCGGGTAATTCACAGCGGGCGGCGTCGCGAAGACCTTCACGTCGAAGCCTTCGGCGGCTTTCACTTCGGCGAGGATGCCGGCGACTTTCTCGGCGTTGACGGGCTTCATCTTCTCGACCTCGGCAACGGACGGGAGCACGGGCGGTTCCTTGTCGGCGGCCTTGGCTTGTTTGCCTTTCTTGCCAGCAACGGGCGCGGCGGGCGCGGGTTGCGGCGCGCCCTTCTCACCGAGCACGGCGAACTCCCAGAAGCTGCCCCAGCCGCCTTGCGTGGAGCCGAGGAAGGTGACGCGCACGTGGCGGGCGCTGGTGGCGGCGAAGTCGTTTTGCGTCGCGCCGGCCTTGGTGTTCTTCGCGGCGTCGGCGAGCGGCTGCCACTGCTGGCCGTCGGCGGAGGCTTCGAGACGGTAGTGGTAAGTGTTGTTCTGCGACTCCCAGCGGATGTGAACGCCGGTGATTTTCTGCTCCTTGCCGAGGTCCACTTGGAACGTGTGGCCGGGACCGCCGCCCGCCGCGCACCAACGTGTGTCGGGGTCGCCGTCAATGGCGTTGCCTGCGTAGTTGCCCTTGCCGGATTCCTCACTCGAAGCCTTCGGGGTGCCGGCGACGGCGAGATTCGGTCGGCCATCAATCGGCGCGATGACGATGGGCTTGGCTGGCGCGTCGGGCTTCGGCGCGGGCGGCGGCGGCGTGAGCAACTTTGCCTTGGCCGCCGCGCTGGCGACTTGCTGCGCGGTGGTCGTGGCGGGCGCGGGCTTGAGGTAAGTGGGGTTGAGCTTGTCGCACGACCAGAGCAGGCCGCGCGTGACGAGGTCGAGATAGCGCGGGTCGGCGACGGTGTCGTTGTTGTGGCCGACGGTGCTGCTGAAGACGCGGGTCTTTCCGCCGGTGCCGTATTGATTAACCCAGGTGACGACCGACTCGACGGCGCGCTCACTGCCGTCCTTCTGCTTGATGACCTGCTTGCCGCGCATGAGCGGCGTGGCGGTGGGGAAGATTTTGATGTTATTGTAAAGCTCCTCCTTGATGGTGGTCCACTCGGGCAGGCCGGCCATGATGGGATGGTCCTTCGCGACGGTCGTGAGCTGGATCGGTTCCTGCGGGCCGTGACCGGTGGATTGGAGGCCGAGGAGGTCGAACCACAGCGCGTCGGGCGAGCCGGGCACGACAGGCTGGCTGATGTTGCCGACGCGGTAGCTGTGCATCGCGCAGTGGAGATTCACGGCGGGGATGCCGGCGCGGTGCGCGGCGAGGATGTTGTTAACGTAGGCGACGTCTTTCACGTCGGCGGAGCACTCGTCGTGGACGATGACATCGTAGCCCTTGGCCCAATCGGGCTTCTCGTAAGGCGCGAAGGTCGCGCGCGTGCTGCGGTCGAAGGAATGAATCGCGTCCACCTCCACGTGCGCGCGGGCTTCGAGGCCCTCCTTGAGAATGAGATGCTGCACCGCGTAGTCGTGGCAGCAGCCGCCGGCGAAGAGCAGCACGCGCAGCGGCTTGGGCGCGGCGGCGAGTGATGTGAGGGCGAAGCCGGTGAGGAGCGCGGCGAAGAACAGTTTGATTTTCATGGGCAAAGCAACAAGGGCGAGAGTGAAGCGGAGCGGGAAACTGAGGTCAACGTGGGAGACGGGAGCGTCGGCAAGCTAACGACCTCACCGCGCGCTCGCATCGTGCTTGGTATCACGCGGCAACGGCGGCTGCGTGGCCGGCGGCGATGGAGCGGGGCGGAACGGCAGCTTCATCAAGCCCCAGAACGTGTGCTCGACCGGCTGCGCGATGCCGAAGTTGCCCGGCTTGCGGTCGCGGGGCAGGTAGTGCGTGCCGAACACGATGTCCCACAGCGGGAGGAAGCTGGCGAAGTTCTTGTCCACCGCAGCCGGGTCTTTGGAGTGGTGCCAACGATGATAGACCGGCGACGTCATGACATGCCGCAGCGGACCCCAATCCCAGTCCACGTCCGCATGGCCGAGCAACGCGAAGACGCCCAGCGCGGGTCCCGCCCCCGCCGCCGCACCCGGACCGAAGCCCAGCAGCAGGAACGGAAAGAAGAGCAGCGCGTTGGCGACGATGTCGTTCACCGGATGCCCGCGCGCGCTGGCCAACCAGTCCAGCCGCTCTGAGCTGTGATGCACGGCGTGGAACCGCCACAGCTTGCCGCCGTGAAAGGCGCGGTGAATCCAGTAGAGCAGGAAGTCACCGAGCAGAAAGGCCAGCAGGAATTGTCCCCAGCCCGGCAGCCGCGCAATCGGACCGAAGCCCTGGTATTGCCCAGCCTTCAGCGCCTCCCACGAGATGACGCCCAGCGGCACGAGGAAGAGCACGGCGACGACGCTGATGAAAACGAGGTTGATGGGCTTGGTCACCAGCGCATCGAACGCGTAGAGCAGCGCGTCGGTGAGCATCTGTGGGCGTCGCCAGGGCTGCCCGCGCTTGTTGCCGCAGAGGTGCTCAACCAGCCAGAACAGGCCGACGAGAAACGCCAAGGAGAAGAGGAGTTGACTCATGGGCGAGCCGGGGCAAACCGGCTGCGGCGATTGCAAGTCACCGGCACGGCATCACGCCAATGTCGGCGGCGCGAAGCCCTCGCGATACGTGCGCGAGAGGATTTCCTGGTTCGCCTGGTCGTGGTTGGTGAAGCGGAAGTTCACGGCGTCCCAGCGGAGTTCTTGGCCGGGGAAACGCGTGGCTTTCGCGGCGAGGAGCGCGGGCTCGGTGATGCGCCAGCCGATGGTCAACGGCGTCCAGAGCGGCTTTTTCGCGCCGAGGCAGTTGTCCGCCCAGTCCTTCCAGTGGTGGCGCGGCTCGACGGTCGGGAGCGGCTCGTTGGCGACGACCTGGCCCTTGCGGAAGACGGTGATTTTCCCGTCGGCCTGGAGCAGCAACGTGCCCTCGGTGCAGACGACCATCGTATGGTTCGCGCCGACTTTGAGCGGCGGCAGGTTCAGCGCGGCGAAGGACGGTTGCAGCGCGTCGTCGTTGTAGCGCACGACGAACTTCTCCCGTGCGAATTTCCCGCCGCCCGCGTAGGTGATGGTGCTTTGGTTGTGCGACGTGTGACTGTTGTTCGAGGCCTTGGGCGTGTGCGTGATGACGGCCTCGGGCGACGGCAGGTCATAGGCGAAGTAGAGCAGGTCGAGCAGGTGGCAGCCCCAGTCAGCAAGCTGGCCGCCGCCAGTTTCCCAGAACGAACGCCAGCGGCGCGGGGCGAGGTCGTCACTGTAGGGAAGCTGTTTGGCGAGCGGGCCATTCCAGAGAATCCAGTCGAGATAATCGGGCACGGGCTTGGCGGGCGTGTAGTCGCCCCACGGGTCGCCGAAGTAAGTGCCGCGCGCGACGCTGCCGGTCCAGACGTAGGCCTCGACGGCTTTGCCGAGCTGGTTCCTGCGGAGGATTTCCACGGCCTGCATACGGCCGGTGTTGCAAGAGCGCTGGTTGCCCATCTGAGTGATGGAGCCGGGCCGGGCGGCGAGGGCATCGCGCATCAGGCGCAGCTCGTCGAGTTGATGCACGAGCGGCTTCTGGCCGTAGAGATGCTTCTTGTGCTTGAGCGCCGTGATCATCATCGGCGCGTGATGGAAGTCCGGCGTGGCGACGTTCACGGCATCGAAGTCACCGGCCCGGTTGGCGAACACCTCTCTGTAATCCTTCACGCTCCAGGCCTTGGGGAACTCCTTCTTCATCTTGTCCAGCTCGCGCTGGTCCACGTCGCTGAAGCCTGCCCACTCGACTTGCGGATGGCTCTTCAACGCGTTGCGATCCGCCCCGCCCATGCCGCCGACGCCGATTTGGTAGATGCGCAGTTTACTGTTGAGGTTCGTCTGCGCCCGCGCGAGCGGCGAGAGCGCGGCGAGGCCGGTGGTGAGCACCGCGCCGGTGCGGAAAAACGTGCGGCGGGTGATGGGGGAGACGGGAGTGGAAGGTTGTTTAGCGGTCATGATGTGGGTTGGATACTAAGTCGAAGCGCCGTCTCCTCAAGCAAACTCTCACCACAAGCCGACGGGCGCGAACTACTTCGCCCCGATGCAATACAGCGCACGGTTGGAGCGGAGGAGCAGGCGGCTGCCGTCGAAGGCGGGCGTCGAGTTGAAGTAGCCGCGCCGGTTCTCCAGAGAGTTCTCCGCAAGCACCTGGAACTTCGGCGAGGCCGCGAGCACGACCGCCAGGCCCGTGCGACCGAAGTAGTAGAGCTTGCCGTCGGCGAGGACGGGCGAGGAGTAAATGCCTTGGAGGCTTTGGTTCAGGCGTTCCTCATAGACCATCTCGCCGGTCTTGGCGTTGACGCAGTAGGCCACCGCGAGCGAATCGCTGGCGAAGTAAAGGTGGCCGTCGTGGAGCACCGGCGAGGGGACGTTGGAGCCTTTGCCGATTTTCCAAAGCACATGGCTGCCGCTGACTTCGCCGCGACCGCCGGCTTTAATGGCGAGACCGTTCTGCGGGTTGCGCCCGCCGATGGCGTAGATGATGCCTTCCTTGGCGATGGGCGTGGGGCACATATACCAGCCGATGCCGGTCTGGCAGGTCCAGAGCGGCGCGCCGGTGTCGGCGTCGAAGCCGAACACCTGCTTGATGCACGCGGCGACGACCTCGGACTTGCCGCCGGGCAGGGCCACGACGAGCGGCGCGTGCCACGACTCCGTGATGTCGCGCGCGCGCCACTTCTCCGCGCCGGTTTTCTTATCGAGCGCTACGAGCGCACTACTCTCGACGCTGGCGTTCACGAGCACGAGGTCCTTGTGCAGCACCGGCGACGTGGCGGAACCCCAGCCGTTCAACTTGTCCCCGACCTTGGTGTTCCACAGTTTCTTGCCCGCGTGGTCGAAGGCGAACACGCCAGATTTGCCCCAGAAGACATACACGCGCTCGGCATCGGCCACGGGCGTGCTGGTCGCGTAGCCGTGGTCCTCGCGGATGCCGGACTGCTCGGGCAGATCGGCAGGGACGGGCGTGTTCCAGAGCAGCTTGCCGGTGGCGCGGTCGAGGCAGAGCAGGTGGCGCTTCAGGTCATCCAGGCTCGCACCGCGTCCGGGCGGCACGCCGGTGTAGCAGGTGAGGAAGATTTTGTTGCCGAAGACAACCGGGCTGGAGGTGCCGGGGCCGGGCAGGTCGGTTTTCCACGCCAGGCCATCGGTGTCGCTCCACTTGAGCGGCGTGCCCTTGGCGTCGCTGACGCCGTTGCCGCCGGGGCCGCGAAACTGCGACCAGTCGGCGGCGACGACGGGGAGGGAAACAAGGGTGAGGAAAATGGCAAAGTATGACAGCAGGCGCATGGGCTTGATTTCGCCGGACTCGGCGTTGGAGGCAAGGCCAATTCGCCTGCCGTCAAGCGACAACCTTCCCCCGCTTGACGGCTGGGCTACAGTCCGGGTGTGCGCAGCCGCGTCAGCGAACCCTTCACCGAACGCCCCTTCTGGCAGGCGTGGCCCGGCGCGTGGCATCCGCTGTGCGGCAGTTTCAGCGGCATGGGCTGGAGCTTTGAGTGGCACGACTTCGAGCCGGTGACGCGCGTTGATTGGGGCAAGAGCTTTCATCCGCAAGGGCTGGAAGTCTGCCTAAACTTGTCGGGGGCGGGGCGCATCGCGACCAGGAAGGACGAGCTGGATGTGCGTCCGGCATCGGCGGTGCTTTATCTCAGCGGCGACACGCCATTGACCGCGTGGCGCGAGGCCGGGCAGAGGCACCAATTTCTCACGGCGGAGTTCAGCGTGGATTTTCTCCGGCGCAATTTGCCGCGCGGCCTCGGCCAGGTGCGGCCTTTTGTGCAGCGCGTTCTCGGCGCGAAGAAGCTCACGACTGCCTTGGACACAGGCCAGCCGCTCACGCCGCGGCTGCGACTGCTTGTGGCGGCGCTGCGCTCACCGCCGGTGAGCGGCGCGGCGCGGACGATGTGGTTCACCGCGAAAGTGTATGAGGTCGCGGCGGAGCTGTTCTTCGACCATGCGGCGGAGGAGTCATTGTTCTGCACGCGACAGACGCATGTGGCGCAGGAGCGCGTGGAGAAGGCGGCGGCGCTGGTGCGGGCGAATCTCGCCGAGCCACTGACCTTGGAGGAACTCGGCCAGCGCGTGGGGTGCAGCCCGTTCTACCTGAGCCGCACTTTCACCGAACAGATGGGCATGACCATTTCACAATTCCTCCGGCAAGTGCGACTGGAGCGCGCGTCGGAATTGCTGCGCTCAGGCAAGTTCAACGTCACGCAGGCCGCGCTGGAGGTCGGCTACTCTAGTGTCGGTCATTTTAGCACGGCGTTTCACGAGACGTTCGGCTGCTGTCCAGGGCTGTATCCGCTTCAAATGCCATCGCAGCAGGCAGACAAGGAATGAGGTCTCCGTGTGGCAGCAGGAGGCCGAAATCCGCTTTTGCGGAAAAACGTCATTGCAATTCACCGCCCTGCTCGGCATTTTGCGTGCCCTTTGGTTCGGGGCGTAGCGTAGCTTGGTAGCGCGCTTGGTTCGGGTCCAAGAGGTCGTGAGTTCAAATCTCACCGCCCCGACCATTTCAAAAAGGACTCGATCGGTTGCTTGTCCGCATGGCTTTCCCGCGTGTCTAATGGTGTTTCCAACCCCGTGGTGTCGCCGCTGGCGCTCTTGCTCCAGGTGAGCCTGCGGCAATCTTGGCGGCGGCTGTGCTCGGTGCGCGATCAGTCGCACCTGCTGACCGCCATCATCGTCCTCTTCATCGGCGGCTACATCGTGCTGGCCTTCGGATTGTTCCATCGCGGGCTGCGGTTCATCGGGGTGTTTCCCGGCATCGGGGAGCTGCTGATCGAACGGTTGCTGTTCCTGCTGTTCGCTTTTCTGTTCATCCTGCTGTTGTTCAGCAACCTCGTCATCGGATACTCCAATTTCTTTCGGAACCGCGAGACGGCGTTTCTCCTCACGCTGCCGGTGCCGGCACAGACGGTGTTCCGCTGGAAGTTCGTGGAGTCCGCTGTGCTCGCGTCCTGGGCCTTCCTGTTCCTGATCGCGCCGCTGCTGGGAGCGTATGGCATGTGGCGCAATGTTCCGTGGCACTTCTACGCGCTCACCGTCGTGCTGGTCGCCTTGTTTATCATGCTGCCGGCGATTTTTGGCACTTGGGCGGCCGTGAACCTCGCCCGGTTTCTGGACCGCCGGGCATTCCAGACCGCCGCCATGATCGTGGCTGTGGGACTGTTCTTTGCGGTCAAATACTATCTGCGACCGGAACAGGTGGATGAAGAATCCCTCGAAACACGTGTGCTGGCCGTGCTGGATCGCCTGCTCGCCAAGACGCGCTTCGCGCAATTCCCCTTCCTGCCCAGCTACTGGCTGTCGGCCAGCGTCCAGAACTGGGCCGAGGGCGCGCGCGACGCGGCGGGCTTCTTCCTGCTCGTGCTGTTGAGCCACGTGATGTTCTTTGGGGCGCTGGCCTTCACGCGCATGGGAAACTTGTTCTATGATGCCACATCGGTGGTGCACAGCCGGGCCAGCGCTTTTGGCCAGTGGGAATGGTTTCGCAACTGGCAGCAGCGCCGCCGGCAGTTCAGCTATCCCACCGGCTTCATGGAACTCGCGTTCCGCCTTCTGCCGCTCCCAGCGGACGTGCGCGCGTTGATGGTGAAGGACGTCCGCATGTTCTGGCGCGACACCACGCAATGGGGTCAGTCGCTCATGCTGTTCGGCCTGCTGGGCGTTTACATCCTGAACCTGCGCCATTTCACGTCGCAAATCAGCAGCCCTTTCTGGCTCCACCTAATTTCCTACCTCAACCTAGCCGCCTGCTCACTCAACCTCGCCACGCTCACCACGCGCTTCGTCTTTCCGCAGTTCTCTCTCGAAGGCAAACGCCTCTGGATCGTGGGCCGCGCTCCGCTGGGCCTGCCGCGCGTGGTGCAGACCAAGTATCTGCTCGTCACCGGGGCCTCACTCGTCGTCACTCTCGGCATGATTGCGCTCTCCTGTCACATGCTGCAAATGCCCTGGGAACGCACCGCCTACTTCGCCGGGGCCATCACCGTGATGACCCTCACCCTCAACGCGCTCGCGCTAGGGCTTGGCGTGCTCTACCCCAACCTCCGCGAGGACAACCCCAGCAAGATCGTCAGCGGCTTCGGCGGCACGCTGGCACTGGTGTTGAGCTTTCTTTACATCGTCGCCAGCGTGCTCCTGCTGGCCTGGGGTTCGCCGTGGCGGTGGAACAACAACTTGGGCAACCCACCGGTGTTTTTGTGCTTCGGAGGGTTTGTCACCCTCTCCCTTGCGCTGGGCTATGCTCCGCTGCAATTCGCCCTGCGGAAACTGCGGAACTACGAGCATTGAGCGTCGCTCGGGAGCCCACCGGCCGCCGGCGTTGAAGTTCAGCCGCTGGTCATCAACCTTGGTTTGCATCAACCACGTAGAGGGTCGAAGTGAAAATCATGCCGCCCTTTCAATTTTCCCTTTCCACCCCGCCTGTCCCGACTACAGTTCGCCATGCCTTCGGACTTTGACCAATCCGAGTTCGTGGACAGCGATGTCCTCACCACCGTGCGGCCCCTTGCCCGCCCCGCCCCCATGAGCGCCCCCAGCCCCGCCAGCCGCCCGCCCAGCCGAGAGGAACTTGACCTCAAGGTGTCCGACGCCCAGCAGCAGCTCGCGGAGCTGAAGCGCAAGCAGGAGGAACTGGAGCGTGAGCGCGCCACGCTGGAAGACTCCCGCCGCCGCCGCGTCGAGCTTCAGACCGGCCACGAGGAAATGCTCCACCACCTCACGCGTGGACTCGTGTTGCTCGAAGACGCCGAGCTCAAGTCCCGCCGGGACGCCGAGCAGATGGCCAAGTCCCTCGCCGATCTCCGCCTTGCCCTCGACAAGGTTCGCGCGATCAACCAGGAAGGCTGGTCCGCCGAGTCCTACAACGTCGAACTCACCCGCGCCCTCACCGCCATCGAGAACGCCCGCATGGAATGGAATGCCGCCCGGCTCAAGTGGCCCCTGCTTGATGGCGCAGTTGATGCCGCCCCTTCGACCGCTGCCGGTCCCGCCAAGATTCAGGGCCACTTCCTTGGCGCGCAGAGCTTTCCCGAGCTGTGCCGGCTGGGCTTTGCCCTCACCTGGCCGGTGGCCGCCGCAGTGCTGCTCGGCTCCGTCCTGCTCCTGCTCTTCCGCCGCTGACGGCTCCCGCCATGGGTTGGTTCCGGAAAAAACACGACCCGCTTTCCGAACGCGCCCGTGCCTTGGAGGCCGAAATCGCGGCACTTCAGGACCAAATCAAACAGGCCGAGGGCGGCACGCCGTCCCCTCCCTCGCCGCGTCTTCGCTCCACCACCTTGCCCGGGGGCGCGCGGACTGAGGCGGTGCCCTCGCCCACAGCCGAACCCGTCTTTGAATCCGTGAATCAGGAGCGGCTCAAAACCGCCTCCCTTCCGACCTCGCCGGCTTCCCTGCCCCATCCCGACTTGGGCCTGCGCCAACCGGGCTTCGCAGCAGGCATGCAGCGTCTCAAACGGCGGTTTGGCCTTACGCCCTCCAGCAATCCCAAGCTCGTAAAGCTGCTCAACTCCGGGCAAATACAGGGCCTGCGCCCGCTCCGCTACGAGAAGCGCATCGCCCGCAACCGCTTCATACTTCTTTCCCTGGTGCTGCTCGCCGTGCTCTTCGGCCTCTTCTCCGCCCTCCTGCGGAATCGGTGAACCATGCCGCGCGCGCCCGCCATCCTGCACCGCGCCGCCCTCCCGACTCCGCTCGGCGATTTCCTCGCCCACTTCTCAGCGGAAGGCTTGGCTCGATTGGACTTCCCGGCCCCACACAACCGCCGATCCGCTGACCCCGCCGCTCCGCTGTCCGCGCCGTTCCGCACTTGGGTAGCCCAAAGCCAAGCCGCCCTGCACGCCGCCCTCGCTGGCAAAAGCCCATCCCCGCCCCCACCGCTGCCCCCGCTGGATCTCTCCGGCGGCACCAAGTTCCGCCTGCGCGTCTGGGCGGAATTAGGTCGCCTCGCGCGCGGCGAAACGCGCAGCTACGGCGAAATCGCGGAGGAACTCGGCAAGCGCAAGGCCGCTCGCGCCGTCGGCGGAGCGTGCGGTGCGAATCCGATTCCCGTGCTCATCCCCTGTCACCGCGTCCTCGCCGCCAACGGCAGCCTCGGCGGCTTCTCTGGTGGGCTGGAATGGAAACGGCGGCTGCTGGCGATTGAGGGCGTGCTGCTGACTTGACGGAGAGTGTTCAGTATCCAGTGTTCAGTTGGGCCTCAGATTGCCTGTCACCTGACTGAAAACTGAACACTGATTAATGAAAACTTCCTCGCCCGCTCACTTCGACGCCTTGAGGAACGCCAGCAGGTCCGCCAATTCCTGCCGCGTCAGCGCCTGTTCCAGACCGTCGGGCATCAGCGAGACTTTGCCGGGGCGCATCTCCACCACGTCCGCACGGGCGATGCGAGCCTCGGTCTCGGGACCGTTCGCGAGGACCACTTCATCCAGCGCGTCTTTGCGCACGATGCCGGTGACATCCTCGCCGCCTTTGACCGCGACGGTGAACGGCTCGTAACTCCGCACGAAGCTCGCGCTCGGGTAAACGATGCTCTCCAGCAAATCCATCTCCGTGCGCACCTGCCCGATGCGCGTGAGGTCCGGCCCCAGCTTACCGCCGAGGTAGCCGATAGCGTGGCACGTCGCGCACGCGGACTTCTGGCTCTTGAAGAGCGCGTGCCCGCGCCGAACGTCCCCGTCTTTGAGCATGGGGAGCAGCACCTCCAAATGAGCGCGCTGCTTGCCCGCGTCCGCATTGAGCAGCGTGAGCAGCTCCGCGCCGGCGTCCTGCACGGACTTCGGATACTTTGCCAGCAGCGGCTTGATCAAATCCACGCGCAACCCGCGCAGCCCGGTGGAATCCTTGAGCGACGCGACGAGCTTCAAACCCAGCACCTCGCTCGGCGACTTCTCGAACGCCGGCAGCAGCTTCGGCGCATCCAGCGGGGAAACGGACTTCATCGTGTCCGCCAGCGTGAGCTGTTGCTCGCTGGTCAACTTAGCCTTAGCCAAGACACCTGCCGCCGCGCTGCGCGTGAGCACGGGCTGGCTGAGGCTGACGGCGCTCAGGAGGAAACCGAAGAGCTTCGCATCCGCGCCGGCGAGGCCGCTGGGAATTGCCGCGAGCGCGACAAGGCGGATGTCGGCGGGTAGGCTGGCATCGCCTCCGACACCTTGCAGGCTCTGGCGGAACTCTTCGGCCAACTGCTTCGGTGGAGTCAGAGCGCGGGCCAACGCCGCTTCCAGACGTCGATCCTCCTCGCTGTCCCGGGAGCTCATTAGCTTACCCACCAGCATGTCGGCCCAGTTTGGTGGCGTCTCCTTCAACCCGGCGCTGGCCATTGCTCGAAGCGCAAGGTGCCGGGATTCCTTGGGAACATTGGCCACCGTGGCCAACTGCCTTAACACCTCTTGAATATCCGGTGACTTGGCCAGCAGCGTCAGTTGAGCTTGCGCTTCTGACAGTTCGGGTTCCGCCAGTGAGCGTTGGGACAGCACTTCAAAAAAATGCCGGGCCATTGGCTTGCCCCATTCGGGACGTTGGCTGGCGATCCACATCGCGGTCTGCTTCACAACCGGGTCGCGCGAGCGGAGCAGCGGAATGATGGTTTCGGGCTTCAGGCTCGCGCCGCCGCTGTGAGCGAGGGCGATAAGCGTCGCCGCCGTCGGCCCGCGCCCGATGAGTTGCATGCCGACGGCTTCGCCCGCCGCCAACTCAATGATGGCGTAGGTGAGCGAGTGCCAGAGGACACGCTGGGCGTCCGACATGGTCGCGGCGTTTGCGCGGGAGTGATCGGCCGCAGTGAGCAAGTTGGCAACGGAGTTGGTCGCGCTTATTCTTCCGAGGGCTTCCGCCGCGACGCGGGCGAGTGCTGGTGAAGCTGATTCAAGGACGGTTTCCACGCGCCCCGCCGCGCTCGTGTCGCGCCACACGCTTACCACATGCAGTGCTGCGTGGCGCACCGAGGCATCCGTGTCGTTCAGCGCGGTGCGGACGGCCTCGCGCGCGGCGGGGCCGGCGACGCGCGAGATCGCCCACACGGCATCACGGCGAGCATCCACCCCGTAGGTGACGACGTGAGGAGTCTCTAATTTCTTCCCCGTCTTCTGCGCGCCGCCTTCCGGTTTTGAAGTGAGACTCCTTACGTCGTCTCCAACGAGAAGCTGGCGCAGCGCGGGCACGGCGGATTCACCGCGCTTGCCCAGTTCGTGGATGGCGCGCTGGCGAACGTAGAGCCGTTCATCGGAGAGGAGTTTGGCGAGGTCAGCGGGCTTCAGGGCGGGCCAGTTCAGTTTGAGGCCGCGCGGGTCGGCGGGCTTGGGCATTCCCACTTGGCGCAGCCGGTAGATTCCGCCGAGCACGTCGGGCTTGGCGAGCTGCGAGGTGGGGCAACAGATTTTATACCAGCCGCCGGTGTCCACGATGAGGATGGTGCCGTCGGCGTCCTCCAGAACGTCGGTCGGGTGGAAGTCCACATGGTCGCTGGCGAGCAGGTCGGTGTCCTTGGTCTTGAACGTCGCGCCATCGGGGATGAGTTCGTGGCGCACGACCTTGCGGAGGTTGAAGTAGCACGCGAGCAGGTTGTCCGCCCAGTCCGCGCCAAAGACCCGCGAGCGATACGTGGTCAGCCCGCACGGCGCGGCGGCGCCCATGTGCGTCATCACGGGCATGAGGTCGCCGGTGCGCGGGTGGCCGTCGAGCGCGGCCTGCTCCTTGCCGTAAACACCGCCGTAGATGGCGTGCAGCAGGCCGTCGCGTTTGCCACCGCCGGGCTGGACGAACGTGCAGCTCAGGAAGCGCTCGCCCGTCGAGTGGAACGCCACGCCTACGGGATTGTCCATGCCGCCGGTGAGCACGGGTTCAATACCCGTGCCATCAGGCCGCGCGCGGAAGATGTGCGAGGCGCGGGTGACGAAGGGCTTGCCGGTCGGGAGCGTGTAGCGCTGTTCGGCGAACGCGCCCTTCGTCCAGTAAATCCAGCCGTCCGGGCCGAGGTAGGGGCCGTGCAGGTCGTTGGCACAACCGGTGAGCGTCTTGCCGTCGTGCCAGACTTCGCGCTTGTCCGCGACGCCGTCGCCGTCGGTGTCGGTGAGCTTCCAGATTTGCGGCGGCGCGGCGACGTAGAGCGAGCCTTCGTAAAACATCGCGCCCTCGGGGAACATAATCTTGTCCGCGAACACCACGGGCTTGTCGAAGCGCCCGTCGCCGTCGGTGTCCTCCAGTCGCACGATGCGGTGGTCCTTGCGTTCGTATTGCGTCGGGCCTTTGTCGCTGGAGCCGGAGGAATCGGTCGCGTAGAGGCGGCCGCGCTCATCGAACGCGATGGAAATGGGGCGGTTCACCAGCGGCGCGCGGGCGACTAACTCGACGGTGAAACCGTCGGGCAGGGTGAAGGTGTGGTCGTTAAGGTTGGTCGTTGAGGCTTGTGCAGCCGTGTTGGAAACGAGGGCTGCGAGCAAAGCGGCGCGAAGGAAAGCGTTCATGGTGTCCGTTGATAGACGCGCACGTAGTCCACCAGCATTCGTTGCGGGAAGACGGTTTGCGCATCGGGCGGCCCGGGCCAGTTGCCGCCGACGGACAGGTTGATCAGGAGGTAGAACGGCTGGTTGAAGGGGGCAGGAAACGGCCCGCCCTCGCTGCGCCAGTTGGTTTGTGCCGAGAATATCTGGCCGTCCAGATACCAGCGGATGACCCCGGGTTCCCATTCCAACGCGAAGATGTGAAAATCGTCCGCGAAGGTGCCTTGCCGCAGGGCGAAGGGTTTCCCGGCGGACTGCTGGCGCGGCCACTTGCCACCAAAGTGAATCGTGCCGTGGACCTGGTGCGGCTCGTGGCCGACGACCTCCGCGATGTCGATCTCACCACTCGCCGCCCAGCTGCCGTATTTGTCCGCCGTGGGCAGCATCCAGATGGCGGGCCAGATGCCGCGCCCACGCGGCAGTTTCGCGCGCACCTCGACGCGGCAATACGTCCAGTCCGCGCGATGCTTGGTGCGCAGGCGGCCCGAGGTGAACGCCCGCGTCTGCCCGGCCTGAGTGAACAGCTCCTTCCGCGCCTCGACCACCAGCAGCCCGTTCTCCAGGCGCACGTTCTCCGGCCGGTCCACAAACCATTGCAGTTCGTTGTTGCCGCCGCCGTGGCCGTTTTCCTCCACGGCCCACTTGGTGAAGTCCAGTTTCGGCCCGTCGAATTCATCCGCCCAGACCAGCTTCCACGGCAAGGGCGCGGCGGCGAAGGCATTCAGGCCGAGGGCAAGCGCGAGGAGGGCAAGGACGCGGAAAATCACGCCCGGCATCGTAGCTTTCGGCCCCTGCTTGGCAAGGTCGCCGCCATGCACAAAAAACCGCTGACAAGCGCCGCGAGATTGCGTTCACTCACCGAGCTTTTGCGGAGCGAGGTTGCACTCAGCCGTCGCCCACTGCGAGCGATTTGATTTAGCCATGCCTAAACGCACCGACATCCACAGCGTCCTCATCATCGGCGCCGGCCCCATCATCATCGGGCAGGCGTGCGAGTTCGACTACTCCGGCACCCAGGCCTGCAAGGCGCTCAAAGAGGAGGGCTACCGGGTCATCCTCGTAAACTCCAACCCGGCCACCATCATGACCGACCCGGAGTTCGCCGATCGCACCTACATCGAGCCGATCACGCCCGAGTGCGTGGAGAAGATCATCATCCGCGAGAAGGAGGAGATGAAACGTCTCGGCGCAACGGGCAAGCTCGTCCTGCTCCCCACCCTCGGCGGCCAGACCGCGCTCAACACTTCCATGGCACTGAACAAGAATGGCGCGCTCGAACGCCACGACGTGGAAATGATCGGCGCCAAGCCCGAGGCCATTCACAAGGGCGAAGACCGTTTTGCCTTTAAGGAATTGATGCTCCAAATCGGCCTCGATGTGCCCATCTCCGGCGTCGCGCATAACATGGACGAAGCCCGCGCCGTGGCCGAAAAGATCGGCCGCCTCCCACTCATCATCCGCCCCGCGTTTACGCTCGGCGGCACCGGCGGCGGCATCGGCTACAACCGCGAAGAGTTCGAGGAGATCGCCAAGCGCGGCATCGAGCTCTCACCCGTGAACGAAATCCTCATCGAAGAATCCCTCCTCGGCTGGAAGGAATACGAGATGGAAGTGATGCGCGACAAGGCCGACAACTGCGTCATCATCTGCTCCATCGAGAACTTCGACCCGATGGGCGTCCACACCGGCGACAGCATCACCGTCGCGCCCATCCAGACGCTGACCGACAAGGAATTTCAGATCATGCGAGACCAGAGCTTCGCCGTCATCCGAGCCGTGGGCGTCGAAACCGGCGGCTCGAACATCCAGTTCGGCGTCAGCCCGGAGAATGGCCGCATGGTCATCATCGAGATGAACCCGCGCGTCAGCCGCAGCTCCGCGCTCGCATCAAAAGCAACGGGATTTCCGATCGCCAAGATTGCCGCCAAGCTCGCCGTCGGCTACCTGCTCGATGAACTCAGGAACGACATCACGCGCGAAACCCCCGCGAGCTTTGAGCCGAGCATTGATTACGTCGTCACCAAGATTCCGCGCTTTGCCTTCGAGAAATTCCCGCAGGCCGACCCCACGCTCACCACGCAGATGAAAAGCGTGGGCGAAGCGATGGCCATTGGTCGCACGTTCAAGGAAAGCCTGCAAAAATGCCTGCGCTCGCTGGAGATTGGCCGCAGCGGCCTGGGCGGCGACGGCAAACCCTGGCGCATCGGCACGGAAGTCTATGGCGACCGCGACATACTCCCGCGCGACGTCATCAGCCGCAAACTGAGCGTGCCCAACGCCGAACGCATCTTCTTCATCCGCCACGCCCTGCGCGCCGGCTTCACCATCGAGGAGATTTTTAATCTCACGAAAATTGACCGCTGGTTTCTGGTACAGATTAAAGAGATCGTGGATTTTGAGGAGGAGCTGGCAAGGGCGAAGAATTGAAACTATTGCTTAACTGCATAGGTTAACGATAGTATTCCGCAACTGTGATCCTTTCACCTCGCGCTTGCGCCATTTGAAGGGTTTGGCCTTCGGATTGTAGGCGGCGATGAACGCCTCGATGGCCTGGCGTAACTCGGTGACATTCTTGAAGCTGGCCCCGCGCAGCGCCTTGCGCGTCAGGATGCCGAACCAGATTTCAACTTGGTTCAGCCAACTGGCCGAGGTCGGGGTGAAATGAAAATGGACCTGGGGATGCGCGGCCAGCCAGGCGTCGCACTTCTTGTGGGTGCAGTAATTGTCCAGAATCACATGCAACTGCCGCCCGGCGGGCGTATCCGCAACGATCTGATCCATGAAGCGCAGGAACTCCTCCCGTCGTTTCAGGACGGTGGTAGCGGTCTGGATCAGTCCGGTGCTCACTTGCAGGGCCGCAAATAGATTCAGGGTTCCATGCCGCTTGTAGGTGCGCTTGCAGCCGCGCACAATCTTGCCGTTGTCGGTTTCCACATAGCCGGTGGCCCGCTCCAAGGCCTGAATGCTTGGCTTTTCATCCACACTGATGACCAGGGCATTTTCCGGGGGATTGAGATACAGCCCGACAATGTCGGCCGCTTTGGCGGCAAACTCCTTGTCCGTGCTGACACACCACGAACGTTGCCGCTGCAAGCAGATCCCCTCTTTGCGCAACACGCGCCAAACGGCGTGCACGGAGCCGTTGAGATGGGCGGCCACCGCCGGCCCGTCCCAGGCGGCTTGTCCCGCAGGCGGCGGCAGTTCCAAAACCGCCAGCACCCGATGGCGGAATTCCTCGCCATAAATCGGCTTGGCTCCAGGCCTGGGCGCATCACTCAGTCCGGGCAGACCGCCTTGCACAAAGCGCTGCCGCCACTTGATGACGGTATTGGGACGCGTGTGGCATTGGCGGGCGATGTCTTGCACGCGTTGGCCGGCCAGACAGCCTAAAATAATGCGCGCCCGTTCCACGGCTTGTTTGGGTTCGGTTCGACTGGCGGCCAACCTTACCAACGCCTGCTGGTCTTGCGGATCACAGGTAATCTGCGGTGCTGCGCGTGCCATGCACCGCACAGTAAATATTATCTATTACCAATGCAAGTAAGCACTAGTTCTCTGCTTTATCATCCTCCCGGCTCGCTAAATCACGGGGTCTCGGTCAAGGGGTGATGGCCCGATAGAAACGTAGCGGACTGTTCGGTGCGTCTGCGTTGGTTACGATAACGGGGGACGTGTAGGTGAAGTTCGTTATCGCGGTCCAGTTGATCAAAAGCAGGTTCGTCGAATACTGGATGCGGTATGGCTGGCCGACCGTGCCACCGGTGAATGAGAAACTCGCGCCCGTGCCGGCTGAATATTGCATCGACCCCAGTGTCCCCCCGCTTACCGGCGCGCCGATGGATGTGTAATAAATCGCCTGGGTCGCGTCGGTGAAGTTGACACCAAAGGCCAGTTCGCCGTTGGCATAACTGGCATTGCGAAAGTTGATGGTGGAAATCGTCTTGCCACCAAGCGACGTTGTCTTGTCGAGGATCTTGGTCAGGGTGCCGTTGCGCAGCAGATAAATCCCGCTCTGCGCGCTAGCCCCTGAGCCGCCGAACACTAGGTCGCCGTTGTCATATTCGAACTCCGTAAAGCCCGTGAAATTACCCGTGCCGCCCGGGATGGCCATGGCCGTCGAGACCAGCGTCGTCAATCCGCTGCCGTCCAGATTTGCCGCAAAGATTCCATTGCCGGTCGCATAGGCGCCGTAGAACGCCACCTTCGTGCCGCTCACGTCTGGCGGCATGTTTTGCACATCGGTGAACACACCGCCCACGCCGGGAACGGTCGTCACATTTTTTTCCGCCACCTTCGTCAACGTTCCCCCGCTCAATGTGAAGATGCCGTGCCGGGTGTTGTTACCGTCTTCAATCCCGACAAAGGCGATGTTGCCGTCATCCAGTCCAATCTGCGAACTGAGCGCAAACCTGCCCGTGCCGCCGGGATACCCCGTGCTGGGCACGAGTTTAGCGCTCATCACCCCGTTGCTGGAGAGAAAGATTCCCCGCGCGAAATTTGTCGTCTCCGCGATGAAACCCACCAATCCATCCTTCATGTTCGGCGCATACAGAAAGGTGAATGGCGTCGCGCCGCCGGGTGCGGGGTTGGGCGCCGCCGTGTCTGCCAGTCGCGTGAGCGTCGCGCCGTCGTATTGATAGATGCCGTTCCCCGCGCTGCCGATGCCGCGGAACGACACCACGCCATTCTCCACATACACCGTGAACCCGGAAAAAAAAGTGAATTTACCGCTGCCATTCGGCGGCGTGGTGCTGAAATCCGCCGCCTTCTGCAAAATGCTGTTCGTCCAGCGGAACACGCCACCGTTTGTCGCCGAAGATCCGGCGAACGCCACTACGCCCGCGTGCACCACCGGCTCTTGGAACGAGGTGAACGTCGTCGCATTGCCCGGAAACGTGTTCGCGGTATCGACGACCTTCGTGAAAGTGTATTGGCAGAAAGCAGCCGAAGTCGTCAGCAACCAGAGGAGCCCCAGAGAACTAAGAATCGATAACTCCCTGAAACGCATCATACTCAAAAACTGCGGGGCCTCATTTTTTGTGTCAAATACATTTGTCCTGCATTCTATGTCGCCAAGCTCCATGAGGAGCAAAACTATGTAGAATTCCACATCTCAAAATTTCCCGGCCCCGTCGGGGCGACCTATTCCGCTCCTGACGGAGCTTGAATTCATTTCCAACGCGGATGCTACAAAGATGTCGCCCCACTGGGGCTGGCGCTCCCCGTCACACGCCCTGCTTCAAGTGATACACCTTGCGCGGGTCCTGGGTGCTGCTGCCGATGGCGACGAGTTGGCCGAGTTCGACAAGGCGCTTGCGGCGCGTTTGCGTGGCGCGGGTGGTGCGCTTGATGGCCGCGGCAATCTGGCTGGTGGAGGCGCCGGGCTTGCGCCGCAGAAATTCCACCATGGCGGTGTCGAGCCGGTCGCGCTCGGGTTTCGCCACGCGCTCGCGGCGGAAAGTGACGCGGAAGCTGCTGCCGATTTCCTCCAACTCCGGTTCAGGTAATCCAGCGGCACGGCACGCGGCGGTCATGCGCTGGATGCCGCTGCCCCATTGCTCAATGAGTCCAAGCTCGTGAAAGACGCGCCCGATGACACGGTTGCGCAGTTTGGAAACACCGCGCCGGATGTCTTCGATGGTGAGGCGGGGCGGGAGGTTGCCGGGATTCTCGATTTCGATGCGGTCACGGAAGATGGCGAGGCGGAGGGGCGAGCCGCGTTGAGCGTAGTCGGCGTGGACGAAGGCGTTGGTAATCGCCTCGCGCAAGGCGAGGACTGGGAATTCCCAGACTTCGCGGTGATGCACGCGTTTCACTTCGAGTGCGCGCCGGGTGTTGCGTTGCACAAAGCGGATGGCTTCCTCCACCGCGAGCACGGGATGGTTCGTGAGATTGGCGGAATCGAGGATGACGCTTTTGTCCGTGCCCTCGAAGCAATCGGCGCGCAGCCAGGCCTCGGGGAATTGCTTCAACCGATCGGCACCAAACAGCACGACTCCGCCGACGGTCGGCACTTCGCGTTTCTGGTGCAGGGCGAGAAGATGAGGCGTGCGCAGGTCTTTCTTCCGCAGCCGGCGAATGGGCGCGAAGCACTCGGAAGCAGCTCGGAAGTCGATGGCTTCAGAGTGCAATTCCGGCAGCGGCTCCTCGTCGTAGCAGCGACCGCGCACGACGCGCTGGAGTTCCGCCACCGCCGCCGCGTCCGCCTGGCGGTTCGTCGAGCCGACCCGGACAGAGACGCCGGCCGGGTAGCCGACGGCCTTCACGTAGTGCGGGCGGCTGGGGCTGGGAAAAACTTCGGCGGCCAGGACGTGGGTCTTGCGGAACGGGATGATGTGAATCTCCGGCACGAGCCGCGGCTCGATGCGGTCGGAAATGAAACTGGCCAGTTGCTCCTCGGTCTTGGCGATGTCCGGCACGCCGCCCGCGCCGTTGGCAAACGCCACGAGGGTCCGCATCACGCGGTCCGGCGAGGAGAGGTCGCGCTTGAACTCCAGCGTCTTGCCCTCGTGCTGGCGAAGCAGTTCGGCAAGGTTAAACATGGTCAGAAAACCACTCGGAAGCGCCCAGAAGTGGCAAGGCTTCCGAGTAGAATGCATCCGCACGTCTTCGGTCGCCTTATGCCAACAAAAGCGGCGAAACCAGGACGCGTTCTGATTTCAATGTCGCAGCGGGGATTCCAGACGCCACACTGGCTGGCGACATGACGACCGACGCTGCTGGCGCCACCGCGCCCCGTTCGCTCCTCGACCTCACGTTGGCGGAGCTGGAACGGGAGTTCGTCGTGGCAGGGTTGTCGCCGCTGCACGCGCGGGCGCTGTGGCGGGCGTTGCACCACGGGCTCAAGCAGGACTTTTCCGATGCGACGGACTTCCTGCCTCCATTGCGGCGCTGGGTGGCGCAGCAAGTAGGCGGGGAACGACGGTTCTTCATTGAGGCGCCAAACCAGACTGCCGACATCGCCAGCACGGACAGACTGACACGGAAGTTTCTGCTTCGCCTGGCCGATGGGCAGACCATCGAGACGGTGGTGATGGGCTTCAAGGGACGCCATACCGCCTGCCTGAGCACGCAGGCCGGCTGCGCGATGGGCTGCGTCTTCTGCGCGACGGGGCAGATGGGCTTCGTGCGGCATCTGCGACCTGGTGAAATCGTCGCGCAGGTGCGTCATGCGCAGCTCGCGTTGCATGCCGCCGGCAGCGAAGGCTTGCGCAATCTGGTGCTCATGGGCATGGGCGAGCCGTTGCACAATTACGACTCGGTTATGACCGCGCTGGAAATCATCACCGACCGGCGCGGGCTGAACATCGGTCCGAGCCGCATCACGATCAGCACGGTGGGCGTGGTGCCGGGCATCCTGCGGCTGGCGATGGAGCGGCGTCCGTATCACCTCGCTGTGAGCCTGCACGGCGCGACGGAGGCGGAGCGCTCGGCGCTGGTGCCGGCAAGTCAGCGCTGGCCGCTGGCGGAACTGATGGCGGCGTGCCGCAGCTACTTTGCCCGAACTGGCCGGCGTATTTTCTTCGAGTGGACGCTGATTGCCGGAGCGAATGATTCCCCGGCGCAGGCCGAGCGGTTAGGCGTGTTGCTCACCGGGCTGGACGCCCATGTGAACCTGATTCCGCTTAATCCCACCGACGGCTTCACCGGCACTGCCACGCCATCCGCCGTGGCGAAGGCGTTTCAGCAGGTGCTGCAAACGGCCGGCATCCCCAGCACCATCCGCCAACGCCGGGGCATTGATGTGGCGGCGGGTTGCGGTCAACTGCGGGCGGACAAGTTCCGCATGTCCCGTCCGGTCCTTGGTTGATTGGCGGACCCAGGAGGGCAGGTTCACGCTGACGGAATAGATGTTCCTGTGAGGCGAGTTTGCTGCGATAGTCGGCGAGTTATTTCTGATCGTGAACATTTCATCCGCCATCTTTCATTGTAGCGCGCCGGACCTGGCCGCCTGTCCGGACGAGTCGCTGCCCGAATTCGCCTTCATCGGCCGGTCCAACGTGGGCAAGTCGTCGCTGCTGAATTTGCTGTCCGGCAAGCCGGATCTCGCGCGGGTTTCCAAAACCCCCGGGTTCACCAAAATGATCAACGTCTTCACGATGAACAAGACGTGGCGGTTGGTGGATTTGCCGGGTTACGGCTTTGCGCAAGTCGCGCGCAAGGACCGCTCCAAGTTCAACCAGGCGGTGGCCGATTACTTGCAGCATCGCCCGAATCTTTGCTGCGTTTTCGCGCTGATCGACTCCAAGCTGCCACCGCAGAATATTGACCTAGAGTTCGTGGAGTGGCTGATCAATAGCGCGATTCCGTTCGTGCTCGTTTTCACCAAGACCGATGCCGCGAAGCCGGCGCTGGTGCAGGCGAACATGGCCGCCTTCAAGGAACGCATCTCGGAGTGGTGTGAAAGCCTGCCGGAGAGCTACACCTGTTCCGCAACGGCGCGGCATGGGCGGAGTGAGCTGCTCAAGGTGATCGAGGCGGCCATTCCTGAGTTCAAGCCGCAGCCGTGGTCGGCTCCAGCCCAAGTCCCGGAGGCGTCCGAGCCGCCGTCGGACGCGCTGCCAGCCAGCAGCGAAGTGCGGCCGCGAAGTGCGAGCGGCAAGCATTCCAAGCTCACGCGGGTTTGGTGAGGGGGGGACGCAGTTGGGCGGCTACACCACCTCGAACTCGCGCACTTCGAGGGCATTCCGGCCCGCCTTCTGGACCGGGCGCGGCTCGGGCTGGGCAAAGCCATTCAAGTCCACGGCGCGGGCACGCAACGCGTATTTTCCGGGAGCCAAACGCGCGAGGGTGGCGGACCACGAGATCATGCTGTAGCGCAACGGCCAGGTGGCGGGCTGGCCGGTCTGAGGATTGAAGCCGAGGAGTTGCCGCGCGAAGACCCCTGCCGGCAGCACCGTCCGCCAGTCGGCGGGCGGGGCTTCCAATTGCGCTTCGGTCCATTGCTCGGCGGCGTCCTTGGCGTCCGATCGGCTCAACGAATACTCGACCCGTTTCAACCCTGACAAACCGGAGATGACGAGGCCGGTGGCGAACACCGGCTGGCCGGCGGGGACTTTCGCCGGGAGGTTGTCGAGGTAGGCGGCGGTCTTGAGCGGGGCTTCGGGATCGTTGTTCTGCTCGGCGTAAGTGTCGTTGGCCTTGTAGTCGTTGGTGACGACGATGCGCTGGAGCCACTTGATGGATTTGAACCCGTGCGCCCACGGGATGACCATGCGCACGGGGCCGCCGCGAACGAGCGGAATCGGTTCGCCGTTAAGGCGGTATGCGAGGAAGGCGGGCAGCTCGCCCGGCGGCGTCTCCATGGCTTGCGAGTAGGTCAGCGAGGCTTGGAAGAGCTGCTTCGGGTCGTGGTTGTGGAAGCCCCAGTAGTAGATGCGGCGCACGTTGCGCAACTGGCCGCAGAGACGCAGCACCTCGCGCAACGGCACGCCTTCCCACAGGCCCTGGCCGAGAGGCGCGGGGATGTTGAGGCATTGCATGGCCTTGAGGAACTTCACTTCATGCTGCTGGCCAAGCTTCAGCAGTGCGGGCAAGTCGAGCGCGGTGCCATCGGCCAGTGTAAGCGGTTGAGTGAGGCCAGCTTGATCTTTGATGGCTGGGTTTGGCGTGGCGTCGGCGGCGATCTCCAATCGCCAAGTTTCGGGGGTGAGTCGGGCTTGCAGCAAAGCTTCGCCTTTGAGCGTGTGCGGCACGGGCTTGCCGCGAGACACATCCCTGAACTTGTCGGCGGGCGTGAGCAGCGGGCGAGGTGGCGAAGCGGCGACGGGGTTGGCGGTGACGGGCGCGTCGGCCGCACGTCCCGAATTAGCCGCGCTGGCCACCGCGGTCGCCGCCAGCACGGAGCCCGTGCGCACAAAATCCCGACGGGTGAGGCGGGGGAAAGGGGTGGAAGGCTTCATGGATCTGGGAGAACCTCGCAGGCTGAAACTATCAGGGCAAGCCCGGTGGCGGTGGGGGTGGCACGGGGGTTCGGCATCCGGCCGGCACACACAAGATTTGCGCGGAGAGCCATGGTTGGTCCATCGTCCTTGCCCGTGCCGACGAAGAAGCCAGATCAACCGAACCACTTGCCCGACTCGACCCCGCCGCGCCTCTTGCACGCGGATGCAGCCCGCGCGCTCTCGTTGTATCAGGGAAATTGCCTCGACCTACTGGACAGCATCGCCGCTGAACATCCCGAGGGGCGGTTCGACTGCATCTTCGCCGATCCGCCTTACTTTCTTTCCAACGGCGGCATCACCTGCCAGGCCGGCAAGATGGTGAAGGTGGACAAGGGCGATTGGGACAAATCGCGCGGCCCGGACTTGAACCACGAATTCAACCTGGAGTGGCTGCGACGCTGCCAGCGGGTGCTCAAGCCCAACGGCACGCTCTGGGTCACCGGCACACACCACGCGATCTTCAGCATCGGGTTCGCGATGCAGCAACTGGGCTTCAAAATCCTCAACGACATCGCTTGGGAGAAGCCCAATCCGCCGCCGAATCTTTCCTGCCGCTACTTCACGCACAGCACCGAGACCGTGCTGTGGGCGGCGAAGAACGAGCGCAGCAAGCATGTGTTCAACTATCAGGCGATGCGCGCGGCCAACGGTGGCAAGCAGATGAAGACGGTTTGGAAGATGACTGCCCCGGGCAAGGCGGAGAAAGGCCTCGGCAAGCACCCGACGCAGAAGCCACTGGCCTTGATTGAGCGGTGTCTGCTGGCCGCGACGAACGAAGGCGACCTGGTGCTGGACCCGTTCCTCGGAGCCGGCAGCACGGTAATCGCTGCGCTGCACACCAAGCGCGGTTGCGTGGGCATCGAACTGGACGAGGTGCACGCGAAGCTGTCCGTCAAGCGGCTGCGGAAGGAGCTAGATCGACTGGACAGCGAGTTGTTCCCAGCGCTGGCGTGAGGCGCCCGAGCTACTTCAGCGCGGCCCAGACGCGATGGACGTCATCGTGGTCATCCAGTTCCTGAAGGAAGGCCCCAACCTCGGCCCGATGCGCCTCGGTGAGTTCAGGGAAGCTCTTCGGCACGTAACCCATTTCGCTCGTCACCACGGTCCAGCCGTTTTTAGAAAGCCATTGGGACACGGCATGAATGGCGGTGCGGTCGGTGATGAAGCGCGCCCCGGTGGTGCCTTCGGGGATGTCGTCATTCTGCGGGGCGGCGAGCGGTTCCACTTCATTTGCGCCAGCCTCGATGGCGGCGGCTTCAATGTCGGCGCCGAGCGTGGGATGGTGCGCTTCCACGAGGCCGACGTGGTCGAAAAGGAATTTGTTGCTGCCGGTGGTGCCGAGCTGGCCGGCCTTGAACAGCACGCGGACTTCCGGCGCGGTGCGGTTCACGTTGTCGGTCATGACCTCGACGATGACGGGCACCTTGTGCGGGGCGTAACCCTCGAAGACGATGTGCTCCAGGATGAGCTTGTCGTCGCCGGTGCCGGAACCCTTCTTGATGGCGCGCTCAATGACGTCGCGGTTGACGCTGTCCTTCCGGGCCTTTTCGCAGGCGGTGAAGAGGCGGGCGTTGGCCGCTGGATCGGGTCCGCCGAGCTTGGCGGCGACCATGATTTCGCGGACGAGTTTGCCGGTCGTCTTGCCCTTCTTCAGGTTGTTGACGAGGCGTTTGGCATGTAACCATTGGCGACCCATGGCGAAAGAGTAACGGGGCTATGCCGGGGAGTTCAACCCATCCGTTCAGCGAGTTGCAGGACCCCGAATAGGAGCGCCGAGCATTGCTCGGCCAGAACGCCACTGTTCCCTCATGCCGAGCAATGCTCGGCGCTCCAAACTGACGCATCACTCACGGCAGCGGAGGTTTGACTTCGCGGCTGTCGGGCGGTTTGCTCGCGCCATGTCTCCCGTAAAACCCACCCAGGTGCGCCACACGATTGTGGCCGTCACGACGCTGACGGCGGTGTTGCTCTACCTGGATCGCGTGTGCATCGCGGAGATAGCCAAGCTCGACGAGTTCAAGCAGAGCATGGGGCTGACAGGCCAGCAGACGGGCTATGTGATCTCGTCGTTCTTCTTCGCCTACGCGCTCGGGCAGGTGCCGGCGGGCTGGCTGGCGGACAAGTTCGGGGCGCGCGGGATGATGACATTTTACATCGCGTTGTGGTCGCTCTGCACGGCGTTGACGGGGTTTGCCGGTGGGTTTGTCTCGCTCATCATTGCGCGGATGGGTTTCGGGCTGGCGCAGGCGGGCGCATATCCAGCGAGCAACGGTCTAGTGCGGCTGTGGACGCCGCTGGCGGCGCGGGGCAAGGCCAGCAGCATCGTGTCGCTCGGCGGGCGGCTCGGTGGGGCCATCGCCCCGGCGCTGACCGCATGGTTGCTCAAGGATCTGCTGGGCTGGCGCACGGTGCTGCTGCTGTATGGCGTCTCGGGACTGCTGGTGGCGGGCGTGTTCTGGTGGCTGTTCCGGAATTCGCCGGTGGAACATCCGATGTGCAATGAAGCGGAACGCCACTTGATTCTGGCCGGTTCGCCGCCCCCGGTCACCGCCGCTGCCGCGCCGCCATTTCCATGGCGGGCATTGTTGAGCAGTTGGAGCATGTGGTTGATGTGCCTGCTCCAATGGGGCGTGAACATCGGCTGGGTGTTTCTCGTGTCGTGGCTGCCGACCTACCTGAAGGACGTGAAGGGCGTGGACCCGAGGACCGGCGGGCTGATGTCCACCATCGTGCTGCTGGCCGGCATGGTGGGAATGCTGGTGGGCGGGTGGCTGACGGACTGGCTGGTGCAACGGGTGGGCTTGCGCTGGGGCCGGGCGCTGCCGCTCATCGGCACGAAGTTCATCGCCGTGGGCGCGTATCTCTCCTGCCTTTGGCTGGAGTCGCCATGGGCCATCGTGGCGGCCTTGTCGCTGGTGGCGTTCACCACCGACCTCGGGGTGCCGGCGGTGTGGGCTTACATTCAAGATGTCGGCGGGCGCTATTCTTCGTCCATTTTTGGCTGGGCGAACATGTGGGGCAACTTCGGCGCGGCCCTGACGCCGGCGCTGATCCCGTGGGTGCTGAAGAATTACGACACGGACAAGAACTGGCATGAGGCGTTCCTGTTGTGTGCGGCGGGCTTTCTGGTGGCGGGGATTGCGGCCTTCGGCATCAATGCGGACAAGACCATCGGGACCAAGGAGTAAGAGAAATCCGCGCCGCCGAGACCGCAGTGAGGTTTTAGGAGCTTGGGCGCAGGACTACGCCGAAGTTCCGTTCTTCACCAGCCAAACCCCGTCTTCCTTGTCAGTCTCTGTCAGCCGGACGCTGACGTGTTCATTGGCGCGGGTGGGCAGGTTCTTGCCCACGAAGTCAGCCTTGATGGGGAGCTCGCGATGGCCGCGATCGATGAGCACGGCCAGTTGCACGCGGCGGGGGCGGCCAAAGTCGTTCAAAGCATCCAGCGCAGCACGGGTGGTGCGACCGCTGAACAGCACGTCGTCCACCAGCACGACTGTCTTGCCAGTGATGTCGCCGGGCATCTGGGTGGCGTGGACAGCGGGGGCCAAGTGACTGGCCAGATCGTCACGGTGCATGCTCACGTCGAGAGTGCCACAGGGGACCGGATGGCTCCAAATCTCCCCGAGGGTCCGGGCCAGGCGGGCGGCGAGATGCACGCCGCCGGTTTGCACGCCTACGAACACTACGTCCCGGCCAGCTTCGTTGCGCTCGGCGATTTCGTGGGCAATGCGGACCAGCGCACGGGAAAGCGCGGCGGGATCGAGCAACAGGGCATCAGGCATGCTAGGAAGGCGGGAAGCACCGGGCACAGCGGCCCGGCGGGGTCAGGACTAGGCGTGGCGGCCTTTGCGCCACTTGGCGCGATGTTTGACGATCCAGTCCGTGAGGGCGCGCTCGAAGCCGATGTCCTGCCGGGCCTTTTCAGACTCGATCCACTTATGTTTCATGATTTCTTCGCGCTCGGCGAGGAACTCACGATAGAGGGCGGAGTTTTTCATCCACTCGTCGTCGCCGGGTTGGCCTGCAGGAGTTGTCATAGCTGCCACGTCTGCCGCTTCAATGGGGCGGAGCCTAGCAGCGGGCCACGGCGTGACAATCCGTTTCTAGGGTCAGGAATTCTCGGATGCCCCACGGCCACCGGAGAAATGTGAACAGCCTGTGAGTATGTCGGCACAATTTGACCGTGCCAGAAGCCGGGTTTTGCCTTCTCCTCACCTCTCGTGAGTGACTCGCTTGAACTGTCCGCTGAACCCGCGCCGCCTGACTTGAAGCGCACCCG
>CAMCFN010000035.1 GCA_945874145.1 Akkermansia muciniphila
CGGCTGGGCCTTGGGGCAGGGCTTCGACCAGTTCCAGATCTGGCACTCGTCCCAGACCGAGCCCGAGCGCCTCAACATGGTCGGCTACCAGAGCAAGGAAGCCGACCGCCTGCTCGAATCGGTGCGCGAGGAATTCGACCGCGACGAGATCATCCGCCAGTGCGGCGAATTGCAGCAGTTGATCTACGACGACCAACCGTATCTGTTTCTTTTTGTGCCCGAGGGAACATCTGTCATGTGGAAGGATGCCTTCCGCGTGAAGCGGCCGGGGCCGGATGGCACCTGGATCGACGAACCGGTGACAATGACCAAAGCGGGGTGGAGTCACTACCTCGAGTGGTTTTACCGCCCGGAATACGCCAAGGAGGCCAGCGAGTAAGCCATGACCGTCTTCATCATCCGCCGTCTCCTCGCCTCGGTCGTGCTTTTGTTTTTCATCAGCCTGATTTCATTTTTCATCATCACGCTGACGCCGGGGAGTCCGTATCCCTGGGGCGAGTTGAATCCCAAAGTCTCGGAGGATGTGAAGCGGATCTTTCGCGAGAAATTCCACCTCGATAAGCCCCTGCACGAGCAATACGGGTTCATCATGCGTGACCTCTTCACCGGTGAGTTGCGCAGCATCAAGGACGAGCGGCCGGTGCTGGCGAAGATCGCCGAGCGCCTCCCCTCCACCCTCGCTCTCAATCTCGGGGCGCTGGCGCTGTCCTTGAGCTTCGGTCTTTTGCTCGGCGTTTACGGGGCGCGGCATGCGGGGCGACCTCCGGATGTGATCACGAGCGTCCTGGCCTTTGTCTTCATCGCGCTGCCGGGGTTCTGGGTTTCCTATCTGCTGGCCATCGGCCTCGTCAACTACGGGGCGGTGCCGATCCTTGGGACGCATACGATCGGCGTCACTTTCAGCAATGGCCTCGAGGTCTTTCTTGACCGCTGGTGGCACGTCATGCTGCCGGCCTCGATCCTCGCCATCGGCGGCGTGGCCGTGCAGTCGCGCTTTATCCGGGCGAGCATGATTGAAACTCTGCGCGAGGATTACATCCGCACGGCACGGGCCAAGGGACTCGACGAGAATGCGGTGTTTTACCGGCATGCCCTGCGCAACTCGGTGCGCCCGCTCATCACCGGCATCGGAATGCTCCTGCCCGCGCTGATCGGCGGTGCGGTCATCATCGAAAACATTTTCGCCTACCCCGGGATGGGGCGCTTGGGCTACGAGGCGGTGCTGGAACGTGATTACCCGACGCTCGTCGCGCTGAACTTTGTCACCGCGGCGCTCGTGCTGCTCGGCAACCTGCTGGCCGACGTGCTTTACGCGGTGGTCGACCCGAGGGTGCGATTGGAATGATCACGACGACACCAGAACCTCTCGAGGTCGCCGCTAGTCCGATGGAGCGGTCCCTGCGCCGTTTTCGCGCGAACAAAATCGGACTCTGCGCCCTCGGCATGGTCGGCCTGCTTGCCGTCATTGCCGTGGCCTTCTTCGTGCTTGATGTCCTCGGCATCCCATGGCCGATGGACCCCGATGCGACCAACCTCGAGCGGAAACTACTCCCGCCCGATTCGGTCAATTGGCTCGGTACGGACAATCTCGGACGCGATGTCTTCAGTCGCTTGCTCAACGGGGCCTACATTTCCCTGACGGTTGGATTTGTCGCGGTGTTCGTTTCGCTTTTCATCGGGGTGACGGTCGGTGCGGTGGCGGGTTATTTCGGCAAGTGGGTGGACAAACTCATCATGCGCTTCGTCGATGCGATCATGTGCTTCCCGACATTTTTTCTCATCCTCACGGCCGTGGCGCTGGTCGGTCCGAGCATTTTCAACATCATCATCGTGATCGGCTTGGTCAGCTGGACGGGTACCGCGCGTCTGGTCCGCGCGGAATTCCTCACCTTGCGCGAGTCAGCCTATGTGCAGGCCGCGCGGGCCCTCGGGCAGCGCGGCCCGAAAATCATTTTCCGTCACATGCTGCCCAACGCGGCGGCCCCGATTTTGGTCACGGCCGTGCTCGGGGTGCCGGAGGCCATCCTGGCCGAGGCCGGCTTGAGCTTTCTCGGCTTCGGCGTGCAACCGCCCCAGGCCACGTGGGGCAACATTATCGCCGACGGCAAGACCTACATTCTCGATGCTTGGTGGCTGATTTTGTTCCCCGGGCTTGCCATTCTCATCGCGGCACTGTCGTTTTACCTGACGGGGGACGCGCTGCGGCAGGCGGTGGAAACCCGATCGGAAAGACAATGAGCCAACCCATCCTCCAAGTCCGCAACCTCTGCATCGATTTCGTCCTCGAAGACCGCACGATTGAAGCGGTGAAGGATGCTTCCTTCGAATTGGCCGCCGGTGAGACCTTGGCCATCGTGGGCGAGAGTGGCAGCGGCAAAAGCGTGACCGCGCTGGCCCTGACGAGGCTGTTGCCTGTGCCGCCGGCGGTGATCAAAGGCGGGGAAATACTCTTCGATGGCGAAAGCGTCATGACGATGGACGCGGCCCGCTTGCGCAAGTTGCGCGGTGGAAAGATCGCCTACATTTTCCAGGAGCCGAGCACATCACTCAATCCGGTTTACACGGTGCGGAGCCAAATCGGGGAGGCGATCCGTTTGCATCGCCGCGATGTCACGGACGTCGATGCGGAGATCGTGCGCTGGCTCGACGCGGTCGGCATCGTCGATCCGGCGGCCCGCATGCACGATTATCCGCACCAATTGAGCGGCGGAATGCAGCAGCGCGTCATGATCGCCATGGCGCTGGCCTGCCAGCCGGACGTGTTGGTCGCGGACGAGCCGACCACCGCGCTGGACGTGACCATCCAGGCGCAAATCCTCGAGCTGCTCCGGGAGCTCAAGCAGCGCCTGCGCATGAGCATCCTGCTCATCACGCACAACCTCGGCATCGTGGGCGACATCGCCGACCGTGTGGCCGTGATGTATGCCGGGCAAATCGTCGAGCTGTCCCCCGCGCGCGCCCTGCTCCAGCGCCCGCTGCACCCCTACACGCAGGCCTTGATGAACTCCGTGCCGCAGCTCGGCCACGAACTGGAGCGCCTCCAGGCCATCCCCGGCAACGTGCCTAACCTCGGCCAGTTCCCCAGCGGCTGCCGCTTCCATCCGCGCTGCCCCAAGGCGCAAAGCGATTGCTCGCAGAAAGCCCCGGAGCTGGTGGAGGTCGAGCCGGGCCGGTGGGTGAGGTGTCCTTATTGGAAATGAATCCTCTAACGACACGAAAGCTGCGGATTGCTCGAACTTCCGAAACTGAAGGAGTTGTCTATGAAGTGGCTTCGACTGCGGGTGATTATTCGCTGACGGTTGAATTACGATGCGCTCTTCGCTGGATTGAGATGTGTCTCCGGTTGGTTTTTGAAGTTCCATGCCCTATCAAACGCTCTCAATGCTCTGGTGCATGATCAGAATCTGAAGACGGAGTTCTTTTCCGCTGACGGCAGCCCGAAAGGAGTGATTCGCGAGGCATCCTTTTCAGTGATCGGCAAAGACCTTGTCGAGGATGAAGCCGGACGATGTACAGGCTCCATCCGTTGGGGTGTCAGGACTGACCATGTGCTATCCGCCAGCGGTCGTGAGATCGGAACCACTGCACGAGTTTCCACGAAGGAGTTGCCAGTGATGCTCTCCCCATCCAAGAGTCACTTGGCAGAGCGATTTGATTTTGTCCACGAGCTTGGGGCTGACTTTGATGAACGGTTGCTCTACGCGTTCATTTGCAGGCGTGTTTTCATGGAGAGAGCGAGTGATGGCTAAATTCAGGATTTCATGAACGGGCCTTTCGCAACCAGCCGTGCCGGTTGACGCGCCCGACAGGCAACAATAACCTCTCACCATGAGCACCGTAGCCGAAATCAAGACCGCGATTGACCACCTTCCCAGCCGCGAGCGGGACGAGTTGGAGGCGTTGCTCTGGCAGGACGAGGAGACGCCGCCCGGCGTGCGCGAGAAGCTGGCCGAGGCGCTCGCCGGCAAGTTCGTCCCCGGCGACCGCGCCAACATTGACCGCATCCTCGCCTCGCTCGAATGACTCCGCGCTGGGAGGAGAGCGAGTTCATCTTCTGCGACTTGCAGGGGATTGCCCGCTACATCCGCGCTTGGAACCCACGGGCGGCTCGCCGCTTCCTCATCGCGGCTTACGACACTTTTGAGTTCCTCGCCGCCAATCCGGGCATGGGCCGCTGCCGGGTTGATTTGGGGTTTCCCGAGGTGCGTTCGTGGCGTGTGCGCGGCTTTCCCCGGCATCTGATTTTCTACCGGGAGCTTCCAGACCGAGTTCAAATCCTCCGCGTGCTGCATGGCGCGCGTGATTTGCCCGGTGAACTCTCCCGGCCTTCCGGCTAACCTCGCGCGCATGAACCTCCTCGAAGTCCGCAATCTCAAAGTCCACTTCCCGGTCAAGCACGGGGTCTTCAGCCGCGTGAACGCGTGGGTGAAGGCCGTGGATGACGTGAGCCTCACTGTCGCACCGGGCGAAACCGTCGGCCTCGTGGGCGAGAGCGGCTGCGGCAAGACGACCTTGGGCCGCGCCATCATCCGCCTGCTGGAGCCGACCGCCGGCAGCGTCACTTTCGAGGGCGAGGACATCACCACGCTGGAGGGCGCGGCGTTGCGCGAGCGGCGGCGGCGGTTCCAGATGATTTTTCAGGACCCCGTCGGCTCGCTGAACCCGCGCATGACCGTCGGCCAAATCATCGGCGAGGCGTTGGACATCCACCACCTCGTCGCGGACGAGCAGGCGCGCGAGCAACGCATCGGCAAGCTGCTCAAGGACGTGGGTCTGGACCCGCAGCACGCGCAGCGTTACCCGCACGAGTTCAGCGGCGGCCAACGGCAGCGCATCGGCATCGCCCGCGCGCTCGCGGTGGAGCCGAAGTTGATTGTCTGCGACGAGCCGGTCAGCGCGCTCGACGTGTCCGTGCAGGCGCAAATCATCAACCTCCTGCAAGACCTTCAGCGCGAGCACGGGCTGGCCTACCTCTTCATCGCCCACGACCTCGCCGTGGTGGAGCACATCAGCCACCGCGTCGTCGTGATGTATCTCGGCAAGGTCGTCGAGAGCGCCGTGTCGAAGGCCATCATCAACGCGCCGAAGCATCCCTACACGCAGGCGCTGCTCTCCGCCGTGCCCGTCGTGGACCCGGACTCGAAGCGCCAGCGCATCGTCCTGCCCGGCGACGTGCCCTCGCCCATCAACCCGCCCAGCGGCTGCCCCTTCCACCCGCGCTGCCCGGTGGCCGAGGCAAGGTGCAAGACGGAAGTGCCGGCGTTGCGCGAGGTGTCGGCGGGGCATTTCGCGGCATGTCATTTGGCAAAGTGAGAGGGGAAGTGATTAGTAATTAGTCCGCTGGCGCTCGAAAGTTTCGACCGCAGACTAATTACTAAACACTAATGACTTTCTCTCCATTCAGCGTCAGAGCCCCGTGCCTGCCCCCGCTCCCAAACTCGTCCAGCCCTGGCGCATGACGCGGCGCGAGCTGGTGCGCGCGGGGGCGCTGGGCTTGTTCGGGCTGTCCTTCGCGGACGTGCTGCGAGGCCGGGCTCAGGCGCAGGCAGTGACGGCGCGGAGTTTCGGGCGGGCGAAGCGCTGCATTCTGCTGTTCATGTGGGGCGGGCCGGCGCATCAGGACACCTGGGACTTGAAGCCGGACGCGCCACGCGAGGTGCGCGGGGAGTTCAACGAGATTTCCACCAACGTCCCCGGACTGCGCGTCTGCGAGCATTTCCCCCGGCTCGCGCAACGCATGGACCGCCTCTGCCTCGTGCGCTCCATGACGCACGACAACGGCGACCACACGACCGCGACGCATTACCTGCTCACGGGCGAGCCGCCCCCGCGCTCGACGGACAAGCGCGCGCAGTGGCCGCACTTCGGCTCCGTGCTGTCGAGCCTCGGACGCGGGCAGGGCGCGCTGCCACCGTCCGTTTCGATGCGGCCCAAGCTGGAGAACGACGTGCCGCGGTTCGTCGAGCAGTCGCAGGGGCAATTCGCCGGTTGGCTCGGCCCGCTGCACGACCCGCTGACGATTGACGCAGACCCGAGTCGCGCGGACTACCGCGTGGCGGAGACGACCTTGCACCCGGAAATTTCCGTCGAGCGCCTCGACCGGCGGCGCGAACTGCTTGGCCAGCTTGACCGGCGGCTCGATGGCTTCAGCCCGAACTTCGCCGCGCAGGACTTGAACCACCGCCGCGCGTTCGAGCTACTCACCTCTGCCGCGACGCAGCGCGGGGCGTTCAACCTGAACGAGGAGCCGCTGAAGGTTCGCGAGCACTACGGCATGAATCCGCACGGGCAGTCGGTGCTGCAAGCACGGCGATTGGTCGAGCGCGGCGTGCCGCTGGTGACGGTCTTCTGGCCGAACGACGGCATCAAGAACGTGAGCGTGTATTGGGACACGCACAGCCGGAACTTCGTGGACCTCAAGACGCGCCTGATGCCCGTAACAGACCTGGCCTTCACCGCGCTGCTCGACGATTTGCAGGAGCGCGGGATGCTGGAGGACACGCTGGTCATCTGGACCGGTGAGTTCGGCCGCACGCCACGCGTGGGCCAGCGCAGCAGCGACGCGGGCGCGGGCAAGGACGGGCGTGACCACTGGGGCGGCTGCTTCACGAGCGTGCTGGCGGGCGCGGGCGTGAAAGGCGGCTTCGCCTACGGCAAGAGCGACAAGCAGGCGGGCTTCCCGGCGGAAAGCCCCGTCGCCCCGCGCGACCTCATCGCGACGGTCTATCATCTGCTCGGCGTGCCGGAGGAGCAGATGGTGATGGACAGTGGCGGCCGTCCGCAGTTCGTGCGCCCAGGCAAGGCGATTGGCGAGTTGCTGGCGTAACCGACGATTCTTGCTCCCGCTTCGCCGCAGGGCCGCTACCATTCCCGCGTATGGCGAGCGATGAACGGACCCGCGGCGGATTACGGCGCAAGTGGCTGCCCATCGTCACGCTCGTCCTTCTCGTGGATGCGGTAGGTGGCTGGCTCTTTTACCGCTATCGGCGCGAGCACAGTCAGGACGAGGTCATCCGCGCCGCCGCCGCGCGCTACGCAGTGGACGGTGCGCTGGTGAAGGCGGTCGTGTGGCGCGAGAGCTGGTTTGATCCGATGGCACGCGGCAAGGCGGGCGAAATCGGCCTCATGCAAATCCGTGAACCCGCCGCGCGCGAGTGGGCCGAGGCGGAACGCATCGCCGGCTTTCAGCATGAGCACATCCTCGACCCCGGCTCGAACACGCTCTGCGGCACTTGGTATCTCGCGAAGCTGCTCCGCCGTTATCCTCAAGCCGACGACCCCGTGCCCTACGCGCTTGCTGACTACAACGCCGGTCGAGGGAATGTTCTGCGCTGGAATCAAGGCGCCGCGGCGACGAACAGCCAGCAGTTCCTTGCGCAGATGACCTTTCCCGGCACGCGTCGCTACATCGAGACTGTGGCCCAGCGCCGTGAGCGGTATCGGGACGAATTCCCACAGGCGAGGTAGCTTGAGCCGAAGAGTTGTCGCGCAAAGGCCACGAAGCGGACGAGGGAGAGAAGTTTTCTGCCTTCGCGCGACCCCCTTGAACTCCCTTCAACCGCTTGCCACGCGCCCGCGCCATCCCTAGCCTTCCGCACCACACATGCAACTCACCGATCTCAAGTGGTCCGAAGTCGCCGCCCTTGACCGCGACACGCCCGTCATATTCCCCGTCGCCGCGCTGGAACAGCACGGCCGGCACATGCCCGTCTTCACCGACAGCCTGCTGTGTGGCGAAATCGTTCGTCGCGTCGAAGCCCGCCTTGGCCAGCGCGTCCTCATCGCACCACTTCAGTGGCTCGGCAACTCCGACCACCACCTCGATTTTCCGGGCACCATGTCCGCCGCGCCGCGGGTGTATCTGGACTTGCTCACTAGTCAGTTTGAAAACTTCATCGCGCACGGCTTCCGTCGCCTCGTGATGCTCAACGGCCACGGCGGCAACGACGTGCCCGGCAAGCAGGTCGTCTTCGAGCTGCGCCAGAAATACCGCGCCCGCCATGACCTCCTCCTGCTCTTCGCCACCTACTGGAACCTCGCGCTGAAAGCCCCGAACACTGCGCATCCCGACCTCAAGCAGACCCGCATGGGGCACGCCTGCGAATGGGAGACCAGCATGGTCCTGCGCATCGCGCCGCACCTTGTCGGCGACCTGACGAAGGTGGAGCCCGTCGAGTTTGGCAATCCGTTCGAGCCGGCCTCACGCGGCTGGATCATGGGTGACCGCAGTGAACCCGGGCACATCGGCGACCCGCGTTACGCCACTGCCGAAAAGGGTGAGGCGCTCTTCCAAGTCTTCACCGACGGCGCGGTGGCCATGCTGGAGCGCGTGCTCAAGTGGGATGGGAAGAGCTGGGAGGGATGATGTTCAGCCTGCCGAGGAAGAACCGATATCTGCTGCCGCTGTTGGTGTTGGCGGCAGGCGGTTTTGCCGCCAGCACTGCTGTTCACAGTTGGGTGCTACACAATCGGGAACTGATCCTCTCAGATGGAGTCTTTTATTCTTTCCACGCCGCAGTCATGGCGGTGGGATTCCCGACTGGATGGCCCGTCAAGCGTTTGACTCTTAGCCGAGGTCGTCATGCGTTTTGGCACCTAATCCGCCACGGTTGTCCGAGGTGGATGTCGGCGACCATTGTGCTGTTGGTTGGATACCATGCTGTTGACTTCCTGCTGTTTTACTTCGGTCCCGTTGAAACTCCGGCCCCCGAAGGACACGTCTCACCTGAGACACTGCGGATTTTTTCCGCCACTTGGACGTTGGGCTTCGGATGCTCGTTTGCAGCGCTGTATTCCATCGTCGCCGTTGAGCAAGCCACTCTCAGCGGCCAGCGACCAAGCTGAACACTTCCCCTTCCGCGCCGTCCGTTCTCCGTGACTTCCCCGAACCCCGCCCGCCCCGCGCATTGGAAGTGGCTTGTCTGCGGCCTGCTGCTCTTCGCGTCCATGCTGCTCTACATGGACCGGCAGACGCTGCCCAACGTGGCGACGCGCGTCACGACGGAGTTCAAGCTCAAGCAGGAGCAATACGGCGATGTGGAGATGTATTTCGGCTACGCGTTCGCGGTCGGCGCGTTCCTCTGGGGCTGCGTGGCGGACAAGTGGAGCGTGCGCTGGCTCTATCCGGCGCTCGTGCTCGCGTGGTCGGCGATGGGCTTCCTCACCGGGCTGGTGGAGAGCTACGACGGGCTGCTGCTGTGCCGCACGCTGCTGGGTTTCTTCGAGGCCGGCCACTGGCCGTGCGCGCTGAAGACAACGCAGCGGCTGCTCGCGCGCGAGGAGCGCACGATGGGCAACAGTGTGCTGCAAAGCGGCGCGAGCATCGGGGCCATCATCACGCCGCTGGTGATGACGTTCATGTTGAACGGGCGCACGGAGCCGGGTGTGTGGCGGCAGCCGTTCCTCGTGATTGGAGCCATCGGCGTGCTGTGGGTGGTGGGGTGGTTTGCGTTGCTGAAGGAGCGAGATTTTGCGGAAGGGAATGCGGAATCAGCCCGTGCCGGTGACTTGCAGTCGCCGGCACCAGCCACCGGTGCTGACGCAAACTTCTTCACCGTCTTCTCCGACCGCCGGTTTTGGGCGCTGGTGGTCGTGGTGGCGGCGATCAACGTCTGCTGGCAGATCGTCCGCGCGTGGTTGCCCAAATTCCTTATTGAGGGCAAAGGCTATCTGGAGGTTGATGCCCTGCGTTTCAACTCGCTCTATTACATTGCCACGGACGTTGGGTGCCTAGCTGCTGGTGCGGCGGCATTGTGGCTGGTGAAGCGCGGCTGGGATGTCCATCGCTCGCGGGCGACGGTCTTTGGCGTGTGCGCGTTGATGACCTCGTTGACAGCGCTCGCGGCGGTGCTGCCGCGTGGTTGGGCGCTGCTCGGCGTATTGCTCGTGGTGGCGGCGGCGTCACTGGGCTTGTTTCCGTGTTACTACTCGTTTAGCCAGGAACTGAGCACGAAACATCAGGGCAAAGTCACTGGCATCCTCGGCACTGTGGCATGGGCCACATCCTCGCCGTGTCAGAAGTTCTTCGGCCGGCTGGCGGACCAGACCGGATCGTTCAACGAGGGCATCGCGCTCGCGGGGCTGACACCGTTGATTGGCTACGTCGCGCTGATGCTCCTGTGGAAGGAGCCGAAGCCAGCCCACGGAATGGCGGAAGTTCCGGCGACAGCGAAATGAGTAAAGTGGTCGGGACGACAGGATTTGAAGGGCCGGATTCAAAGCGGTTTTGTTGGTGTTTTCCGGCCTTTTTGGTTCGCTGCCGTCGCGCTGCCGTTGCAGGGGTTAAATTCACACGCGTGCGGCTTTGATTTCAGGCGGACTTTGGCAGCGGCGGGCAGATGGGGAGGGGCCTCCGGGCGGGAGGTTTCCGGCCTTCGCCGGACTGGCGATGGCTTGAAAACCGGCCCAGCGCGGAAGCTCGCGGCGGAAGGATGGATGGAAGGAATGCCCGGAAACTGCGCTTTTCCTCGCAAATAATGGGGCGGAATGGCCAAAAATCAGATTCCGGCCAGTTTCCTTGGCTGTCCGGGTTTCCGGTTCGCTTTGAATTCCGAATCTGATAGCCGCGGGCCGGGCTGTTGGCCGGTTTTACAGTCCCGTCGTGGGCCGTTTCCCGGAACTGGCAGAAAACCGGAAAGTGCCTACACCCTCTTGCACCCTTGCACCCCGCCGGAATCCTACCCTTGCAAATCAACGACTTACGTTTTGTTTTCGGGGGACGTATCACGGTTTGCCCTACACCCCGCCCCTACACCCCGGCAGGATTGGGGTGCAAGGGGGTGCAAGACAGGGGTGCAAGACCTTCCGGGCGGAAAAATCCGATTTCCCCTTTGTTTCCAAGGCTTTCTTTCATTTTGGGGTGCAAGGGTGCAAGAGGGTGTAGGCACTTTCTTCAAAACCTCAAAAACGGCGGACAGGTTGGTTTTCAAACTCGCTTTCCCTTGGGCGACTCTCACCCCGCCCGGACAGAACGAAAACGCCCGCCGGTCAAGGGCGGGCCTTGTGGCTAGGATGGAGTGGCAGCACGTCGCCAGTCACGGCGGGAGGATTTCCCAGACTGCCGCCCCTTGATATTCTTCTTCACGAACCGTTTCGGGTCTTTGACTTGGAGCTTGGCGAGCAACTGCCCGAGCACGCTGGAAGCCGGGAGGATTTGGCGGGCGATGGCTCCATACTTCGCGTCCGCGCACAGTGTCGCTTGGAGTTCCGCGCAAGTCCCGCGCTCGAAGGGCGTGTCGGCGGCGGCGAAGAATACCTTGTCTAGGCATTCCACGAGCCGGGCGGCGGGGTCAAAGTCTGAAAGCTTCTCTTCAATATCCGGGTGAGCGTAAGCACGGACGCCCATCCGCACGTTGCCCAGTTCAGGCGGGACGCGGTATTCGTGAAGCAGGAAGTGAATCCACGCGGCGCGCTGGCGGGTGAATCGCTCAAGGTTCGCCTTTTGTTCGGGAAGCATCTCAGCCTTGCCGCACTTCACGAGCAGGAGCTTGTCCCGCATGGATTCGTCGAGATTCGGAATCGTCGTCAGGTTCTCCGCGTCTTCGTTCACGCTCAGGGTGAGCCGCCGGAACGTGGGCAGGGCAACCTTGTCTTTGCCCTTCCCGTGAACGTCGAGCGTGTTGCTTACAACGTGCGTTTTCACGTTCGCCGTGAAGGTTGCGCGGGCGGCGAGATTGCGGAACGGCGGCTTGTCGGACATGAGCCAGTGCGGAGCCTCCGCCAAGTCTTTCGTGAACTTCCCAGCGTCGCCATTGGTGAGCAGCGGCCAAGGCTCCGCACTTCCGCCGTTCAACAGCCGCGTGAACAGGAGTTGCCAGAACGATTTCCCGCAGCCGGGCGGGCCAATCAGGCACAGTATTTGAGAGTGCCGCCAGCGTTCCGGGTTCAAGCTGTAGTAGTCTTCTAGGGCGCACTTCTGCCACGAGAGGACATAATCCATTATGATTTGAAAGACCATGTTCCCGCTGCGGCCAAACGTCACGAAGCCATGAATCAACTCGCTGTGCTGAGAGCGCAGCCCGGCGGCGGCGGCGGCGGATTGCCGTGGGGATTAACGGACGAAGAAATCGCAAAGCAAACCGCCGAACACGAAGCCCGGATTGCCGCCGCAGAAGGCGATTCGCCCATGCCAGAGCCCCCCACGCCCAAGACCAGCGCGAAGCCCATGCCCACCAAGGGAAAGCCGTAGCCCATGCCCAAACCGCACCCTCAGACCAAACGTCCGCGCCGGTCAAACCGAGCGATCTGGGCGGAGATTTTGAAGGAAGTGCGAGAGATGGCCAAGCAGGTGCGCCCGGGCGAGCACATCCCAAATCCCGTGCTCGAAGAACGCCGCAAGGAACGCGAAGCCTTCGCGCGATTCACAGCACGCGCCGCGCGGGGCAATCCGAAGCGCGGCGTGAAGCTGCTTGATGAACTGGCGAAGCGGGGCAGCAAGCGCGGGCACAAGCCAAAGGAGCGGCAGAAGCCCCAAGCGCACCTTGTCCGCGACAGTGAAAGCGTGCTGGTGGTTCGCGGCGGAAAAAAGACCAGCTTGGCAGACACGCGCCGGGCCATGAGATATTTCCCATGAAACGCATCCATGTGGCAGAACAGTCGGAAACGGCGTGTGACGTGACAGGCCAGCCCGCCGTGGCCACGATCACGATGGAATTCGGCTACGGGTCGAACCATGACATGAGCAGGCTGCAAGCGGACTTGTCCGCCGCAACCGCCGATGAAGTGCTGGCCTTGCTCCAAAAGCACTACCCACAGTTGCGCCTGACTCCCTGCTGCCCGAGGTGAAGCAGGCGGGAGACCTACCGGCTGTCCCGAATGGCCGCGAGAATCGCCTCATTGGAGATGTTCGCCGCACGAAAATCCTCGGTTGAAATCGTCGGCGTCCGACCCTCCGCCCGGTTGACGGATTCGGCAGGATTCGGCAGGGCAACCATGCGAACCTGCTCGCCGTCGCGTCCCAGCAGAACGACTTCCTCCCGCGCCAGTGCGCGGTCAAGGAGCGCGTCCAGCATGGTCTGCGCTTCGGCCAAGGTGTAAGTCATGAGGTTGCCGCCTCCAAATGCTTGATTCGCTCCCCGGTAAGCTTGGGCGAACCCTTCGGAGTGCGGAAGACAAGGAAACCGTCGCGGGACTTCACGAGCCGGGCCTTGGGTCGGTTCTCCTTTGCGGGCTTGGCCGTGGGCTTCCGCATGGTCAGTCGGGCCGGACGGCTTTCAAGCCAGCGGCGCGGGCAAGGTCTAGCTGGTCATCGTCGAAGCTCACGAACAGGTCGGCAGCGAGTTCCGCAGCGTAGGCAACGTGCAAGAGGTCAGTGGCGGGGCAGGCTTGGGCGTAGGCGTGAGCAGCACTGATTTCGCTCGCCTGCCGCAGCACGTCGCGCCAGTCGGCTTCCATGTGCAGGAAGTAGCCCAAGCGGACTTCGTTTTCGAGCCGGTGAATCAGGGCGCGGGCTTCGGCCTCCCGCAGCCCGCGCTTGGGGTCGGGGTTGCGCGTCAACTGGCGGAGGGTGTTCAACACTTCCACGCGATGCCACGGCGACCAAAGCCAAGCGTCATCCTCGCGGCCTTCGTAGAAATCCACGGCCTCCCGATGGAAGGTGTCCGCCCGGAAGCGCGCGGCGACAAGGAAGCTGCTGTCAGCGTAGATGTTCATTTCTTCAAAGCCTTCATTGCCGCCGTGAGATTCACCGCCGGTCGCTTTCCGGGAAACATCTCTGCCGCCTCCCGGCGCATATCCGCCGCCGTCTTCACGGGGCGGTTGCCTGCCTTGGTCACAACTAGGTTGGGGGTTCCGTTGTCAGTCACAAGCAAGCTCTGGCCGGGCCGGAGCGATTTCGCCAAGGCCGGAGAGTGAAAGAACTCGCGCGTTGTCATCGTCTTCATGGTGTCCAACGTAGGTGTTACACGGCCCGGAGGCAAGGGAAACGAGCGGTTGCCAATGGAAGGAATTGCCGGGCCGTCCGCGCTCCCGGCGGGCGTCCCCGGCCTCGCGGTCGCGCCGTTCCTTCGCCACGCCAGCGGCCAGCGCGGCAACCTCCGGGAGCAACCCAAAGAAGGCGGCAGCGTCCTCAGTGCTGACGCGCTCGCGGTAGTGGGCGAACAGGATGGCCTCGGAATGTCCGGCGACCATTGCGGTCTGCCCCGCGTTCCCGTGAAGCTGCAAGTGGTAGGAACAAAAGGAATGGCGCATGGAGTTCTGATTCCAGCCGGAGAGCAAGCCCGCCACGGTGCGGACGTGCCGGAACTTCCGTTGCCAGCCCACGGGCGGCAGGGCCGCGCCGTGAGCCTTCGCCGCATCCAGCCACGCGCGGAGTTGAGGCGTGAGCGGGACAACGCGCCGGAGCCGGGTCTTGGCCTTCGCGCCTTCGATGTTCACGGCGTCGGGCCGCACGTCCGCCCAAGCCAGTCGGCGGGCCTCTTCGCTCCGAATGCCACCAAAGAGCGCGAGCGCAAGCCACGCGAGCAGGGAAGGCCGCTCCCGCTGGCAGGCGTCCAGAAGCGCGGCGGCTTCGCCCGGCGTCAGAATGGCAGGCGGCTTGCCTTCCAAGAGCGGCAGCGGCACTGAGTCGGCGGGACTTTCGGAGAGCAGCTTCCGCCGGACAGCCCAGCGGAAGAACGTCCGCATGTCGCGGAGCTAGGTTTTCCGGGTCGCGGCAGCCCAGCCGTTCAGACTCAGGAACTCGCGGACATGGGTTTCCGCCACGTCGCGGAGCGGGAGCTTCGGGCCAGCGCAGTCACGGAACATCGCCAGCGAGGCGCGGAGCTTGCGGAAGGACCGCGAGCGCAAACCGCGCCCTTCCTTGTCAGCCATGAAGTCCGCCACGGCCTTTTCCAGCGGGACGGACGGGAGCAGCTTCCGGCTGGATTCAATGAAGTCGGCGGCGGCGCGGAGCGAGTAACCCAAGCGGGAAAGCCGTTCAATCTGGTTGATGGTGTCGGCTTGGGCGAGCGGCGAGAGGGCTTGCCAGTAGCGGGCGAACCGCCGCCCGTGCTCGCGGACGGCCTGGGCAGACTTGCGGGCAAAGTCTTCGGCGGCGTCTTTCGTATCGAAAAACTTCCGCACGCGCTGCCCGGCCTCGCCTTCGGAGAGGTCAACGCGCCAGCGTTTCAGCCCGTGATTGGTGACTTGTCGCAGCTTCATTCGCAAACCCGCTGCCGTCCGCTGCCGGGTTTATCGGGAAAAGCCTACCAAACGATGTCAAATTACGGGCAGGTAAACCGGGGGATGTTTACAAAGGAAACACCATATTTTACAGGGGTTTCGAGGCGAAAAAGAAAATTTTGGAGTGGTCGGGACGACAGGATTTGAACCTGCGATACAAATTATTTCACGAAATCTGTAATTTGTTGGTGTTTTCTACTCTCCTAAACACCATTGACAGCCATGATGTTGAGACTATAGTTGAGACTCTTTATGGCTTCATTGCGCCGATTCCCCAGGTCTCCTTACTGGTTTGCCTGCTTCACCTTGCCGGACGGGCGCAGAACCCAGCAATCGACGAAGTCTTCCGACCGAAAAGAGGCGCAGCGCATCGCCAACAAGTTTGAGGATGCTGCGGATGAAGGGCGGACAGGCAAGCTGATCGAAGGTCAGGCTCGAAAGGTCATCGCGGAGATATTCGCCATCGGTAACAAGGACGAGCTGCCCAACTCCACCCTCCAGGAGTTTCTGGCTTCCTGGCTTAAACGCAAGGAGCTCGAGGCGGGCGAAGCCACGCATGTGCGCTACGGGGTGGTTGTGGAGCAGTTTTTGAAGCATCTCGGCACCAAGGCCAGCTCCGACATCTCACACCTAACCAGCCGGGAGATCACCGCATTCCGAGATGACCTTGCGAAGCGCCTTGCAGCCAACACGGTGAATTTTGCCATCAAGGCTATCCGGGCAGCACTCAACCAGGCTAAGCGCGACGGACTGATTGAAAGCAACCAGGCAGATCGTGTGACCTTGTTGAAGCGTCGGGGGCAGTCGAAGCGGCGGCCATTCACCATGGAAGAACTCAAGAAGATCCTAAAGGTAGCCAACGAAGAATGGCAGGGGATGGTGCTGGTGGGCCTTTACACCGGGCTGCGATTGGGCGACATCGCGAACCTCACCTGGGCGAACATCGATTTGCAAAATCAGCAGCTTACGGTCGCGACCCGAAAGACTGGACGTTCTCAGAATCTACCAATCGCCAAGCCTGTGCTGCGACACTTGGAATCGCTGTCAGCCGGCGATGATCCTCAACAGCCCCTATTTCCTCGTGCCTGCAAGAAGTACGACGATGGTGGGCACAACGGGAGTTTGTCCAAGGAGTTCTACAACATCCTCGTCTCCGCCGGGCTTGCCGTATCGAGAGAATCGACGATCACTGGCAAGGGCAATAGCGTTCGCCATACGCAAAACGCACTCAGCTTCCACTGCCTCCGTCACACCGCCACCAGCCTGCTGAAGAACGCCGGCGTAAGCGATGTAGTGGCCCGGGACATCATCGGCCACAACAGCGCGGCCGTCAGCCGCGTTTACACCCACATCGACGCCGAGACTACGCGCAAGGCCGTGGACAAGATGCCGGACATCTTTCCTGAAGCTTGAGTGGCGTTGTGGTGCCCAGCGACGGGAGCACCGATATGGAGCTTTGGGGCGTTGTGTTCGCCCGTATCTCGGTAGGCGTGGGGCTGGGCGTCGTTGCCCATCTCGACTGCTGATGTCCTTGTAAGAATCCGTCCTGCTTTCTCGCTGTTGAGGACATGAAGATGAACGCATCAACAACCGCAGCCCCAGTCCAAGCCGACAACCAACATTCAACCATCACCCCTGAGTTCATCCGCCTGCCAAAGCCAGGCACTCTCTGTCGCTGGACCGGCCTTTCCCGCAGCAAGCTCAACGAACTCATCCTCCCCAGCCCGTTGAACAGCTTCAAACCACCCGTCCGCTCGTTGTCGTTGAGGAACCGGGGCCAGATCAAAGCAGTGCGATTGATCGTGCTGGATTCGCTGTTGGGCTACCTGCGCGGTTTGCTGGAACAGCAGTCGATAGTCGGTGGCGATGAGTCTCCAAGCTGCGGGTGAGCTGCGACGATACGGTCAACTCTCACCGGATGATCTTGAAGGCGAGCAGTTCTTCCGTCTTCAGCCTGCGTCGCCCGGCAAAATCCAAAGCCTCGGAAAGCAGACAGGCAGCCCCAACGAACCCGAGGCAGATGGGGCCGGCAAACAACACCACCAACACGAGCGAGTAACTGTCCACGATCAGCGGCCAGAGGGCTTTGAGCGGAGTGGAGGCGGCATTGATGAAGCCGCTGACGACAAAGAACCACAGGACATGACGGATCCCCAGCAGGTAGCGCAGCCAGACGGGATTCTGAGGAGGCCGCCACTTGACCACCAGCAAGGCTCCAACCGCGAGGAATCCGTTGGTGAACGCGCCAACGAGGTATTCCATCGGCATGCCCCGGTCCTTGGCCAGCAGCAGCACTTCCACGGCCAGCATCAGTGTTCCCAACAGGCAGGCGGAGAGAAAAACCAGATACCGGTGTGGGCGGCAGTTCTGATGGTAGAGCAGTCTCCGCAGCCATGACTGGCGTAACCGTTGGGCCACTGCCTTGGGTTCGCCAAACAGTTGTAACGCTCGTTCTTGGGCATCCGCATCGTTCAAGCCACCGTCCACCCCTTCCCGCCAGCGCTCCTGCAGGTGGCTCAACAGCTCGCGCGCCTTCAACGGCCACTCATGATCGTCCAGCTTGGCGCGGTGGCAAACCTCAGCGATGAAACGCTCAAACTTGAACGTGACGGCTGGAGGAACACGCAACTCAGCCATCGTTCAGCCCCTCCCCAGCACCAGGTTCGCCCAGCCCTGCAGTTCCCCGGCCGAAGCCAGCTCCCGTTTCAGCAGCCTGGTTCCGCTGTCGGTCAGGTAATAGCTCTTCTTCATCGCGGCGCTGCTTTCCCGCCAGCGCCCCTCGACCAGCCCGTTCTCCTCCAGCTTCGCGAGCAGGCCGTAAACCGCCCCCTCACCGACCCCCTTCAGTTTGAAATGAGCCTTCCCGAGGCCAGTGATAAGCTCAAACCCATCAGCGGGCTGTTCAGCGATGAGCTTCAACAGCAATGATTCCATCTGCTTCTCCGTCAATTCCCTGACCTGCGGGAACTCTTCGTTCAGCACCCGTTCAAAAGCCGCCCGCACCCGGTCAGGTTGTCCGGCCGGCGGGTCCGCAAGCCTGGCCACAAGTGGCCCCACCTGCCTCAGCAGTGCTTCCAGCTTCGATTTTTCGGCATCATTCATCCGGGTAGATAACGGGATCGCTTCAATGCTTCTTACAGCAAAAGTTCATCTTGCTTCAAAATCTTGTGCAGGGCCTCCAGACCCCGCTGCAAATACACCCCGATGGATCCAATCTTCAGCCCCTGTTTGTCGGCAATCTCCTGCTGAGTCAGGCGGTTGAAGTAGAACTCCTCCACAACATTGCGGTATTGCTCAGGGACCTGCCTCAACGCCTCCCTTACCATTGCGGCCCGTTCACCATTGATTACTGCAACATCCGGACGTTCCTGACTCGGATCAGCGGCATCAAAGCCTTCCTTCGCCTCCAAGCTCTCCCCCAGGTCATAACGACGTTTCTTGGCTGAATCGTGGCTGAAGCGGTCGTTCAGGCGGTTCTTGCTGATCGTGACCACCAGCTTCTTGCACTCTTCGAAGCTTTTGCCCGCCTTCACGTATTTCACGGCCGACGTGATGGCCTCAATGGCAACATCCTCGTGGTCGTGTTGGTTGAGGTCCGGAGCCGTTGAACAGCAAATACTGAGGCTGATGGCCTTGAAAATCTCAAACGCCCGGTCCCACGCGGTCCGGTCGCCAGTTCTCAATTGTTCAATGTCGACGTCCACCGTCCGTTCTTGTGCTGAATTGGCTGCTTGCTGAACTGGCTGCAAGTTAACGGCTTCAGCGTTCCTGATGTGGAATGTTTGGTTGATTTCTTCCCCAGCGATTTCCTCTTCGATTCCCCAGCCAATCCAACCCTGTAAGAAGTCGTTGAGCGTTCCCGTTGATACAGCAACGACGATGAACACGAAGCCGACAACCAGCAGCAGCGAGCAGAGCGAAAAGAACAACGGGAAGAACCCCTGTAAGAATCAGTTCAGCTTTCTCGCTGATGTCGGTGTGACGCAGCAACCGACAACCGAAGCGAGGAACGAAGGCCAACCGGCAGCGTTCCTGGTCGGTTCAGTCCAGCCTGCATCGCTCAGCCACTTTCGCCCGGGACCCTACACCAACACGCGATCCCAGGTGCAATCAAACAGCGAGTCGGCGGCGGGGGATGCGGGTCCTTCCGTTGTGAAGTTTGGTCAGGCCCGCTTTACACATATGAAACTCAAACTGCAAATCGCCAAGGCCGAGCTGGCTCCGGAAGACCTCTATCCAGCCACCGTTCTGGGCATCAAGAACAAGGGTGACTCCAAGTGCACCATCGAGTTCAGCGTGGTCGCTGAAGGCCGTCCGTTCACGGTCGCCAAGGACTACCCCGCCAGGCTCGACCGCACCTCCCCGCTGCTGCGGGATGCCGAGACGATCCAGGGGCGGAAGTTCGCCGACACGAAGGGGAACGAGGAGTTCGACCTGGAAACGCTGGTGACCAAGACCTGTCAGGTCGTGGTGCAGCACAAGCGCACCAACGGCGGTCGGGTGGTGGCGGCGGTCGAAACCGTTCTGCCGGCAAACAACGCGCTGCCCGTCGCGGCCTAACCGAACCCATCAAGCTCCCCCGGCCTTCGGGCCGGGGGAGCCCTTCCTCACTGAATATCCAATCCATCAACCTTTTTACGAATCCTATGAATCTCATCCGCATCCATCAGCCCAGTCGGGACCGTTTCAGCGAGTGGCAGGCCTGCGTCACCGAACTGGACTGGCACATTCACTGCCGTCGGCAATCCGCCGTCGCAGCGTTCGCGAAAGCCGTCTGGCTCGAACTCTCCGCGCCCACAGTCGTCGAGGCGGTGGAAGGTTTGTGCCGGCCCTTCGACCCCGCCCTCAACCAGGAAGCGTTGTGGGACGTGTGGTTTGAGATCGTCCGCCAGCTCAACGGCCATGAGGACTGCAACGAACAGGAGGCTGCCTGATATGAACACGCTACAACATCGCCAATCTGCTCCCCGTCGTCAGGGCAGCCACTCCAACTCCAGCAGCATGTTTCCTTGCCACAGCTACGGTGCCCGAGAGAGCTCACACGGGACCACTTTCATGGCCAACCACCCCAAATTCGACCAGCGCGAGAATTTGGCTTCACTGTCGGAGATATGCCGGGCAGTAGCCCGAAAAGTTACCGGCCACGGCACGCCGAAGCCTCACCCCACCGCAGCTCCGATTATGGGGAGTGCCGAGGAACCGATGTTTCTACCCGACCGCACGGGTTTTGGGCCCGGCACCGACGAGCAACACCAGCGGCTCGCCCGGTTGATCGGCGTCAGCGTCGAGGCGGTCAGCTGGGCGGTGGAACGCGGGGTTGTGGTCTTTGGCGACTGGCATGGGCTGCAATGCTATGGAGTTTGCGACAGCAGCGGCCGGCGGTTTGAGATCAGACGCCTGAACGGCCTGAACTACCCGGCCGTCGGCGAGTTGCAGTCACGCCGGAGCCACACGTTGAAGCACAGCCAGGCGAACTGGCCGGTGGGGCTGCCGGAGGCCAAGCGGGCAGCCAATCTGCTGCTGGTCGAGGGATTGGCGGATTTCATCGCCGCCCATGAGGTAATTGTCGCCAACCAGCTCGAAGATCAGTGGGCTCCGGTGGCGATGTTGTCGGCGGGGTCTATCTCGCCCGACGCCCTGCCTGGCTTCACCGGCAAGCAAGTGCTCATCTGCTGCCACAACGACGCTGATCATCAGGGCGGTCAGGCGGCGTTGAACTGGCGCAACCAGCTCCAAGCAGCCAACTGCGCTCAGATCAGCCTGCTCGACACCCGCAAGCTGGCTGGGCTGGCTGGGGGTGGGATCAAGGACCTCAACGACCACCCCAGTCCAACCCCAGTCCGTGAACTCGGCTGGCGTCAATGGCTGCGGAACCAACTGCAACGCTGGCGGCTGAAGTTCAACGGCCTCTCCCACCCCGCTCTCAACCACTAAGAATTCCCATGAGCAACAACCATCAATACCGACAACTCAAGCGCAGATGCCAGGCGCTGAAGAGCAAATGCCCCATGCCTGTGCTGTTGGCGAAGCTGGGCCTTGGGGCTTATGCGAAGCGATCCTGCCCATCCCCGTTTCGCAACGACAACAACCCTTCCTGGGGGATCTTCCCGCATCAGGGAAGCTGGTTTTTCAAGGATCACGGCAACTACGACTCTGGGGATGAGGTAACTTTCATTGCCCGTTTGAAAGACTGGGATGAGCGGCGAGATTTCAAGCGCATCGTTGATTTCTATCAGCTAACGGCAAGGAGGACAGGCCCGGCAGCACCGTTGGCTGTAGTTCATTCCCAACCGCCAGCATCGCCACCCGACGTCAGCGGATACTCACCAGGCACCGATGAGCAGTTGATCCGATTGTCGTTGTTGCGCTCAATCTCCGTTGAGGCGCTGAAATTGGCCACTGAACGCGGATTTCTGATCTTTGGCCGCTGCTTCAACAGTGAGGTTTTTGGCCTCAAAGACAGCAGCGGTGCATTAGCGGAGGTTCGGAGGCTGGATGGATTGCAGTTCCCGGCCTTCGGTTCGCTGCCAGCCCACAAGAGCCACACCGTTAGAGGCTCCAGAAAGAGCTGGCCGCTGGGGCTGATCGAGTCAGCTACAGCCCCGAGCATCGTGTTGGTTGAAGGGCTGCCTGATTTCCTCGCCGCCTTCGATTTCATGCTGCGGGAAGGGAAGATCAACACGGTGGCCCCTGTCTCGATGCTGTCGGCCACAGTCAGCATCGAGGACACCGCGATAGCTCATTTCCACAACAAACGAGTCCGGATGTTTACCCATAATGACAGCGCTGGCATCAACGCGGCAATTAACTGGACGGAGCAGTTGACCGGGATTGCCTCAACGATCGACTACTTCCAGTTCAGCGGATTCCCAGACATCAACGACCTCGCCGACCTCAACGCTGAACTCAACGCCATTCCGCCCACAATCATCATCAACGAGGAGGTGCTCCCATGAATGCCATCACCACTGCAATCCCCCAGCTACCCCCTGGCTCCCTGCCCACCTCAACCGTTGCCAGCACTGTGCCATCAGCAGTTACGGGTGCTGCTGCGATGACTAATCCAGCACCTATCGCCACGGGATTGTTCGATTTGCATGCCGCCGTTGAAGCCCCCGAGAACGAGCTGCTGTGTGATCGATTTCTGTCGCGCAAAGGCTCAATGTTGATTGTTGGCAATACCGGCATAGGCAAAAGCAGCCTGGTGATGCAGATGATGATTCAGTGGGCGCTGGGGGTTGGGTGCTTTGGAATCCTCCCTGCCCGTCCGTTGAAATCGCTGTTGGTGCAGGGCGAGAACGACGAGCAAGATTTGGCCGATATGCGGGATGGGGTGGCTGGGTCGTTAGGGTTGACCGAGGAGCAGCAAAGGTTAGTTAATCGCTCCGTTGTCGTGTGCCATGAGGTTGAGCGGTCGAGCGAGGAGTTTGTGAACGACGTGTTGGATCGCCTAATCGTCAGCCATCAGCCCGATTTGGTCTGGATTGACCCGGTTTTTCAATATCTGGACGGGGACTCCAACCAGCAGGATGTTGTTAGCGGATTCCTACGGCAACAGTTGGGGTCGCTGCTGAAACGCCACCAATGCGCTGTTATCCTCATCCATCACACCAACAAGCCGTCGAGAGCACGTAATGGCCCAAATAACAGCAATCCGTTGCTACGGGCCTACGATGCTGCCGGCTCTGCTGAGTTTGGCAACTGGCCGAGGGCGATGTTGTCGTTGCAATCCACCAACGATCGAGCAATCTACAAGTTGGTGGCGGCCAAACGGGGTGGCAGGTTGGGGTGGAGGATGCCGGATGGAACGACCCCCAGCTTCACCAAACTGCTCACCCACTCTCATCAGCCTGGAGTAATCTTTTGGGAGGAAGTGCAGATGGCCGCTAATCCAGCTCCTGCCAATCCAGCCAACCAGCCGCCCATCAACGCCGCTGGTCCACAGCCAGCCGCCAAGCCAAACGATGGCCTTGATGACGTTGAAAGGGCTGTCTTGGCTGGTGTCCCGATGGACGGCTCGGTGGAGAAGAAGGTTCTGGTCGGGCAGGTAAATCGGTTGACCAACATCGGGGAGAACGCTATCGGCAAAGCCCTCAAGAGGCTGATTCCTAGGAGGTTGGAGAAATTTGATGTTCGACGTGCCGGGGGCAGAGCAGCCGTTCATGTGCGGAGGATTCAACCCCAGCAGCCTCTTCAGCCAGCACCGGAGGCTCCATTGCAACCCACACAGCCGGCCAATTCCAACGATCAGCCCTGTCAACCGGGGTGATGCTGTTAGTGATAGATGTTTATAGCGGGAGGGACTATACACATCCATAAACATCACCACCGGATGTTGTTTATAGATGATATTCACACCCACCCTTTATAAGGGTGTGAACATCTATGAACATCGTGAACAACAGGAAGATCGTTAGCATCAGCATCATTGCTTGGAGGTTGAAAACTCCCCCCGCCATAAACATCAGCCGCCAACACCGACGGACCTGAACGCGAATCAGCCCCTACAACCACCACTTCAGCCGCAATCCCACCAGCAGCAAGTCAGTGTAGGTGTCAGAATCAATGCCAGCGTTTTGACACTTGGCTGCATCGAGTGAGTCATTGTTAGGGTTTTGCCCGTATCCCTGCTTGGTTGAGAAAAAACAAATTTCCCTGCTTCGCTTGGCTGACGGTTCAATTCATTCTTCAAATGTGAGGTAGTTTGTGTTCATCCCCCTGCCTTGCTCGATTCTGGTGGCTGGAGACTCAAACAGACAACTCTTTGCTGAGTTCGCCCCTGCCTACAAACCGTCCAATCAACCACTTTGTTCTTGTCCGTTGATACCACTATGAGATAATAGTAATATCAGTTGAGGAACTATCCCGCTGTATGAATGAACAAACTAACATGGCTTTGAACCATCAATACGTTGAACCAACCTCCAACGTGCCTGAAGGGTTGTGTTGAACCATCCGCTCAACGATAACTTGTAAACTGATGAACGCACAACAATGAACCTGGACGGCACCTTCAAACAACGACAACGGGAGGCTGAACTGGACCGATGTGCTCACGCTAGGAAACAATGGCAGGAGTCGGAGTGGGTGGTTGATTGTTTACGTTCAAAGACAGGCAGTCCGTTGAAGGAGTTCAGCGACGAGCAGATTGTTGACTGGCACCAGAAAGTTGAACAGCGATGACAACAACGAGCTTCCAACTGAACAGAGGTGAGGAGGTGCCGTTTGTGTTCCGAGACGTTGCCGCCCCTCAACGTCAACCAGCAACCCCCTCAGAATGGTTTGCTCGTCGTTTTCCGGCTGAAGTGAAGAGGTGGGGTTGTCCGTTCTTGGAAGCTGTTGTGGAGGACGTTCAGACTGGGAGGAAGCTGGTCAGCGCTGTATCGATGAACTGTAGCTTCCTCGCTGCTGCGTTATCTGATAGTCAGTTGGGCCATTCGGTTGTTTTCTTCGAACCTGAGCAGCAATGGTATTTCTTGGAACCACGGGACGGCTGTTACCATCCCACCACTGAGGCTAAATTGATGATCCTACTGTCATCGTTGCTGGTCAGGTGTGCGGAGGAGATGCCTGCCAGTGTTGATAAGATTAACCTGTTCGTGAAGTTCCGGGATGATGTTCAAATGAAAGCTGTCGTTAAGCAGGCCCGGTCGATTCTGGCTGCCGACTCAACATTCTTCTCCCCCACTGGTCCGAATCGACAAGCTAAAGCAACCGATCAGCCCACCCAAACAGCTCGCCGGTTCATCCAGTCAACGGTCAAACCCCAAGCCGACCAACATCTATCAATAAGCGACTGCTACGCTGGGTTTGAGGGCTATTGCAGAAACAACGGTGTCGAGCCGGTTGCGAAGAAGGCTTTCCGCCAGATGATCGTGGAAATCATCCGAGAGGAGTTCGGTCTGGGGCTCCGGGCAGACATGAAAAATACCAAAGGTCGATTTGAACGGGGCTGGAAGGGCTTGGCGGTGGAAAGCGCGGGACGTGGTTGACGGACAAATCCGTGTGTCCGTGCGGTCTTTTGCTGGAGATTCGTGTGTCCGTGATGTTCCGAGGCTGAGTCCGCCGGTTCAACCACAGTCCGCGCTCACTCAAAACAGCCACGTTAACGATCCCTACGTGCCCACCATTGAATCGCTGCCGGCAATCCCTCCCAACACCCGTCCAGCCACCCCGATCGTTCCTGGGGCATTGTAGGAGGAAAATGTAGTTAAGCGGTCCGTTTCTACAAACAAGGCGGCCGGGGAGGATGGGAATGTTGGTTAGCACGCAATGCCGCACGCCACAATCAATCCGCCTGTTTGGATGCAGGGAGTCCGGACCCGCAGTCTATACATTTAGCGCCATGCACAATTCGGGAGGGCTTTCATCTTATTACCCTCATTTTGATCTCAACTCCATCTATCGAACAGGAAATGCTACAACTTAGATGATGGCTAATTACTGCCTAACAGGTCGTCTAGTTAGCTGAACCTCCACCTTGCTTTTCCTTGCTGACAGGGGTTCCGGAGGGATTTCACCCTGTTACGGACTGAACTCATGAAACTCTATTTAGTGAAGAGTTGGATTTTGATTGATGCGATAGAGCTGACTAAACTGAGAAGTGATTGGTTTGGATACAGATTCCAGCCTGTCTGCTCTGCCGAACTGATTTGCTGGCGTCCCAAACGACTAAACAACCTCCGTTGCTATCAAACGCGCGATTTGCTTGGTGATCGCGTGTAGTTGGGTTGCCTCGACTCGGGAAACCGATGAGCCACCCTAAATGGACTTCTGGGTGTGCTCGACAAACCATTCCTCGACTGCCAATCATGCCTCCATGAACAGGACGACGCTGAACTCTGAATCGAATTGTCGCCTGCTCCACCGTTCATCTCCCCTCGACCCTTAATTTTGCATATCAACCCATCCTCCCATGTCCGAATCCCCCGCCAATCCAACCAACACCCTGCCGGAGAAGATCGTTGTTACGCTTCGGGCTGGCGGGGTGTTCTTCGCCATCGCTAACGTCATCTGCGTTTCAATCCTCGCCTGGGTTTACCTGTCCGTGAAGCTGGAACCCAAAGCTCTGGCGGTGACCGGTTCAGCGAGGAAAGCCATTGTATCCGACTTGGTGACGTGGAACGGAACCGTCACCGCCAAGGATCCCAACCTCGTCCAAGCCTACGACACCCTCAAAATCGGCTCCGACAAGGTGAAGGACTACCTGTTGGCTAACGGCATCCCTGATTCAGAAATCACCCTCTCCGCCATCACCACCGTCCGCCGCTACCAACAGCAAGTCGTCCCCGGCGCTGTTTCAACCCCTGGCTCCCCTGCTGCTGCCCCAACAATCATCACCACCGACAAGGTAGAAATGTTCACGCTCACCCAAACAATCAGCATCAGCTCCACGAACATGAAGACGGTCCCGATGGTGTCGCGGGGAGTAACCAGCCTGATCAAAGAGGGTGTTGAGGTCGATTCCAGCTCGCCCAGCTACCACTACACGAAGCTGTCGGAGCTCAAGATCAACATGCTCGCGGATGCCACCAAGGATGCCACGACCAGAGCGGAGCAGATCGTCAACAACGCCCATGGTCGATTGGGCAAGCTGGTCGAAGCCCGGATGGGCGTCATGCAGATCAACCCCAAGGGCGTCTCAGCAACATCAGCGGAGGGCAACAATGATACCAGTTCTTACGAAAAGGAGATCACCGCCATTGTGAGCGTCAAATTCGAGGTGAAGTAGGGCGGATGCCACAATTCTCCGCTGTCTAGGCTGAACGAAATCAGCCAACAATCCGGGCCTTCGCATGTGGGAGGACATTATTCACTCGTTACTGCCGGGTAGGAACACCTGGTTTCTGATCGTTGGCGGCCTCGGTCCGCTGTTGCTGTTCTATCTGCGGGAAACCCGGGAGAAGCAGCGACGTGAGGAGGTCGAATCACCACCGCAAGAGGAGAAGCTGCTGCGACCTCCGGGCCACAGCCTGGCGTTGCAGTTGGACACCATTTGGGAGGTGTTCACCATGAGGTTCCTGCTGAGCATCGGCTGCGGCATGCTCTCATCCCTGTTCTGGCCGATGGTGCTGGCGTTCTTGAATGTGCCGCAATATCGCGTCTGGGCGCTTATCCCCCTCGCTCCAGCCCTGGCGTTGGTGATCCTGACGGGCCATTATCTCAGCGAGGCCAGAACGCTCCTCGGGAAGGCACGCAACTATCGCCTTGGGCTGCGCGGTGAGCAGGCCGTGGCGGAGGCGCTTACCGAAGTCGCCTCGGCTGGCTATCGTGCCTTCCACGATCTGCCCGGTGGGGACACCTGGAACATCGACCACGTCGTTGTTGGGCCACCCGGAGTATTCGTCATTGAAACCAAGGCTCGTAGTCGCAGGGCCGTATCAACCAAGCAGCCCGCCCATAAAGTAGGCTACGATGTTGAAACGCTCTACTTTCCAACCGGAGAGGACCGCCAGGCCATCCCCCAGGCGCGTCGCAACGCCAGATGGGTAGCCGAGTATCTGACGAGAAAGACCGGTGAACGTGTGGAGGCTGCCCCCATGGTGGTGCTGCCGGGCTGGTATGTGGAGCGGGCCACAGCGGACACCAAGGGGATTGCGGTGATGAACGCCACCTACCTCAAGAAGTATCTGGCCAACCAGCCGTCCCAACTGCCAGCCGCCCAAGTCCGTCGCATCATCACGGCTCTGGACGATAAGTGCCGGGACATCCAGTTCTGAATAGCCCAGCCCAAATGCTCATGCGGCACCGTTGACTGCGCTCTACATTTCCCTACGCTCACAACATCGAAGCAACTTCTAGAAGCGGAGGCAATCGCCACCCCTAAAATGCTTTTTCGTACCATCGCACACTGCTTATGCAATTCATCCACGCCCGAGAGCACTTAAATGACGGAGACGCCGTTCGGATTGATTCCGACACTCAATGCAACGTCATGATCACCACGGATAGCGAGTTCGAAGGCTTCAAAAGCTGTAGAACGTTCACCTACCGGGGCGGGTTTTACCGGCGCTTCCCTGTCATCATCGCTCCCCCTCATTCTGGCTACTGGAATATCACGCTTGATGTCGGTGAAGGTTATGAAGCGTCCATCAAGTATTCGATTGTCGTTATCAGGAAGAATTGACAGCCCTGCCGCGCAGTTTCCATCGAACTTACGTCGGGTTGGATAGCGGCATCCGAATTCCTGCTGCATTCATCAGCCTTGGGAGTTGCCTGCCGATGGCGCGCAGATCCGCAATGTCGGTGTAAAGACCATCCTGCTGCATTGCCTTGGCCATGGCCTTGAGATCCTCGTGGAATTGAGGGTGGCTGCGGATGAACTCAACTCTCGCCATTCGTAGCTCCTTGACCGATAGGAGCGACACTTTCGTCCATTTGAAGCGCTCCAATGCTGCTGTTAGGCCTATTGTAGACAGGGCTTCAATCGGAGTCCTACCTGCGCGCTTCATAAACCCTGGGAATAAAACGCTCAAGAGCATCGTTTTCCCGGGAGCCACCCATTTTCCATCGTTCAACATCCTGTTTGGTCCCGGTCGGAATTCAGACCATCCTGCGACAAAACACCGACGCGCCTCTGGCCGGTGTCGATCTTGGGGCAGCACCCAGCCGAAATTCACGTTAAGAGTGCGACCGTTGCAGATGACTGAAATCACCTCAAAACCGGCGTCAGCCAGATGTGTTTTCAGCATCGCGGATCCATTCAGCATTCTGCAATGGAAGCCATGGTCCAGTTGCAGGCAGTTGGCGAAATCTTCAAGGAATCGTGGCAACGGCAGGCGCACGTCGTTTTGAGAATACAGGGCCACCAGAACGCATTCCAAACGGATAAACTGGCTGGGTGGAAATCCTGCGACGTCCATGTTGAGGCAGTCGACCGCAAACGGCAGATCTTCCAGTGCTACATAGTAATCACGGAATTCCACAGTGTCGGCCTGCCATCGATCCAATTTGAGAAACAATGGCAAGTAACCGCTCACCAAATCGCCACCGAACTCGATGCGATGGCCCGTGTCCTCGAACTCATGCGCTTGGAGCCCACTGGTTCCAGTAGGCGTGATGAATGGTCCCAAGGAGATGATGGCCATTGACGGGCTGATCGGGACTACTTGCCAGTCTTCGCTTTGGCCGCGTTGACCTTGGCCCATCTAGCTTTGGTGGCCGCTATGATGGCGGCTCTGCCAGCGGCACTCATCTTACGCTTCTTCTTGGGAGCTGGGGCTGAAACGGTGGCAGGGGCAGGAATGCTGTTTCCTTTCAACTTCGCCCATCTGACTTTCTGAGCCGCCGCCATTTTCGCTTTCGTCGCAGCACTGAAGGTCCGCCGGCCTCCCCGTGTAGCGGTAGGTGCCGCAGTCACCACAACATCCCCGTTCAGCACCTTGGCGATTTCAGCGAGTCGGGCTTCAATCTTGGCCTGTTCATTCCGGAGGGCAGTTTTGAGCTTCAGGTATTGCTTGATGTCAGCGTTCATTCACTCAGAGCAAAGCTGGGAACAACAGGTTTGGCAAGTGCGGGTTTATCCGTGGTCAGATCTATCCGTCAACCGTGTCACGTCGCCGGTCATCGTCAAACGCAATGGCCAAACTAATCCTGTCAGCAAATCGCTATACCAGCCAAGGTGAGTCGGGTTTTGTGCTCCGCCGAAACCTTGTGAATTATCGTGAACCTGCTTGTAGCGAACTAATCGAGCAATTCGGTAGCTCCGTCGTCGCCGTCAGAAACACGGCGGGCCAGTTCTTCTTGTTCAGGCGTGTTTGCAGCCTTAAGCAGAGGATTGCAAGTTTGTAGGTGCGTAGTCAGCCAATCATTGACTGCTCGCCTGAGCCGCTTACATCGGTCCCAATCACGCCACCGCCCCAAATCTGGTAATTCAGGAGACAGTAGGGACCAGGATTCTGGAGAATACCTAGCTGAAGCGAGGGCATCATGCACTGGATAGAAGCTGTTTACGAGCAGTCTGACGCCGTCATCCGTCCTCGACCTTAAACCAAGGGTAGCCAGGACAAATGCGGTCGGCACGCGCAACGGTAACGGAAGGGATTCGAGAGGTTGCTGTGCCAAGTGTTGGATATCCGTGCGTGATGCGGACAGGGTGTGGCGCACTGTTTCGGCTGGGACACACCAAGCACAAAGAGCGAGTTCTGCCGGCGATAAGGCGGTGCTTTTGCCTAGGACTTCTGCTGACGAACCAGCCAGTGCCTCGCGCCAGAACTGAGATGGCAGGATCTGCTCGGCGATAGGGTGGTCAAGCCAACGAAAGGCCCCTTGCATCGCGTGCGAACCAGCTTTCCCGACTGCTTCTCGCACGGACACATCGGTTGCAGCGATAAACATGGCCCCAACAACCTTTGCCCACTCATTCTGCGCTAAAGAAAGCCTGCATAATGCTTCGTAGAGCTGCGATTGAACATGACCTGGCAGATGCCACGTTTCGACCTCGAAAGCCAGGGCCGGACAATGGCCGATTATCATGGGAACCAATTCAGAGTGAGTATCCGCGATGGATTTCAACGCGGCTGAGTCCACCGTCTTAGCGATCGCAGCAGCAAACGCACTTGCAACACTGTTCTCCTCTTTACGCACCAAACGGCTGAGTAGTGAGGTGATTGCATCGCGCTTCTGTTTCCATAAACTTGGCGCGAGAGTGGCGAAATCAAACTTGTCGGAATCGTAAGCAATTGCTTCGGGAGCGCTTACCAGAAAGGTGGCCACTGTAAGCGCGCGTTCCAAATCCTCCGCCGATGATAGGGGTTGTGGGACTGCCGTCAGGGTCTGCTTAAGTTGGGCTGCTTCCGTCTTGCTAGGAAAACATGCACCTATCAGACGAAGTAGTTTTGTCCAATCTGCTTTCCGAGCATCTGTTGCAGATTCGTGTGCTACGGCAAGTTTGGCGTAGGCCTCTCGTGGCTTTACAGTGTCGCTGCCGTAATCGATGAGAAATTGGCGAAAACCGTTGTGATATCCGCCTTGTAGATCAGTCAAGGCGGTATTGACCCAAGCAGAGGAAGGCGTGGAAAACGGACCGGCAGGAAGAGTCGAGTAGTTCAGCAATAAAGTAGGCGTTTCGGTTCGCCTCCAGAGTCGTTCGCTGCTCAGCGGGGCAACTTGGAGGTCAAACGCCACACCGGCCAATCGACGGTCGGCGAGTGACCCAAGAGAGAAGGCAAATACACAGCGAAGCCGGGGCCATTGCTGTGACCAGATTTTGAAGAGTGGGATCTCCCACGACGCATTCTGAGCATCTAAGACGACTACACCAACTTTTGGATGTTCGTAGAGAGCTTTGAGGAGAAAATCTGAGCGATCCCGGTCAAATATCGCTGTCGCATCCTCAATTGCTCCTACGGCATCAAGAGAAATGGCCGCTTCATAACTTGATGTTTTTAGTGGAAGTGAAGGCCGGGCGCAGAGGTGTTTAAGCAGTGATAGATCGGAAATCTGTGCGAGATTGGCCTTGCCGATTAGTATTACGTGGCTCCACACACAACCAGGTCTTGGCATCTCCGGAGCGGGCCACGTGCGGAATAGCGCGTAGAAATCTGTCTCTGGAACCGGTAGGCCGGTGAATGCAGCTTCGAAACCTGAGTCGTTCTCTGGGCCTGAACTATCAGTGATGGTGGCAAGGAACTGTCGGACCTGCGGAGCCAGCGGAACAGAAGCGGCCATCAAATTGTGACCTTCCCGGTAGCCAAAGAGTGCTTGCTCGATTCTCATCCAATCAGGCATTGGGCATCGCCGAAGGCTTAAGCAGCCCTAGCAGCCAGCGCACGGGTCTGGTGAGATCGTTCGACCGTTCCGTGCCGTCGACTATCAATATCCGTTCTCTGGGGTGGGTAATCATGGTGAGTCGGGCGATTTCCTCGGGTGTGCTTCCGCCGCCACGGGCGCTCACGCCAAAGATGCGAGATGGAAAACCCTCGCTGTTACCCTCAATAAATTGGGTGAGGAGCGGCCAGCGTTTTGCCAGAAAGCGCGCTGGGTCTTTCGGCATTTCGTGCTCCAGAGCCGGGATTGCGCCTACCACCAGATCCCAGGCGGAAATGACAATGGCGACGCGGAGGGGTGAATGAGCACGGGTCTCGGCCATGAACTGAAGCAAGTCCACGAGCTTGACTTGCTTCGAGGCGTCTTCGAGGCGCCAGTCGGTTGCGTTGGCAGGTGTGGCTGAAGCGAGAGCGACGCCCCCGCAAGGGCTCGCATCTGCGAAGGTCGGGTGTTCGTGCAAGGCATGGTCGGCGTCATGGTCGCAGTGCAGAAAAAGAATTATTCCTGCGGACTGTTGAATCCGGCCTCCAAACTCATTGGGAAATGAACGCGTCACAAACTGAGAGTCAAAGGACTCCCCCGCCAAGTCTGGCACATGAAAAGCAGTCCGCGTCCCACTGGCCTGGTGGACGACAAAAAGTTGGTGCGGCGGTGGAGGAATCTGACGGCTGGTGTGATCAAGTTCCTCCCCTCGGAGCCACTGTTCTCTAAGGGGTTGGAGATATGCACGGTCGGAAGCGAACTCGGAGTGCTTGAGACCGTCGGGATCGGTTTGGTCATCCAAAATTACGTCAAGGCCCACGAGAAAATTGGTTTTCCCTGTGCCGGAGAGGCCGACTAGCAGGATTGTGGATTCAGGCGTGGTGCTCATATCTCGCCGAAAGCACTGAAATCACGTGCAGGATGAGTGATCCGATTTATTGTGGGTTCACAGGAAATTGGGGATGTTTCCAGCCAAGCTGAGAACAGGTCTTGAATCTCAGCATCCGTTGGCTGGAGTTCCACGGGCCGAGCCGCGATGCGCCAGAATTTGAGCGACGCGAAAGAGTTGCGGTAGCGCTCAGTCAATCTCCCTTCAACCAGCTTGCAGAAATCCTCGTGGGTCTGGCGTTGAGGGTGGCGAGCAACATAGTCCCACCGCGAATAAACAACATGAACGTGAAGAGCCTCAGGATTGTGTTTGACGACCGAAACCTGCCGTAGAAAGCCCAAGGCATTGTCGAACTCCGAGTGGCGTTTTGCGTTTCCGACCAGCGAGTCACAATCCAAGAAGAGCACAAGATGATCCGCACGGACGAGTGCCCGCTGGGCCGCGCAAAACTCCCGGGACGCCACCGCCTCGGGAAAAGTCTCCCCGGCTAGATCACTAATCAGAAGGTCGCTGTGACACCACGGCTCACCCTCGGGATGGACCCGGAGATGCAGGAAAGTATCGTTCTCTCTGCGTTGTGTGCGAGTAGTATCGGGCCGCACGGCACCGCTCGGTATCGTTGCAAGCCAAGTCGCACGCTCGAAAGCGCAAAGAGTCTTCGAGCCTGCGAATCTGACCTTCCGAAATAGCCCTTTCCGAAACACTTCTCCAAGCCGAGCCAAAAACGTTGTCTTGCCTGCTCTTTGGGCACCAACGCAGAAGACCATGCGAACCGCGCGTTCGTTCATTACCCGCGAAGCTTCCGAGACGGTGAGCTTCTCCCCCGAATGAAAGCGATACGGCCGCAAAGCGCCAGCCAGGGCGGTCGCAGCGTCAATTGGTTCGAACGGAACTGCTCCCGAGGTGGCTCGGTCCGGCACAAGATGAGGGCAGGGTTGCTCGTGGCCCTCAAGGCAAGCCCCCGTAACGGCAACGCCACACTTTGGTTGGGAACAAGTCGGCATGGTGTTCAACTGAGCTGCTTTAAGGCCCTGAGAAACATCAGCTCTCGGAAATACTGGCGAGCCGCCTCAGCCGGCGAGGATTTGCCCTTTGTCGAAAGGTGCAGTTGCTTCAGGGCCTGCGCGTCCACCTTGCCGGCCTCGCGTTGAATGCCAAGTAGGCTTGCAATCGGCGTCAAATCGTTGGTGACTGATCCGGTTTCCGCATTTTTCACCCAGTCCGGGCTGGTGGTGCCAAGGATCTCAACCAGTGGTGTGGGTGAATCTGGATCGGCGCCGCATTGGCTAAGAACCTCATCCAGCAGTGATTCCACACTTCCCGCTGGCGGTAGGAGAGTGACGCGTTCAGCCGCCTCAGCCGCAGCAACCAACGCATAGTTCTTAGGAGTGAGTTTGTCGCGGCGTGTTTTGAGGATTGAACTCCGTCGACCAACGAGCCACCACAGAAACTGATTCTCCTCTGAAATTCGGCCCATGGTGTCGCCAAGCTCATTCACTGCGTCGCCAAGCAACCGAGTGGCACTCTCGTTCGACTGCCATCCTTCGGCTTCCATCGCCTCATTCAGCGCCTTAAAATGCGTCGCCACATTCGGCGCTGGCCGCATCCGTTCGGATTCTTTGGCCAAGTATTCTGCTGCGCGCAGCATAACCTCCTTGCAAATCGGCTGTACGCGGCCATGCGCGAAGGTCGCCGCGTGCAGAGCTAACGCCACTGCGTCGGCTTCATTGCACGGCTTGTCCATCAAGCTGTGAATTGCTGCTGTAGCCATCACGCGCAACAGCTCGGCGTTATTCTCTGGCGGAAATGTCGGTTCGAGTTTGACCAACGCTTCGCTAAGCCGCTTTCCGAACTCCGTCTCTGAGCCTGGAAACAGCACGAGCCGAAGCAACGGGCAAATGTCCGGGGCAGAGATTTTCTCAGCAAATTGCGCCGCTGCTTTCCATCGTGGCTCAAGAATGTCCGTGGCGGGTTTCAAATCCGCGCGCCCATGCCAGTGGTAAAAATGTGGATGCATCATGGTTGTGTCCAGAATGGATTGGATTGTCCAATAAGCGTCTTGTCTTCGGTGGCGACGGCCTCCCAAAGCGAGGCGAGCTTGTTCCCCACCGTAGCGCGGTCGAACACCCGAGCCCAAAGCGTTTGTCCCTCGAATCGGGCGTCGGAGTCTTCCCAAACGCCTGCTGCTTTGACCGCTTCGTAGCGCCCGATAGGCCCTAGGCGAAAGAAGTGGATTATCAACTTTCTCCGCGCGGCGGCGAATGCTGCATCTTGAGCTGGTTCAGGGCTTTCTGTCACGGTCATCGGTGATAATCGACTCAACAGTTTGGGTGGACCTTCTCCTAAATCAGACGCGGTAGCAATCCCCAGCGCAGGCAACGATTGTCGGTGTTGAAAGCACTTCGAAGCGTTTGAGTATGGTGAGTTGCAGAAGATGAACCTGGTTTTGTGCCAAACCCGGGCTTCGACCTCGGTAAGCAGGGATCTGGCAGCTCCGTGCTCAACCGAGAGTCGAATCACGTTGTAACCCGGATTCCACTCCCTTTCGCCCCGGCTGGGATGCACAGCCCCGGCACAAACTCGAAGACCGTCACCCACCGAAAAGCAACGCGACTGGTGCTCATGGCCCGTGAGAACTACATGTGCATGTTTGCGAAGCCGGTCCTCGACGTGGTTGCCATCGATCAGCCAAGTCGAGGGATGATGGCACATCACAAGATTCACACAGTCTTGCTTTACTCTCAAGCTGCGGAATTGGAAAGGGCTCACCAGCAGATTTGCTTTCATATCGCCTGAATCAGACAGAAAAGCAGAGTTCAACCCGTGAAGGACCACAGGCGTGCCGTCATCGAGCACAGAGGTCAATCGGCACGCCCATGCCAACTCTTGTGCTGAGGTAGTTCCCAGCCGCCCATGTTGAGCAGCGAAGTCCCTGTATTCGCGGAGCGGCAGAAGAAAATCCCAGCTGCTGTCCGTGAGCTTACCCTGAAGATCGCCGTCACGTTCAGCCTCATCATTGATCTGCCTGAGAGATTGATGGGCGTCCCACATGATTGATCCTTTTTGCACATGGCATTGGTTCACATCATGGTTTCCTGGGACGGTGAAAAGGAACTCATCGGGGACGCCGGTTATCTTGCGGACTTCAGCGAACCACTCGCTCGCTCTTTCAAACTCTTCTGCAAGACCATGGTAAGCGACATCGCCTGTCACCAGGATCGCATCAAAATGGGAACGCCCCTCTTTTCCCAAATCATCGAGAAGGGCGGCCCTGATCTCGTCGTCGAGCTCATACTGTGTCCCAGCCCCGGCGGTAACGAAATGGAGATCCGATAAGTGGAGAAATGTCAGCATACGGCAGACGGTTTCGAGTCGAGCGCAAGACAACCCTGGAACTGCCGCACCCAGGCCGAGACGTCGTTGCCCTCAGGCGGAACACCACGGCTGAGGCAGCGCACCAAGGCGAGTGCTTCTGGCCCCTCTTCCTGTTCCCCCGAGATGGCGTTCATTTGCACCTACGCTACACAGTTCAGCCTGAGTTCGACAAGCCCCTCGTTCCAAGCTTGGTTAGTTGAACTGGTTCGACGGCGCAGCCTGACGGAAGGGGCACCTCCTGAGTGCAAGCTCCGGAAGTTGGGGGCAGCGATCCAACGGCAAAGTTCAGCGTGTGTTTGTGGGCCGTAGTTGCTGGGACGCTTGCGAGGCACGAGCACTCCGGTTCGTAGGGCTTGGCGGGCGGCTTGTTTGGTGGTTGGAATGCCGGAACGGAGGAGACATCGCCAAGCCCGGTAAGAAATCCCGATGTCAGGAAAAATAATCACATCACCCTTACCTGGCGGTTACGGAAGGTTTCTGCGCTCACAGTCGCATCGTTAACTTCTCAGTCGTCACCTTCCCGGACAGCAGGCGATCGGTGTGAGCGCAGCGAATCTTGAAGTGGAGCTGCCCCTTGGCGATGAGCGCCAGTTTGTCCATTTCCATCAGGCTTCGTTCTCCCGGCATCAGTGAGTGACCTTTCCAGACGTCGCCGGGGGAAAGCTGGACGGGCAGTTTCGCAGTCGCTCGATACTTTGCGGAGACATTTTCGACGTGCTCAAAAAGGTGGAGCAGTCCCGGAAGGCCATCCTGATACTTAACGAGCATGATTTCCTCGACGGTGGTGGGTTTGTCGCCCCGGTTGCGGATCTCGTAGCAGATTGCCGCTTCATCGAGCATTTCGCGCAACTCCACTTTGACGGCAATGCGCGGGCGGGATCGGAGCCAGGTCCAGACGTTCCACGCAAAGCTCAGCGTTCCAAGCACGGCACCCCAAACCGCCAAGGCAGTTGTTTGAGTGGTGTTCATGGAGAGAGGACTTGGCGAAAGGCAGTATTCTGAACTTGCTGAACGGCGAGCCACAGGGCGGCCTCAAGCTCAACTTTGCGTGCGGCTGATTTGCTGCTCATCTTCCCTCGGGCGTCCACCATTGTATTCGTGTAGTGTTAATCCGGATAAAATTACTGGTTTGCTGGTAGCCTGGGAAGGAATTCCGACCGGGAAGGCGACCATGCAACGGCGGTGTTGGGTGATTTCTGGATGGGACGTCAGCGCGCTCTCCAACCCCCCTAGTGACTCGTTCCGACCGGCAAATGGCATTGGAAGTTCCGGTTGTGGACGGCAAACCGCAACGAACTTGTTCCGATTCCGTTGTAGCCACCCTTTGGTCGCTGGCGTTCGATGAGCTGAAGACTCAGGTAGGGAACATTCTTCCGCAGAATGCTGCCCTAACAGCTCAAGCTTGATTCGCAAGGTTTGAGCACAAGCGTGAATGGTCTCAAATTGCAGATCCAGTGAGCGCGCCAGCACGTCGCCGATGAGTTGGTCCGGCAGGACCTTGATGGCTCTTGAATTAGGCCGTGCACATGGTTTTTCACGCGGACCACTTCGTGGAGCTGCTGCTTCTCCGGCATGTTGTAGTGGATGAGCCCGAGCCCGCCATTCAGCAACATCGCGATGGCCATGCGCCCCTCGGTCACGGTGTCCATGTCCGAGGAGATGACCGGGATGTTGAGCTGAAGGCCGTCCGCGAGCGTGGTGTCGAGCTGCGTGTCGCGGGGGAGGATTTCGGAGTAAAGCGTGGCGAGGGTGACGTCGTCGTAGGTCAGCGCGGTGCCGGCCTGGTTCGGAAAAAGCGTTCCGCCGACTGGTAGAACTCAGCATCCAGGGAGTGGGCGGCGTTGGAATTTACCATGCCATTTAATGCCCGCCGGGAGGTGCGGCTGGCAAGCGGGAAGTGCCGGGGCGCGGCGTTTACGCCGCTTCACCGCCCGTCAGTTCAATGCCACATGCCTCGCCAGACTCCGCTCGCGCGCTGAAAGGGCCTGAAGACCCGCTGGATAACTTTTTGAGGAAACTTAAAAAAAATCCTTGCATTACCCCCGCCTGTTTTGCGTATAAGACAAACCAACAAGCCCGCAACACACCGCTCCCGGCAGTAATGGACTGCCCACATTGCAACCAATCAAAACTGGAACGTGTATGAACCTGCTCCCGTGTATCCTCCTCTGTGCCGTTGCCCTCTCCACCATTGCCGACGCTCCAGCGGCGGATGCCGTGTTGGTAGCCGCAGCTCCACCCCCAGCCATTGGTCTCCCACGGGCAGTTCGCAAAGGTGAACCGCCACCCCCACCAAAAGTGCCCACGCCCGCAATGTTCGGGCAGAGGGCCGAAGCGACCATTTCGCTTGGCAAAACGGCATATTCGCTGCGCCCCAATCAAGTCGGCTCGTTTGGTCGGATTCTCATCGGTCCAAAGGACAAAGCCGACATTGAGATTGCCTACCCAAATGGGAAGCCGAGCGAAATCGTGATGGTCCAGCCGATGGATGGCGGACGGGTGGGCGATAAGCTCGGGGGACTCAAGCTTGAGTTGGACAAGCAGGGCAAACTCCGGTTCCAGTTCCAGGCCAACGAAGAGAGCGGTATCTATCGCGTGGTGCTAAGGAAGCAAACCGACATTAAAGTTGTCGAATTTTGGGTAGGTGACCTCCTACCCATATCTGAACGACGAAAGCCGGAGTTCAAAGATGCCAAGTAATAGGAACCGAGGAGGATTTATGAACAAAAGTCGTATATGGGTCGCGGTGCTCCTCCTGAGTATCCAGACCAGCCTGCAAGCCCAATGTGGAAACAATGCCTTGTTTGGTCCCGGCGGACCGCCGCCTTGTGACCCGGCGACACAATGCTGCGTCGGTGGTCGGAGTGGACCTCCCCCTCCGTTTCTGCCCCCCGGGCTACCTCCGATGCCAGGCAGCGGCAGCGGCTCTGGATCGAGCGCACCCGGACTGGCGACCCCCGTGGGTGCTGGGGGAGTAGGTATGAATGCGTTCACCTCCTGGACGGGGAACGCCTACAGGATGGTTGAGGACCTTCCTCTATTTGCTGGAGCTGGTGAGCACATTCTAAATTGGAAGCGCATCCACAATACCCGGTTTACCGGTGCCACTTCGTTCTTCGGGCAGGGAGGAAACTGGCGGCACTCCTATCAATGGGAAATGGCAGCGGCATTCAGCGAATGGGGCGGGCCAGAGTCTGCGCTCAATATCTATTACCCAGATGGTCGGGTACTTGGATTTTGGAGACTGGGAGAAGAAACAAACGAATGGCGTTCACTTCCATTCGCAACAGAATATCTAACCAAAACGAATGACGTTTTTGAACTCCATACTTCCGAAGGCTGGACGTACCGCTTTGTTACACTCACAAACGAATCCGGAAATTTCTATCAAATGCAAAATTTTTCTGACAGTCAACAAAATCTCTATGTGCTGACTTATGATACAAACAATCTTTTAGACCGAATCAGTGAGCCAGCGGGCCGATTCCTTCAGGTTGGCTGGCAGGATGGCCGCATATCCAGCATCACCAACAGTGACGGGCGAGGCGTCAGCTATTCCTACCAGCTATTTGACACTAACGACCAAAACTCTGAGATAGTTCTAATTTCTGTAAACTACGCTGGAGCCGTCCAAGCCAGCTACACTTATTCACGCCAACTAGAAAATATGGCCCCCGTGATGCTGACTGCAAGCGACCCCTACTATCATGGAGGAGGAGCACAGATAAAATATGAGTATTCGACCAATGAGGTGTTATACAACAGCCCGTATGGGTTTGTCGTCCGCGAGCTCAACCCAATTACCGATCAGATTCTTGTCGAAATGATTGCTGGCCATCCGAACAGGGAGGTAATCGTGCCCGGTGTAAGTTCAAATAGTTTCTCCCACTACAACGGGGTGGTTACTTCTGTTTGGAACATGTCCGAAGCGAATTCACAGACAAGATATTATACTCTTGAGTGGACCTATGGATACATAGACTCGATGACGGACGCCTTGGGACAAAAAACTTACTTCACGAACTCCCATCTAAATAATTTGCTTGCTCGCGTTCAGGTGGATGGCGGGGATAGTCCTGTCAAGAGCGAGTTCTGGACGCGCGATGACCTGGACTTGGTGCTGACATACGTGGACCCGCTGGGCCGCACCAACACCTACACGCGGGACAGCAGCCACCGCATCACACGGATTGACTACCCGGACGGCACCTATGAAACCTTTGCCTACAACTCGCTTTCCAAGGTGACCCAGCACCGGCTGAAGAGCGGCGGCACTAATTCCTTCGCTTACACCACCAACGCCCTTTGCACCCATTTCACGAATGCCATCGGTTACGTCACCGCATACACTTATGATGCCTACGACCGTTTGGCCTCGGTTATTGACGCACGCGGAAACACAAACAGCTACACCTATGACGCCCGTGGCTACCTCGTGAAGGCCACACACCCGGACGCCTCCTGGGTGGGCTTCGGCTACGACAATTACGGAAACCGGATCAAGCAGACCAACGAACTGGGCAAGGTCTGGACGTGGAACTTTAACGAACTGAACCAGATGACCAACGCCATTGATCCGCTGAACCGAATCACCACCTACGAATACACCTTGGGGGCTGGTGGTGGCGGATGCTGCGGCGGAGGCGGCGGCATGAGTAGCGCCCCGACGAAAATCATTACCCCGTCCGGCCGCACCAACGTCTTCCAGTATGACGCGGAAGGCCGCAAGGTGGCGGAGATCGTGGCCTACGGCACGGCCGAGGCCGCGACCAACCGCTTCGAGTATGACGCCGTGGGCAACCTCACCAACCGCATTGACGCCCTCGGCAATTCGTGGAAAGCCTACTACAACGAACTACGACAGCCCATCGCCGCCGTGGACCCGCTTGACCGGACGAACTCGTGGACTTATGATTTGCTGGGCAACAAGGTCTCCGAGACCCGCGCTGACGGCACCACCACCAGCTTTGGCTACGACAGCATGAGCCGGCTCATTGCCACCACCAACGCACTCGGCCACATCGAGACCTATGGCTATGACGTGTTGGGCAACCTCATTCAGTTGGTGGACACCAAGGGCAACACCAACCAGTGGGCCTACGACCTCCTTGGTCACCGACTCTCCAAGACCTACTCGGACAGCACGCGGGACCGCTACGCCTACGACGCCGTCGGCAACCTCGCTTACTTCACCAACGCCGCCAGCGAGGTGCAAACCATCGCCTACGACAGCCGCAACCGGCCCACGCTCAAGAGCTGGAGTGCCAACGGCGACACCGAGGCCATAACCTACGACTCCGCCGGACGCCTGCTGACGCTCACCAACTCCATCAGTGTCCTCACCAATAGCTACGACGACGCGAACCAACTGACCGCTGAAAGCTCCACGCTGTATGCCCAGTCCACGCGGACTGTTAGCTACACCTACAATCTGGACGGCCAGCGGCAATCGCTCACCTACCCCGCCGGCACTGTCATCACCAACGACTACAACGCGCGCGGCCTGCTGGCTTCCATCTCGGCCAACGGCCCGCCGCCGCTGGCCACCTTCGGCTATGATGCGCGCGGCTTCCGCACCTACCGTGCGTTTGAGAACGGCGTGGACACCTACTACACCAATGACGCCGCCGGGCAGTTGCTGGCGCTGGCCCATGTGAAGACCAACGGCGGCAGCGTGCTGGTGCAGATTGACTACGGCTACAACGAGGTGGCCAACCGCACCAACCGGGTGGAGAGCTTCACCGGCTTCAGCTCCGCGACGGACGTGTATGCCTACGACAGCACCGACCAGTTGACCAACGTGAACTACAGCGGCGGCGCGCGGGTGGTGGGCTACGACTACGACCCGATGGGTAATCTGACCAACCGGACCGACACCACCGCCAGCACCACTACCTTCACGGCCAACAACCTCAATCAGCTTGCCACGCAGAACGGCACCAATCTGACTTACGACGCCAAGGGCAATCTGCTCACGCGCCTCGGCTGGGCCTACACTTGGAACGCGAAGAACCAGTTGACGATTGCCGAGCAGTCCAACCCGACGGAGGGCAGCAAGAAGATGACCTTTGCCTATGATGGCAGATACCGTTGCGCGAAGCGCCGCACCTACACCTACACGTCCGGCAACTGGTCACTGACGCTGGACACCTGCCTCTACTACGACGGCTGGAACCTCATCGAGGAGCGGGATAGCAACGGAGACGTCATCGCCGCCTTTGCCAATGGCCCTGTGACTGACGAAGTCCTCGCCAAGTCCACTTCAACTAACACCGTCTTCTTCCACGGGGATGCGCAGAATAGCGCACTGGTATTGAGTGATGCTAGCGCCAATGTCATCGAGCGCTATCGCTACGACGCCTTTGGAGTGCCGTCCATCTACGACTCTGCGTTCTCAACGCTATCCTCTTCGGCCTACAGTGTGCGTCACCTCTTCCAAGGCCGAGAGTGGTTGACAGAAGTAAAGCTGAACGATCATCGCTACCGGCACTACGCTCCGGAATTGCAGCGGTGGATTAGCCGCGATTTAGTCGGGGAGTTGGACTCAGATAATCTTTATATGTTTATCCACAATAATCCGCTTCGATTTGTTGATGAATTCGGATTGACCAGCAGCTCGAGTGGTTACTCGCAGTGCATGCAAGCAGCTCAGCAAGCATTTTTGACTTGCACATCAATGCCAATTACCTGCTCAAACGGCATTCTCAATCATTTTCCAAACGCGGTGCAAGCTCTTGCGATACTCCGCCGAACATTGTTAGCTCCATGTAAAGCATTTGGGCTGATAGGAGGCATAGCGTGTGGTTACATAATTGCACGTTTTGTCCTTATGCCAGCACTAAGAGTGGTCGGGTCCGGCTTTTTCATAGCTGTAGCGGGCGTTGCTGGTTATGGCGCTGGGTGCGGCATTAGTTTTGTATGGTCGGCGCAGAACTGTGCATATGTTCACTACGGAATAAGTCCAGCACCTATGAACTAGATGAAAGAAAACATCATATTGTTTGTCAAAAAAATGACCACAATGGAAGTGAAGCTGACATTTGTGTTGGCTGCCGGTTTTGAGATATACTCACTTCAGGAAGCCTTTGACAGTTCAATAGCGCATTTCTTGTTTACGGTCTTATTGTTGACACTGTTTGTCGGTGCATCCATAAGAAGCTTCAAGCCCAGCAACGCAGAAGTCGCTAATATTACGCTCATTGGTGCCTACAAATGTGTGATTTTCACCACTTTAGAAACTGCCATTTGGTTCCTTCCCGTTCTCTTTGCATTGGAAAGGTGTTTTGGTTTAACACCCTCCGTTCAATTAGGACTGCAGTTTTCTGCTATCATCCTATATTGTATCCTGCTTAGGAGAAATAGATCCCTAGACTGGCAACATGAAGGACAAAAGCCAAGTGAGATGCATTGACCTGCTTTGCGGGTCGCCGACGTGCTGACCCGGCCCAAGGTGTCGGGCTTGAGAATCGCCCCGTCTTTCGTAGATGTCATAGCATCTACGCTCCGACGTTTATGATCTCAACGAATAGAGGCCCTCGGCGTGACGCTTACGCTCAAGCTGCGATTAGCGACCCATTTGCGGCAGCTCGCCTATCGCTCAGACAGGCTATGCCAAGGAGGTGCCGGGGGGAGCCGACGGAAGAATCGTAGGCTGCCTGAGCGACGGAAAGCTTCGTGCCGGAGAATCGCTGGCAGCCCGAGGGCCGTTCCACCACGCCAACTGCACCGGAGTCCGGCATCCGCGTAGCATCCAGTCCAGCCTTCCCGTCCACCACTCAGGAGGCGACAGGACGCTCGACTATGCTTTTGCGCCAGTCGCCGGTGAAACCGAAGGTGGGCGCGGGTTGTGGCTCGGAAAACCAGAACTTGGTGAACGCGGCAACATCGGGCGCACAAAACCAGTGGGCCTTACCGTCCTCATCAACCGCCCACCAACGAGCACCCTTCGGAGCCTGGGACCAGTCAACTTTCATGGTTCAAGCCTGCCACGGTCAGGAGCAGTCGGCTAACAGATTCGGCCTTCTTCAGTTGCAACCAGCCGTCCACCACCCGGTTACTCTGGAAACACGTCCCGCACGCCAGCTTTCAACCGCTTCAGGATGTCCCCCATCTTCCCCAACGTGACGCTCTGCTCACCGGTTTCCAGCCGATACAGCGTGGAAGCGGAGATGCCGATCTTGCGAGCGAACACGGCGTAGCTGTCGTCACCACGTCGCTGGCGTAGAAACCGGCCGAACTTTTTGTCGAGGCTCTTGCCCACGTCCGGCAGTTTTGCTGAACGGACATTCCGTATGTGGAATGTTTAACCTTGCCTGCTACCGGATGCGGAATACCATGCCCGACCGTGAAACTTGAAGGTGTCGGCCA
>CAMCFN010000036.1 GCA_945874145.1 Akkermansia muciniphila
TTGACGCCTGTCATGATCGTCAGTCGTGCCCGTTCTTTCCGGCTCATTGTCAGTGTCTCCATGTTGTTGGCGGGTTGCTTTCGCAAGCCCGCCGCCATGGGGACATTCTTATCGAGTTACGATGGGGACATTCTCATAGAGTTCCGACACACGTCCGACTCTGGGCTAGACGGGTTTCCGCGTTTCCCCTAGCGTCCGCCCAATGTCGAAAGCTGCCAAAGCCGGTGCGGCGACTCCCCCGGCGGCGGACCAGCCATTCGAGGAGGCGCTCCAGAAGCTCGAAGCCATCGTGGAAGCGATGGAGTCGCAGGAGTTGCCGTTGGAGACATTGCTCACACGCTTCGAGGAGGGCACGCGGCTCGCGGCGGTCTGCCAGGCCAAGCTCGCCGAGGCGGAACTGAAGGTGAAGCAGCTTGAGCAGAAGGCTGGCGGCGAGTTTGAACTCAAGCCGGTGGCGGTGGGGGCGGAGGACTAAGCTTTGCAGAGCTAGGGCGGCGGGATGCGCAGCCTTGCTCTTGATTCCCTTTTTCGATTTACTCTCGATTGCGAACTATGAACCGTTACCTCGACATGGTGGACAGCCCTGAACACGTCAAGAAACTCACCCCGGAGCAGCTCCTGGTGCTGGCCCAAGACATTCGGGATGAACTCATCACCAAGCTGGCCAAGGCAGGCGGCCACCTCGGGCCGAACCTGGGTGTGGTGGAGCTGACCATCGCCATGCACCGTGTTTTCAGCACGCCCAAGGACAAGTTTGTCTGGGACGTGAGCCATCAGGTCTATGTCCACAAGCTGCTCACGGGTCGCAAGGACCGCTTCCACACCATCCGCCAGACTGATGGTTTGAACGGCTTCGCGCTCCGCTCCGAGTCCGAGCACGACAGCTTCGGCGCGGGCCACGCGGGCACGGCGCTTTCCGCCGCGCTGGGCATGTGTGCCGCGCGCGATCAGCGCAAGAGCGACGAGCACGTCGTCTGTGTGTTTGGCGACGCCGCGTTGACCAATGGCGTGTCCTTCGAGGCGCTGAACAACATCGCGCACACGACCAAGAAGTTCATCGGCATCCTCAACGACAACGAGTGGTCCATCGCTAAGAACGTCGGTGCGATTTCCGGCTACCTCAACAAGCTCATCACCAACCCGACCTACAACCAGCTCCAGAAGGATTTTGAGTCCTTCATGCGCCGGATGCCGCGCGGCGAAATCACCTACAAGATTGGCCAAAAGGTCGAGGAAGCGGTGAAGGGGGTCGTGAAGGAAGTCACCCTCCGCCACAATCCCACGAGCGAAGACGACGACGGGCGCGGCGGCTTCGGTAGCAGCCTGATCTTCGAGGAGCTCGGGGTGCGCTACCTCGGGCCGATTGACGGTCACAACTTGCCGTTGTTGGTCGAGGCGCTGGAGTTCGCCAAGAACTGCGACTACCCCATCGTTCTTCACCTGCTCACCAAGAAGGGCAAGGGCTTCGACGCCGCGCTGAAACACCCGGAGAAGTTCCACGGCCTCGGACCTTACTGCGCCGAGACCGGCGAGACGCCGGCCGCCCAACCCGGCACGCCGCCCGCGTATCAGGATGTGTTCGGCCAGACGCTGGTCAAACTCTGCCAGAAAGATTCCACCTTGGTCGGCATCACCGCTGCTATGCCCACGGGCACCGGCCTCAAGCATTTAGAGAAGGCCATGCCCAGCCGCTACTACGATGTGGGCATCGCGGAGGAGCACGCCGTCATCTTCGCCGCCGGCATGGCGACGATGGGTTTCCACCCGGTTGTGGCGATTTACTCGACCTTCCTCCAGCGCGCCTACGACTGCATCCACCACGACGTGTGCTTGCAGGACTTGCCGGTCATCTTCTGCATGGACCGCGCGGGCCTCAGCGCCAACGACGGCCCGACGCACCACGGCCTGTTCGACATCTCCTACCTGCGCTGCCTGCCCAACGTCATCGCGATGGCTCCCAAGGACGAGGATGAACTCGCCGACATGATGTTCACCGCGAGCCTCCAGAAGCACCCGACCTTCATCCGCTATCCGCGGGGGGCTGGCGAGGGCGTGCCCATTAAGGAAACACCCGCGCTACTTGAAGTCGGCAAGGCCGAGGTCACCCGGCAGTTTGCGAACAGTGGTGGCAAGAAGATCGCCTTGTTTGGTCTCGGCCAGATGCACGGCATCGCGAAGAAGGCTGCCGACCAGCTCGCCGCCGAAGGTTTCGATGTCGCCGTCATCAACCCGCGCTGGACCAAGCCGATTGACGCTGGCACGCACGAGTTCTTTGGCCGGGCCGCTGACCTCGTCATCACGCTGGAAGACCACGTCCTAATGGGCGGCTATGGCAGCACGGTCCTGGAGCATTTCGCTGACCAGCACATCACCACGCCGGTCACGCGCATCGGCTGGCCCGACCAGTTCATCGAGCACGCGAGCACGGTGGATTATCTGCGCAACAAATACGGGCTCACTGTCGCAAACACCGTCGCACAGGCGAAGGCCCGGCTCGCAGCGCCTGCTGCGGAACAGGTGAGCTTCAAGGCGGCGTAACGCTTTTGGTGCGCGGCGTTTACGCCGCTTCACGGTCCGCCAGTCGTGAGGCCAATCGGATTGCCCAAACCCACGCGGATCTTGAAGCGGCCTAGAAGCTGCGCCCGGGTTCAGCTGCCGCGAAGCGTCCGTGAAGCGTCCGTTGACAGTCACTCAGAAAAGACACACGGTGACCCCACTCTCAATCCATCAAGCCATGAAAACGACCCTCTTCGCCATCGCTCTTGCGGTTTCGTGCACCGTTCCCAACGCCTTCGGGCAAGGGGCCGCCGTCATCATCAAGCAGCGGGCGAAGGAAACTGCCGGCCGTCCCCCCACGCCCTCCCCGGCTCCCGCTGCCCAACCGAGCGCAACCGGTGCCGTGTCGCCGCAGACCGCCTCGGCGCAGCCCAATGTCTCTAAACTGATCAGCGACCTCGCCTCCATCAAGGCCAAGCCGCAGGCCACGGCGGAGCAGAAAGAGAAGCTCGCCACCAACCTCGCCGGGGTGGCGACCGGGGCGTCCAAGCCCTCAAGCGAAGCGGTGCAGGCACTGGCCAACACACTGGCTGATGCCATGGCCGGCAAAAAACTGGCCGCTGCCGATCAGGCCCAGCTTGCCCGCGACTTGGGTAATGCGCTGAACGCCGCCGTCGGGTCACCGCAGTTGGCCGCCGCGATTCAAGGAGTGAAGGACGGCCTGTATCTCGCAGGCGTGAATGAAGCCGGCATTCAGGCCGTGGCCAAGGCGCTGGCAGGCCTGTCAACGAAGGCCAAGTAGCCCTTCGGTTCGCGCGGCCTCGGCAATTCTGCTGTGCCATCCACCTCCCTGTCTTGTGAAGCACAGCTTCGGCTGGTGCGGGTGGTTTCGCTGCCCCTCGCGGTGGCGGTGCTCTTCCTCTTCGTCAACCCCGGTGGTGTGCGACCGTTCCAGCCCAGTCAGGCGGAAGTGCGGCGGCAGATTGTGAACGTTGTCGAGGGGCAGTTCGAGGCGTTGCGGGAAGGTGATTTTGCCCGCGCGCGTTCCTTCGCGGCTACGGCGCTGCAAGCGCAGTTCAGCGTCATGGCTTTTGAACGCATGGTGAAGGAGGGCTACCCGGTCATTGCTTTCTGGCGGGAGCTGGCCTTGGGGGCGGTTCAGGACAATGGGCTGGAAGCGGTGGTGGAGGTTTCCGTGCGGAGCCGTCGGGGACAGTTCCATCGCTTCCGGTATTTGCTGCTCCGCGAGGAGTCTGGCTGGCGGGTCAACGGGGTGTTTGAAATCCCAGCACCGCCAGCCGCCCGGGGACAGCTCGCCTGATCCATCAACCCATCAACCCCGGAATCGGCGTGCCGTGGTAGATCTGATGCGGGCGGTTCAACTCGTCCTGCCAGACCGCTTCGGCCGGAATGCCGAGGGCACCATAGATGGTTGCGGCCATGCCCTCTGGCGTCTGCGGATCACTGGCCGGATAGCCGCCCTGTTTGTCTGAGGAGCCAATCACCGTGCCTCCGCGCACGCCGCCACCGGCGAAGAAGACGCTTTGCACCGCGCCCCAGTGGTCGCGGCCCGGCAGCGTGGCCTTCGGGATGTTGAAAATTCTGGGCGTGCGACCGAACTCGCCGGCCATGACCACGAGCGTCTCATCGAGCAAGCCCCGCCCCTGCAAATCATCCAGCAGCGCACTCACCGCCCGGTCCATAGGCGGCAGCAGGAAATCTTTCAGATTGGGGAAGATGCTCTGGTGCGTGTCCCATGTTTCGTTATTGCCCAAGTTGACCTGCACCAGTCCGACGCCGGCCTCGACCAGTTGCCGCGCCATCAGCAGTGACCAGCCGAAGGAATTGCGGCCGTAGGCATCCAGCAGCTTTGGATCGGCGCGCATCACGTCGAAGGCGGCCTGGGTCTTTGGGTCTGCCAGCAGCGAGATCGCCATCTGGCGGTAGCGGTCGAAGCCCTGTTGTTCGCCGGCCTTTTCCAGCATGCCGGCCTGGGCATTGAGTTCGCGGAACAGCCCGAGCCGGTTTTGGAAACGGTCTTTGCCCACGCCTTCGGGCAGGGCGAGGTTGGGCGCTTGATAGACCAACGGGGAGGGTAACTTGCCCTTCTCGTGATGGAAATAATACTCGGGGTGCGCGCCGTAGCCCTTGGCGTCGTAAGGCGAGGCTTCGAGGAAAAACGGGTTCCGCTGGGCGCCCATCAGGCCGCCGAACTGGCCGGGAATGACGCGGCCGGTGTTATGCACGAGGCGCTCCGGCAGCACGATGACCGGCGGAAGATTGTTGCGCGGGCGCACCGCTGCGTTGGCCACGGAGGCAATGCTCGGCCAATCGGAGTCCTTCGGCTTGCTGGCATCGAACCCCCGGGGCAGCTCCGAGCGGCCCGTGAGCATGATGTGGTGGGCGTCGGAATGGTTGTTCGACGGGTGCGTGAGCGAACGGCACAGCGCCCACATCTGGCTGCGCTTGGCCAGCTCCGGCAGATGCTCGCAAATCTGAATGCCCGGGGTGCGGGTGGAAATCGGCTTGAACTCACCGCGAATCGCTTCCGGCGCATCCGGCTTCAGATCGAAGCTCTCGTGCTGCGCGAGGCCGCCGGAGAGAAAAATGTAGATGACCGACTTGGCCTTGGGAGCTTTGGGGGCCTTGCCCGCGAGTTTTGCCTTGGCCGCCGCTGCTGCGCGCAGCGGAGCGAGATGATTGAGGCCCAAGCCCAGCAACCCGATGGCTCCGGCCTGAATCATGGCCCGGCGCGGGAAGCGCGGATGGAGCGGGTTAGTTTCAGATGGCATGGCGAACGGTTCTTTCGACGGGCGGCTGCCGACAGGATTCGAGCGATTTCCGTCTGCTGCAATGATGGCGCGCGGCGTTTACGCCGCTTCAACGTCCGTAAGCCCATCGGCCAGGCGTTGTCACAATGGCCAGCCTCGGAAAACCGCCGACTTTCGTGAATGCTGCTCCTGCCAGCCAAATCAAAACCACGTTTCCAATCGCCATCATCGACCGGCCATGCTCCGTTTAATCTTTTCCCTGCTGCTGCTCGTCACCTGCGTCACCGCCGCCGAGCCACGCCCCAAGCAACTCCGCGCCGGCGCGGCCACCAGCAACCTCACGCCCCCGCTCGGCTCCGACATCATCGGCGGCTTCCTCCCATTTCCTGCGACGCATGTTCACGACGAGCTGCTCGCGCGCTGCCTTGTGCTGGATGACGGCACCACGCAGATTGCACTCGTTGTCTGCGACCTGCTCGGCCTGCACCGCAGCGTGAGTGTCGAGGCGCGCAAGCTCATCGAGGAAGCCACCGGCATCCCCGCCGCGAACGTGATGATCTCCGGCACCCACACGCACTCCGCCGCCAGCACGCTCGGCGATCACCCGCGCGGCTACTTCTCCGACCGTGAGTTGAACGACTACCAGCGCTTCGTCGCCCGTCGCGTCGCCGATGGCGTGCGCAACGCCGCGAATCTCCTGCGCCCCGCGCAAATCGCCTTCGGCACCGCCGAGGCGCCCGAGCACGTCTTCAACCGCCGCTGGTTCATGAAGGAAGGCACCGTGCCGGTCACGCCCTTCGGCACCAAGACCGACCAGGTGAAGATGAATCCCCCGGGCGGCAGCGCGGACCTTGTCGAGCCGGCCGGCCCGACTGATCCGACCGTCTCCTTCATCGCGCTGCGCGAACCGAACGGGCGGCTCATCTCGGTCTTCTCCGCCTATTCGCTGCACTATGTTGGCGGCGTCGGCGGCGGGCACATCTCGGCGGACTACTACGGTTTCTATTGCGACGCCCTGAAAAAGCTTCAGCCCAACGCCGAGAACGACCCGCCCTTCGTGGCGATGATGGCCAACGGCACCAGCGGCGACGTGAACAACATCAACTTCCGCACCCCGCGTCCAGGCAAGCCGCCTTACGCCCAGATGCGCTACGTGGCCGAGGATGTCGCCAACAAAGTCCACGCCGCCCTCACCAAGGTGACGTGGAAGGATGCCGCTCCCCTCGCCGCCCGCTACCGCGAACTCGACGTCGCTTGGCGGAAGGTCGAACCCGAGTTGCTCGCGTGGGCGAAGGCAGCCGACGGCAAAGCCACCGGCCCCCTCGGCAAGGCCAACCTGTCCGCCATCTACGCCGGCCGCGTGTTGCGGCTCGCGCAGGCCAGTCCGCAAACCAAAACCCCCGTGCAGGCGTTCCGCATCGGCGACATCTGCATCGGCACCACCCCAACCGAAACTTTCGCTGAGACCGGTCTTGAGTTCAAAAAGCGCAGCCCCTTCCCGCAGTCCTTCATGGTCGAGCTCGCGCACGGCTACTACGGCTACATGCCCACCCCGCGCCACTTCGCGCTCGGCGGCTACGAGACCTGGGCCGGCACTAACTCCTTGGAACCCCAAGCCTCGGTGAAGATGCTGGATGCCCTCCTCGAAATGGCGAAAGAACTGCAAGCGGACGCGCGCCGCCAAACTCCGTAGCCGCCGCCGATGGAGGCGGATTCCCCAGACGCACCAGCGCAAGCCATCCGCAACCAGCTCGCCAAGGAGAAATGAAAGCCAGCGCGCGTCCCGCCGTCTGCTGACGGCACTTAAATTCCCATGCACCAGTTTATCCGCCTCACGTTGACGCTGTTCTTCGCCGCTAACCTGTCCACCCACGCCGCCGAGCTGGTGCTGGCGGCTGACGGCAAGTCCGACTACCAAATTGTCGTCCCCGATGCCTCGCCCAGTCCGGCGCTCGCGGACGGGCTGCAACAAACCGCCCGTCTGCTGCAAACCGCGTTTCAGGCCAACGGCTTCGCCCTTCCCATCGTCTCCGAAGCCAAACGCGATGCCACCAAGCCCGCAATCTTCCTCGGCGACACCGCGTTCGCGCGGAGCAAGGGCGTAGAGGTCGCAAAGATCAAGGGCTGGAGCTACGTGCAGCGCGTGAGCGGGCGCGACGTCATCATTGCGGGCCGTGAGCAGGCGGCTCCGGGCACCGGCGCGCGCAAGTCTGAGTGGGACCGCATCGGCACCGCGAAGGGCGTCACCGACTTCATGCGCCTCCACCTCGGCACGCGCTTCCTTTACCCCGACCTCGGCCCGCGTCAGTCCGTGAATGGGCTGGCGAAGATGAACTTGCTCGCGTCGCCGGCCTTCGAGTTCCTGCCCACGCCGAAGGTCGCGGTGCCGGCGGACTTGAACGTGCAGCGGACGCCGGTCTTCGATTCGTGGACCGGCTACCCACCGCGCGGCAGCTTCTACGACCTCGCCAACAACCGCTTCCCCCGCGTGGACGACCCCTTCGGCGGGCACACGTGGGAGCGCGCCGTGCCGCCGGAGAAACACCTGCCCGCGCACCCGGAATACTTCGCCCTCATCGGCGGCCAGCGCCTGAACCCGAAAGGCGTGAACGCGCAATACTGCATCTCGAATCCCGAGGTGCAGGAGCTGTTCTACCAAGACCTGATTAGCTGGCTCGACGCCGGCTACCAGTCCGTAGACCTCGGCCAGCCGGATGGCTTTCGCGCCTGCCAGTGCGCTCCCTGTGACAAGCTCTTCGACACCGGCGGCGACTGGAGTGAGAAGCTTTGGATTCTACACCGCAAGCTCGCCGAGCGCGTCCTCGCGTCGCATCCGGGCAAGGTGGTCAACATGACGAGCTACATCCTCACCGCCAACCCGCCGAAGTCGTTCAAGCAGTTCCCCGCCAACACGCAAATCATGCTCACCGGCACGAACGAGGAGGACCTCGCCCCGTGGCGCGGGCACCTCGTCCCGCAGGGTTTCACCGGCTACATCTACAACTGGTGCCCGAACCTCAGCACGCGCTACACGCCGATGCGCACGCCCGGCTTCATCGAGACGCAGGCCAAGCGGCTCGTCGCGAACCGCATCCAGTCGGTCTATCAGGACGGCCCCGGCACGCTGCAAGGACTGGAAGGCCCGGTCTATTACACGATGGGCCGGATGTTCGATGACGTGACCAACAACCAGGCCAAGGTGCTCGTGCATGAGTTCTGCCACGCTGCCTTCGGCAAGGCCGCGCCGCCGATGCTCCAGTTCTACGACCAGCTCTATCACGCCATCGAACTCTACGCGCGCCAGCTCGGCACGCGCGACCCGGCGTGGACCTACACCGACATCTACGGCCGCCGCCGCAAGCATCTCAGCGACCCGATGCAATTCCTCGGTTTCTTCTACACGCCCACGCTGTTGGCCTCGCTCGAAGCCCAGCTCGCGCAAGCCGAGAAGCTCGCCCACTCGGACAAAATCAAAACCCGACTCGCTTTGGTCCGCCGCGAGTTCGACTACCTGCGCGGCGTCGCCCGCGTCGTGCATCTGAACCACGCCTTCCAAATCCAGCCCGACCGCGCATCGCGCGACCGCCTGCTCGACGCCATTGACGCGCGCAACGCGGAGATCGCCACCTACTTCGACGAGCGCGGCCGGACGAAGGCCTTCGACACGTGGGCCTTCGTGCCCTTCCCGCCCACTGGCCACGACGCGAAGCACCTCCGCCTCAGCCACGACGGTTATCAGGAGCCCTACGCGAACACGCCGTTCAACTGGGACACGAAGACCATGCGGAACGCGCCGCTCGCCGGGGCGAAGCGTCTCCCCGCCAGCGCCGCGTCCGGCCCCATCGCACTCGACTCCGCGCTCTGGCAGGGCGCGATGGCGGGCGAACTGCAGGCCTTGCCCGGAAACCCGGCCTTGACGCGCAAGACCACGCTGCGCGCCGCGTATGACGACTCGCACGTCTATCTGCGCGCCGAGAGCGAACTGCCCGCCGCACTCATGCAGCCGGGCCCGGGCACGAACCAGGAATCGCTGGCCATCTACCTCGCGCCGATTGCCGGCCGCGACGTGACCTATCGCTTCACCGTCGGCCTGCGCGCCGAGTCGAAGGCGGACGCCGCGGCGGGCTTCGTGACCGATGCCATGGACCCGCGCCACGGCCAGTTCGACCCCGATTGGAACGGCGACTGGAAGTATGAGTCCCGCCTCGAACCCGAGAAGAACCGCTGGCTGGCCTTGGTGAAGATTCCCTTCAAGACGCTCGGCGTCGAGGCCCCCAAGGCCGAGGCGTTCTGGCGGGCGAACTTCGCGCGCGTCCACTTCGCGGCGAGCAACCGCGTCGAGCGCTCGCTCTGGTCGGTCATGCCGGGCACGAAGGGATTTGAGGATCGCAACGACCTCGGCGAACTCGCCTTTGCCAGCGCGACCGCGATCAAGTCCGCCGCCGTGCCGGAGAAGCACCCGTTGCAAGCCTGGCGCGACGACTACAACGCGAAGTCCTTCGAACTGCCCGCCGACTGGCGAAAGCTGCCCGGCCTGCTGCCCGCGCCGCTGGCCGAATGGCGCTTCCGCACCGACCCGCTCGAGCAGGGCCTCAAGCAGGGCTGGCAACAGGCCGCGCTGAACGAAAGCGACTGGGTGAAGATGCGCGTCCCGTCCTTCTGGGCGGAGAACGATGCGGTGGGCAAGTTCCAAGGCTACGCGTGGTATCGCACCACCGTCACGCTGCCCGCCAACTGGCAGGGCAGGGGCCTGCGACTCCTCTTCGGCTCCGTGGACGAGCAGGCGTGGGTGTATGTGAACGGCCAGTTGGTCCGCGAGCACACCGAACAGTCGGAGAAGAAAAGCTACAACGACCTCTGGGAAACCCCCTTCATCGCGGAAGTGCCGTCGAGCTTGCTGAAGCCCGACCAGCCGAACGTGGTGGCCGTGCGCGTCCACAACTCCACCGCCAACGGCGGCATCTGGCGGCCGGTGCTGGTGCAGGGTGTGGCGGGAAAATGACCCGCAAATGAGATTGCCCTTCCTCGTCCTGCTCACGGTAGTTGTTGGCCTGCCGGCTCCATACTTGGGCGCAGCCTCGTTTTTGGTCGAGGATGGGCGGGCGCGGGCGGAGATTGTCATCGTGGAGCAGCCCCAGCGCTCGGTGCGCCTGGCGGCGCAGGAGTTGCAGGACTACATCAAGAAAATTTCCGGCGCGCATCTGCCCATCGTCACGCAGCCGAGCGGACCGGCGGTAAAAGTCTTCGTCGGCCGCAGTGCGCACACGGAGGCGCTCAAGGTGTCGGCGGCGGGCTTGAAGGACGGCGCGTATCGCATGGTGTCGGGCCCAGACTGGCTGGCACTGCTCGGCGAGGACACCGAGTTCGCGCCCATCGAGCCTTGGGGCAGGCACAACACGGACCTGGTCAACGGCCGGGCTCAGCAGGAATGGCGGAAGCTCACCGGCTCGCTCTGGGGCATGCCAAACCTGCTGATCTACAAGGATCGCTTCACCCTGCCGGGGGATCTCGGGCTGCCAGACGCGCAGCGAACACCGGAGAAGCGCAAGCCCGTGGAACTGTGGCAGCAGGATGAGCGGGGCTCTTTCAATGCCGTGTGCGGGTTCCTCATGCGCCTGGGGGTGCGGTGGTATATGCCGGGCGAACTTGGCGAGGTGGTTCCCGCCATGAAGACCATCGCGCTGCCTGCGCTCAATGAGACGGTGCGGCCGGATTTTCCCATCCGCCGCTTCAATGTGCGGTTCGGGGTTCACGGTGCCAGTCTGGCGATGTGGGCGATGCGGCTCGGCCTGCGCGATCCGTATGGCATCGAGGCCGCGCATGGCATGGACACGCTGACGGATCACCGCGAGGTGTATGAGAAGCACCCCGACTGGTATGCGCTCTACGGCGGCAAGCGGCGTTTCCAGCCCGGGGCGAACAACCACCTCTGCTACGCGAACGAGGAGCTGTTTCAGGAAACCGTGCGCTTTGTGCGCGCCGTCTTCGACCACTACCAGATGGAGTTGGTCTCGGTGATGCCGCCGGACGGCTACACCGCCATCTGCCAGTGCCCGTTGTGCGCGGGCAAAGATTCGCCAGAGCGCGACCAGCGCGGCCTGGCCTCGGATTACATCTGGGATTTCGTGAACCGCGTGGCGAAGGAGGTGCGCAAGACGCACCCGGCCAAAAAGGTGATCTGCTGCGCCTACGGCATCTACACGCTGCCACCGCTCAAGATCGCCCGGTTGGAGCCGAACGTCGTCGTGTCCATCGTCGGGGGTCGCGTCCCGCGGAACAACAAGCCCGAACAGCAGGAGGAGTATCGCAAGCTGCGCGAAAGCTGGCTGGCGAAGACGGACAACCCGATCATCAACTTCGAGAACTATCCCTTCACCGACCGCGGCTGGTATCTGCCCGCCTTCACGCCCCACGCGATGGGCGAGAGCGTGAACGCCCTCAAAGGCCGCTCGCAGGGCGAGGACATCTGGCTGACGGTCCGACAGGATTTCGAAAAGGTGGGCATGGGGTTAAACCACTTTCTCATCTACTTCACGCAGCGGATGTATTGGGGCGGTCCAACCCTGGATGTGGACGCTATGTTCCGCGAATACTGCCGGCTGTTCTACGGCCCGGCGGAAGCGGAGATGCACCGCTTCCTCACCTACTCCGAAGCGAACTGGCAGGAGATGGAGAAGGACAAGGCCAAGGTTGACACGGCGCTCGCGCTATTCGCCGCCGCCCAGGCAAAGGCCGAACCCACCTCCGTGCATGGTCGGCGGCTGGCCTTGATGGACGACTTCCTGAAAGGGCTGCGCAGCAAGAGCGAGCAGCTCGGAAAGGTTCGCGGCCCGGTGCCGGTGGTGCGGCTCGTCGGCGATGCGCATGGTCCAATCGTGATCGATGGAAAACTCGATGAGGCCGCCTGGGCCAACTGCCCGGCCGCCTCCACCGGGAAGTTGCGCGAGCTGCAAACCGGCCGACAGCCCACCTTCGGCACCACCGTGAAGGCGGCCTGGATCGGCAACAGCGTTTACTTCGCCATCCGTTGCGACGAGCGCCCCGGCGAGCGACCGAACATCGGCACCACCAAGAAGGACGACTCCGCGCTGTGGTATGGCGATGCCGTGGAGGTGCTGCTCGAAACGGAGTCACGCTCCTACTACCAGATCGCCATCAGCCCTTCCGGAGCCATCGCTGATCTCGACCGTTCCGCTACGCGCAACGCGTGGTTCAGTTGGGATTCGCAGGCCGAGGTGGCCACGCACATCGCGGCGGACCACTGGACGGTGGAGCTGCGCATCCCGGTGATTCAGGACGAGAACGATCCGCTTCACCAGGTGATCGGTCGTAAGCCCACCCGGAGCCTGCCTTGGCACATCAACGTCTGCCGCCAGCGCATTCGCGACGGCGTGCAGGAGCACAGCGCCTTGTCGCCCACGGGCGCGGACCATTTCCACAACGTGATGAAGTTCGCCACGTTCTACGATGGGAACTCCTTCCAGTTTGCCGCCGCCGAGCCGGACGATGACTTCCTGAATGCCACGCGGGTCGCCGCCGACCTGGCGCGCATCGGCAAGCGCGAGGAAGCCCTGACCGCCTACACCGCTGCAGCGGAAGGCAAACTCACCGACCTGCAAAAGTCCCACGCCCTCGAACAGGCCGCCGGCCTCGCCCGCTTCCTCCGAAAATCCGAGCTCGCCGCCGGTCTCGCTGCGCGCATCCCCATCCCCGCCGTGAAGCAGACCGTGCTGATGGAGAACCTGCTCGATCAGGCCAAGGCCCCGCAGGTCGTCGCGCAGTTCAGGGTGGAGGACATTGGGGCCTGGCCGTTTTGGAAGGCGGGCGATGGTTACTTCGCCCGGGGTCGTGCCTACGCGATTACCAAGGCGGGCCAGCCGGCGGAGGCCGACTTGAGCCGGGCGCTGGAATGGACCAGCGATCCTCGCGTTCGCGACAGCGTCCGCCAGGCACTCGCCAGCAACCGCGAGAACAACCTCAAGGACGAAGCCGGTGCCCTGACCGCCTACCGCGAGATGATCGCCGGCACCCAGCACCTCGGCAGCGCCGACCAGTTCTACGCCGTCCAAGGCATCGCCCGCATTCTCACCAAGCGCGGCGAGTTCGAGGAAGCCCTGGCGACGCTGCGCAAAGTGGACCTCGATAAACAAGGCGGCTTCTGGCGCGGCTCGTTGCTCCTTTCCCTCGCCGACACCCAGCTCGCCGCCGGTCGCAAAGCCGACGCCGAGGCCACCTACAAATCCATTCTCGCCGATGCAGCCGCAGACCCGCGTCTCCGTAAACTCGCCGAGGAGAAGCTCGCCACCAAGGAACTCAAACGTCCATGAAACTCATCCGCATCGCCCTCCTGTTCTCACTGCTGCTTCCGCTCGCTTTGTCCGGCCAGTCAACGCCGGGGGCCGGCGCGGAGGACTTGGCGGTGCTGCCGCCGTTGGTGGACGGCGTCGCGCCCACCGCGCTGGTGGAGGAGCAGTTGAAGAAGCTGGCCTTCGCCGCGCTGGCCCGCCGGGAGACGGCTTACGAACAAATCAAAACGTCGGCGGATGTCGCCGCGTGGCAGCAGCGGCAGCGGGCCACTTTGCTCGCGGCGCTGGGCGGGCTGCCGGAGCGCACGCCCTTGAACGCGCAAGTGACGGGCCAGCGCGACTTCGGCGCGTATCGGATGGAGAAAATCCTGTTTGAAAGCCAGCCGGGGTTTCTGGTCTCCGGCTTGTTGTATCTGCCGGCGGGGGCCGGGCCGCATCCCGCGGTGCTGATGCCGTGCGGCCACACGCCCATCGCGAAGGCGGGCGCGGTTTATCAAAAGGCGTCCATCAGCCTCGTCCGCGCTGGCCTCGCCGTCTTCTGCTTCGACCCCATTGGCCAGGGGGAGCGGCGGCAATTCCGGAAGCCGGACGGGACGCCGGAGTTCACCAGTCCCACGAGCGAACACCAGTTGATGGGCATCGCCGCGACGCCGCTCGGCTTCAGTCTGGCGCGGGCGATGATTTGGGACAGCGTCCGCGCCCTCGACTACCTCCAGAGCCGACCGGACATCCGGGGCGACCGGCTGGGCTGCACCGGCGTCTCCGGCGGCGGGACCATGACCAGCTACTTGATGGCGCTCGATGAACGGGTCGTCGCCGCCGCGCCCGCGTGTTATCTCACCGGCTACCGGCGCTTGCTCGAAACCATCGGGCCGCAGGACTTCGAGCAGAATCTCTTCGGCCAGCTTGCCGCCGGCCTGGACCACGCCGATTACGTCCTCCTGCGCGCGCCCCGGCCGGTGCTCATCATGGCGGCGACGCAGGATTACTTCGACATCCAGGGCGCGTGGAACCTCTTTCGCCAGGGCAAGCGCTGCTATGGGCGGCTCGGGTTTCCGGAGCGCGTCGAGTTGGTCGAGGCCGACACCAAGCACGACCTCGCCATCGAAATGCGCGAGGCCTCCGCGCGGTGGTTCCGGCGCTGGCTCGCGGGGCGCGACGATGCGTGGCAGGAACCGGCGTTCGACATTCTGCCGGAGAGCGAAGTCCTCTGCACGCCAGAGGGCGACGTGCTGCGCCAGCCCGGAGCGCGTTCCTTCTTTGAACTGAACGCGGCCGCCGCCGCGCCGCTCACCGCTGAACGCCAGCGATTCTGGCAGACCAGCCCACGACCCGCCGCGCTCGCCAAGGTGCGTGAACTCGCGCGGATTCGTCCGCTGCCGGAGCTGCCGGCCTTCACCACCAACGCCGGGGACGTGCTCCAGCGCGGGCCGGTGCGCATCGAGAAGCTGACCCTGCGCAACCCCGAAGGCACCGTGCTTCCCGCGCTCCTGTTTCGTCCGGCCCAAGCGGGTGGCAGCCTCCGCCTCTTCCTGCACGGCGACGGCAAGCGGGCGGAAGCCGGGCCGGGCGGCAGCCTCGAAGCCCTCGCCCGCGCGGGTGAAACCGTGCTGGCCGTGGACCTGCGCGGCCTGGGCGAAATGCAGCGGGGGAAACGGGCGTCCGGTTTTGAAGCCCTCGCCGAGCCAAACTGGAAGCCCGCCACGCTCGCCTATCTGCTCGGCCATTCCTTCGTCGGCATGAGGACCGAGGACATCCTCGGCTGCGCGCGGTTCGCCTCGGAAAAATGGAACCAAGGCCGGCCAGTCCACCTCACCGGCATTGGCGAGGCCGGCATCCCCGCGCTCCACGCCGCCGCGTTGGAGCCGCAACACTTCGCCAGCACGCGGCTCGAACGCACGCTGCGCACCTGGACCGAGGTCGCCCGCTCGCCGCACACGCGGAACCAGCAGGTCAACGCCGTCCACGGCGCGCTGCGTTTCTACGACCTGCCGGATTTGGCCGCCGCAACGCCCGCCGGAAAGCTGGTGCTGCACGAACCCGTGGACGCGGCCGGCCAAGTGCAGGTTAAATAGCTCCATGAAACCCACGCTGGTCTCCGCCCTTATCGCGGCCTTGGCGCTCACGCGCGCGTGGGCCGCTGAAGTCACCCTCACGGAACTCGACGACCGCATCCGCGTGCAGGTGGATGGCGCGGTGTTCACCGAGTGGCGGCATCGGGAGTGGGTGGGGCCGTATCTCTATCCCGTCATCGGTCCCAACGGGGAGAATGTCACGCGGCACTTTCCGATGCAGGCCGGCGTGGCGGGTGAGGATGACGACCATCCGCACCATCGCTCGATCCGCTTTTCGCACAGCGATGTGAACGGGTTCAACTTCTGGTGGTCGCCGCCCAAGCCGAAGCCCGGTCAGTCCGCCGAGGTGAAGCTGGAGAAGATCGAGCGGCTGACTTCGGGGCCGACGGGCGAGGTGGTTTTGTGGAATCAGTGGCTCGGCGACGGCAAGCTCGTGCTGCGCGAGAAGGTGCGGCTGGTCTTCACGCCGCTCGCGAACCGGCAGGTGCTGATGGATTACGACGTGGAGCTGCAGGCGGCCGACGCGCCGGTGGTCTTCGGCGACAAGCGGGACGGCGGATTGCTCGTGCGCGTGGCGGGCACGATGAAGGTCGAGTCCGAGAAGGGGGAGAAGGGCCACGGCACCATCGTGAACAGTCGCGGCGACCGCAACGAGGCGGCCTGGGGCAAGCGCGCCGAGTGGACGGATTACTTCGGACCGGACGCGAGCGGTAAGACGGTGGGCATCGCGATGTTTGACCATCCAGCAAACCTGCGTTTCCCCACGCACTGGCACGCACGCACCTACGGGTTGATGACGGCGAACCGTTTCGGCACGGATCATTTCAAGGGCAACTATGGCGACCACAAAACCGTTGTCTGTCGTCCGCACGGCACGAACTGCCCGGCGTGCAACTCGCACTCCGGGGACTTCACGCTCGCGGCCGGCCAGAAGCTCGCGCTGCGCAACCGTTTCTACTTTCACCACGGCGACGCGCAGTTGGCGCAAGTCGCTGCGCAATACGCCCGCTACACGGCGGACCCGGACGCGGTGCTCGGGCGGATGCGGGCCTTGCAGCAGGAAAGGAAATGGAAGGAACTTATCGAGCAATTCGGCGCGGAGGACTTCGCCGCGTGGCCGGCGGGCGCGGGCGGGAAGGCCAGCGAGGCGCTGCACTTGCGCGGGCAGATTTACTCTTTCCTGAAGGACGGCCCGCACGCGGAGGCGGACTTGAAGGCGGCGACCAAGCTTGCGCCCGGCAACTCAGCCATCTGGCTCACGCTGGGCGAGAATTACGTGAACAACCTGAACGACGATGAGCAGGCGCTGGCGGCGTATCGGCAGTCCTTCGCCATCACCGGCAAGGGCCAGGGCTGGCAGCCGCTCACCGCCACGGTGTCCATCGCGCGCATCCTCACCAGTCAGGTGAAGCCGGACGAGGCGCTCGCCGTGCTCGGGCAATACGGCGACCTGGCTGGCATGGCCCCGACCTGGCGCATCCAGTTGCTGCGCGCCTACGGTCACGCCTATGCGGCGCAGGGGAAAGAGAAGGAATCGCTCGCGAAGTTCCGCGAGGCGCTGGCGCTGGAACCGCGGCCCTGAGCAACCGGAGATTTGTTGTGACAAAGATTTTTCTTCTCGCACTCACCACGCTGGTCGCGCTCGCAACGCCGCTTGCCAGCGCCGAAGACCTCTACGATTACCGCACGCCACGTGAGGCGCAGGACTGGTGCACCATCACCCTCCGCACCAAGCCTGCTAACGGTCCTGCGCTGCCGCTCGTGCTGCTGATCGGCGATTCGATCACGGTGCGGTATGCTTCCGAGGTGACGGCTGCGCTCAAGGACAAGGCCTACGTTTCGGTGCTGGGCACGTCGAAGGCCGTTGGTGATCCCGCGTTGCTCGACGAGATCAAGCTGGTGCTACGGCAGAATGTTTACGCCGTCGTCCACTTCAACTACGGCCTCCACGGCGGCATCGAAGGCTTCCGAAAAGGCTTCCCGGATGTGCTGGCTACGCTGCAACGCTACGCGCCGAGCGCAAAGCTCGTCTGGGCCACCACCACGCCATGCCAGCAGCAGGACGATGCTCCGGACAAGGGCGTGATCGAGCGCAACCAGATCGCCGCCCCGCACATCGCGAAAGCCGGGCTGGTCGTGGACGATCTTTACACGCTGGTCGCGAATCATCCGAAGAAGCTGTGGGACGGCGGCGGCGTGCATTACACGGCGGAGGGGACGGCGCTGCAATCCAAGCAGGTGGCGCAGGTCATCGCGCCGTTGCTGCCGGTGCCGGTGAAGCCGCTGCGCGTGCTGATGGTCGGCAACAGCCAGTGTCCGCTGATGGTGGGCAACAAGTTGATCGAGAACCTCGCGGCATCGGACAAGGGCGCACCGCCCATTCAGATCATCGGCTGCATCAAGGGCGGGGCGTCCTTGAGGAGTCATTGGGAGGCGGGCACCGGGACGAATACGGCGCGCGGGATGATTGCCAGCGGCATGTGGGATTACGTCGTGTTGCAGGACATCTACAATGTCCAAGCGCCGGCCTTCCAGCCTTACGCCCGGCAGTTTCATGATCTGGTGATGGGCAGGGGGGCGAAGACGCTTTTGTTCGGCACCGCCTCTATCCTGAGCGACTATCCGCAGGGGTTTGAGCGGCAGCATCGGCTGCATCTGGACATGGGACGGGAGCTGAAGGTCGCCATTGTGGATGCCAGTCCGGCCTACACGAAATACTTTGGCAGCCAGCCTTCCCCCGAGCGGGTGGAAAGTCTGTTCGCGAAGGACAAGATGCATCCGGGCCTGTGGGGTTCGTATATCTACGCGTGCAGCCTCTACAGCGTGCTGACGGGGCGCAGTCCGATGGGGCTCGCCGCACCGGCGGACATGCCAGTGGCGGTGGCGAAGGAGTTGCAGGCGGCGGCGTGGGCGCAGCATCAGGAGACACAGGCAGCGCTGAAGGAATAGCGACTTTACACAGACATGAAACTTACCCGTTCACTCGCTGTTCTGAACATTGCGCTGTTTTGGTTTTCCCTCGTTGTAGTGGTCGGTGCGGCTGAGTCCCCATCGGGCCTCTGGGCCGGCACGGCGAAGGTCGAGATCACTCCGGCTGCGCAGGACGCCGTGAACCTAGCCGGCCAGCCTTTGCGCCTGCGCGACTCACTCTATGCCCGGGTGCTCGTGCTCAAGGACGCCAAGACGTCCATCGCCATCGTCTCGGCGGACCTCATTTTGTTTGCCTCGCCGAAGGTCATCGCCGAGGCGAAGGCCAAGTGGGGCGTGGACCACGTCCTCCTCTGCGCCACGCACACGCACGCGGCGATGGCTCCGCGCGGCCTGCTCATCAAACCGCCCACCGCGCCCGACTGGACGCGCAACCCCAACGGTCCGGCCACCACCGTCAACTGGCTGAAGCTGTCGGAAGATCCTTGGTATGCCGCCACCGAGACAAAGATCCTCGCGGCCATTGGCCAAGCCATGCAAAGCCGCTTTCCCGCACGGCTCGTCGCTGGCAAAGGTTCGTATGACAGCGCTTACATGGCGCACAACCGCCGCGATGTCCGGCCCGACCGCGTTCTGCCGCTCTGGGAAAATCCAACCCGTCGTCCCACCCAGCCCGTGGACCCAACTGTGGGCGTGCTGCGCGTTGAGGATTTGTCCGGCAAGCCGCGCGCATTCGCCGTGCATTACGCCTGCCATCCCGTCGCGCTCATGGGCGCGGGCGTGGTGTCGCGCGATTATCCCGGTGCGATGGTGGACCACCTCGAGCAGCAGCTCGGCGCGGACTGCATGGCGATTTTTCTCCAAGGCGCGTCGGGGGACCTCGACCCTTACGACCTCAGCAGCCTGCGCGGTGAGAATCGGTTCAACATCGTGAAGCAGGCGGGCGTCTCGCTGGCCAAAGCGGCGCTCCAGCTTGCTGCGGGTTTGAAAGCCCGGACTGCTGACGCGCAGCCCGTCCTTCAGGTGAAGGAAAGCCTACTCACCATTCCGCACCGGCACGGCCCGCAGAGCACCGAGGTGGGCTTGCTCACGGTGGTCATCCAGCGCGACCTCGCGCTCGTGGCCATCCCCGGCGAGCCGTTCATCCAGCACCAGCTTGACCTCACGGCGAAGTCGCGCGTGCCGAACGCATTCATCCTGGGCTTGGCCTATCACGGCAAGGGCACACCGTTCACCGTTTACATCCCCACCGTGCAAGCTGTGAAGGAAGGTGGCTACGGTGCTGCCGAGTGCAGCTTCCTCGCGGCGGATGCGGGGGAAAGAATGGTAAATGAATCCTTGGCGCACATTAGCGATTTGCTGCATGGAGCCAACGTCGCCAAGTAGGCCGCCCGCGAAGCCAGTCTGCTCGCGGGCCTAAACGATGACTTCCTTCACCACGTTGCCGAAGACATCCGTCAGTCGGTAGTCGCGGCCCGCGTGGCGGTAGGTGAGGCGCGTGTGGTCGAAGCCCAGCAGATGCAGCATCGTGGCGTGGAAGTCGTGGACATGGACGCCATTGGCCGCGACGGCGTTGCCATGCTCGTCGCTCTCGCCGTAGCTGAAGCCACCCTTCGCCCCGCCCCCGGCCATCCAGCAGGTGAACGCCTGCGCGTGATGCTCGCGGCCCTTCGCATCCTTCGCCGTGTTGAACGGCGTGCGGCCAAACTCCGTGGCCCACACGACGAGCGTGTCCTTCAACATGTCGCGGCTTTTCAAATCCTTCAGCAGCGCGGCCATCGGCTGGTCCACGTTCCGCGCGAGCGGCGCGTGCCCGGCCATGTCGCCGTGCGCGTCCCAGTTGCCGGACGCGCCGGTGTCAATCAGCTCAATGAACCGCACGCCGCGCTCCGCCAACCGGCGCGCGATGAGGCACTGCCATGCGAAGCCCTTCGTGCTGCCGCGCTCCAGGCCATAGAGCTTGTGCGTCTCGTCGGTCTCCTTTTTCAAGTCGAAGGCTTCCGGCGCGGCGGCCTGCATGCCGTAAGCGGTCTCGAAGGACTTGATGCGCGCCGCGAGTTGCGCGTCATTGCCGCGCGCGAGCAGATGCTTCTGGTTGAACGCCGCGCCCAAGCCCAGCTCCATTTCCTGCAGCTCCAGATCCGTGATGCGGCGGTTGATGTTCGGCACCGGTTCCGGACCGGGCACCACGCGCGTGCCTTGATGGCAGCCGGGGAGAAAGTCCGCCGACCACACCTGTCCTCCGGCATACGGCATGGCAGGTGCGATGACCATGAAACTGGGTAAGTTCGCATTTTCGGTGCCGAGGCCGTAGCTCACCCACGCGCCCATGCTGGGCCGCGTGAACGTGACCGAGCCGGTGTGGATGCCCAGTGTGGCCTGCGCGTGGTCCGCGTGGTCGTTGAACATCGAGCGGATGAGGCAAAGGTCGTCCGCGCACTCGGCAGTCTTGGGGAACAGCTCGCTGATCCAAAGGCCGGATTGGCCGCGTTGTTTGAACTCCCAGCCGGGCTTCTTGTAAAACTTCACCTCGCTCCGGTTGTTCAGCGCGAAGGCCTCCAGCATCTTCTTCGGCACCTGATAGGGCTGGTTGTGGTCCGCGATGAGGCGCGGCTTGTAATCCCACGAATCCACGTGCGACGCGCCGCCGCTCATGTGCAGGAAGATGACGCGCTTGGCCTTGGGCGTGAAATGCGGCTGCTTTGGCGCGAGCGGGTCGGTGGGCGCGGTAGTGGAACTGGCGGCGCGCTTCGCATCGGCGGCGAGCAGGTCGGAGACAATGCCCGGCAGCAGGAGCGAACTCCCAGCGAGCGAACGGATGGCGGTGCGGCGGTTCATAGCAAAAGTATTCGTCACGGAAACAACTCCATCAAGGCATCGGCAAAAATTTTCATGCCGCGCGGGTCGGGGTGGTTGATTGAGTTCAGCATCAGCGTGTTGTAGGGGATGCCCTGTCGCCAGAGGCGACCGTAGCGGAGCGACGCATCGGCCAGCGCGACTGAGTGCTTCGCAGTGAAGGCACGCAGGCCGGCGACGTAGGGGCGCGGGTCGCTGTCAATGTCGCGCTCGCGGGAGAGGCCCATCCAGTCGGGGCGAACGTAGTGCGGCGTGAGGATGATCCACTCGGCACCGATTCCGGTGAAGTCCGCGAGCAGCTTGCTGTAGCGCTCCTCGACTCCCGCCGGGTTCAGGCCCGCGTCGTTCACGAACTCGGACACGACGAGATCCGGTTTCGCGCCGAGCACCTTCTCGCGGTAGTTGTGCAGGCTGCCGGGCGGCTCATTGAGATAGCTGCCGGTGTTGCGTCCGCCCCACGCCTCGGTGACGAGTTCAATCTTCGCCTGCGGGAAACGCTCGCGCAGCCGCGCGACGAACTGTTCCTGCCACCGCTCCTTCGCGGGGTTCGGCACGTAGGTTCCGACCGTGACGCTGTCGCCCCACGCGAGGAGGCACAGCGGCTCTCCGGAGCGGAGTTTCTTCAGCGCTTTGGGCACGCGTTGCTCGGCGACGGTGGGGTTGGGCTTCTTCGGCTCGGGGTAAGTCGCTTCCAGCACGGGGAACAAGTGTTCCGGTGCGAGCTTGGCGATGCGGCCGGGCAGCCAGATGTTCGCCAGCCGACGCTCGCCGGCTTTGACTTCCGGCGGCACCGGCGCTGCCGCGCGCGGCTCACCCTGACGCAGTTCGATGCGGCCATCCTGCATGAGCACAACCGCATCCAGCCGCAGCAGCGCGTGACGGTAGCTGGCGAAGACCGGCTGGCCTTCCTTGATGCTGCCCATCGCAATCCGGCCCACGGTCCCCCAGTTCAGGTCCGCCTCGTAGTCCGTGCCCTTGCGGAAGGTCGCCGCGTCAGCGCCCGGTCCGGCGCGCAGCACGAGGCTGTCGGGGTCGAGCAGACCCGCAGTGGTCGTCTCCTGCGCACGGAGCGGACGGAGCTGCGCCCCGCGCACCCAGCCGCCAGCCTTGGGATTGAAGACGGGGAGGGAATCGTATTTCTCTGCCGTAACGGTGAGGATTTTTGGCGGCGCGATGGACAAGGTTGCTTCGGCTGGCCCTGCACCGGGCACCGTCACCTTCACCTGCCAGTCGCCGGTGAGCTTCAGGTCGGTGGGCAATTCTGCCGCCGACAGATGAAACGCCAGACTGGCCAACAAAAGTGACCCTAAATGGAATGAACGAATGAGCGCAGACGGAGCCATGCTTTAGTCGAGATAGAGAAACTCATTCGCTCCCAGCAGCGCGCGGCTGAGACTGGCCCAAGCTTGGTCGGCCGGAAGCTTCTTCGCGGCGAGCTTGGCGCGGAATTGCGCGAGGTAGTCGGTCGCCATCGCCAGTTCGTCCGGCTGCGGCGGGCGGGCGCAGAGGGCGAGGAAGGCGCGCTGGATTTGGCGGGCCTCGTCGGGTTCGCCTTGCTGGACGCGGGTGGCGAACTTCGCGGCCTGCTCGTGCGCGAATTTGTCGTTCATCATGAAGAGTGATTGCAGCGGCGTGGTGCTCGGCTCGCGCGTAGCGGTGCTGGAGTTCGGGTCCGCGCCGTCGAAGAGCGCGAGGAACGGGTGCTTCCGCAGGCGCTGCTGCATCTGATAGACCGTGCGCTGGCGGTTGTCGTAGTTGGCGAAGAACTGGTTGTGCTGCGTGAAGCCCCACGTGTGCACGGGCGGGAACGGGTGCGCACCGCCCACGGTCGGGTCGAGGTCGCCGCTGACGTAGAGTAGGGCGTCGCGGATGGATTCGGCGTCAAGGCGACGGCGCTCGGCGCGCCACCAGAGGGCGTTGTTCGGGTCTTTCGTGGAGTTCTTGGCGAAGAGGTCAGCGGGCGAAGTCTTCGCTTTGCTGCTGGAGAACAAGCCTGCGAACCCGCCGAGCTTTTCGGCTGAAGCGATGTTCGCCAAAGCGAACTCGGTTCCGCTCGCGAGTTGCCACGTGCGCGAGGTGAGGATGAGCTTGTGCATCGCCTTCACGGACCAGCCGCTCTCGATGAACTTCTTCGCGAGGAAGTCCAGCAGCTCAGGATGCGTCGGGGCTTGGCCGCGCGTGCCGAAGTCGTTGGGCGTCGTGACGAGACCGCGGCCGAAGTGGTGTTGCCAGAGGCGGTTCACGAAGACGCGCGCGGTTAGCGGGTTCGACGGGTCGGCAATCCAGTTGGCGAGGTCGAGCCGGCCGCTGTTACCGCAGTCCTTCGGCAAAGGCTGGCCGCCGAGCACTTGGATGAAGCGGCGCGGGACTTCCTCGCCGGGACGCGCCGGGTCGCCGCGCACATGCAGCCGCGCATTGGCTGGTTTGCCGTTGTCGGCGACGGCGTAGGCGAGTTCGTAGGGAACGGTTTCGCTCACCTGCTTGTGCTTGGCCTTGGCGGCGGTGATGGCCTTGGTGGCTTCGTCCGCTTTCGCCTTCTTGTCCGGAGTCTCCGCAGGAAGCTTGTCCGCCGCAGCTTTTGCGGCTTCGGCTTTCTTCACGTCGGCGTCGAGGGCGGCGAGTTGTTCCTTCCAAGTCTTCGTCGCGGCTTCCAGTTCGGCCTTGGGTGTAAGTGGGACGAGGTTGGCGGGGCGGTTCATGCCTTCGCTGCCGGGGTGCGGAAACGTCGTGCTGCTGAAGATGCCGTAGAGCGCGTAGTAATCGGCTTGCGGCAGCGGGTCGAATTTGTGGTCGTGGCAGCGGGCGCAACTGAGCGAGAGCCCGAGGAAGGCGCGGCCCATGTTCTCGATGCTGTCCTCGATGGTCAGATGCGCCTCGCCCTTGCCGCCGCCGAAATGCCGAGCGATGGCGAGGTAGCCGGGAGCGACGAGGAGTTCCGGGTTCGGGGTTTCGAGTTTGGCGTTGAGGAGGTCGCCGGCGAGCTGCTCGCGGATGAACTGGTCGTAAGGCTTGTCCTCGTTGAAGGCCTTGATGACGTAGTTGCGATACTTGTAGGCCTGCGGGACCGGGTAGTCGGAGGCGTTGCCGCAGGTGTCGGCGTAGCGGACCACGTCGAGCCAGTGCCGGCCCCAGCGCTCGCCGTAGCGGGGGGAGGCGAGGAGACGGTCAATGGCATTGGCGATTGCCGATTGCCGATTGCCGATTGGGGAACACCCGCGGACGAACGCTTCGGTCTCCTCGGACGTCGGCGGGAGCCCGGTCAGGTCAAACGTGAGGCGACGAATCAACGTGCGCGGGTCGGCGTCCGGGGCGGGCGTGACGCCGCCTTTCTCCATGCGGGCGAGGGTGAAGTGGTCCACTTCGTTGCGCGGCCAGGACCTGTCCTTGAGCTTCGGGAGCGGCTGCGGCTTCACCGGCTGATAGGCCCAGTGCTTGCGACCTTCTTCCACGCTGATGCCGTAGGCGGGCCTGGCGGCGGCACTGGCCGTGGCAACCGGTGCGTTCGTGCGCGGATCCGGCGCGCCGAGTTTCACCCACTCGATGAGGTCGGCCACTTGGGCGGGCAGGAGCGGCTTCTCGGGCGGCATCTTGAAATCCTTGTCCCAGTGGCGGATGCCCTTGATTAAAAGGGAGTCATCGGGCTTGCCGGGGAGCAAGGCGGTGCCGGAATCGCCGCCCTTCAGCCAGCCATCGCGCGAGTCGAGCCGGAGATTGCCCTTCGCCTTCTTGCCGCCGTGGCATTCATAGCAATGCTCGGCGAGCAGCGGTCGGATGCGCTTCTCGAAGAAAGCGACACCCTCTTCCGGACTGGCGGCGGGCAAAGGCCCGGCAAGGCAGGCAACCGTAAGGATTCGCAACGTCGTTTTTGCCAGACTGGAAATCACGCATGGAATGACGGGGCCTGCGCCTGATCCTTTCAGGAGGATTTGCCCGCCGCCGTGGTTTGGCGAAGGGCCTTGGGCCACTTTCGCGATCAAGAATTGCAGCGGCGCTCCAAGAGCGGCGAACCAACCGGTGTCACGGCTCCAACTCGGCGGTCACAGACCACCGCTTGAGTTGCTTTGGAACGTGGCGGCTAGCGCAGCCGCTTAAGCTCAAATTTCTCCCCCGCCAGCGCCCGTTTGACGAAGGTGCCCCATTCCGGCGTGGGGGTGTAATCCCATCCGGTGAGGATCGTGGGCGCTGCCTTGGGGTGGAAAGAAAAGGCCGTCCAGTGCAGGCGATGCTTCTGGATGAAGCCCAGCATCTCCGGCACCCAGGTCGCGGCGTCCTCCTGCAACTCAGCCGGGAGCCAGCTCATCTTGGTGGTGTTGGCCCCGACTTCGCCGACGAGGAGCGGATGCTGGCCCGCAATGACCAGCACCTTCTCCTGCCAACCCTTCTTCCACGGGTAAATGTGCGTGGAATAGATGATGCCGTGGCCGCCCCTTTCCTTGAGCGCGAAGCCTTTGGCGATGCCCGACAAGTCGTAGGCGTAGTCTAGTCCGCCGACCAACACGACATTGCGCGCGCCGGTCGCCCGCACGGTGTCCAGCAACGCCTGCATGCCAATCGCCTGGAAGCCTTGCGCTGCCTTCGCCTTCTCCTCCGCCATGGTGAAGGCGTCCTCATCAGCCGGCTTCTTCTTCTCGGCGACGAAACCGCCATCGCGCCAGACCTCCCACGAGGTGCCGTGCGGCTCGTTCATCAGGTCGAACAAGACCGCCGGATGGTTCTGATATCGAGCGGCGGCGTCTTTCCAGAAAGCGGCGTGCTCTGCCTTCGGAGCCTTGTAGCGGTGCAGATCGAGCAGCAGATAGGCGCCCCGATTCGCGACGAACGTCACCATCGAATCCACCAGCTCGCGATAGCCGGCCCCGCCATCCTTGGCACCCTCGCCGAACCAGTAACTTTCCTTTACGGGCAGCCGAATGATGTTGGCTTTCCAAAGCTCGAGCGCCACCTGGGCTGACTTCATCACCTGCTCGCCTTTCACCGACCACTCAAGGCTGACGACGTTGACCCCTTGAAGCCACACCTGCCTGCTGTCCTTGGCCAAGACGCGGTTTCCCTCCACGTGCAACTCCTGCGGCCACTTGGCTCTTTGCGGTGCTTCGGCCGGGACCGCCGCCGCCTTGCGCGCGGCCTCAGCCGCTTCCCTTTTCGCCAGCAACGACTCGGAGGTGATTGGTTTCAGCACCATGTCATCAAGGTCGAATGTCCCCTTCAGCACCTGAAAGAGCGCGGGCATGAGGGCTAGATCGACCGCTCCTTCCGGCACGAGGAACTCCGCCTTCCGCTCCACCCAGCCATCCGTGCTTTTGCGGGTGTTCGGTGCGCCCGGTGCGCCCGGCAGCTTCTTGCCCGCCGCATCGTGGAATTCCAGCATCAGCCGGGCGTCGAAATACGGCTCCTTGCCGACCTTCAGATCAGTGACGCGCTGCCGCCAGCTCAGCTCCAGCGCCTGCGCCTTGGGGAGGCTCACCAGACGGTGCAGCAGAATCGTCGCCCCCGGACTGGATGCTTGTAGCCGGATGAAATGGTTGCCGGCTTCCTGCTCCCAACTGGCTCCGCTCTTCGGTCGCGCCCAATCATCCGGCCAGCCCGCAGCTTTCTTGTCCGACTCCATGTCGCCATTCGAAATGAGGGAGCCACGCTGCTCCAGCGCTGCGGCGGCCATTTTCTGACTGGCGGCTGTGGCCTTCGCTTGCTTTTCCAAAGTGGCGGCGGTCTGGGCTTTGGCCGCCGCCTGCGGCGCGGCGGGGTCAATCGGCTTCAGCGTCACGTTATCCAAGTCGAAGATGCCGCTCTCCACATTGAAAAGGGCCGGCATGAAATCGAGCGTCCGCGCGCCCTCCGGCACGACGAATTGCACGCTGCGCTCCACCCAGCCATCCGTATTCTTGGCAGTGCTGGGAGCCGGTGCGCCCTTCAGCTTCGCGCCCCCGGCGTCCTTGAAGTCCATCATGATCCGGGTATCAAACCACGGCTGTTTGCCGCGCTTGAGATTGCTAACGCGCATCTTCCACGTCAGTTCGAGTGCCTTCACCCCCGCCGGGATGCTGACCTGCTGATAAAGCATCACCATTTCGCCTGGCGTGCCGGAAGTCAGTCGCAGGAAGTGATTGCCGGCTTCCTCCGGCCAACTGCCCCCGACCTTCGGTCGCGCCCATCCGTCGGGCCATTGGTCGGCGTTTTTATCCAGCTCCAAGCTGCCATCGGGAAGGAGTGATTCGGCTGCTGACGCCACACCAGCACCGGCGAGGAGCGCGATGAGAACCGCCGTTCCCCAGCGAGGCATGAGCCGGGCGCGCAGCTGGGAAGCCGCGATGGAAAATTGCGTGACCACCAAGTTCATGTTCAGCGAGGCTGCCGCTTTGCCGGACGCAGGCAAGACCGTTTCCCGCAGTTCCTACGAGCAACGAGGCGGGGTTGACCGTGGCGCAGGTGGTATGGGCTTTCTCGGCAGGCGGGCGGAGGCTGCCCACGACGTCGCGGACGGGGTGCTTATTGCTCATGCGCGAGCCGCCGCCCCGCCCTCAGCGACTAAAATGCCTCGGCTATTTGTCGCCGTCGTCCGCCTTGTCGTAGGACTTCGGCAGCGTGGCAACCCAAGCTTCCACTTTGGCGGAAAGCTTCTTCACGATTTCGGGATGCTGCTTGGCAAGGTTCTTCGACTCAGCGGGGTCGGTGGCGATGTCGTAGAGTTCGCGGTCGCCGCCGTTCTTGCGCGTGGGGCAAACGAGCTTCCACTGCCCCTCGCGGATGCCGGCCGTGCTGCCGGGGGAACTGGGCTTCCACAGCAGCGGCTTGGCGCGGACGTGTGCGGCTTTGCCGAACCACGCGGCGCTCGTGTCCTCGCCCTCGAAATCGGCGGCGCTGACCTTCACGCCGGCTATGGCGCAGAGTGTCGGCAGCCAGTCCACGCCGCTGAGGACGGATTGCGCGTCCACCCGGCCGGCAGGCACGCGCGCGGGCCAGCGCACGATCCACGGCACGCGCACGCCGCCCTCGTAGATGCCGTGTTTGCCGCCACGGTATTCGCCCGCGTAACCCAGCGCGTCGAGCCGCGAGTATTCGGCCTCGTCAGAAGGGGCCTTGGGATTCTTGCCGCGTTTCTTACGCGCCTCGGGATCCTTGCTTGCGCTCGCCTGAATTGGCGCGGGGCCCTGATCGCTGGAGAAGACGACGATCGTGTTTTCGCGCAGGCCGAGTTCGTCCACGCGCTTGAGCAGGCGGCGGATGTCTTCATCCATCGAGGCGATGTCCGCGAGGTAACGACACATGTGCTCGCTTACGTCGCCGCCGCGCGCCTTGACGAGCGCGAACTTCTCGCGCATCGGCGCGGAGAACTTTGATTCGTCCACGACGACGTCCTTGAACTTCGCCACATAACTCGCAGGCGGCGCGATCTTGTGGTGGGAGATGTGGCTCCAGACGTTCAAGTAAAACGGCCCACCCTGGTGCTGCTCGATAAAGCGGATCGCCTCGTCGTAGATGCGCGCGTCGCGCCCGCGCGTGGCCTCGATCATCTTCCGGCCCGACTCGTCCACCGAGCGGACGGCGTCAAACCCATACACGCCCGCTTTCTCCTCCGGCCCGATGTGCCACTTGCCGAAATGCCCGGTCGCGTAACCGGCTTTGTGCAACAGCTCGGTGACAGTGACGCGATTGCCGAAGCCGCCATTGGCCGGATACGTCGCGTAGGTCGCAGGCCATCGACTCGTCATCAGCCCAGTGCGAGCCGGGCAGCAGGTCACACCCGTGGCGTAGAACTGTGTGAAGCGCGTGCCATCGCGAGCGAGCGAATCAACGTTTGGCGTGCGCGCATACGGATGCCCCTGGCAGCCGAAGTCCGCGAAGCCGGAGTCGTCGGCGAGGATGAAGATGATGTTGGGCGACTTGCTCGCTGCGAAAGCCCCCCTGGCGATGGTGAAGCCGAGCAGCACAGACCAGAGAAGTTTTTCCATAGGTTCCGCGTGAGATGACGGCAATGCCCAGCAAGTTACCAAGGCCTTCCCATAGGCTCCTCACATCGCCCGGTCGTAACTCCGCTGAAACAACCTTGTCCAAGGCTTCAGTCGCGCGGTTTTAGTCGCAGAACGTGATGCCGTCCCTACCGAAGCGCGCCGTGACGGTCGCCCCTTTGCCTTCCGCCAGGTATTTGAAGTTCCGGTCGCGCACCTTCGCGGAGGTGTCCACGACGGCGAGGCGATGCGGGCTTCCTCGATGATCGGATACCGGCTCGCCGCGACTCATGCGGTGAACACACCTTAGGCTAACACCCCATCGCCCGCCCCGGCCAAGCGCGTAGCGTTCCTTCAGCAAATGAAACCCTACGAACCACTCTCGGAAGTTAAGAGCCACCCAGGTTCCGCGCCGCTGTCCGCTGATGGTCTCTGGCTTTCCGCAGGTTCAGTCAACGGCCATCCCAGACCACGCGACCGGACACTCCATTCCATGGTGAGAACCCGGTTCACAGTGGAGGTGATTTCCCAAGCCGGACATGCGGAACCACAAACAAAGAAACTATGAAAACCATAAAAATGCGGGCCATGCTTTCGATGGCAGTGACGGCGGTCATGGTCAGCAGCGGCTGGCAGATGCTGGCTCAACCAGCCCTGCCGACAAAGACCCTGCCCTCACGACCAGTCACTCCCCCGGCGCCACCAGTGCCACCTCCGCTGCCGCCCGCGCCAATCAAGCCGCCTTCGCCCCTGCCACCGGCGTCACCAACCGTCCCGATGGAACCCAGACGAGTTGCCCCCGAACAACGTCCACCCGTCAAGCGGCCGCCCACCACGAATGCGCCGCCTTTCATCATCTTCACGAACCGTCCGCCACCGGTGACGAACAGACCGCCGGTATCCACGAACGATCCCGTCTTCATCATCTTCACAAACCGCCCGCCAGTGCTGACGAACCAACCGCCAAAGTTGGAAAGGAAGTGATGGATGGCCAGATGCTCAATCCTCCTCCTGCTTCGCCCACCAGAAATACCGCGCTGCGATGGAAGCAATCCGCCTCGGCCCGACAAAGGCGTAAGTTTTGGAGAGCGGCGCTCTTGGCCGGAATTGCGCGGAGTGCAGCAACGTCCACGATGGCGGAGGTGATGGGGCTTCCTCGGCGGTGAGATACACGCTCGCCACGGCGTCGCGGGTTTCACCGGCGAACTTCACACGGCAAGATCGCCACGGGGCCGACGGTGAGGCTGTCCGCGCCGCAGCCGACGTACGCCTTGGTGCCGTCGGCGCGAAGGACATCGCGGGTGAAGTGATTGTTGCTCGTGCGCGAGCCGCCGCCCTTGTTCCACCAGCGGAAGCCGCGGTATTGCTGGTCGCTCTCCACCTCGCGGTCCGGCACAACGACTTCATGGCCCTGGTTCACTACGGGAATGACCGCTCAACCGGAGACTGTCACCTGTCAGGTTTGGCCTTGGTTACGACCTTCAAATGCTTGTTGAACCAGTCCAACTTCACCCGCGTCGCCTCCTCGAAACCCTCGCGATACACTCCATAGTGCGTGATGCCATTGATGACGTGGTAGGATGAGGGAATGCCGCGACCGATCAGCGCCTTGTGGACCGACTCGACGGTGGTGTTGCTGCTCAGCTCTTCATTCTCCGCCACGACGAAGATGGCGGGCACGCTGATCTTTGCCGCGGCGTCGAGCGCGCTGAAGCCGATGCTCTTCGTCGGATTCACGCGCATGTTTTCGTAGGTCGACATCTTGCCCGTCATCTTGCCGGTCTCGATGGGCACCGGCTCCGTATCGGCGCGCGCCTGTTTAGTGGCGAGGTCGTAGGCGTATTTCACCGCCGCCGGGCCGCGCGCGGCCATGCCGGGCACCTGCGCGGCGACGCACTTCACGCGGGGATCATTCGCCGCCATCCATGTCACCAACCCGCCACCGTAACTGCTGCCCCAGATCCCGATGCGCGCGGCGTCCACGTTCGGTTCGCCAGCGACGAAGCTGATTGCCGCGCGGATGTCCTCGGTCTGGTCGGTGTAATTCATCTGCCAGCGCAGCGCCTTCACCTTGATCGTCATCTCGTTCTTCGCGTCGGGCTTCGGCTGTTGCTCCACGGCCATCAACTGGCTTTCGCTCGCGCCCCAGCCGCGATAGTCGAACGCGAGTGCCACGTAGCCGTTCAGCGCAAAGACCGGAGCGAGGCGCGCCTGTGTTCCGCCCTTCGTGCCGCCCGTGCCGGCGCAGAGCACGATCGCCGGCAGCTTGTCTTCCGGCTTCAGCCCCTTGGGCAGATATAGATCGCCCGCCATGCGCGTGCCGTCGCTCCAGATGACGACCTCGCGCTTTTCCACGTTGTCGGGCAGAACCAGCGGCGAGCGCTTCTTGGCCGGAGCGTCTGCGGCGGTAAGCGGCGCACATGACAACACAAGGAGCAGAACAGATAGGGTTTTCATAGGGTTAGGGTGCCGCGAACGGAGGGAATGGCGTGCACATGGATTTTAAGTGGCTCTCGGCAATTCAGCGAGCCCGCGCGTCGCCGCCTTTGGCCTGCGTGAGCGTCTTCTGGCCGAGCACGTAATACTCCACGTAGCCGAGCATCATTTCGTCGAAGGTCTGCGAGCCCCAGCCGACGGTCTTGGTGGGATCGGGGTTCGCGGGATTGTTCGCGCTGTTGTCATACCACGCGGTGTAGGTGAGCGTCGTGCCGCGCGGGAGTCGCACGGGTTCGGCGAACTGGTAGTGGAGCTGCCAGTTGAAATCATAGCGCGGCACGTCGAGCAGCAGCTTCTTGGTGCCATCGGGCAGCGTCGCTTCGTAGCGCGCCGCTTTGCCGCGCAGGTGCGAGTGGGGCATAAAGCCCGTCACCATGGCGTCGAACGGCAATTGAATCCGCGCGTTGACCTCGTGGTTGGGCGCGCCGGGCGGAATGCTGAAATTCATCGAGGCCACGCCCGCCACGTGGATCGTGTGCCGCGGCGGTTCCTTGGCAAAAACAAATCCGAGCTGCATCTGATCGGTGGTCGCCTTGCCGTTGGGCGTGTAATGGATTTGGAAACTCACCGTCGCGCCGGCGGGAATCTTTTTCCCGAAGCCTTTGGGAAATACCGCGTGGTCATTGCCCGGAACATAAATCGCGAAGTAACCCTCACGCTCGTCCGCGCCGTCGTCAGCTTCCTTGGAGGACACTTTCGCGCCCGGTTGACGGACCTTGATGATGACGTGGTGGACGACTTCACGCGCGGTCGGCTGGACTTCGTAGGCTTGGATCCATTTGTCCTCCGTGAGCTTGGTCTCGGCCACGAGCGTCTGGTAAGGCATCACGCCAGTGGCCTTGATCGGCACGGCCCGTGGCACTGCACGATGAGGTCGGGCGTCCCGATTTTCCAACCGGCCGGGAACACGCGCGCCAGCGGTGCGTCGGCGGGATTGCCCACGGGTTTGTCGCTCGCGAGCCACGCGAGCAGGTCGGCTTTGTCCGACGGCGAAAGTGAACGGTCGTTTGCCCAGGGCGAATGAGCGTTCTCCTTCGACGGCGCGGCGAACCACGGCGGCATGGCGCCGCGATCCACCTGCTTGCGGATCATGCCCGCGTGCGATTTCACGTCGTCGTAAGTCTCAAGGCTGAACGGCGCGACGCCGCCGGTGCGATGGCATTCGAGGCAGTTGTTCTGCACGAGGCGGGAAATGCGGTTGTGGTAGGTGATGTCCTTGGAGAGCGCGCGTTCCGACTTCTCCACTTCCAGCGCGCAACCGGGCGCTTCGGTGGCCGCCACGGCCGGGACTTTGCCCGCGAGCAACGCCGTGAGGGCGTCCTTCAGGAAGTTCTGGCGCGGCGCGTCCAGTGCGTAACCGAGGCCGTATTGGTCATCCACTGCGCCGCGGAAGACGAGCGTGCGCGCGGCGTCGAGGACGAACATTTCCGTCGTCGTCAGCGCACCGAGTGCGGCGGTCAACTTGCCGTCCTTGTCATGGACGTAGCGGGAGGTGATTCCGTTGTCCTTCAGCACCGTCTTGATGTCCGCGAGTGAATCTGTTGCGGTCGGATTGATGAAGAGAAAGGAAACGCCTTTGCTCGCGAACTCTTTTTCCAGGCGCGCGAGGCTCGGTGCGTATTTCTTGGTAAGCGGGCAACTCGTGCTGGTGAGCGCGATGACCAACGCCTTGCTGGATTTGAAATCGGAAAGCTTGCCGGACTTGCCTGCGAGGTCGGCGAAACTCAAGTCGGCCACGAACCGGCCCACGCCGCGCTCGGCGGCCTTGAGCACCTTCGGTCCCTGACGCGGCGATTCCTCCGCCGCGCCTTCCTCCGGCGTGCCCGGCAGACCGCGTCCGCCACCCAAGCCAGCGCCACCGCGCCCGCCGGCCAGCTTGCTCAGAATCCGCACTTGCTCAATCGTGACAAAGCCTTTGCCAGCGCGATCCAGCTTTTCGAACCAGGGGGCATCGTTCGCCTCCTCCTTGGTCACCTTCCCGTCGCCGTTCACATCGAGACTCCGGAAGATCACCTCGATCTGACTGACGCTTGGACTGGATGCGGTTGGTGATGTCGCCGTCGTTACCCCGGCAACTTTGTTGTATTCCTCCAGCGTAATCGCGCCGTCCTTGTTCAAGTCAAACCGCGCGAAGGTCGTGGCATCCGGCAGTTCATCCAGAGTCACCTTGCCATCGCGGTTCCTGTCATAGCGGTCGAAGACTGCGGAGGCGGGATTCTGCGCGGCGGCCGACTGGAGAATTGTAATGGAGGCAAGGAGAATGATTTTGCAGACGTTCACAACAGCGATGACGCCTAGAGTGCAGGAGGGTTACATGGCAACAACGCCCGAAGTTCAAATCGCCCGGTCGTAAATCTTCTGAAACACCTTGTCCTTCCCTTCACCCGCGCGGTTTGGATCGCAGATCGTGATGCCGTCGGGGCCGAAGCGGACGGTGACGGTCGCGCCTTTGCCCTCGGCCAGGTATTTGAAGTTCAGGTCGCGCACCTTCGCGGCGGCGTCCACGATGGCGCAGTTGATGCGGGCTTGCTCGGCGGTGGGATGCAGGCTGGCAACGGCGTCGCGGGTTTCTCAGGAAAAACTGTCACCACGCGCAGTCCTCCGTGAAGTTACTTCCTTGCAAACAGCCTCCCCCTCAGCGGTTGCGAGGCTAATGGGCACCCCCCTCTTTTTGCCCCCTTTTCCGCCCCACCGATTTGCAGTCATCTCCCAAAAAGCAAAAGACCCGGAGGATTTCCCCCGGATCTCTTACTTGCTTGGTTAAACCGGGAAGCCTTACGACTTCTTCTGTTCGGTAACCGATTCGCCCTTCTTGTTGTGCTTGTCGGTGGAAACCGTGACCTTTTTGCCGACGAGGTCTGCGATCTTCACTTCTTTGCCTTCGGCGTTGGTGATCTTCACCGTCGCTGCGAGCGTGATCGTCTCAGTTCCGACAGTCAGGGTCTTCTTCTCGGCGTTGTAGGCTTTGGCTTCGCCAGAGACAGGAACCTTAAGGCCGCATCCGGCATACGCGGCGCCAGCGATCATCAACGTGACTGCAAGGGTCAGGAGTGTTTTCATGGATTTCGATTGAGTTTCAGTTGGTGTGTGGAAAAGGATTTTCCTATTCCTAATTCAGACAATCCCAAAACTCCGCCGCCACTAGCAACTAAAATTTCCAGCCGAATTATTTCAAAGGCGATCGGGTATTGACACGCAAGACGGGGCTCGCTTTGGGATCGCGTCCCCGTTACGAATCAGCGGGGTAAACGGGCGATCTCCCCAAGCTCCCCGCTCAGCCACGCATGAAACACCTTTCTAGTCCGATCCGGTCTCGGCTCTCTGCGGTCATCCTCGCTCTCTCGTTCACCCCCGCCGCCTGGTCGCATCCGGTGCCGGATCTCCCCGTCCGTTCCCACTTCGCAACGGACGGGAGCGCTGAGATTCGCATCGAGGTGGACCCCCGCGGCTTCTCCGCCGACCCGGAATCCATCAACTACTTTCAAAAGGGGGCCATCGAGAATCTTCCCGCAGAGAAGGTGCAGCAAATGAAGGACACCGCCGAGGTCTTTGTCGGACAGCGGCTCCGTTTCTTCTTCAACCCGATCGGCGAGGTGAAGCCGAAACTTGTGTGGGAATTCAGAAAACTCGGCGACGGCGGCATCCCTTTTGAGACGGACGACGCATCACTTCTCAAAGGCGACGAAACCGTCCTCGTCGGCTCTTGGAAAACAAAGGTGGTCGCCGGCATAAGCGGCTATCGGATCGAAGCCCTCCCCCTGACCCCCGAAAAAATGGGGGTTCCGCTCAACGTGATGTTCATCAACTTTATCGGGGGCAGACAGGTCGAGCGCTATGGGGTGCTCTACCCGGGCGAGACGAGTTTTACGCTCGATCTCACGGAACAGGGGATTTCCCCGGACCCTGCCGTGCGCACCGAAGGCTCCGTCGGCGTCACAGCGACTTCGGGCGATTGGCTCTCACTTTTCTGGTCGGAGATCAAACGCGGGTTCAGGCATGTCATACCCGAGGGGCTGGACCACATCCTCTTCGTCCTCGGTGTCTTTCTCATGACGCGGAATTGGAAGCCGCTCTTGCTGCAAGTCTCGACCTTCACCGTCGCCCACACGCTCACCCTCTGGCTCGCCTCCGCAGGCTACGTGAAGCTCCCACTGAGTATCGTCGAGCCGGTCATCGCCGCCAGCATCGTGGTTATCGCCTTGGAGAACGTCTTTCAGAAAGACTACAGCAACTGGCGGCTGCTCATCGTCTTCGTATTCGGTCTCATCCACGGGCTGGGATTCGCCGGGGCCATGGCGACGCGGCTCGATTCCAACTCCTCGCTGGTCGTCGGCTTGCTCGGGATCAATCTCGGGGTTGAACTCGGCCAACTGGCCGTAATTGCGCTCGCGCTAATCGCCACTTTTTGGATTAGCGATTCAAAAAAATACCGGCAGTTCGTCGTCATCCCCTGTTCGCTCGTGATCGCAGCGATGGGGGTCTGGTGGATGATCGAGCGCATCCGCTCCAGCTAGCCCGCATAAAGGGGGCAGTCCTTGATAAGGGCTAATTGCGACGGACAGCAGTTCAAATCGCCCGATCGTAAATCCTCTAAAAAACCTTCGCCGCGCCTTCGCTCGCGCGGTTCGGGTAGCAGATGGTGATGCCGTCGGTTGCAGTTGCGGGCTTGCAGACCTTCGGTTCGGGGTGGAACAACGTAGCCCATGGCAGCCGTGGCGCTTGCGCCCGGACACAGACCCGGCGCGTGGAGTGCCTAAAACCTGCCTGAAAGCGTGATGCCCACATAAGGGGCTCCGTCTCCATTGAGCTGAAGGTTGGCTTTGCCGTAAACGAAGCGGCGGTCGATCACCCAGCCGGCTTCAATTCCGACAGTAATCTTCTGGGTCCATAACTTGCTGAGTCCCGCCCCCACGCGGATTTCTCGGAAGGTGATGGTCTGGTCGTTCAATGCCGGCCGACCAGTCCGAGTCCCAAACGATTCGCCGACACGCCACGCCCCCCCAACCAATTCGCCACCTGCATAGGTCGTCCACCCAGACCCGAGTTGATATTCTACGGTGGGCTTGGGAAGAACGGCGGACAGTGTCCAATTCTCAGCAAACCGCCAACGAACGCCCAAACCGCCGATCGCAGGAATGTCGCGTCGAGGATCCACGGTCACGGCTGCAATCCAAGTCAGGTTTGTGCTTTGGACGTATGCTAGCGCGAAGAGCGCGGTGGCGTTCAGGTCGCTGGCGGAAATGTCGTCAAAGTCGCTTTGAAGCCCGGGCCTTAGGCTCGTGCGCAGGCTCCATCGGTCGGCGAATTCCCAGTTGTTTCCCAGCTCCAGGGCCAAGGTCTGGACGGTGTTGGGAATCGGTGTGCCAGCAGTCACGCCGAACCCAAACCGCTCCCACCACAAACCTACAGACCAACCGTATTCGTCGGATGCCCGGTTTTGCCAACTGTAGCGCAAGCTCGTGCTGAAGGCGTCGGCGTCGCCCAACCGCGCAGTGCCTGCCGAGACGCGAGCCGGGCCAGAATAGGAAGCCGTCGAGGTGACAAGCTGGCTGATCTCGGCACCGGACAACGATTCCACAGAGAGCAGGGCACTGGCTAAAACCCACAGAAACGAAAAGAATAGAGTATGCCTCATAAGCGGATGCCAAGCTAGGTCGGCAGGGTTGAAATGCAAGTGACCATAAAGGGTTGGTTCTTGATACGGGCTGGTCGCAGCGGACAGCAGTTCAAATTGGCTGCTGCCAAATCCTCGCGAACACCTCTCCCTAACACAGTTCGGCATAGCAGGTGGTGCTGCCGTCGGGCCGAGGCGGGCGGCAGCAGGCGCACCTCACGACTCCGAATGAACCGTTCGGCGGCCCCCTCCCGAAAGTTTGTCCCCGATCCAAACTGGCACCACTTCGAACTCGCGCTACTATTGGCTGCTGTTTGGGTGCAGATGGCATCTGGGCGAATCGATTTATGAATAATGAAACCTCTCCAGTGATGGTGATTGTCGGTGGGGCGGGTGGCATCGGTTCCGCAGTGGCGCGGCGGCTGGCCGCCCGCGATTGCCGGATCGTGCTGGCTGGCCGGGAACCCGGGCGTCTCCAAGCGGTCGCCACCGAGACCGCCGCCCAGGCCATTACCTGCGACGCCCGCGACAGTGCGGCCGTGGATGCGTTGATGCAGTCCGTGGTGGCCAGCCACGGGCGTGTGGATGGCGTGGTCAACTGCGCGGGCTCCATCCTGATCAAGCCCGCCCACCTCATCAGCGACCAGGAATTCGCCGACACGCTGGCGATAAATCTCACCACGGCCTTCAACCTCCTTCGCGCCGCCACCCGACTCATGATGCGACAAGCCGGAGGCGGGAGCATTGTGTTGTGTTCGTCGGTAGCCGCGCGGCGCGGGCTGGTCAATCACGAAGCCATTGCCGCCGCGAAAGCCGGGGTGGAGGGCTTGGCGCTCGCCGCCGCCGCGACTTACGCGCGCCAGGGCGTGCGGGTGAACTGCGTCGCCCCGGGACTCACCCGCACAGATTTGACCCGCGCGCTCACCCAGAATGAAACTGTCGCCAAGGCTTCCGCCGCCCTGCACCCCCTCGGACGCATCGGCGAACCGGCGGAGGTGGCTTCCGCCATCTGCTGGCTGCTGGACCGCGAGCAAAGCTGGATCACGGGTCAGGTTCTTGGCGTGGATGGCGGTCTTGGCAGCGTCCAAGCCAGGAGTTGATCGTGGCCTCACCCAAAACGAAAAGGCCCGGCATTGCCGCCGGCGCATTGCGGCTGGGGCTCTGCTGCCAGTTCATCGCGCAGCCGATCAAATTCAGCACCACCACCGCGACCGCGCTCGCGCGCCAGCCACGCCGTGAGCAACTGGCCCGGCTCGCCGCCCTCGGCACGGCCAACGCCGCGTCGTTGCTCGCGGCGTTGAAATTCTGCGCCGCCAACGGCATCCAGTCCTTCCGGATCATCAGCCCCATCCTTCCGGTTAAAACGCATCCGACCGTGGGCTACCGCATGGAGGAACTGCCCGGCGCCCAGGAACTCGTGGCGCAGTTTCGCCGCTGCGGCGAGTTCGCCCGCGCGCAGGGCATCCGCACCGGATTTCATCCCGACCAGTTCGTCGTGCTCAACTCACCCGATGCGGACATCGTGGGCCGCTCGATCGCGGATATCGAGTCGCAGGCCGAAATCGCCGAGTGGACCAATGCCGACACAGTCAACATCCACGGCGGCGGCGGTTACGGCGACAAGCCGGCGGCACTCGAACGCTTCCGGCGCAACCTCGACCGGCTCAGCCCCCGCGCCCGCACGCGCCTCACGGTTGAAAACGACGACAAGACCTTCACGCCTGCCGACCTGCTCCCGTTGTGCCGCGCCACCGGCGTGCCTTTGGTTTACGACGTGCATCATCACCGCTGCTGCCCGGACACCTTGAGCGTAGACGAGGCGACCGACGCCGCGCGCGCGACGTGGAACCGCGAACCGCTGTTCCACATCTCAAGTCCGCTGGAAGGTTGGACGGGGCCGAAGCCAGAACGCCACCACGACTACATTGACCCAGAAGACTTTCCCGCCGCGTGGCGCGGTTGGGCCCTCACCGTCGAAGTCGAGGCCAAAGCCAAGGAACTGGCTGTGACCCGACTGCAACAGGCCTTGCGCTGAAGAGTCCGCGAGGCGCGACATTTGACTACTCACCGATGGCGAGCCCCTCTAAGCTTAAGCATGCAAAATCTGACAATCGCATTGCAGGCCCTGGTGGTGGCCTCGGTTTTCTTTGTGTGGACCGTGCGCTACCAGAACATCGTCCAGGAATTCAAACACTACGGCCTGCCCGAATGGCTGCGGGATATGGTTGGGATTCTAAAAATCGCGTTCGCCCTGCTGCTGCTGATCGGAATCGAACGCCAACCCTTCGCGCTGGCCGGGGGACTCGGCATTGCCGCGCTCATGGCCTGCGCGTTCGTCACCCATCTGCGCGTGAAGAATCCCATGTTCAAAATGCTTCCCTGCCTTACCTTGCTGGTGCTCTCCCTGATCATCGCGGCCATCAACTACCGGCTCCTCAATGGTTGATCGCGAGCGAGTGATTCCACAGCAACGAAGCGTCCGCAGGCGAGTGGAAGGTGTAAGCTGCCACCCTTGAACGTTGCTCTGATCCTTTGCTCGGCCATTTCCTTTCTTGGATACGGCGCGGCGTGCTTTCTTTCCGACTCCTTAAAACGGGAGTTCGACCGCTACGGCTTTGGTTCGCAGCGCGCGCTGATCGGAGGATTGCAGTTGTGCGCCGCGCTGGGTTTGCTGGCTGGCCTGAGCCAACCGTGGATGGGGCGCGCGGCGGCCGCCGGCCTTGCCCTGATGATGCTGGTCGCGGTCGGCGTCCGGATCCGAATCAAAGACACTCTGCTGCAGACGACCCCGGCACTGTTCTATCTGGTGCTGAATACCTACCTCGGTTTGGCCGCGTTCTGACCACCCGGTTTACGGTCAGGGTGGGTTACTGCGGACGTCACTTCGTCATCGCCCATTTCCGGGTGCGATGATGGCGGTATTTGAAAAGCAATGTCAGATAGGCCCTCACGCCGGTCTCGGAAACGAGTCGGCCCCACCAGGAGCGGCCCCACTGATAGGTGACCGTGTCATGCATGATGCATTCGGCGGGCCCTCGTCGCTCGAAGCGGTGCTCGTGAACGAACAAGGTGAATGGACCTTCCACGATCTCATCCACCAGCAGATCGGGTGCTTGCACGGTCTTCCACCGACAGGTCCAGTGCATCGGGATAATCCACCAATCGCGGCAATGCAGTTTGATCAGGCGCCCCTCCTGGGCCGGGCCATCGGTTTTGAGGCTCACCAGCTTCAAGGTCGGGGGCATGACCTCGGGTAAATTGCGCGGATTGCTGTGAAATTCAAACATGGTCTCCACGCTGGCGCGGAGCGGCGTGCTGGCATGGAAGATCGATGGCATTGGGAGTTTCATGATCCTAAAAACGGCGGTAGAAGACGCGCTCCGCCTGCGCTCCTTCGGGGATCATAGTGGGTAAAGATCGAGCTTTCCGCAGAAGAACAGGATGCGCGTCCGATAGTTCTGGAAGTTGCGGAAGCCTCGGGCGGCGGATTTGAGGCTCTGGATTTTCGAGTTCAAGCCTGCGGTCACCGCGTTGGTGATGAGATGTTTCAGATAGGTCAGCAAGTTGGGCAGGTGCCGCTTGAGCA
>CAMCFN010000037.1 GCA_945874145.1 Akkermansia muciniphila
CAGCGCACGCTGGCCGAGGCGGACTGGTTCACCGACGCGGCCCAAGACCCGTATTGGATTTTGGACACCGTCGAGATGAAGACCGCCTGGCACCCCATCGGGCTGTAAATGCAGAAGCTGAAAATTATGTCTGATGACCCAGAATGGGGGTTCCTAAAGGCGCTTTGGGAAAGCATCAAGGAAGGCTTTCGAACTACAAAAGCCAAAGGCAAACGCTCCGCTCCCTCGCAAAACCTAGCCAGCCGGGTGGGCAATTCCGTCATCATCGTCCTGTGCCTTGCCCTGCTTGTGGGTGGAACGTTTGCGGGCTTTGCCTTGCTATGGGCCTCCCGCGCCGTCCGGGTTGGCCAAGGCCACAGTCACAGCTCGGTGACAACCTTCTTCCTCATCGGGGCGGGCCTCGGCACCCTCGTCGGCCTCGGGTATGTCATTCGCTGCTGGCTCCGTGATGATGATCTGTGAACTCCGCGTCTGAAACCTGCATTACATGAAGCCAAACTTCCTTCTCCCCCTGTTGTGCGCCGCCAGCCTCGACTCCGCGGCGCTCGCCGAGACCGTCAAGGATCGCGAGGGCGCGGTGCGCAAGGACAAGGCGGACCTGCAAAACGACAGCCGCTGGATCTACAACGACTGGCAAAAGGGCTTCGCCGAGGCCAAGCGCACCGGCAAGCCGCTGCTCGTCGTGCTGCGCTGCGTGCCCTGCATGTCCTGCATGGGCCTCGACGCGAGCGTGCTGACCTCCACCGACCTGACTCCCTTGCTCGATCAGTTCGTCTGCGTGCGCCTCATCAACGCCAACGCCATCGAACTCGCGAAGTTCCAGTTCGACTACGACCTCTCCTTCTCCACGCTCTTCTTCAATGGCGATGGCACGCTTTACGGCCGCTACGGCTCCTGGTCGCACCAGAAGGATCCACAGGAGAAAACCACGGTCGGCTACAAGCGCTCACTGGAAGCCGCGCTGGCCGTCCACACCACCTATCCCGTCAACAAGGCGGCGCTGGTCGGCAAACAGGGTGCGCCCACGCCGTTTGCCACGCCCGTCGAAATCCCGGCCCTCGCAGGCAAATACAAGCGCGACCTCGACTGGGAGGGCAAGGTCGTCGGCAGTTGCGTCCATTGTCATCAGGTGGGCGATGCCTACCGCGCCTACCATCGCGACGCCGGCAAGCCGCTGCCGAGTGAGCTCATCTACCCGATGCCCATGCCCGAGACCGTCGGCCTCACCCTGGAACCGGACCAGGTTGCGAAGGTGAAGTCCGTCGCGCCCGGCAGCATCGCGGCGAACGCCGGCGTGCGGGTCGGAGATGAATTCAACACGCTCGGCGGCCAGTTACTTCTGTCCATCGCAGACTTCGCCTGGGCCCTGCACCGCGCGCCGGAGTCCGGCCCGTTGCCGGCGACTGTGAAGCGCGGCCAATCCCAGACAACGCTGACCTTCACGCTCCCCGCCGGCTGGCGTGCGAAGTCCGACATCTCCCGCCGCGTCGGCACCTGGCCGATGCGCGCCATGGCCTTCGGCGGCATGGTGCTGACCGACCTCACCGACGAGGAGCGCCTCACCCGGGGGCTCGCGAAGGACAAGCTCGGCCTATTCGTGAAGGGCCTCGGCGCCTACGGCAAACATGCCGCTGCGAGCAAAGCGGGTTTCCGCAAAGAAGACGTGCTCGTTGAGATCGACGGCAAGTCCGCGCGCCTGACCGAAGGTGAATTGATGGGGCAAATCCTCCAGCAGACCAAGCCCGGTCAGAAGCTCAAGGCCACCGTCCTGCGTGGCACCGAGCGCGTCGAGCTGATGCTGCCGATGCAGTAAGCGTCGGCGACTTGTAGTCGCCGTCCGCAGCTCACAGCAGCAAAACGCATCCGAACCATCCCGCACGACACGGCGTCGGCAAGTCGCCGGCACGGCTCAATGCCATTTTTGCAGCTCGATGATGTTCCCCTCCGGGTCGGTCATGTAGATGAGCGTGAGCCGGCCCGCGCCTTGGATGTCAATCGTCACGAGCTGCCCCACGTCCTTGCCACCCCAGCCGAGGATTTCCTTCCGCTTCGCCTCCACGTCCGGCACTTCAAAAGCCAGATGCGCGAAGCCAGGACGGTTCAGTGAGGTGGGCAGCAACGGCTCGTTCCGGTCGTAGGTGAAAATCTCGATGGTCGGTCCCCGCTCGCCGTGGCCGGGCAGGCGCAAGTGCCGCCCGCAGATGCGCGGCCCCTTCATCCCCGTCAGCGCGTCAATGTGCGGCCCGTGATGGTCACGCTCGGCGCTAACCGGCTCGCACGCGAACACCTGCGTGTAGAAATCCGCCAGCCGCTTCCAGTCGTTGGCGATGAGGTTGGTGTGCGCGTAGCGGATGCCGGAGTTCGCAGGGGTTTGCATGTTCAATGTGCTGCCACTCTGCCGGGACCGCCGGGCGAACGTCAACGGCGCCCACCGCCGTAAAGGGAACACTCATGCCCCCTTCACGACCACTTGGATTCTGCGCTTGGCGGGCCAACACTTTGAGCTTCGTCCCTCTGCCCTTCCAGTCTTCAATCCCCGCCTGATTTGACATGAGTGCCCATCCCGGTTTCGGTGCCCACACCGACCCCAGCTTCAAATCGCAGCCCCGCTCGACCGGCGAGGTCGTGCGGCGCGTCGGCGTTTATCTCCTGCCCTACAAGCTGATGGCGCTTGGCACCATCGCCTTTGCGCTGCTGTCGCTCGCCGCTGCGTTCACTTATCCGAAGCTCACGCAACACGTCATTGACGAGGTCATCACGAAGAAAAACGCCGACAGCCTCGCGCCCGTGATGGCGTTGCTCATTGGCGCGTTCTTCCTGCGCGAGCTTTTCACCGGCCTGCGTATCCGCCTCAACAACGAGTTGGAGCAGAAAGTCATTCTCGACCTCCGCCGCGATGTTTACGCCCGCCTCCAACGCCTCCCCGTCGGCTGGTTCGACCAACGCGCGTCCGGCGACCTCATGACCCGCGTCATCGAGGACGTGAACAGCATGGAACGCCTGCTCATTGATGGCACCGAGCAAGGCACCGTCGCCGTCCTGAGCATCGTCGGCGTGCTGACGATTCTCTTCTGCACGAACCCGCTGCTCGCCGGCGTCGCGCTCCTGCCGCTGCCCATCCTCATCGGCGGCGCGCTCTGGTATACGCTCACCGCCCACAAGCGCTACCGCGTCCAGCGCCAAGCTTCGAGCGCCATGAACGCACTGCTCATGGACAACCTCCAGGGCATCCGCCAAATCAAGTCCTTCGGCCGCGAGCGCCACGAGGACGCGCGCTTCGGTGCCCGTGCCGAAGACCTCCGCCAAGGCACGCTCACCGTCATGCGCGCGTGGTCCATCTACTCGCCCGCGATGGCCTTCGCGTCCTCGCTCGGCATCGGCCTCGTGCTCTGGTTCGGCGGCACGCAAGTGCTCGCGAACAAGATGACCGTTGGCGAGCTGGTGCAATTCCTCCTCTACCTCGGCCTCTTCTACGAACCGATCGGCCGCCTCCACGGGTTAAACCAGATGCTCCAATCCGCCCGCGCCGCCAGCGAACGGGTCTTCGACATCATGGACGCGACGGAAGAAAGCGATGTAGCAGCGGACGTGAGGGGGCTCACTTCGGAATCGGCAATCGGCAATCGGCAATCGGCAATTGAACAGAGCCTCCTCACGTCGTCTCCTACGGCTCGGATGCGCGGCGAAGTCCGTTACGAGAACGTAGGCTTCCAATACAGCGCAGAGCGCGTCGTGCTGAAGGGCATTTCCCTCCACGCCAAACCCGGCCAGATGACCGCGCTCGTCGGCCCCACCGGCGCGGGCAAGTCCACCCTTGTCAACCTTCTCCCCGCCTTCTATCAAGCCACTTCCGGCCGCGTGTTCATTGATGGCGTGGACACGCGAGAGTTGCCGCTGGAAAGACTGCGTGAACAAATCAGCGTCGTCGCGCAGGAGCCGTTCCTCTTCAACGGCACCATCCGCGAGAACATTCTCTACGGCCGCCTCGACGCCTCCGAAGCCGACCTCCACGCCGCCGCGAAAGCCGCCAACTGCCACGACTTCATCACCCGCCTGACCGACGGCTACGATGCCCGCGTCGGCGAGCGCGGCGTGAAGTTGAGCGTCGGCGAGAAACAACGCGTCAGCATCGCCAGAGCGCTACTGAAGAACGCGCCCATCCTCATCCTCGACGAGGCCACCGCCAGCGTGGACACGCAGACCGAGAAGCTGATTCAGGAAGCGCTGGAGCGGCTCATGACCGGCCGCACCAGCTTCGTCATCGCGCACCGCCTCAGCACCATTCGCAAGGCCGACCAAATCCTCGTGCTCCGCCAAGGCGAAATCGTCGAGCGGGGCACGCACGACAAGCTCCTCGCCACCGACGGCCTCTACGCCAAACTCGCGCGCATCCAGAACACCACCTTCATCGAGGAGAGCTTTGAGAAGCTGGCGGCGGTTTGAAAAGGAAGCCCTCCACACCTTCACTCCATGAACCAGCCCGTCTCCTCCACCAGTCTTGCCGGACGTGCCGCGCTCGTGACCGGTGCCGGCGTCGGCATCGGCCGCGCCATCGCGGAGGCGTTGGCGGGCGCAGGTGCGTTTATCGGCCTGCATTGCCATCGGAGTTTGGCTGGCGCGGAAAAGACACTCGCTGGCATCCGGCAGCGGAGCGGCAACGGCGTCGTGCTCCAGGCCGACCTCGCCGACGCCACCCAGGCAAGCGCGCTGGTGGAGCAATTCATCAAAGCCGCCGGGCGCTGCGACATCCTCGTCAACAACGCCGGTTCCCCCGTGCAGCGCGCGCGGCTGGAGGATTGCTCGTTGGAGCTCTGGCAGCAGACCATCGCGGTGAATCTCACCAGCGCCTTTCTCGTGACCCGCGCCGCAATTCCGCATCTCCGCGCCACGGGCAAGGGCGTCATCATCAACAATCTTTCCCTCTCCGTGCAGACCGGCGGCAGCGGCGGCGCAGGTGCATATGCGATTGCGAAAGGTGGCCTGCAAGTAATGACCCGCACCCTCGCCCGTGAACTGGCCCCGAGCGTTCGCGCCAACGCCATCATGCCCGGCGTCATCGAGACACGGCATCATGAGGAGTTCAGCACGCCAGAGAAGATGGCGCAGTATCGGCGCGAGACGCCGCTGGGCCGCAACGGCACCGCCGAAGAGGTAGCCGACGTCGTGCTGTTTCTCGCCAGTGACGCCAGCCGCTTCATGAACGGGGCCGTGCTGGACATCAACGGCGGACGCTTCCTGCGGTGAGCCTGCCCCTCCGCGCGGCCCGTTGACAGCGCCGGACGCTCCCGACACTGTTCGCCCCCCATGGCGCACATCCATGACAAGATCGATTTCACCGTAGCGATTTTCGTCGTCCACGAAGACCGCGTGCTCCTCATCCACCATCGCAAATTGAACAAGTGGCTCCCGCTCGGCGGGCATATCGAGCTGGACGAAGACCCGGAAATCGCCGCGCTCCGCGAGGCTAGGGAGGAAAGCGGCCTGGACGTGGAACTGGTGGGCGAGCGCCCGCCGACGACCGAGCCGGGCACCCGCGCCTTGATTGCCCCGCGCTTCCTCGACATCCACCGCATCTCCGCCACGCACGAGCACATCGGCATGATTTACTGGGCCCGGCCCAAGCGCGGCGAGGTGACGCTGGCCACCGAGGAGCACCACGACATCCGCTGGTGCACGATGGCGGATTTGGAACGGCTCGATCCGCCGATGACCAACGCGGTGAAGTGGTATTGCCACACTGCCTTGAAGGAAGTGGGGCATGGCCAGGCGCCCTACGCCGCCTGACCTTCCCGCGCTCCGGTTTCGCGCCCGCATCATGCTCTCCCGCCGCAAAGCCATTGGCCTGCTCCTCGAAGGGCTCAACACCCTGGGTTGCGCCTATTTCGGCAACTACGTCTTCTTCCTGCTCCAGCAGCAGGACGGCTTCGGCAACCGCGAGAACCTGCTCGTCGGCGCGCTGCACGGGCTGATTTACGTGCCGGCTGCGTGGATCGGCGGACACTATGCCGAGCGGCATGGGCTGACCAAGGCGATGAAAGTCGGCTTTGCGGGCATGACCGTGGCGATGCTCGCAGGAGCCGGGATGAACTCCCTCGCCGGAACCATGCTCACGCTCGTGGGCTGGACCATCGCGATGTGCTTCACCTGGCCGGCCCTGGAGGCGCACGCCACGCATGGCGAATCCGACGCCGGCATGAAACGGATGGTGGGCTTCTACAACATCGTCTGGTCCGGGTGCGGCGGCTTGATGTTCTTCCTCGGCGGCACGCTGTTTGAAACGCTCGGCGCACGGAGCCTGTTCTGGCTGCCCGCCGCCATTTTCGCCGTGCAACTGGTGGTGACCCATTGGCTCGACACCCTGCCCCACGACCCGGTGCTGCCACCCGCTTCCGCCAGCGAGCATCACCCCGAAGCCGTCGCCTTGGAGCAACCGGTCCCGCCGCAGACCTTTCTCAAAATGGCCTGGCTGGCCAATCCCTTCGCCTACATTGCCATCAACTCGTTTCAGGCGATGATCCCCGGCCGCTCCGCTGAACTCGGATTGAGCGTGGCGCAAAGCGGATGGTTCTGGGCGATCTGGTTCCTAGCCCGTTTCCTGACCTTCATCGGGCTCTGGCAATGGCACGGCTGGCACTACCGCTTCCGCTGGATGCTGGCCGCCTTCATTGCCCTGATTCTCGCCTACGTCGCCCTCCTGATGGGGCGCTCGGTGCTGGTGCTGGTGCTGGCGCAGGTCGTCTTCGGACTGGCCACGGGCCTGCTCTACTACGCCTCGCTCTTCTACTCAATGGACGTGGGCGAGACCAAGGGCGAGCACGGCGGCATCCACGAAGCCGCCATTGGCTTGGGCATCTGCCTTGGGCCGGCGGTGGGTGCCGGCGCGCTCTATCTGGCCCCCAGCCAGCCCCAAGCCGGAGCCTTTGCCGTGACGGCATTGCTGCTGACGGGGCTGGCTGGATTGGTGGGCCTGCGGCTGCGGCGCTAACCACCGATACAGCCACAGAGGTGCGGCGTTTAGGCCGCTTCACCGTCCGAACGTCCAACCAGCCAATCGTTTTACCTTTGCGTGCTCGGACGCGAAAGCGACCAAAAGAACGCACTTGAGAACGCAAACCACAGTCCAAGCCGCGTTCACTGGAGCGTGCCCATGAACGCCAGCAGGTCGGCTGCCTCGGTCGCCGTCAGGGCTTGCAACATACCTTCCGGCATCAGGGACACCCGCTCGCTGCGAGTCTGCTTCACTTGTTTCGCGGGGATGCGGGCCGTCTCGCCGCCGGCCATCTTCAGGGTCAGTTCACCCGCCTGCTGCGCGGTCACAAAGCCACTCTTCGATTCGCCATTGGTCAACTCGACCGTGGTCAGCATCCATTGGGGCTCGATGACTTTCGACGGAAACAGGAGCTGCTCGATCAGGCCGGCGCGGTTCCACTTCTTGGCGACCGCGCTGAGGTCCGGGCCAAAATCAATGCCTTCGCCCTTCGCCCGATGGCAGGCAGCGCAGACCGCGGCGAATAACGCCTTGCCGCGCGTGGCATCGCCCGTGAGTTTGAGCAGCGTCTCGGGCTTGAAATCATTCCCCAACACTTTGCGCTGCTGCGACTCGGGCAGGAAACGCTCGAACAGATCGCGGCGGATGGGATCCACCAACGCACTTCCCTGCGCGATGACCTGATCCCGCAGCGCTCCCTTGAGCGAGCCATCCACCAAGGCGAGGACAAGTTCCAGCGCGCCGCTGCCCGTGCGGAGGAGCGGCTCAATTTGTTGCGCCTCACCGGCCACCAGTTTCTTCAGTGCTGACTGCTCCGCTTCCCGCTGGCTGAGGGCGATGGCGGCCACATCCTTACCCTTGTCGGTCATGCTGGCTATCCAGTCCCGCACGAGCAGCAGACCACGTTCATCCACCAGCTTGCTACCGAGATACGGCATGTGGCCGCGCCCGCCCGTGGCCATGCGATGCAGCAGCACACTGCGGCCAGGATCGCCGGGCGCGATGACGCGTCCATCCGGCAGGCCAAGATCCCCCTGCACCGGCCGGGCGCGGATGAGGCGGGCCTTGTCCAGCGCCGTCTCGATGTTCAAGTGGACGGGCACCGCACCGCCGCCGTTGAACCGATGGCAGGTGCCGCAGTTGGCATGCAAGTAGGAGCGAGCCCGAATCTCTATGTTGCCGTGCGGCCCAAAGGGATCGGCGAACTTCGGTTCCTCGGGGGTGATGCCAAGCCGCGTGAACGCATCCAACTGACGGCCTCTTTCCTGCGCTGTGGTGCGGTCCAACTGCAGGGCGGCGAAGCCCGGCGCGAAGTTGTCCCATGGGTTATGGCAGCGCAGGCACTCGACACGGCTGAAGAAACGCCATTTCTGCTCCAGCACGCCACCGGGGGCGGCGGCATCCTTGACGCGGAACACGGTGTCGTCGCCCCGGGCGGGAACCAGTTCCGCATCGGTCTGTGCGTCGTTCCAACGATAGCTGTAGGCACCCCACAGGATGCCATCGTAGTGCAAGACCTGCGTCTCAACGCGCCGGCGTGAGCTGGACTGGCCGCGCTCCAATTCCAGCGTGTAAGTCTTGGCGAAGACCGTGTTGGAAGGAAACACCCAGCGCCCCTTGGCCAGCACGCCTTGTGATTGCTCCGCCAGGCTAATGCTGGAAGTGCCCGGCAGCGCGATGAAGCGTTCGGCGGTCGCGTGGTCCGCCCACCGCGCCGCATTGATCAGATACGGCATGACCCCGGGCGCGGGCGTGTGTTGCGGAACACTGGTGAACAAGCCCGTCTCGCTGAGCTTGCGCGGAAAGTTCATTGGTTTGCCGGCCTCTGGATTGCGGCCCAACTGCCACAGCCCGCCGCCCCCGTGATCGCAGATCAACAGTTCACCAGCGGGTGTGATGCCGAATCCCGCCGGCATCAGCGTGGAACGGCACAGCTCGCGCAGCTCGGTGACCTTGTCGCCCTGCGCGCGCAGGGCCCAGAAGGTGCCCATCTGCCAGTCGCCGTAAATGTAGGAGCCGGCCAGTTCGGGCAGGCGCTTGCCGTGGTAAAACTCGCCGCCCGTGATGCTCGCCGCCTCCTCGTGCGAATGAGCCACCAGCGGCGGCAGGATGGGATTGGGCCCGCGCAACCGGTCAGGGCGCACGTCCTGCTTGCCGCCCTCGGTGATGCTCCAGCCGTAGTTGCCGCCAGGCTTGATGCGATAAATCATCTCCCACAATTCCCACCCCACATCGCCGGCATAAAGCTCGCCGGACTTCGGGTCGAAGCTGATGCGCCACGGATTGCGCAGGCCGTGCGCCCACACCTCGCCCCGTGCCTTGGGGACGGAGAGGAACGGATTGTCCTTGGGAATGCTGTAGGCCTTGTCGGGCGCGGGATTGTCCACGTCGATGCGGAGGACGCTGGAAAGCACATTGCTGAGGTCCTGCCCCGACACCAGTTCGTCCGGCGGGTCCGCCTGTCCACCGTCGCCCGTGGCAATGTAGAGCATCCCATCCGGTCCAAAACGGAGGTTCCCACCGTTGTGACCACCGGCGAGCCAGGTGAAAATCACCTTGCCGCTGGCGATGTCCACCTTCGGTGGATTCGACTCCGTGACCCGGAAGCGCACAATGAGCGTGCCATCGGGCCGGTTCTTCTTGCCGTTCAACTCCAGCGTCAGCCAGGTGAAGATGTAGCGATTCGCGGCGAACTTGGGATGGAACGTAAAGGCGTAGCAGCGTTTCGCCTCCGGATGAAACTGCGTCAAATCCGCGAACACTTCCGTCTTCTCCACGTCGGGCGTGTTCACAAAGGACAGCATCTGGCCGGCGTGCTCAATCACCACCAGCCGGTCGCTGCCGGGCAGCGGCGCGACCTCCAGCGGCTCCTTGAACGTGAGGTTCGGATACGCCCGCTCCACCCGGAACGGCAGCGGCGGCTCCGGAGTGCCCTGAATGCGCGAAGTCGTCCACGGCACGCGGGTTTGCGCCGGGGCCAGCCACGGCGCCCAGACGAGCAAGGCCAGCAGCGTGAATCGGAGGAACCTGTGGGATTGCTCACCAGCGCGGGCAGGAAGGCAGGGGAATTTCAGCAGGCGGCATTTCTGACTGTGCATAAGCAAGGTTAGAGAAATGGAATGGGCTGAGGCGACAGCAACCCGGCGGTCACACCGGCAGCCCCAGTTTGCGCCGCCCCTCGTCGGTCAGGCAGTTCGAACTCCAGCCCGGCTCCCAGGTGTGCTCCACGCGCACATGTTTCACGCCGGGCACTTGCAACAGGCGCTTTTGGATGGGCATGGAATTGCCGCCGGAACCGAAGGCAAAGTAGCCGAACCGCGGCCGGCCGCGATGCGGCATGGTCATGAGCACATGGACCGTCTCGCCGCGCACGCGCAGATCGAGCACCAGGCCTAGGTCCACGAGGCTGATCCCGGCGGTATAGAGCTGCTCATCTTTGCAGTCTTGCAGCGCTTTCCAAAGCGCCTCCTTCGAGATCGGACTGTCGCCAGCCTCACCTTGCCGGGCCAGACGTCCGGGCTGCTGGGTAGGCGCGGCGGCACCCGCAGGCAATTCGCCGGCGGAGGGTTGCAGCGGGTTGACCAGCCGGTGCCGCAGTTCCTCCAGCAGCCGGGGGCCTTCGGTGGTGGTGAAGGGCAGCGCAGCGTAGGCGTTCTTCTGGTGCAGCACCGCGCCCGCCGGAACCTGCTTCACGGGCAGTGGATAGCGGCTCCAGAGCTGCCCGTGCGAACGGTAGAACAGCGAGGGCGATCCGGAATGCTTCAGCTCCGGCAGCCCATCGGCGCGGTGTTCGAGAAACAGCGCGATGAAGGAGTCTCGGCTTTGCGGGTTCGCAAAGCCGACCGCCCACAGATTGTCCCGGTGCACGGCATCCACATTCCCCGTTCGCAGTTTGCCGTCGGGCCCCATCCACAGAATCTCCGTGAAGCAGTTGCCGGAGAAGACCCACTCATCGTCGCGCAGCGCGGGGGCCTCGAATTCCTTGACCGCGTGCATGGTGCCGGATTTGTGGAACCACGGCAGGCCCGCGTAGAAGCGGTATTCCACATCCACATGCACGCGGCTCGGCGTGAACACCGGATGCACCGGCGAATGCGGAAAGCCCCAGCGGCGGATGATCGTCGCCAGCGGACCGCGCACCACTTCGTAGTCTGGACAGGTCTCCCACAGCGTGACGCGGAATTTCTGAAAGTGGCCGGACGCCGCGTAGTCGTGCGCCCAGTCGATTCCGGGCGGCTCGCCGTGCCCTTCCCCACCGGCGAACAGCTCCAGCCCATGGTCGCGCTTGATGCTCATGCGTTCGAGCTGGCCCATCTGCCGTGAGAGCGACGCCTTGTAATAGTCGTTCTCGATGTCCAGTCCGAAGCCCTCGCCGCGCGTCTCCAAATCACTCGGATAAGCCGGCAGTTCCGCGTCGGGGTTGCCGAAGAACACGAGATACGTCTGCCGCTGATGCATCGTGCCGCCTGCCATGAACAGCACTTTGGCCATGCGCTCCGTCCCTCGCCGCACTTCGCCGTGAACCTGGCAAGGCACCTCGCGCAGCACGCCGTCGGCAATGCGCGCGACGCGGATTTCCCGTGCGAGCGAAGCGACCGCCGCCGCCGGAAAACTCAGGAGCAGCTCGACTGGCTCCGGCGGACGCTCCAAGCCGAGCGGCTCGTCGAGGTGGACGATCTTGAAAGATTTCCAACCAAGCGCCCAGTTCCGCCAAGCAGGAGGCAGCGAAGCAACAGTTCCGAAACGAGCGGCGGGCATCAGTGGCTTGCCGGGACTCTCCTCCTCGTGCTGCGCCTGAATTGCCGTGTCGCGCAGCGAGTGGGTCAGCGCCCGCGCGAGCCGGAAATCCTTCTTCTTCCACGCGGCTTCAAGCAGGCGGAGCTTCTCCTCGAAGGAGTCGGTGCGGTGGGCGTAGGTGGTTTCGGTCATGCAGGTGGCAGGGCGAACTCGCGCAGCCAATACCGATAACCAACTTCGGCTGCTGGCAGCGCCAAAATGATGCAGCCAGTGCCCACATGATAAGTGAGTGGGAAGTTGGCAAGAGCCGGGATCAGCGAAGCTGCACCCCACAGCCCAGGGCCAATGAGCATGACGGCCAAATACCATGATGCCCGCAGGTTCCGCTCAGACATGCCCTTGGGCAGCCGCAGACCGATGTGAAACCAAACGGAGGCTGGACAACCAAAAATGCACCCGATGAAAAGCAGGCCAAACAAACCGCTCACAGCGCTATCGAGAAACCGAAGAGCACAAACACCGCCGAGGAAGACCGCCGCAGTGCCCATTCCACAAAAGAAAACCCGAGCGGTGACGAGTGACAGGTTCATTCCTCACCTCTGAAGGCCCGAATTGCTAGCTGAACAACTCCGTGATCGGCGCGCCGCCGTTGACGATGTGCGTGGGGCGGCCGGTGAGGTCGTTAATCGTCGTGTTTTCCCAGTCGATGCCGAGGTGGTGGTAAAGCGTGGCAAGGAAGTCGCCGGGGCTGCACGGGCGCTCGGCGGGGTCTTCGCCGCGCTTGTCGCTCGCGCCGATGATGCCGCCGCCGGGGATGCCGCCGCCGGACCAGAGGTTGGTGAACACACGCGGCCAGTGGTCGCGGCCCGGCTGGATCGTGCCCGCCACGCCGCTCGCAGGATGCGCGCCGGTGCTGCGGTCGTAGCTGATTTTTGGCGTGCGGCCAAACTCGCCGGTGACGACCACCATCACGCGCTTGGCGAGGCCGCGCGCGTGAATGTCCTCGATGAGCGCGGTCACGGCCTGGTCGTAGGCCCAGCAGCGGTAGCGCAGGCCGTTGAAGACGTGGGCGTTCACGGCGTGGTCATCCCAGTTGTTGCCGGCGGTGCCGCAGATGGGGCCGTCCAGATTGCTATGGATGATTTCGACACCCGACTCCACGAGCCGACGCGCGAGGAGAAGCTGCTGGCCCCAACGGTGGCGGCCGTAGCGGTCGCGGGTGCGGGCGTCTTCCTTGCCGAGGTCGAAGGCGTCGCGGGTCTTGGGATTCGTGAGCAGAGTCACGGCCTGCGACTCGAATTGGTCGAGCGCGCCCAGTTCGCCCTCCTTGTCGAAGGACCGCTCCAGCGTGTCGAGGTTTTGCCGGAGCGCCGTGCGGTCGCTGAGGCGACGGGCTTCGGTGGCGCTGGTCTGGCCGATGTTGGGCACCTGGAAGTTCGGCCGGTTTGGGTCGTCGGAGATGGTGAAGGGGGAGTAGGCGTTGCCCAAGTAGGCCGGCCCGGCGTAGCCGCCTTCGATGGAGTTGATGGCGACGTAATTGGGCAATGGACTGGTGCGGCCGGCTTGCTTGGAGCGGAGGTAGTTCGCCAGGCACATCCAATCGGGATACTTGGGAGCGGGTTTGTCGCGCTCGTCCGGGTCGCCGGAAAGCATTCGCAAATGGCCGGCGGGATGGCCGCCCGCCCGGTGGGTCATCGAGCGGATGAGCGTGAACTTGTCGGCCATCTTCGCGTGGAGCGGGAGCAGCTCCGTGATGTTCATCCCGGGCACGTTCGTGGGGATGACGTTGAAGGGGCCGCGATAATCGGTGCTCGCGTCAGGCTTGGGGTCGTAGGTGTCAATGTGCGACAGGCCACCGATGAGCCACACCATGATGACGGCGGTCTTCTCCTTCTGCGGTTTGCCGGCGTTCTCCGCGCGAAGGCGCAGCAACCCAGGCAAACTCAACGTGGCAAAGCCGGTGAGACCGATGTTCATGAACCCGCGCCGGCTCACGGGGCCGGGGCAACGCACTACGGAGGATGGTTTTGATGAAGTCATGATTTTGGTCGGCTGACGCTTGATAAAGAGACGGTGAACTAGCCGGTTAATTCGGTGATGGGGCTGCCGCCACTCACGATGTGCGTGGGCCGCCCGCTGAAGTCCTTGATCGTGGCGTTCTGCCAGTCGAGGCCGAGGTGATGGTAAATGGTCGCGAGGAAATCCGCCGGCAGGCAAGGGCGCTCCACGACTTCCTCGCCGCGCTTGTCGGACGCCCCGACCAGCCCGCCCATCTTGAAACCGCCGCCGGCCCAGAGGTTCGTGAAAGCCTGCGGCCAGTGATCGCGTCCCGGTTGCAAGGTGCCGGCGGGCCCGCTGCCATCGCCGCCGCCCGTGCTGCGGTCAAAGCTGATCTTGGGCGTCCGGCCAAACTCACCCGTGACCACCACGAGGACGCGCTGGTCGAGGCCGCGCGCGTAAATGTCCTCGACGAGCGCCGAGACCGCCTGGTCGTAGTTGCCCATGCGGAAGCGCAAGACGTCGAAGATGTGATGATCCACCGCGTGGTCATCCCAGACGCCCGTGCGTCCACAAAGCGGACCGCTCAACTGGCTCGTGACGATTTCGACGCCCGCCTCCACAAGCCGGCGCGCGAGCAGCAGCTGCTGGCCCCAGCGGTTCCGCCCGTAGCGGTCGCGCGTGCGGTTGTCCTCCTTGGTCAAATCAAACGCGTCGCGTGTCCTCGGGTTGGTGAGCAGGGTCAGGGCTTGCGACTCGAACTGGTCCAGCGCGCCCAATTCGCCCTCCTTGTCGAAGGCACGCTCAAGCGTGTCGAGGCTTTGGCGCAGCGCGGCGCGGTCGCCCAACCGGCGCGACTCCGCCGGGCCGCCTAGCCCGAGGTTCGGCACCTGGAAGCGCGGCTGGCCCGGGTCGTCCTGCACGGCAAAGGTCGAGTAGGCATCGCCAAGATAGGCCGGGCCGTTGTATTCGAGGGGCGCGTTCACGCCGACGTAGTTCGGCAACGAATTCGTCCGCCGCCCTTCCTGCGCGCGCAAGTAGTGCGCGACGGACATCCAATCGGGCAGGCGCGGCTTAGGTTTGTCGCGCGTGTCGAGGTCGCCGGAAAGCAATTGCATCGAGCCGGCGGGATGGCCGCCCGCCGTCTGCTTCATGCTGCGGACGAGGGTGAACTTGTCGGCCAGCTTCGCCTGCATCGGCAGCAGCTCCGTGAGCCGCGTGCCCGGCACGTTCGTCGCGATGGTGCGGAACGGGCCGCGATACTCGCTGGCGGCGTCGGGCTTGGGGTCGTAAGTGTCCAGGTGCGAGCAACCGCCTGGCTTCCAGACCATGATGACGGCAGTCTTGGGTTGACTCGGCTTGGCCGCTGCCGCTGCCCGCAGGCCGAACAACCCCGGCAAACTCAGACTCGAGAAGCCCGCCAGACCGATGCGCATGAACTCCCGCCGAGCGAACGGCCCAGGGCAGCGCACGACGGCGGGCGATGCTTTGGGAGGTGACATGGGCAAGGATGGCTACTTCTTGTCGGCGGGCAGCACGCGGATGCGGATGGGTTCGGACACAACGATGTCAGCAATGTCCTTCGGCGCGGCGGCGTCCGTCGCGGCCTTCATGCGCTTGGCGGCATCAGCCTTCGCGGCTTCGGCGGACTTCAGTTTCTCCGATGCGGCTTTGGCAACCGTTTCGACGGCGGCGCGTTTCTCGGCAGGCGCGGCGGTGACTTCAGCGGCGAGCTTCTTGGCCTCGACGGCGACAGCTGCGGCTTCCGCTTCCGCCTTCTTCTGCGCGGCCTCGGCGAGAAGTATCGCTGCCGGATTGTGCCGGTATTTGACCACGTAACCACTGGCCAAGGCAAAGGTGTGCTCGCCGGGCGCGGGCTTGAGCGCCGCGAGATCGAGCACGAGATCCGCCGTCTCGGCTTTGGCGGCGACCTCCAGAGGCTTGAGGCCGCTGGCGGCTGTGCCATAGGCCCGTAGTTGAAGCTGGCCGGAGATTTCGCTGCGCCAAGTGAGCTTGAGGGGGATGGTCAGCTTCTCGCCGGCCTTCACCTCCCAGACCTTGTCCTCGCGGGCGGCGATGGTGATCGGCGTGCCCTCGGCGTCGGTGATGGACACGGGCACGTCCGCCATCAGGCGCGGCTTGGGAATCTCACCGCTCGCGTCGCGCACGGGCCAGGCCATCGAGGCTAGGTGGCACGGACGCGCGACGGTCGAGCCGTTGATTTGTGCCCGGCCAACGATCTTCGCGAAGCCCACCGAGCGCAGGGCCTTCTCCCCGGCGGTGACGAGCAACATGCCTTGCGATTTGCCCGCCGGGATCTTCAGCCCCGCCGCCGTCACGCCGGACGGAAGGTTTTCCATGGCCAGCTCGATCTCGCCATCGAAGCCATCGCGCCGGATGACGACCACTTCAAGTGCCATGGTGCCACCCGCCCGCAGCGCGATCGGTTTGGAGACCGCGTTACGGTCGCCGTTCCGTAGATTCATGTGCAACGCCCATGCCGCAAGCGCGAAGTCCGGCGTGGCCTTTCGGATGACGAGCCGGTAGATGTTCGCCGCCTCGCTGCGCGTGCCGCCGAAGAGGTCGCGGAGCTGCAGGCGGTAGAGGCCGTCCTCCTTGATCTCCAGCTTGCCCAGCACGTCGGGTGAGCCGCCGTCGTAGGGCGGGCCGTCGTAAGAGTAGCCGTTGCTCGACGGCTTCATCGGCGGCGGAATGTCATTCAGCTCGGCCACGTCGGTGAGCTTTTCCTTGTCGCCGTCCTGCGTGACGCGCTGCACGAGCACGAACGGATCCGTCAGCAGTCCGAGCCGCTCCGACGCGACCTCGACCCACCAGACTTCGCCCTTCTTCGCGTTGAACTCGAACGTGTCCACGTCCGCCGCCGGGTAGAAGGCACCGGCAATGTCGCAGGGCAAGGTGATCTTCTGCGCTTTGGCGCGGTCGTTGTTTGGCTCGACCTCCACAGTCTTCGCGACGCCGAAATCCGCCGCCGGGTTCCACGAGAACGCGCTAACAGTGCGCGTCGCAGACTGGCGCGGGGCAGGAACGCTCGCCGCGACCTCCTGCAAGGCCAGCCGGTAGAAATGCTCCGGCCCGCCCTTGAAGGTCAGGCTGTGGACCTTGACGAAATACTTGCCGTTCGCCGCCGGTGTGAAGTCCAGCAGGCCGCTGGTGCGGTTGACGACGAGGTCGCGACCTTCGCCGTCGGCGACGATGAGCACGGGCGTCAGCTTGGAGTCGATTCCCGCCGTCGCGCACTCGATGACGACGCGTTTGCCTTTCGTGCCGGTGAACGCATAAAAGTCTACGGCCCGCGCCGTCATGGTGGCGTTGCAGACGGAATTCCCCTTAAGCTCCAGCGCGATTTCGAGGGTGGCGTTGGGCTTGGTGCGCGTCACCTCCGCCAGCTTGCTGACCGTGAACGCCCGCGCCGACGAGACGCCCAGCCGAGACACGAAGCGCGCGTCATGCACACCGACGGGCGCATCCGCCGCGACGGTGACTAGGAACTTGTTCGCCTCGGGCTGGCCATCGGCGGCGAGCTTGGACTTGGCTGTGAGCTTGGGCGTGGAGAATTGCAGTTCGGTGACGTCCTCAAGGTTCTCGCCCGTGATGGCGACCTCGACCGTGGTGCCCACCTGCGCACCCATCGGCATGGTGGTGAGCAGGCGCGGCGTGGGGAGGATGACCTGTTGGGCGAAGGTCGGACCGGCGAGCGCGAGGCACGCGACTCCGGCAAAAAGACGGACGGATGACTTGGGTGACATGGCTAGTGGTTGTAGAGAAACTCCTTCGTGTTGATGAGCGCCCAGAGAAGGTCCTCATAGGCGATGCGCCGGGACTGATCGGGCGGCAGCGGCTTGCCCTGGGCGTCCTCGCGCGGCTTGGCGAGATACTCCTCGGCCACCGCCTGTTCGTGCGACTGCGGTTCACGCGCGAACGCCGCGAGATACAGCTCGCGAATCTTCTGCGCGGCCGGTTTGTCATCCTTCGCCAACCGCTCGGCGCGGCCACCGCTGGCGGCGAGCTTGCCCTTCACATCGCTCGCGTTCATCAGGTGCAGACTCTGCGCGAGGCTCGCGGAGGAGGCGCGTTCACACTCGCACACGCTCGCGCCCTCGGGGCGACCGAAGACTTTCAGGAAGGCCGAGCCGCGGTTGTAGCTGTTGTCCGGCAGCGCGATCGCCCGGGTGCCCGGCGGCAGGTCCGCAAAGTCTGTCTTTGCCCCGGTGAACTGGTCAATGGAATCGAGCAGCACCTCGGCCTGCATCCGGCGGGGGTAGAAGTGGGAGAAGTTTTGGCGGTCCACGCCGTTGTGCTGGTTCGGCGTGGCGCTCAGTTGATACGTGGATGACTGCGTGATGACACGCACGACGGCCTTGAGGTCGAAGCCGCTCTCGACGAAATGCTTCGCCAGCGCGTCGAGGAGCTCGGGGTTCGACGGTGGGTTCGTGTCGCGGATGTCGTCCTCAGGCTCGATGAGACCACGCTTGAAGAAGTGCTTCCAGTAACGATTCACCAGCGACTTCGCGAAGAACGGGTTGGCCTTGTTGCCCATCCAGTCGGCGAGGCGCAGCCGCGGGTCTTCATCCGGCGGGATGTCGAGGGTTGGGTCGCCCAGGCCGGCGGGCTTCACAGGCAGTTTGGTCTTCTTGTTCTCCGCCTGCGCCATGCCACGCTTGTGGAAGATCACGTCCTCGCCCGCCGTGGCTGTGGGCTTGCGGCCAATCTGGCTGAAGAACGCGGACATGCTATAGTAGTCGTGCTGACTCCAGCGCTCGAAGGGATGGTGATGGCATTGCGCGCACTGCATCCGCACGCCGAGGAAGAGCTGCGCCACGTCCTCGAGCTGCTCCGTCGGCTGCTTCACACGCTTATACCAAGCAACGGGCGGATTGCCCTCGATGGTGCCCGTGGCCGCGAGGAGTTGTCGCACCAACTGGTCGTAGGGCTTGTTCGCGAGCAGGCTGTCACGCACCCACGAGTGGAACGCGAAGTTCGCGCTTATGTCGCTAGCAGCGTCGCGCTTGTTCTTCAGCAGCGCCGTCCACTTATTCGCGAAAAAGTCCGCGTAGTCCGGGCTGGTGAGCAGCGTGTCCACGAGCTTATCGCGCTTCGACGGCTCAGTGCTGGAGAGAAACACCTCGGCCTCCGCGACGGTCGGCAAACGTCCCGCGATGTCCAGCGAGACACGGCGGATGAACGTGGCGTCATCGCATACAGGCGACGGCGGCACGCTAATTTGCTTCAGATTCGTGAAGACAAACTGGTCAATGAAGTTCTTGCTCGGCGGAAGGTGCTTCACCGGCGCGCCGAGCGGCACCGAGGCATTAAACACTGCTGTCTTGTCTTGAAAGCGCACCATCACAGCCACATTCCCTGGAATATCGAGTATCCGCACACGTCCATTCTCCTCCGTTTCCGCCATGCTGCGGTCGTTGGCTTCGTAAAGTGCCAGTTTTGTGATGTCCTTCACCCGGCCATCCGAAAAACGCGCCATCACCTTGAGCTGCTGCTCGCCCTTGCGCTTCAGCGTGCCCCGCGCTGGCTGCACGGAGATGGAAACCAGCTTCGGGTCTGTCGACTGGTCATACTTCATGCCTTGGGCAATCCAAGTCTTCACCAACCGGTAGGCCTCTGACTCCGGATCCAGCCGCCGACCGCCGCCGTGCGGAACCGCGCTGGCCGCTTTGAGCAGCAACAGACTCTGCTCGGGGGCCGTGGCCGACAACCGGCGACCGCGCGCTTCCTTGACCAGATGCTCATAATCCTCCTGCGGCTCAAAACCCAGCAGCGACAGTTGAAATCCGTTCTGCCCCATACCGGCCTTGGCGTGACAGGCTCCCGAATTACACGACGCCTTCGTGAGGACCGGCACCACGTCGTTGATAAAACTCACCGCCCGCACAGACTCGGCGGCGGACACCGCTCCCATGGCCAGCAGCCACGCCGCGAGGCTCCCAACCCACCGGCCCATGAAACGCCCAGCACCAGCAGGGAAAAATTTTGGTATGGCCACCACGGTTCGATTTCCGCCGACCCGCATTTCTTCAACAGAAGTTGAGCGCAAGCCCAAAATTGGGTCTACTACGCCATGCGCGACGCCTTCCGCACGCTGAGTTCCGAGGACGACTACCGCGACTGCACCCCCTTGAGGCACGCCCAACCCTATGGCAGCAGCCTGAAGCGTGGCGAATCCATGGCTATTGCCCTCCCCGTCCGCAACTTCCGCCACCGGCCCAAACGCACCGCCCGGCTTGGTGGCCGAACCCGCCGTGCTCGAAGGCCGCCCATTCCCCAATCCGCATCCGCGCCACTGCCGATGCCAAGCCCGGCGTCCACCTCATCGCCCTCGAAATTACCCGCGAGGGCAAGCGCCACTGGAAGCTGTTCGTTTCGCTGTGGAAGAGCAACCGTGGCACCGGGCGCAGCGTGATCTCGGGCGCGACGTTTACGCCGCTACAGGGTCCGAGTGGACAAGGGCGAACCGATTGGCCGATGGACTTGCGAAGGCAGAATTGCCCTAAGCGGATGTCCGTGCCACAGTCATCGCAGAACTTATGCCCGACCAAGCCCAGAAGACCCGCCCGGTGACACCCAGCCCCAGCGGCGGCGGAGACGACGGCCCCAGCGCGCCGAAGGTGGACAAGCCCAACGTCGAGGAACTCCTCAAGCGCATGAAGAAAGTGGACCCCGATCAGGCCAAGCGGTATCGCCAGCGCACGGGGCAATGAGCATGAAATCCGCGTTGCTCTGCGCTCTGGCCACCGCCTTCACAGCTCCCTTCGTCGCGTCGCCGACCGGCGATCCGTTCACAATTGTCTGTTTCTTTGTCGTTGGGGCGATACTGGCCTTCGGAGTCGTTTTTGCCTTGGCAAAGGTTCAGCGGTTCAAAGAACTCCTCCAGGCGAAGCGATGGCTGGCGGTTGGAGCGGTAAGTTTCTTAGTAAACCTCTCCCTGTGGTTATCTATCCAAATTCCGTTCTTCCTTAAGTATGGTCATCTCGCCCTCTAGCCAAACCATCTCCGGTGACTTCGTGTCGCTGCTCGCATCGCACAACCTCTCGCCGCTGCGCGCGGAGGTTTCGCAGTCAGCTCCCGTGCAGACGCAGGCCACCACCGTCTTCGCCTTCCACTTCGCGGACGGTGTCTTGATGGCTGGCGACCGGCGGGCCACAGCGGGCAACGTCATCGTCACCGACCGCGTGGACAAGGTCATCGAGCTGGACGCGCACTCGCTGCTGGCCATCGCGGGCGTGCCGGCGACGGCGTTCGAGATGGCGCGCGTGCTGCAAACTTCGTTCGAGTATTACCGCCGCAGTCAGCTTCAATCGTTGAGTCTGCCCGCCAAGGTCCGCGCCCTCGCCCGCCTGCTCCGTGACAACTTGCCGATGACCATGCAAGGCATCGGTGTGGTCGTGCCACTCTTTGCGGGCGTGGACACCACGACGCAACCTCCCCAGCCGCAGATTTTCTTCTACGACCCACTCGGCGCGCAGTTCCAAGCCGTCGGCTACGCGACGAGCGGCTCCGGCTCGCAGACCATTCGCAGCGTCCTCAGCTATCAGGAGCGCTACGGCCAGCCGCGTCCGTCGGAGATGACCCTGCCACAAGCCGTCCAGTTCGCGTTGCGCTTGCTGATGACCGCCTCTGAGTTCGACTCGGCCACCGGCGGCGTGCGCCCGGACACGCACGCATTTGCCACGCTCAAGGTGCTACGTGCATCGGGTGTGGAGACGATTTCCGACGCGCAGCAGGCGGAGTGGCTGAAGCCGTAGGAGCGCGGACGCCCACGTCCGCAGCATGCTACGCCCGAGGGGCTGCGGACGTGGGCGTCCGCGATCCACTTACTTGTTCGGCTGCGGCGTGAAGCGGAGGTAGGACTTCACCTTGCGCGAACCCTTGGGAAACATCTCCGGGATTTCCTCGTCCTTCACCGCGAGCGTCACAATGCAGTCCTGGCCGTCCTGCCAGTCCGCCGGCGTGGCGACCTTGTATTTCGCGGAGAGCTGGAGCGAATCCACCACGCGCAGGATTTCGAGAAAGTTGCGCCCGCAGGACATTGGATAAGTGATGGTGAGCTTCACCTTCTTGTCCGGCCCAATGACGAAGACGGAGCGCACGGTGGCCGTGGCGTCCTCGTTCGGATGGATCATGTCATAGAGTCCGGCCACCGTCTTGGCCGGGTCCGCGATGATGGGAAAATTGATCGTCGTGCCCTGCGTCTCGTTGATGTCGCGCACCCAACCGTGATGCGCGGCCACCGGGTCCACGGAGACGGCGACGCACTTGACGTTACGCTTGGCGAACTCGCCTTGGAGCTTTGCGACCGCGCCCAGCTCGGTGGTGCAGACGGGCGTGAAATCAGCGGGATGGGAGAAGAGGATGCCCCAGCCGGTGCCGAGCCACTGGTGAAAGTCAATGTGCCCTTCGGTGGTGTCGGCCTGAAAGTTCGGAGCGGTGTCGCCAATGCGGAGTGCCATAGTTTTAATGTGTTGTTTGCGCGCGGAAAATAGGGAGCGCGATTCAGCGGCACAAGTCTTCACTTGCCCTCGCCCTGCCCCGACTCACGCGAGAATGTCCTTCACCACATGCCCATGAACATCCGTCAACCGATAGTCGCGGCCTTGGAAGCGGAAGGTCAGCTTCTCGTGATTGAAGCCGAGCAGGTGCATAATGGTGGCCTGCAAGTCATGAACGTGAACCTTGTTCTCCACGATGCCGAAGCCCAGCTCATCCGTCTCGCCGTAGCTGAAACCCTTCTTGATACCCGCGCCGGCCATCATGATGGAGTAGCAGTCAGGATAGTGGTCTCGCCCGAGCACTTGCCCACCGGCCGTGCGGCCCTCGCGGAACGGGGTGCGGCCAAACTCGCCGCCCCAGACGATGAGAGTGTCCTCCAACAGGCCGCGCTGCCGTAAGTCCTCAATGAGTGCGGTGATCGGCTTGTCCGTCCGGGCCATCTTGTTGGTCAGGCCGCCGCGAATGTCCTCGTTCGGACCCGTGCCGTGGAAGTCCCAGCCCCAGTCGAAGAGCTGGACGTAGCGCACGCCTTGCTCGACGAGCCGCCGCGCGAGGAGGCAGTTGTTGGCGAAGCTCGCATCGCCGGGCTTGGCCCCGTAGGCATCGAGCAGCGCTTGCGGCTCCTTGGAAATATCCATCACCTCCGGGACACTGGCCTGCATGCGGAACGCAAGCTCGTATTGGGCAATGCGCGTGGCCGTCTCGGGACTGCCCAGCTCCTGCGCCTGCACTTCGTTCAAGTCGCGCAACGTGTCGAGCGTGCGGCGGCGCATCTCGCGATCCATGCCGGGCGGATTGGAAACGTAGAGCACGGGGTCGCCCTTGGAGCGGCATTGCACCCCTTGATAAACCGAGGGGAGAAAGCCATTGCCCCAGCAGCTCTGGCCACCGCTGGGTTGCACCCCGCTGCTGATGAGCACCATGAAACCAGGGAGGTTTTCGTTCTCCGTGCCGAGTCCGTAAGTCGCCCAGGCGCCCATGCTGGGCCGGCCTTGACGGGCGGAACCGGTGTAGAGCAGCAGCTCGGCGGGCGCGTGATTGAACTCATCCGTGGTCAAGGATTTGATGACCGTCACCTCGTTCGCGACGCGCGGGAGATTCGTCAGCGCGTCGGACATCCAGATGCCGCCGGGCCCATGCTGCGCATAAGTTCGAGGGGTGCCCATGAGCTTGGGCACGCCGTTGGTGAAGGCGAAGCGGCGGCCCTTTAAAAACTGATCGGGGCAATCCTGGCCGTTGCGCTTCACCAGCTCGGGCTTGTAATCGAAGATGTCCAGGTGCGGTGGCGCGCCGCTCATGTGCAGATAAATCACCCGCTTCGCCTTCGGCGTGAAGTGCGGCGAGCGCGGCGCGAGCGGACGCGACGGATCCGTGGGCGCGACGTCGGCTTTCGCATTGAGCAGCGTCTCCATCGCAATTGCGCCGAGGCTGAACTGCCCCGCGCTGCGGAGGAAAGTGCGGCGGGTCTGGTGTTCGAGTTTTAAGAGATGGGGGTTCATGGCATCAGGGCGGTTCAACGCTTCATCAAAGTCTCATCCAAGTTCAGCAACACATTCGCCACTGTGGTCCACGCGGCGAGTTCCACCGCGTCCATGCCGCTAGGCAGCGGGCCGAGCGGGTCGGTGGCGAGGGCGATCGCCTTTGCCTTGTCCTTGGCGAACTCGGCGGCGCTGTCGGCGCGGAGCTTCACGAGCTTGGCAAGCTCGTTATCCGAAGGCGGACGGGCGAGCACGAGCTGGAAACCGTGGCGGGCCTTGTCGGCATCGGTCGCCCCGCCGTCCTTCGCCATGCGGCGGGCAAGAGCCTGCGCGGCCTCGACATAGACGGGGTCGTTCATCGTCACGAGCGCCTGAAGCGGCGTGTTCGTGCGGTTGCGGCGGACGGAGCATATCTCGCGGCTCGGCGCGTCGAACGTGGCCATCGAGGGATACGGGCTGGTGCGCCGCCACTCGGTGTAGAGGCCGCGCCGGTAGCGGTCCTCGCCCGCGCTCGTGGTCCAGTCCAGCGCGCTGCCGAAGGCCGCGTTCAGCCCGGCACTTGGGCGCGTCGGGCGGACGCTGGGGCCGAACATCTTCGCACTCAACAAACCGCCTGCGGCCAGCGACTGGTCGCGCACCATCTCGGCGGTCAGGCGCAGGCGCGGGCCGCGTGAGAGCAGGCGGTTCTCCGGGTCTTTCTCCAACGCCTCGGGCGTGACCTTTGCGGACTGCCGGTAAGCCTGCGTCGTCACCAGCAGGCGGAGAAACTTCTTCGTGTCCCACTTCATCGCGACCAGCTCCGTCGCCAGCCAGTCGAGCAACTCCGGGTGCGACGGCAGTTCGCCCTGCGCGCCGAACTCCTCGCTCGTCCGCACCAGGCCCGTGCCGAAGAGGGCTTCCCAGTAGCGGTTCGCCACGACGCGCGCGGTGAGCGGGTTGTTCTCGTCCACGAGCCACTTGGCGAGCGTGAGGCGGTTGCGCGGCGCGTCCTTCGGCAACGGATGCCACGCGGCGGGGACGGCCTCGGTGACTTCGTCGCCGAGCGCCTGCCAGTTGCCGCGCAATTGAATCTTCGTCGTGCGTCGCTTGTCCGCCGCGAGTTCGCGGAGCACGGGGACGGTGCTGGGTTTCAGGTCCGCGAGCGACTTCGTGAGCGTGGCGAGTTGCGTGCGCTCGGCCTTCAGCTCCGGCGCGAGGGTGCGGGCGTAGTAGTCCGTGACCTTGGCGCGGTCTCCGGGAGGAAGCGTGTTCAGTGTCCAGTGTTCAGTGTTCAGTGAGCGGCTGGAGGCCAGCGTGGAGACGACCGGGGCAGGGGTGCGGGCGAACTCAGCAGCCTTCATGTCCGTCGTCACGCTGAGGCGGAAGTGGCCGAGCGTGGCCTTCGCGGTGGCGGACTGCTGTTCGACCGTCACGGAGAGCCGCGAGCCAGCAGGGATTTCCAACGGCTTCTCGGCGATGAGGGTGAGCGAGTGCGCTTTGCCGGTCGCGCCGCCCACGGCCCAACCGCGCGTGCGGTCCTTGGCGGACGCCGTGTCGTTGATGACGTTCTCGGCGTCGTAGTTCGCCTGCGTGAAGTCGGCGATGGCGGCGGTGAACTTCACCTCGCGCGCACCGTTCATCGCGAAGGCCACGTCCTTGGTCGGCGCGTCGTTGCCGGCCTTGTCCCAGACCACATTGCGCTGCGCGTCGAGCGCGACCACGCGGAAGCCCTTGAGCCGGTCGCCGGCCTCGGCGCGGTTCCACACCACGATGCGCTCCAGCGCGCGGGCTTCCTTCAAGTCCACTTCCCACCACGGGTTCGCTTCCGACTCGGTGTGGGCGACGGAGCCTTTGTCGTATTCGCCGTCGGTCTTGCCATCGATGGCGCGCGTGGCGGCAGCGCCCATGTAAGTGCTGCTCTGCTTGGCCTCGCCCTTGAGCGCGACGTTCGCGCCGCCGCTGAAGACCTGCACCTCGGCGAGTTGGAGGAACTGCCCTTTCGTCGGCAGCTCGATACGCACGAAGCGCGCGACCGGCCCCTTGCTCTCCGCCGACGGCAACAAGCTCGCCCGCACGCGAGTGACGACGAAGTTGCCGCCCGCCTGGCCGGGGCCTTTGCCGGGCAATTTGTCGCTGGGCAACGCTTCCAGCCGCAGCGCCGTCAGCTTCTGCGCGTCGGGCAACGTAAGCTCGACGGTGAAGTTGTCCTTCGCCGCGTCGTTCTTCGCGACGAGCACGGAGCCGTCATCCTGCGCGGTGAGTGCAGCGCCGGAAGTGGCTTTCGCCGCGCTGGGCTTGGGCGAAGTCCAGTCCAGCTTCACGGGGAAGGCCTGGGCCCACTTGTCCGCGCTCGCGAGGACGGAGGAGGAGGGAGACTTGAACTTCGCCTCCACCGCCGCGAATTCCGCCTCCCAGTCGGTGCGCTGCTTGCGCTGCGTGTCGTTGAAGAACGAGAGCAGCGGCGACTCATCGCGCTTGTCGGCGTCCTCGGTGTTATTGAGGAAGGCGTAAACTTGGTAATACTCCTTCTGCGCAATGGGGTCGTATTTGTGCGTGTGGCATTGGGCACAGGCCATCGAGGTGCCCATCCAGACGGCGAAGGTCGTGTTCACGCGGTCCACGATGGCGGCGGTGCGGAACTCCTCGTCGTTGGTGCCGCCCTCGGAGTTGGTCATCGTGTTGCGATGGAAGGCGGTGCCCTTGAGCTGCTCGTCGGTCGCGTTCTCCAGCAAGTCGGCGGCGAGCTGCTCGATGGTGAACTGGTCGAAGGGCAGGTTGCGGTTGAACGCGTTGATGACGTAGTCGCGATAGGCCCAGATGACGCGCGAAGGATCGTCCGCGTAACCGGCGCTGTCCGCGTAACGCGCGAGATCCAGCCACAGACGCGCCCAATGCTCGCCGTAGCTGGGCTTAGCGAGTTGCAAGTCCACGAAACGCTCGTAAGCCTTCGGTTCCTTGTCCGCGATGAAGGCGTCCACCTCGGCCAGGCTCGGCGGGAGACCAGTCAGGTCCAGCGCGACGCGGCGGGCCAGCGAGTAGCGGTCGGCCTCGGGCTGGGGGAGGAGGCCGTCCTTCGCGAGGCGGTGGAGGATGAAGACGTCTATCGAGGAAGAGTAATTAGTGATTAGTGATTGAGTGACGGCGGACTTCGATCCGGCTTTGGCGAGCAGTGAACTGAGCACTTCCTTACTAATCACTGGCTGGATTGGCCGCCTCGGCTTCTCGTAGGCCCAATGCCCCGAGAACTTCCCGCCCGCCTGCACCCAAGCAGTTAGCAGTTCGACCTCGCGCGGCGTAAGCTGCTTGCCGAACTTCGGCGGCGGCATCACGTCGTCCGCGTCCTTCGTCGTGACGCGGTGGAGCAGCAGGCTGTGCTGCGGCTGGCCGGGAGTGATAGCCCGCCGTCCGTCACCGAGATCCGCGTTCAGGCCCTCCGCCGTATCCACGCGCAGGCCCACGCCCTTCTTGCCGCCCTTGCGCTCGGCGGCGTCCGGTCCGTGGCAGGTGAAGCACTTGTCCGACAGGATGGGCCGGATGTCGCGCTGGAAATCGGGCGCGGCACCAACCAGCCCGCTCGCGGTGCAGAGCAAGCCCGCGAGGCCCCAGCATTTCAGAAATCGTGTCATACGCATCAATGCACCAGCTCAACCCGGCCGGCGAGGTGCGAACTTGGACGCGCCCCGCCGCCTGGCGATTTAGGTGTTGTGCGCAGTGTTCGTCAACCGCCCCGGCTTGTCCACCCCGCCAACCCCTAAGTTTCAAGCGATCCACCTCGCCCGGCTTCACTGTGCTTCCACCTTTCCCAATCGGCAAGGTTGTCCACATCGGACAACTCACGGAGCAAGGCAATGCTCAAACCGCTGGCACGGGCGCGTCGCTGGGTTTCGGCCAGCACTGCCGCCGTGCTCCATGGCATCGCTGTGAACAACTGCGATTGCGGTGCCCGCAGCCCAATCAGCCAGTAGCCGCCATCCGTGGCCGGCCCCAGCACCACATCGTGATCGCCCAGTGCGCGCCAAGCCGCCGCCACATCCGCAGGCAGCACTTCCGGGCAATCGGCCCCGATGATCACCACGCGTTCAGCTCCCGATTGAAAATGAGCCAGGAACGCGCCGTGCAAACGCTCGCCCAAGTCGCCAGAAATTTGCGGCTGGTTGCCCCACCCTTCCCGCAACCATGAAGTGAGTTCAGCTTCCGCATCTGCGGGGGTGAAACAAAGCTCAACTGAACGCAGCGAAGCGAGCTTGCCAAGCAACGTGAGAACCAAGTGTCGGTAAGCCTCGCACGCGGCGGCAGCCCCGATTCCTTCCGCCAGCCGGGTCTTCACCGTGCCGACACGCGGGGCCTTGAGAAAGACCACGAGCCGCTCCTGCGCCGGGCTCACTCGACGGCAGAGAGTTCCGTTTCCGTCGCATGCCCGCCGAGGTCGTTAGGTTCGGGCAGCATCAGCGCGATCGCGACGCCGGGAATGAACAAGCACGCAGCGAACAAGAGCGTGGGCTTGAAATCGCCCCCGCTGGCCAGCGAGCCCGAAAAGACCACGCCCATGGCCGAAGCAATCCGCCCAATGTTGTAGCAAAAGCCCGCGCCCGTGGTGCGCAGCAACGTGGGAAACAGCGGCGGCAGATACATCGTGAAGAGGCCGAAGACACCGGAGAAAAAGCCCACCGCCGGGAACCAACCCCACACCAGCGACTCCCAACTGCGCGGCTGGATGAACGTCAGCCCCATGGTCAAAAAAAAGCCGGTATAACAAAGGGCAATGGACCGGCGATAGCCAAAGGACTTGGCCAGAAAAGCTGCAAAGAAGTTTCCCGCAATGCTCGCCGAGATCACGACGAAGAAGGCCACGCTGACGATCTTTTGCTTGTAGGATGCCGCCCACTTTGCCCCGTCGAGCGACGCGGTCTCGGCCCCGCCCGCCGCGATGAGCTTGGAGAACTCGGCCTTTGCGGAGGCGTCCAGATCCGGCAGGTTGCGCAAATGCTGAGCATGCCAGAATTGGAAGGCCCACCACGCCGTCAGGCCGCAGGCACACACCACGATCGTGAGCAAGGTGATGCGCCGCACCTCCCCCCGGAAAAGGTCTAGAATGCCGGGCTGATGATCGAGCGCCTGGGACTTTGCGGCGTGCCACTCCTCCGGCTCCGGCACATGCCGGCGGATCCAGAACACCATCAGCGCGGGCAGCACGCCGACGAGGAAGACCCACTTAGGATGATAGTTCGGGTGCAGCGCCGCCAGATAAGTCGTCAGACACGCCAGCAGCACGCCGAGGTTCACCCCGGTTTGCAGCACGGCCGCGACCCACGGCCGCCACTTCTTCGGCCAGGTTTCCGACAACAGCGAAGAACCCACCGCCCACTCGCCGCCGATGCCCAGCGCGGCCAGAAAGCGGAAAATCATCAACTGCCACCACGTTTGCGCGAAGAAGGACAGCCCGGTGAACGCAGCGTAAGTGAGAATGGTAAGCGCCAGCGAGCGGCTGCGCCCAATGAGATCCCCCAATCGGCCAAAAAATGCCCCGCCCAATGCCCAGCCGATCAGGAAGGAGGCTTGAATCCAGCCGCTGCGCTCCTTGACCAAGTCATGGGCGAAATTCCCCGGATCAGGAATCAGCCCCTCCTTGTGCAGGAGAAACGCGACGAACGGCGCGGCCACGAGCCCGTAAAGGTGCATGTCGAGCCCGTCGAAAAGCCAGCCCAGCCAAGCGGCGAGCCCGGTCTTCTTCTGATTCGGCGTCAGATCGCGCAGGGAAGTCGCCTCGGGCCGTTTCTCGGTGGGCGTGAACCTTGCCGCCTGCCCCTCGGGACCGGACTTGCGAATGAAAATGGTGCTGGGTAACGGGTCGTCAGGCTGCTGGCTCATGGTCTTTGAAGGCAGCGTAGGCGAAGGAGATCCGCCGGGACAAGCCGGCAATTGAGTGCAGGCGCTTTTCGGGCACATCCTGAACCGAATGCCCTGGGGCGGAAGCGCGGCTGTATGTAGTTTGCAACCGGGAGCGGCCCACACAGCGCGCTAGGTTACAAGCCACCTATGGACTTCGAAGCAGGCCCCGTCTCAATGCACTCTCCAGCCACCGGTCCGCCAAATCAGGGCAAGGACCTTTTGAGACTGGCGAGTTTGCGCACCCCGGGCGAAGCGTCGGTGGTGCAGCCGGAAAGGCCGACGGCGAGCAGGACAAAGAGTTCGATCCCGGACCAAAACTTCCATAAAGCACTGAGAATTTCCTCAGCTTTGAGCTTTGTCGGGCCGGGCCTTCGCGGCAAGCTCGCGCGCAATGGCAATTCGCTTGGATCAAGTCTTGGTGGCACGCGGGCTGTGTGACAGCCGCGAAAAAGCCAAACGGGCAGTGATGGCCGGACAGGTGCTGGTGAACGGACAGGTCGCCCGCAAGCCCAGTGATTCCGTTTGCGAGGGGGACGCGGTGGAACTGGCGGCGGTGGAGAAGTTCGTCAGCCGGGGCGGCCACAAGTTGGAGCACGCGCTCGAACATTTCGAACTCGCGGTGAACGGATTGACGGCAATTGATCTCGGCGCTTCCACGGGCGGCTTCACCGACTGCCTGCTGCAACGCGGCGCGGCGCGCGTGGTGGCCGTGGACGTCGGCCAAGGCCAGCTTGCGTGGAAGCTGCGCAACGACCCGCGCGTGGTAGTGATGGAGAAAAGCAACGCGCGCGAACTCTCGGCGGAAAAGCTGTCCGCCGCCGGGGCCCCGGCCACGCCGTTTCCCCTGATCGTGGCCGACTGCTCGTTCATCTCGCTGCGCAAGATTCTGCCGGCCGCCGTGAAGCTGCTGGCTCCGGCCGGCCGCATCGTGGCGCTCGTGAAGCCGCAGTTCGAGGCGGGCAAGGCCGAGGCAGACAAAGGCGAAGGCGTGATCACGGACCCGGCGGTGCATGCCCGCGTGCTCGCAGAGCTGGAGGCGTTCGTGCAGGCGGAGCTGCCGGGCATCGCATGGGGCGGTGTGACGACGTCGCCGTTGCTCGGACCGGCGGGGAACAAGGAGTTCTTGGTGCTGCTGGAGAATGGGCGCAGGGGCGGTTGAGCGCCGGCGGTGATTTGGACTTTGCGATGCAGATGGAGCAAGGCAGGGTTTCTTTTCAATGACTTACGCGGAAGCGGTGGCCTATCTGCACGGGCTGGCAATGTTTGGATCGCGTTTCGGACTGGAACCGCCGCGCCAACTCGCTGCGGCGGCGGGCAACCCACAACAATGCCTGCGCTTCGTCCACGTAGCAGGCACCAATGGGAAGGGTTCCTCCTGCGCCATGCTGGAGAGCATTTACCGCACGGCAGGGCTGCGGGTGGGGCTGTTCACTTCGCCGCACTTGGTTTCGTTTCGCGAACGAATGCAGGTGAACCGGCAGCTAATCAGCGAGGCGGATGTGGCGCGGCTGGTGGGGGAATTAATCAGTGTTCAGGGTCCAGTGTTCAGCCGGACCGGTGACGGCACTCCGCTCAGCACTCAGTCACCAACTACTATTCACCCTCCCCTGACTTTCTTCGAGTTTGTGACGGTCATGGCACTGCGGTATTTCGCCGAGCAACAGTGCGATTTGGTGATTTGGGAAACCGGCTTGGGCGGGCGGCTGGACGCGACCAGCATCGTCACGCCACTGGCCAGCGTCATCACCAACATCGCGCTCGACCATCAGCAGTGGCTCGGAGACACCCTCGCGAAAATCGCGGCGGAGAAGGCAGGCATCATCAAGCCGGGCGTGCCGGTGTTCACCAGCGCCGAAGCGCCGGAGGCCGTAGCGATAATTCGCACGGAAGCGGAGCGGCATCACGCGCACTTCACGCATGTCACGCGCGCGCTGGAGGCAAACCCCGGAACAGACGGTGCGCCGAAGCTGGCCCTGGCCGGAACGCATCAGCGAATGAACGCAGCGCTGGCGGTGGCCGTGGTGGAGGGTTTGCAGCAGCAAATTCCCGTCTCGAACGAGGCGGTGCAGCGGGGGCTGGAGTCAGTGCATTGGGCGGGGCGGCTCCAGCGAGCGCAGGTTGGGGGATGCGAATTCCTGCTGGATGGAGCCCACAATCTGGATGGCGTGCAGGCCTTGTGCCGCTTCTTGGCGGGCGAGTTTTCCGGCAAACCATTCGCCTTGGTCGTGGGCATGCTGGCGGACAAGGACTGGGAGCCGATGGCACGATCGTTGGCGCTGCTGGCCAATCGCTTCGCCACCGTGCGGGTGAGCAGCCCCCGTGCGATGGACCCAGTGGAGATCGGCGACGTGCTGCGGAAGGCAAATCCCGCCGCCCATGTGACCTCGCATGGGAGCGTGGCGGAGGCCTTGGCAGAGGTGAATGGGGAAGCCCGGGTGGTCGTGGCGGGGTCGCTCTACCTCATTGGGGAGGCCCTAGAGCTACTGGCGCTCTCCACCGTGCCGGGTGAACGAGAACTGAACGAGTGGCAGCCGGCGCGGTGAGCCCAAGAGACGGACCTCAGAACCGGAAGTTCAGATTCAGCCCGGCACCGAAGTCGAACTTGCTGTAGTCCGCCACCAAGGCGGTGTCCGAATCGCGGATTTCGTAGGCCAGAAAGCTTCGCAGGCTGACCTTCTCATGCAGCGTGAGGTAGGCCGAAAGCCCCACCGTGTGGAGGTAATCGAAGCGGCCCGTCTGCCCGCCAAACCGGGTCAGCATGAGCCGATAATAAGGCTGCATGGTCAGCTTGGGATTAAGCGTGTGGGTGTAGGCCGCGAGGAAGGAATTATCCAGCCGGTCGTTGGTGTTCCGCGGGGCGGGCGGGGCCGACAAAAGCGCATCCGGCGAGTCGGAGAGGTGGTAGTTCATCTGCCAACTAAACGTGAGATAGCGGGTCTCACTGAAGGGCACTTGCCGGGTGAGACCAACGCGGGGCAGCCACTCACTGTAGAACTGGCGGTAGGTCGTATAGTTGGGGCTGTGGTTGATCAACCGCGACCACTCCGCCCCCAGCTCGGCCACCCAGTTTTGCCGAAACGACCAGCGCGTCTCGGCATAGGCGGTCTGGATATCGAAGTCCACATCGCCCTTGCTGGCCGGGCGGTCCCCCAAGCCGTAGTTAAACCATTGATGTCGGACGCCGACGCGCGGGATGAATGCCCCGTGGCTGGTTTGAATGGGCGGCGGCGAGTAGGCGAGTTGGGCGGTGTTGACGAACAGCGTGGTGCCCGTGGCGTCCTCGGTGAGATTTTGGTTGGAGGTGTAGAAGAACTGGCTGTCAAAAGCCGCCTCGAACGAGGTGCGCTGCTGCTTGACCTTGAGAATGGACTGCGCCCCCACGTCCTTGAGCTCGCCTTGAAACAACTCGGGGGCGTCCATTTCCACGCTGCCGGGTTTGGTCGCTTGCAGGAGTTGCTTTTCCAGCTCCTGCTGGCGCTTGACGGCGTCCGCCTGATTGACGGCCGGCGGAGTTTGGGCGAACGCATTGGCTCCGCCGAGGCAGAGTGCCCCGGTGAGCATCAAGGAGGTATGGCACTTCATGGGAAAAGAAAAGTGGCGGATGAATCAGGGACGGACAGAAATGTTAATCGTGCTGCCCACAAAGAGCTGCGCCGGATTGCCGTTGTAGCTCACGTTCTGGATGAAATTGACGTGGCCCGGGACGGAGGCCGCGCCGGTGTTGGGGTTGGCGGCCAACTGACCAAGCTGCGAGGAGAGGTTGACGATGGTTCCATTCAGGAAATCCACGTTCGACAAATTGATGGTCCGGGCGGTCAGGGCAATCGTGCTGACATTGCCGAAACTTGGCCCGTTCATAGTAAGCGTCTCACCAGCCGTGAACGCCGCTTGGGCCGTGGACATGCCGGCCACGCCATTGAAGGAACCGCTGTTCACGGCCAACCCCTGGGCAGCCGTGACGTTGAGGGTATTGAAGCCTCGAATCACCGGGCTGGTCAGCGTGGCATTGTTCCCGGCATTCATCTGGATGGTGTTCGCCTGAATATCGGTGCCGCTGCCCATGAACAGATCCCGGCCGGCGTAAAGGTTCGCGGTGCCGAGCTGGCCGCTGACGGAGTAGGAGCCGCCGCCAATTTTCAAATCCTGCTGTGCGTTTAAGTTGAGCAGCGTGGTCGCGGAAGCAGTCGTGGAGTGGAGGTCGGCCGTGCTCTGCGCCTCGAAGCTGACGTTGTTGCCGCTCACCGTGGCAAGCGACGTGTCAAGGGTCGTGGTCGAAGATCTCACCACGGCATTCAACGAGGCGGAATAGTTGCCACCCTGTAGGTTGACAAGCCCTCCTTTGACGAGCAGGGACTGGGCATTAATGCCGCCGCCATTCAGCGTCAACGCGGAAAGCCCATTCAGCTCCAGCTGACCGTCCAAGTTCTGGAAGGTCACGTTTTGCAAGTTCATCACGGCTCCGCTGATGAACGAAACATCGCCGATTTGCGAGGCCCGGATCCTGAAGCCCGCTTGGATCGTCAGCCCGGTCTTGCCCACCAGTTTGACGGAGCGCAGCAACGGTGGGTGGCCCGCCACCGGGGTGGCGGACAACTCCAAGTCAAAGACCGTCGCGGCGGCCACCAGGGCGGGACTTTGAATCTTCAGGTATTCGGTCGCGCCAATGGTGAAATCGGTCTGGCCGAGATACGGCGTGAAATCAATGGCCGAAGTGGCCAGTGTGATGTCCTCGCCAACGAAGCCGCTGAAGTTGAGCACGCCCAGCGCGGCGAAGTCCTGCACCGTGCGATCCAAGAAGAGGTGTTTGACAGCCGTGCCGCTTAGGCTGGAACCGCTGATCGTGACGTCGGTCTTGCGGGCGATTGCCAGTTCATCCTTTCGCTCGTCCACGGCTTGCTGAACGGTCACCGGATCGACCGTCTCGACCGTGTCGGTGGTGGCTTTGTTGCCCAGTATGATGTTGGTGTCCTCCGCCTTCCCGGTGCGGATGAGCAGGAGCTGCCGTTCCACCGCCGCTTGAATCACCGGCTTGGAGGGCAACTCGGATTCAAAGCCCTGCACCAGCCGGGAGCTTTCCACGAGCTTGCCGAGGTTAATGTTCAACTGCGGGCCGAACGTTTGGGAACCCGGGAGCACAAAGGTGACCTGGCCGGCGGTCAAGATGCGGAAGTTGCCATTGGGCAGCGTGATCTGGCCCTTGCCTTCGAGCACGATGGCCTTGAAGCCGCCGCCGGGTGTAGCCGTGACGACGATGGTGGTGCCGAGCACGGCGGCCGAAGCGCCTTTGGTGCGGATGCTGCCGCCACCTTTGCCCTTGGGCGAATGAAAGATCACGCTGCCTTGCTCAAGATTGATGGCGCGGCCGGCCTTCTCGAAGGAGAAGACGGTGTTCGCACCCACCCGCGTGATGGTCTTGTCCGGAGCGATAAGTTCCGCCAGCGAGTCTGCCCCAGTGCGAATCAAATCGGGGGCTTTGAAAATATCGTTCACCTTGGCTGCCGCAGTCGTTTCGGAGGCGCGAACGACGACCTTCACGTCCTTCACGACCTGCGAGAACTTGGACTCGGTGAGGGCCGCACCCCGAGCCGAGGACACCGCGAGAAGGGTGGAGAGGAAGAGGATGAAAAACTTCATGGCCAGAGCAAGGTTGCGGTCTTAAACTGAGGTCGACACTAATGTTCGGCGCAACCAAAAGTCAATCACGCCAGTGGGTGCTGGTCGGCATCTGCGTGGCGCTCACCGCAGTTGTCTGGCTGGCCAATGAAGTTAACTTTCTGGGGTTGAAGAAGCCGCTCCGCGACGCGGAGACCTACGCGCAGGAAGCCCTTTATCAGAACGGTCGGAAAGCCCCGGCGAACACTAATCTCGTCCTCGTTGGATTCGAGCGGCTCAGCTACACGGACGGGTTTTCCACCGGCCCGGATGGCGAGGTGGACAGCAAGTCCCGCGCACTGGAGTTGTTACGGGAAGATTACCCGTGGTCGCGCGAGATGTGGGCGCTGCTGGTCGAGCGCCTGATGCAGGCCGGAGCCAAGGGCATCGTGTTCGACATTGTGTTCAAGAAACAGATGGAGAACGACCATCGCCTGGCCGACGTGCTAAAGAAGTATTCCGGCAAGGTGGCCGTCAGCTTCATCTATGGCGACGCCGAGCAGGACGGCGGCGACGGCCTCGTGTGGGAGGCTCCCAATCCCGTGCTCGTCCCCGTCCCGGTGGAGGATATGTTTTTCGACCCCCGCGTGGCCTACGCCACCATCTGGCCAGGGGATGACAAAGTAGTGCGCGAGGCACGGTTCCGCATCTCCGAAACCAGCTTCCAGCTCAAGCTCGCCGTCCCCCAGCGCGACCACCCGGAGGACCGCTTTCAATACTCCATCGCCGCCCGCGCCTTGCAAGTGATGGGCCGGGCCGACGCGATCCCGGAGAAGGAATTCGGCCGCCTCTTCCGCTACACCGACCTACCCCATCGCGGCTTCCCTTACCACAAGCTCAACGAAATCTTCAGCGAGCACTACTGGCGCACGCGCTACCAGGGCGGCGCGTTCTTCAAGGACAAGTTCGTGCTCGTCGGCCCCATCGTGGAGCTGCTCAAGGACTATCATCAAACCCCGATGGCCAAAGAGTTGATGCCCGGCCCCGAGGTCCACTTGAACATCGTGAACGCCGCGCTGAACGGCGAATACCTGCGGCCCATGACCAACTTGGCGGCGCGCGGGAGCATCATCGCCGCCGGCCTGATCTCCGCCCTGCTCTGCTGGTTCATGCGCAATGCCTGGGTGCGCTTCCTCATCCAGCTCGGCCTGTGCGCGGGCTATGCAGTGCTGGCGCTCTACCTCTTCAGCGGGCAGGGGCTGATCGTTTCCCTCGGCATCCCGGTCATCGTGCTGCTGATCTGCGGCGTGGGCACGGTCATGTATGACTTCATCATGGAGCGCAAGGCCCGCGAGGAATTGCGCAAGACGATGGATCTCTACTTCTCCCCAAAAGTAAGCGCCTACGTGCTCGCCAACCCCGGCTCGATGGAAGCGCGCTCCGCCGAGGTCACGCTACTGCTCACCGACCTGCGCAACTCAACGCCACTGGCCGAAAAGCTCGGCCCCGGCGGCATGTTCAAGCTGCTCAACCAAGTCTTTGAAGTGGAGACCAACGCCGTCATGGCTGAGGACGGCGCGCTGGAGCACTTCCTCGGCGACCAGTTCCTCACCTACTGGGGCGCGCCCATCCCGCAGCCCGAAGGCACCAACCAGGCCCTGCGCGCGGCGATGGAACTCATCAAAGGCATGGAGACGGTAAAAGCCTCGCAGAATCCCGAGGTGAAAGCCCTGTTCGGCTACGGCGTCGCGCTGCACACCGGCTCGGTCCTCTTCGGCAACAAAGGCTCCGCCAAGCGCCTCGACTTCGGCCTCGTCGGCGACACCGTCAACGAAGCCGCCCGCATCGAGGCCCTCACCAAGTATTACGGCGTCACCCTGCTCATCTCCCGCGAGGCGTTTGTCCAGGTGAAGGAACCCGGCCTGCACCGCCTGCTCGACCGCGTGATCGTGAAGGGCAAAAGCACGCCCGTGGAACTGCTGGAGATTCAAAACCCGCGCACCGTCGCGAATTACGCCGAGCTGGTGAAAGATTGGGACACCGCGTTGGCCCACTACACCGCCGGCCGGTTCACCGAAGCCCGCCCGCTGTTTGCCAAGCTCGCCGAGCAGTTCAACGACGGCCCCAGCAAGCTGATGATCCACCGCTGCGACGAACTGGCCGCCCATCCGCCCGCCGACTGGAAGGGCGTGTGGAAGATGGAGAACAAGTAGTGCCGGTGGCTGGGATTGATGGCACTGGCAACCGAAGGGGCTCAATGCATCAGAACCGCCCCGACAGCGCCACGCGGAAGGAGACGGGTTCCGCCGGGTGCAAGTGGATGTCGTTGTAGCCGCCGTTGAGGGTGGGGTCGGGGTTGATGGCCTCTCCGCGCAGGCGGGACTCGTAATAATACTCCACGTCGCTGGCCCGCCGGTCGAGCAGGTTGAACACGTCCACGGTCAGCTTCCACTTGTCGTTGAACGCGTAGCCCACTTGCAGGTTCACGAGGGCGGATGCGGACGAGCGCACGGAGTTGTCCTCGATGAGCGAGCGCGGGCCGAAGTAGCGCAGGCGCAGGCCGCCGAAGAAGCCGTTCAGGTCATGCACGGCGATGCCCGCCGCGACGACGGTTTCAATCGAGCCGGGGATGGATTGGCCCGCCGGGTCGCGGTCGCGGAAGCGCGCCTGCGAGAGGGACACGTCGGCATCGAGCGTGAGCCACTTGGTGGGCGTGTAGTAGTTCGCGAACTCCAGGCCGTAGCGGCGGCTCGGGCGGCTCGCCTGCGTCGTGCCGGCGTCGCCGACGAAGAGCAGCTCCGAGTCAATGTCCAGCCACCACGCGGAAACAGTGCTTTGCAGGCCGGGCACCCACGTCGTGCGCACGCCGAACTCCGCGCCCAGCGTGCGGACGAGCGGGTCCACCTTGCTGGCCGCCAGGCCGGTGGCAGGGTCCACGGTCGTGGTCGCGCCGCGTCCGTCGTTGCTGTGGAAGCCCAGGCCGGCGTTCAAGTAAACCTCCGTCTTCGCCCACGGGCCGAGGATGACGCTGCCTTTCGGGCTGGCGAGGAAGTCGGTCACGGTGCCGGAGTTGCGCGGGTCCTGGCTCGCCACGTCGAAGCGGTAAAGGTCCGCGCGTGCGCCCACGACGGTGCGGAGCTTCTCGGCCCACTGCGTCTTGTTCTCGAAGTA
>CAMCFN010000038.1 GCA_945874145.1 Akkermansia muciniphila
CGCACCGCGTGCTGGCCTGCCGCCATGCACCAGCGCCGCAGCGTCTCGTGATCCACCACCAGCTTGGCCTTGGCCAGCTGCTCGGCCATCAGCGTCGGACCGAAGTCCGCGGAGCGTTCCTGCCCACAGGGCCAGCACTTCCTCCCGCAGCGCGGCGGGCTTGCGCCGCGCACTGGGCTTGCCCCGCAGCCGGCGTCACCGCCGGCCTGATACCGCTGCCAGATGCGCTTGCCCTGGCGGTAGCACACCCCCATCAGTTCCGCCGCCTGCACCACTGTTAGTTCCCCGTCCGTGCCGCCTGCCATGATCGTCACTCGTGCCCGCTCTTTCCGGCTCATTGTCAGGGTCTCCATGTGGTTGGCGGGTTGCTTTCGCAATCCCGCCAACAGGGGGACATCCTTAGCAAGTTACCTTGGGGACATTCTCTTGGAGTTCCGACATTATGAATCAGCGCCTTGCCAATTCTCCGGCGAGTGTCCATTCTCGGCTCCGAATGAACATGAAACCGACGCTTCTCGGGCTGACAGTGATGTGTTCGGCCATGACCGCCCAAGCGGATTTCTGGCATGCTCCGCCCCGGACGGTGCCCCAGCTCGAATATGAGGCCGCCGCCGCTTACACCTCCGATTCCCGGGTCTCACAGGGGCAGGCGCGCTTGGGCAATGTCGAGACGATCAGTTCACGGCTCGTAGTTGGCTGGGCTGCGCGGCCTACGGATGGCTTCTCCTACCGGGTGGCGGCGGAGTATCGGCGCAATGACTTCAATGTCGGCCCCGGGGTGCCGATCCCGCAGGTGCTCGGCAACGTCGGCCTGCAAGTCACCGGGAACTGGGCGCTGACCAAGGATCTTGCCCTCTGGGTCAACGCCCGGCCCGGTATTTACAGTGATTTCCGCGATTTGAGCTGGGGGGACGTCAATGTCCCCTTCAATGCCGTGCTGGCTTGGGAGGCCGACGAGGATCTCCTCTGGCTCCTTGGCATCTACGTGGATCTCCGCTCGCAGTTCACGGTGCTCGGCGGTCCCGGAGTCCGCTGGCGCTTTGCGGACAACTGGACGCTCAACTTGGCGATGCCCAAGCCGCAGATCGAACTGCGGGCCACCGACGAGCTGCTCCTCTTTGCCGGTCTGGAATGGCGACAGGTCGCCTATCGGGTGGCGCGCGACAATGGCACGCGGACGGCTGGCAACCCTGCCCTCGACGGGCGCATGTTGGATTATCGCGAATGGCGTTTGGGCGGCGGATTTCAATACCGCTTCAGCCGCCACCTGAACCTCGGTTTCGAGGGCGGTTACGTCTTCGACCGCCGCTGGGTCTATTATCAAGCGGACACCCAGCTCAGCGACAACGGTGCGGGTTACGTGGGACTTTCCCTCAACGGGCGGTTCTGATCCGGCCCCGCACGAAATCCAAGCGGTAGCCGGTCGGCTCGCCACTTTCGGGTTCTTCGGCTTGGCAGGGTGTCTCGTCTCAGCGTCCTTTCGCCCACACACATGGCCGGCGTCGGTTTTGAACTAAACAAGCTGTTGGCCAAGCAGGGTTACACCGGGCTGCTTCAGGCCTATGGCTATGCCGCGCTCATCGGCAGCGGGCCTTGGCTGGTGTCGGTGATCTCCCTCGGCATGCTTGGAGCGGTGCTCACGGCGGTGAGCGATGCGGACAGACTGCAACCCTTCTTTGTCAGCATCTCGATGGTCTATGCGATCACGCTGGTGCTGAGCGGGCCCATCCAGATGGTGCTCACCCGGCACGCGGCCGACCACGAGTATTCCCGGCAGCCGGAGCGGATTTACCCCACGTTCGTCTTTTCGATCGCCTGGAGCATGCTCATGTTTTCTGTGGTGGGGCTGGTCATTTTTGTGGGCTGCGTGCCCGGGCCGCTGCTATTCCGGCTGGCGGCGGCGATGCTGATGACCTTCGTGGGGGGCACCTGGGTGGCGAGCATCTTCCTCACCGCCATCAAGGATTACGCGCAGGTGTTGTGGGGATTCTTCTTCGGGAGCATCGCCAGCTTCGTGGGCGCGTGGATCTGCGGGCGATGGCATGGGGTGACGGGGGCGATGGTCGGATTCACGCTGGGGCAGGGCGTGCTAGTGCTGCTGCTCTTCCGGGCCATCTACAAGGAAGTGGGGAACCAGGCCATCGGCGACCCGGATTTCCTCCGCTGTTTCCGCAAGTATTGGCAACTGGCGCTCTGCGGGCTGTTCTACAACCTCGGCATCTGGATCGACAAATTCCTCTTCTGGTGGCTGGACCCGGCCGCCGAAAAGGTGGCCGGCCTGCTGCATTCCGCGCCGGTGTATGACCGGGTGGTCTATTTCGCCTTCCTGACGATTGTGCCGGGCATGGCGGTGTTTCTGCTCAAGCTGGAAACCGAGTTTGCGGACGCCAACCACCAGTTCTTCCAGCATGTGCTGAAGAAAGGCACGCTCGCCCAAGTCACCGAGCGCAAGCAGGCCATGATCACCGCGTTGCAGGACGGCTTCGGCCTGCTGCTCAAGGTGCAGGGGCTATTCACCGTGGTGCTCATCCTGGGGGCCGAGCGGATTCTGCCCATCATCGGCCTAGGGGCGGTGCAGGCCGGCATCTTCCAAATCGCCCTGCTCGGCACCTTCCTGCTCGTCGTGTTCATGTCGTTGTTGATGGTGCTGCACTATCTCGACAAACGCCGGGACGCGATGCTCGCCTGCGCGGTGTTCGCCGCCACCAACCTGATTGTCACCTACGGCAGCATCATGGCGGGCGAGCGGTGGTTTGGCGTGGGCTTCCTCGTGGCGGCAGGGCTGGGCAACGTGCTGGCGGGCTTCTGGGTGAACCAGCACATGCGTAATCTGGAATACGATACCTTCACGCCGCAGCCGCTGTATGGTTGAGGCACGCTGGGCAGCCGGCGGATGATTCCCGCCCGGGAAGATTGACAGGTGCCAGATCCGGTGTCGGTTTCAGCCATCAAAGCCTTGCGAATAAGGCCCTAAATCCACGGGTCAAACGCCGTGCTTATGCCTGTGAACAGCTTTCATATCGCCGCCGCACTGACGCTTCTGAGCCTCGCGGTTGGGCCAGTCGGTGGCGCGGTTTCCAGCGCCAAGCCGGCCCCGCTGGACTTCAACCGCGACATCCGGCCCCTCATGTCGGACACGTGCTTCAAGTGCCACGGCTTCGATGACAAGGCGCGTAAGGGCAAGCTCCGGCTCGACGTGCGCGAAGAGGCTCTCAAGGCCGGCACGTCCGGCAAGCCCGCCATCGTTCCTGGCAAACCGGAAAAGTCCGAGATCATCGTGCGGCTCTTCACGAAAGACGCCGACGATCTCATGCCTCCGTCGGCCGCCCACAAGGAGATCACGCCTGCGCAGAAGGAGCTGTTCCGCCGCTGGGTGGCTGAAGGCGCGAAGTATGCGGGGCACTGGGCGTTTGAGCCGGCGGTGCCACCCGCTGTCCCCAAAATCGCCAATCGCCCGTCACCAGCCGCCAATTCCATTGATGCCTTCCTCGCTGCGAAGCTCGAAGCCGAGAAGCTCAATTTCCAGCCCGAAGCCTCGCGCGAAGTTCTCCTGCGCCGCGTCACCCTCGCGCTCACCGGCCTGCCGCCCAAGCCCGCTGAGGTGGACGCCTTCCTCGCCGACAAGTCGCCACGCGCCTATGAGAACGTGGTGGACCGCTTGCTCGCCTCCCCGCACTACGGCGAGCGGCTTGCGGTCCCCTGGCTCGATCTCGCCCGCCACTCGGACTCCGCCGGCTATCACAACGATTCCCTGCGCGAGACCTGGCTCTGGCGCGACTGGGTCGTGCGCGCCTTCAACGACAACAAGCCCTTCAACCGCTTCACCATCGAGCAGCTCGCGGGCGACCTCCTCCCCAATGCCACGGTGGACCAGAAGGTTGCCAGCGGCTTCATGCGCAATGTGATGACCTCCGACGAAGGCGGCATCATTGACGCCGAGTATCTCAACATCTACCTCGTGGACCGCGTGAGCACGCTGGGCACGACGTGGTTCGGCATGAGCATCGCCTGCGCGCAGTGCCACGACCACAAATACGACCCCGTCACCGCGCGCGATTTTTACAGTCTCTACGCCTTCTTCCACAACGTCCCGGAGAAGGGCAAGGACGGCACCCGCACGCTCAACCCCGAGCCCCGCATGGCCGTGCCCTCGGCGGAGCAGGAGAAGGAATCGGCGAAGATTGCCGTGCAAATCACCTCCGCCGACCAGCAGGTGAAAGAGCTCGAAGGCAAGCTCGATGCCGCGCAGGCTGCCTGGGAGACCAAGGTCACCACCGACCCTAATGCACGCCAAGTCGCAGGCCCTTATGACCACTTCCCGCTCAACACCAACGCGCACGGCGTGACCCACGACGGCAAGGAAATCGAGGCCGAGTTGAAGGGCGAGACCGGTTTCGCTGATGGTGTGGAGGGCAACGCGCTGCTCCTCAACGGCAAGGGCCACGCCGACCTCGGCGCGCGCTATGATTTCGACAAGGGCGACAAGTTCAGCGCCGGCCTGTGGGTGCGCGTGAACGGCAAGACCACCGGCGCGCCGCTGGGCAAAATGGAGAACGCGCCGAGCTACCGAGGCTGGGACATCGAGTTCGCCGCCGGGAAAGCGAGCGTTCACCTCATTCACAAGTGGCCCGAGGAAGTCATCCACGTGCAGACCGAGAAGGAATTGGCCGCCGACACCTTCCAGCACCTCGCGTTCACCTACGACGGCTCGGGCAAGGCGGCGGGCCTGAAACTCTTCCTCAACGGCCAACCCGTCGCCAGCAAGGTGCTCAAGGACAAACTCCCCGGCACCATCAAGACCACCGCGCCCTTCGCCATCGGGCGGCGTGGTGGTGGCGGCTCGCCCTTCACGGGCCGCGTGGATGAACTACACATTCTCCCCCGCGCGTTAACAGAAAAGGAAGTCGCCACGCTCGCAGGCGGACCGACCATCGCACTCGCCACCATCGAGAAAGCCAAGCGCACGAAGGAACAGTCCGACAAGCTTCGGAAGTTTTTCCGCGAGTCGCAGGCGACCGATTACCTCGCGGCGAAGAAGTACGCCGAGGACGCGCGCAAGGCCAAGACGGACTTCGACAAGCTCATCCCGAGCGTGATGGTCATGGCCGAGATGGAGAAGCCGCGCGACACGTTCATCAAGGTGCGCGGTGCGTATGACAAGAACGGCGACAAGGTCGAGGCCGCGTTCCCCGCGTTTCTGCCCAAGCCCGCGACTACCTCGACCAACCGCCTCACGCGCCTCGACCTCGCGCAGTGGCTCGCCTCGCCGCAGCACCCGCTCACCGCGCGGGTGGCCGTGAACCGTTTCTGGGCGATGATGTTCGGCACCGGCCTCGTGAAGACGGTGAACGACTTCGGCTCGCAGGGCGAATGGCCGAGCCATCCCGAGCTGCTGAACTGGCTCGCCGCCGACTTCGCGCGCGACTGGGATGTGAAGCGCGTGCTGAAGCAAATGGTGATGAGCCAAGCCTTCCGCCAGAGCGCCGCGGTCACGCCTGCGTTACTCGCGAAGGACACGGAGAACCGCCTCCTCGCCCGTGGCCCGCGGAGCCGACTGGATGCTGAGTTCGTCCGCGACAACGCCCTCGCCATCTCGGGCTTGCTGAACACCAAGCTCGGTGGCAAGCCGGTCTTCCCGTATCAGCCGCCCGGCATCTGGGAAGTGAACGAAATGGCCGGTGGCGGTTGGAAGCACCAGCGCGACGACAGCCAATACCGCCGCGCCCTCTACATCTATCACCGCCGCAGCACGCCCTACCCGAGCCTGCTGACCTTCGACGCGCCGAACCGCGAGGTCTGCGCCGCCGGTCGCCCCCGCACTAGCACGCCCCTCCAGTCGCTCGTGCTCATGAACGACCCCGTCTATGTCGAGGCCGCCCGCGCCTTCGCCGTCCGCATCCAGAAGGAAGGCGGAGCCGATGACGCCGCGAAGCTGAATTATGCTTGGCGTCTCGCCCTCGCGCGGAACCCCAGCTCCGTCGAGCGCGCCATCATGGAGAAGACCCTCGCCAAGCAACGCGAACTCTTCACCGCCGAGAAGCCCGCCGCCGAATCCCTCCTGAAAGTCGGCGACTTCAAAAACCCCGACGGCGCGAACCCCACCGAACTCGCCGCCTGGACCGCCGTGGCGAACGTCATCCTCAACTTGAACGAAACCATCAGCCAATAACCCCATGAACTCGTTCACCGAAAAATTCCTCACACGCCGTGCGTTCCTCCAGCGCAACTCCACCGGACTCGGCGCGCTCGCGCTCGCCTCGTTGCTGAAGCCCTCCGCCTTCGCGGCCATCCCCGGCAACGGCCCCGCCGTGCCCGGTTTGCTCAAGCGCCTGCACCATGAGCCCAAGGCCAAGCGCGTCATCTACCTCTTCATGTCCGGCGCGCCGTCACACCTCGACCTCTACGACCCCAAGCCCAAGCTCGTCGAGATGACCGGCAAGGACTTGCCCGACTCCATCCGCCAGGGCCAGCGCATCACCGGCATGACCAGCGGGCAGAAGAATCTTTTCTGCGTCGGCTCGCCCTTCAAGTTCACCAAGCACGGCCAGAGCGGCACGGAGTTCAGCGAGGTCATTCCGAACATCGCCAGCATCGCGGATGAGATGACCTGCATCCGCTCGGTGTTCACCGAGGCCATCAACCACGATCCTGCTGTCACGTTCTTCGGCACCGGCCACCAGCAGCCGGGCCGCCCCACGATGGGTGCGTGGGCCAGCTACGGCTTGGGCAGCGAAAACTCCGACCTCCCGGGCTACATCTGCATGCAATCCGGCGGCGGCGGCCAGCCGTTGCAATCCCGCTACTGGGGCTCGGGGTTCCTGCCCGCGCAGCATGGTGCGGTCACCTTCCGCGCGGCGGGCGACGCGGTGCTCTACTTATCGAATCCCCCCGGCCTCAGTTCCACCGCCCGCCGCTCGACGATTGACGCGATGAACGAGCTGAACCGCCTCCAACTCGGCGCGCTCGGCGATCCCGCCATCGCCGCGCAAATTGAGAACTACGAGCTGGCCTTCCGCATGCAGACCAGCGTGCCGGAGCTGATGGACCTCTCACAGGAGCCGGATTCCACCTTCGAGCTTTACGGCGCGAAGAAGGGCGCGCCGAGCTTCGCCGCCAACTGCATCATCGCCCGCCGCCTCGCCGAGCGCGGCGCGCGTTTCATCCAGTTGAACCACCGCGACTGGGACCATCACGGCGGGCTGCCCAAAGCCATGCCCAACAAGGCGAAGGAAGTGGATCAGGGCGCGGCCGCGCTGGTGAAAGACCTGAAGCAACGCGGCCTGCTCAAGGACACCATCGTCATCTGGGGCGGCGAGTTCGGACGGACCGCCTACAGCCAGGGCGAGATCAAGCCGGAGAGTTTTGGGCGTGACCATCATCCGCGCTGTTTCTCCATCTGGGCGGCGGGCGGCGGCTTCAAGGCGGGCGCGGTCCACGGTGCGACCGACGACTTCGGCTACAACATCACACGCGACCCGGTCAGCGTGCATGACTTCCACGCGACGCTGTTGCACCTCCTCGGTGTGGACCATCTCAAGCTCACCCATCGCCACGAGGGGCGCGACTACCGCCTCACGGACATCCATGGCGAACTGGTGAAGGGAATACTTGCCTGATGCGCCGGAGCGCCGCCTCGGAGACAGGCGCTCCGAAACCCCAAGCGTGCCAGAATACCTTTTTCCGCCCCATCGTCTGACTCCCCAACTTTACTGCCGCCATGCTCAACTTCTTCGGCCAACGAATCGCTGGTAACACTCACTGCGATGGAATCGCACGACGGGAATTTCTCAAGATCGGCGGCATGGCAGCCGGAGGGCTGTCGCTCGCGCAGTTGCTGAAGTTGGAGGCACAGGCTGGCACGGGTCGGTCGCACAAGGCTGTCATCAACATCTATCTCCCCGGCGGGCCGTCGCACATTGACATGTTCGACCTCAAGCCCAACTCCCCGCGCGAGATTCGCGGCGAGTTCCGGCCCATCGCCACGAATGTCCCCGGCATGGAGATCTGCGAGTTATTCCCGCGTCTGGCCAAGATGGGCGACCAGTTCGCGCTCATCCGCTCGCTCGCTGACTCCGACGGTGCCCACGATTGCTACCAGTGCATGACCGGCCGCACGCAGAAGGAAAAGCGCACTGCCCCGGCCGGTGGCTGGCCGAGCTTTGGTGCCAGCGTCTCGAAGGTGCAAGGCTCCGCGGCTGGCACGCCTGCGCACCTTTCCATCATGTATCCCACCGGCAACCGCACTTGGGGCGAGCCGGGCGAAGGCGGTTTCCTCGGCCATGCGCATTCCCCGATGCAGCTCGTCGCGAAGGATCCGAACAGCCGCGTGCAGAACCTGACCTTGCAGGGCATTACTCTCGACCGGTTGCAAGACCGCGAGCGGCTGCGGGCATCAGTGGACCAGTTCCGCCGCGATGCCGACGCCGCCGGCCAGATGGATGGTCTCGACAGCTACAACCAGCAGGCGCTGGGCATCCTCTCTGATTCCAAGCTTACCGCCGCGCTGGATCTGTCCAAAGAACACCCCAAGGTGGCCGAGCGTTACGGGGTGAATGACGATCGCTATCAGCGCGATGGCGCGCCGCGCATGATCCGCAACTTCCTTGTCGCCCGGCGGCTCGTGGAGGCGGGAGCGCGCGTGGTCTCGCTCAACTACAGCCGCTGGGACTGGCACGGCGGCGACGGCATGAACTTCCCCAGCTCGCGCGAGGAGTTCCCGCTGCTGGATCAAGGCCTCTCCGCGCTGCTCACGGACTTGAAGGAGCGCGGGCTGGATCGTGATGTGGCCGTGGTGATGTGGGGCGAGTTTGGGCGGACGCCCAAGATCAACAACATGAACAGCCGCGACCACTGGCCGCGCGCGAACTTCGCGCTCGTCGCTGGCGGCGGCATGAAGACCGGCCAAGTCATCGGGTCCACGGACCGCAACGGCGCGGATGTGGCCGACCGGCCGGTGAAGTTCCAGGAAGTCTTTGCCACCCTCTACCACTGCCTCGGCATTGACGTGAGCACAGCCACCGTGACCGACACTCAGGGCCGTCCACAATACCTGGTCGATTCCGGCATCACGCCGCTGCGTGAGCTGGTGGGCTGAGCCCATCAAGGCCAGATCCGCCCTGACCAAGCTTCGGCGAGCGCCGTTGATTTCCCGCAACAGCAACGCCCCGTGCGGCGTTTGGATGTTTCCGTCCGCTTTCACAAAGCAGGGTGACCAATCCCACCCTCCCCTGCACAAGGCGCGAATATAGCCTGCGCAGGCTATGGTGAATCTCCGTTGGGTAGCTGACATTGAAGGAAGTGTTTGCCCGTGGCTTGATGGGCACACCCCAGAATGTCCAATACCGCAGCCCCCACGTTGGTTCACCCGGTTCCGCCTTCTGGCGGCGGCACGAAGCCGGCGGCACCAACCCACCGCAAGCGCGTGGCCTCGACTGATTTGAAGTCGGTCACTGCGGCACAGAAGCCCGCCGTCTTCACGCTGGACAATCTGCGTCGGGACGCGCTCGCCGGCTCCATTACCGGTCTGCTCGCATTGCCCTTGTCGGTCGGCATCTGTCTGATGTCGGAGTATCCGATTCAGGTCGGGCTGCTCACGGTGGTGTTCGCGTGCCTGATCAGCTTCATCACCTTCCTCTTCCGGCCCGGCAACTATGTCGGCACGCCGGGGATCGCCGCCGGTCTGGCCCCCGTCCTTGCAATGAGCGTGCACAAGTTTGGCATGGAGAACATGCCCTTGCTCATCTTCTTCACGTCGGTCCTGCAGGCGCTCGCGTGGAAATTCAATTGGCAGAGGTTCATCCTGCAAGCCATCCCGACTTATCTCATTGAGGGCTTGCTGGCGGGCATAGGACTGAAAATCGCGCTCAAGTTTCTGCCTTATACTTTCGGTGTTGTAACGGAGACGGCGGAGTTGTGGAGCATGGAGCGCCTGAAGATCGTCATGCTGTCGGTTGGAGCGCTGTGGCTATTCCTGCACCTGTTCGGCAAATACAAGACCAAGTCTCCCGCCGTGCCCTACGTGGCGGTGATTTTGCTAGGGTTGGTCGCGGGCCACTACCTGACGGTGCCGATGCTCCACATCGATCCGTCAGAGGTGAAGCTGGGCCTGCCATTCGCCAAGATCGGATCACTGGATCCCCGGATGCTACTCGAGATCTTTGGCTATGCGGTGATGCTCGCGCTGATTGATGTCATCGAGCAAGTCACCAGCAACGCGGCCATCGAAAAGCTCGACCCCTTGGGCCGTCCCGCCAACACGAACAACAGCCTGCTCGCCATCTGGATTGCCAACCTTGGTTCCAGCTTTTTCGGCGGCATGACGAATCTCGACGGCCTGGCCAAGAGCGCCACCAACGCGCTGGCCGGCGCGGTTTCCAAGGTCTCCAACCTGTTCACCGGGATGGTGCTGCTCATCTTCGTGCTGCAGCCGCACCTGCTCACGCACCTGCCTTATTTCGCGTTGGCGGTGCTGATGATCTTCACCGGCTGGAAGATGGTGGCCGGGCTGGTGCATGTGGCGGCCCATGGCCGTTACCCGCTGATTCTGGCGCTGTTTTGCGGCATCCTGACCTACACCGTCGGCATCTTCGAGGGGTTGCTGGTCACCTTGGTGGTTCATGTGTTCATCAACTTCGTCATCTTCCGCCACGACCACGTCCCGCTGCTGCAAATGCTCAAAACCCTGGCCTTGCGGTTTAGCGAACCGGTCCACCCGCACAGCACGGAGACCATGAACGTGCACAGCGACAAGGAGATTGGCGGGATCCATTACAGCAGCGTGAAGCGCAATCCCGCCGATAAGAAGGACTTGAAGGACTTCATCAACGACTGGGCCTTCGGCATCAATACCCACAGCGTGCCGGCCGTGGTCGGCACCTACGATTACAACGGCCTACTCTGGGGCACCTTTGCCAAGGAGTTGCGCGAAGGGCATGTGAACATCAAGGGCTACTTCGAGCACTTGTTCGAGCTGCCCAATGTGCATGTCCGCTTCGAGTCCGCCGAGGTCCGCCAATACAAGGACATCTTCATCCAGTCCGGCAAATACGTGTTCACCTTTGACCGCAAGGGCCAGCCCATCACCGTGCCGGCACGTTACTCCTTCGTCTGCAAGAAGGAGCGGATGGGCTGGTTCATCGTGGAACATCACTCCTCGGAATTCCCGGCCTGAGCATCTTCAAAACCCACATCACTTTCAGCATTTAACCCCAAACATCCCCCATCATGCTCCCCGTCATCATCGCCATCGTGTTGCTAGTCGTCATCGTGTTGAGCACGGCCGTCATCAAGCAGGGCCATATCGGAGTGGTCACGCGCTTTGGCCGCTACGACCGCATCATGCAGCCGGGGCTCAGCCTCAAGCTCCCGCTCATGGAGAGCGTCTGCAAAAATGTCTCCATCCAAAACCAGTCGATCGAGCTGGAATTTGAGGCGATCTCACTCGACCAGGCCTACGTGAATTTCAAGTCGCTCATCGTCTTCGCCGCGCAGGACAGCACCGAGGAGACGATCAAGAAAATCGCGTTCCGGTTCATCGACGACAAGAGCTTCATGCAGACCCTGGTCCGCAGCGTGGAAAGCTCCATCCGCGCCTTCGTCGCCAAGAAGAAGCAGGCGGAAATCCTCGTGCTCCGGGCGGAGATCATTGGCGCGGTCAAAGACCATCTTGAAGAGTCGCTGAACAGTTGGGGCTATCATCTGCTGGGCCTGCAAATCAACGACATCTCCTTCGACGAGGCCATCATGCGCTCCATGTCACAGGTCGTCTCCAGCAACAACATGAAGCTGGCCGCCGAGAACGAGGCGCAGGCCCAGTATCTGATCAAGACCCGCGCCGCCGAGGCCGAGGCCCGCTCCATTCAGGTGAAGGCCGAGGCCGAGCGCGATGCCTCCCTGCTCAAGGGCGAGGGCAACGCCCGCTTCCGCGAGCAGGTCGCCCAAGGTCTCGCGAACGCCGGCAAGGTGATGGAGTCCGGCGGCGTTCCTCCTGGCTTCATGCTCTTCACCATGTGGCTGGACGGGATGAAATACATCTCCGAGCACAGCAAGGGGAATGTCATGTTCTTCGATGGCTCCAACGAGGGCTTGGAGCGCACCATGCGGCAGATGCAGGCGCTCAAGACGCTCGACAAGCGCTCGCACGACGCTGCCGCGCACTGAGTCACGCCTCCGGGCTGGCAGCGGGCAGCCGCACCGGCACCACCACCTCGATGCACAGCCCGTGCGGTTCCACCCGGGCCGTGTGAAACTCGCCGCCCGACTGCCGGGCGCGGGCACGCATGCCGACCATGCCCAAGGTGGGAGAGGTCATCGTGTGGATGTCTGCCTCCGGCAGGCCCCGCCCGTTGTCCTCGATGAACAAGCGGATCTTCTCCGCATCTCCTGACAGGCGGATGCGCACATGGGTGGCCCCTGAGTGACGGGCTATGTTGGTAAAGGCCTCCTGCGCGATGCGGAACAGATGCGTTTCCGTCTCGTCGGCGTAGCGACCGACGCCAGCGGCGGCAAACTCCACCTTTAGCCGGGTGCGCTCCGCGAACTTCTCGGCCAGCCACCGCAAACCGGCGTCCAGGCCGAAGTCATCCAGAATCGCGGGCCGCAGCAGTTGCGACAGCTCGCGCACGTTGGCGATGGATTCGTCAACGAGCTGCAGGCAGTCGGCCCGTAGCGCTTCGAGACTTTGCGTGGAGCCCTTGGTCAGGTTGGAGCGCACGGCGGCCAGCGATTGGCCCAACTCGTCGTGCAGCTCATGGGAGAAGCGGCGGGCAACTTGTTCCTGGCTTTGCAGCATGTGCCATGACACCCGGTCAAGTTCGCCCGATTGCCACTGGATGCGATGGATGCTTTGGCGCACGAAGCCAATCGTCGTGAGGGCGCAGGCGATGGCGAGCACGAGGCTCGCGCCGAGCAGCCACGCGGCGTCGTCTCCGAGTTCCTCGGACTGACGCTCGATGTCGCGTTCGGCGGCGGTCAGCCGTTCCGAACTGGTGCGGATCAGCTCGTTCACCAATCCCACCACGCGGTCATGCTGGGCAAAGAGCGCCTCGAGTTTCGGCCGTGGCACCGGAGCACTGGTTGCCAGAACCCGATGGGCCTCCGCGGTGAACGTCTTTACGCTCGCCTCTAGGTCCGCCCACAACCGGCTGCCCGCCGCCGCCCGCGCCTCGGCGGAGAGCCGGGCCAGTTGACGGTCGCTTTCATCCAGCTCCCGCAGCAGTGCTGAATGGTCGGCGGCTTGCGGATTGAGCTGGGCCACCCGGTGGAGCACCTCGGTCATCGCATTTTCCTCCATCTGCACATCATGCACCAGCCGGGCGATGACGAGCTGCGTGCGCGCCAGTTGCGCCACGCCCTCGCGGATCAGCCGGCTCTGGCGGACCGCCACCCAGCCGGCCGCGCCCAGCAACACCAGCACCAGCAGGAAGCCCAGCGCCAGTCCGCGCAGCACATTGCGACCGCCGAAGTTGAAGCAGTTGAAGGGCATGGCGCGCGGGCGGTTCAACCCACCATCCCGTGCCGCACGGCGAAGCGGACCAGCTCGGTGCTGGAATGCAGGTTCAGCTTTTCCATCACGCGACCGCGATGCGCCTCGACGGTGTAGACGCTCAAACCGAGCTGGGCGGCAATTTCCTTGTTCGTCCGGCTCTCGGCAATCAGTTGCAACACCTCGCGCTCGCGCGCGGACAGCAGATCGATCGGATTGGTGACGTGCTTGCGGTAATCGTCCAGCACCGCGTCGCTCACCTCGGGGCTTAGCCACGCTTTGCCGGCGGCCACCGCTCGCACGGCGGACAGCAGATCACTTTCCGTGCATTCCTTGAGCAAGTAGCCCCGGGCACCCGCGCGCAGCATCTCGCGCACATACACGCCATCCTTCTGCATGGACAAGGCCAACACCCGCGTCCGCACCCCGGTCTTGACAATCTGGCGGGTGGCCTCGATGCCGTTGAGGTTGGGCATCGTGACATCCATGACAAGGATGTCCGGAGCGAGCTGGGCGACCATCTCGACGGCTTGGCGTCCGTCCGCAGCTTCGCCGACCACCTCCATGTCCGGCTGGTCGGTCAGGATGCGACGGAAACCATTGCGGACGACGCTGTGATCGTCGGCCAGCAAGATGCGGATTTGGCAAACTGCCATCGGACCGAGGCTATCCCTTCGGCGCGCCAAATCCAAGCTGACTGGTGAAATGTCAGGCAAACCCGGTGCGGCCCCGGCTCCCGGCTCTCAATGCCAATGGCAAGTCGCCGACACGGTTTGCGTCAGGCAGGCGCGGAATTGCTGGCTGGCCGACGACAACGGCGGACAAACCGCACCAGCAGCCAGATGACTCCGCCAGCCACCAGCAGTCCCGCAATCGGCAGGGCGATGACCAGCACCGCCAAGCCGGTTGCTCCAATGAGTTCCACCGTGGCAAACAGTGGGTTGAGGAAACCCAACGAGACGACGCTTGATCCAGCGCGGGCGACCGTGGTGAAGCTCTGGACCGTTGCGGCCGTGCCGCCTCCGGCAATGATGGCCAGCGTCCACTTCAAATGCGGCGTCATGTCCCCCAAGACGGACGCCATGAGGACCGTGCCGGCGACCGTGGCCACGGGCCCGGCCAGCGCATCCAGCGAGTTGTCCACCCACGGCACGTAGTAGGCGGCCACTTCCACGACCGTCGCCACCGCGAAGGCGATCAAGGCCGGCAGCGTGCCCAGCCAGTGAAAGTCCGCCGACAACGGCAGCCATCCCATCCAAGCCGCTGCGCTGACGATCAGCATCGGCACGAACACGCGGAAGCCGCAGGCGGCGCTGAGGCCGATGCCCACCAGAATGCTCAGCAAGGTTTCCATGCGAAGGAGAGTCGAGGTTGGAGGTTGAACGGATGGATCAATCCACCACCCGTAGGCAGTTTTCGCCACCGAACGGATTGGGTTTGCGGACGTCGCATTTCGGGTCGTCGGCCCATTGGCCATCCACGATGAAGCGGTATTCGTGCAGGCCGGGCGGCACGGCGACGTTGGCTTTCCACGAGCCGTTGGCCTGGCGTTGCATTTCCAGCGCGGCTTCCTCCCAGCCGGTGAAATCGCCCGCCAGCTTGACGTTGCGGGCATCGGGCGCGGAGATGCTGAAAGCAATGCGCCGCCGGGCCGGGGCCGGGGCGGCCGACTTGGAAGAGGTCTTGGCAGACATGAGGGGAGGTGGGGTTTTGCGGGCTGTTAGTTGCGTTGATGACTTGGTCTGACGACGGCCAATCATGACACACTCTGTCGCACACCACTCCTCCTCCCGCAACCCCGAAGTCGGTGAAATCTACGCAACGAAAACCGGCCTCCCTCAAGCTGGGCAAACCGGCCGTGCGGGCCTCCACATCGAACCAACTGCCCCGTCAGAACTGCAGCCGGGCGTCGTTCTGCAACAACGCGTCCAAGTTCTTCCATTGCAGCTCGTTCATCGTGCTGAAGGAGTGCAGGTAAATTTTGACCACCTCGGCGGGATGCTTGGCGAGCACGGTGTCCACGGCCGCCGTCAACTTGGCGTCATCAATGGTTTCAGGGAGATCGTCCACGACGCCATCCTTGTGGGTGACGCCGATGCCGTCGAGAAAGTCGGCCAGCAGACCCTTGTGGACCTTGAGAAGCCAGCCACGCAACAGCGTGCCGGCGGCCAGTTCCATGCCCGGTCGGCTGAGGTAGGCAATCATGCCGACATGGCGTTCCTCCCGGGACTGCTTTTCCAGAAAGATGGGCCGCACCTTGCGCGCTTGGGCAATCGCATTGAGGGTGGCGCGATAAAGGTCGCGGTCGTTGGTGAAGGCGGTTTCGAGGATGTCCGCCGCCGATGCGGCAGGCATAAACCCGAAGAGTTCGTGGGAGGTCAGCATACGTGTCCGTTCAAAACAGAGGCGCGAGTGTAGTCAGGGAAGATCAAACTGCAAGCCCTTGAAAAGCGGGCCGGATTTACAGTCCGGCGGTGCGGAAGGCGGGGACCAGCGCAGCGAAGGACTTTTTCGCGGCCGCCACCGGGTCGTAGCCGGGCTTGCTGAAGACCTGCCCGCTGACCTCCACGCACACGGAGCCGGACCAGTTCGCGGCCTTGAGGCGAGCGAAGTAGTCGGCGTAGTCAATCTTCCCCTCGCCCGGCAGCACGAACTGGAACTTGCCCAGCTCGCCGACGGAATCCTTCACATGGATGAAGCGCGTGTGCGGCAGCAGCGCGTCGAGCGACTTGCCGAGGTCCACGCCGCGCAGTTGGTAATGGCTGAAGTCGTAGGCCAGCTTCACCGCCGGGGACTTCACCTGTTCGAGCAGCCACAGCGCGTGCTCAGGGAGATGCGCCGCGCTGCCGACGTGCGGCTTGACGCATAGCGTGAGCTTGGCGGCGGCAGCAACGCGAGCCCAGTCGGCGAGGCGCGCGGCCATCTGGCCTTTCACCGTCTCCCACTCCGCGGGCTTGCCGCCCATGACGGTCTCCAGCACGGGCGGCGCATCGGGCGCGAGGTCGTGGGCAATTTCGGCGGCAGCCTTGATGCGCTCCAGGTTCGTCGCGTGCGTCTGGTTATCCACGGTGAGATGGATGTTGTCCATCAACGCGGCGAGGCGCAGGCCACGCGCGGTGAGCTGGGCGCGCAGCTCACCGCGCAGCGCGGGCGAAAACGCCTTCAGCTCGGTCGGATACCCGGCATTGAGCGCGAACTCGACATCGTGAAAGCCAGTCTCCGCGCAGACGCGCAGCGCGTCCGCGACGGGCAGCGTCTTCATGCCGTAAAGGCTGAAGCCGAGGCCGACGCGGCGGGCAGGCGCGGCGGCGGGGAGCGAGCACGCGGCGAAAGCAGTGGTCGCGAGAAACTGGCGGCGGGTGAGGGGGTGGTTCATGGCTACAACTCCAACTTTCTGTGAACTGCTTGGCAACACAGTCATGCTCCGAATAACCGCCTCAGCCACGAACGTTCGTCTTTAGTGGGGCCAGTGCTGACAAGAACCTCGAACCCATCCTTGCACAGCTCGATGGGGTCTTCGTCGTAACGGTAATCAGTGAGCGATTGTGCCAATTCCACCGGGATGGCGAAGATGCAGTCAACCTTTGCCTTCTTGCCACCAGCAGCAGCCTGCTCTGCAAACAACTTGTCACGAATCTGCGCGAAGGAATCCGGCAGTTGACCTTTGACCACCAAGCTCTCAATTCCATCTTCAGAATCGTGATGAACTGACCAGATGCGCTGCCCATTACGCCAGCAAGCCGCAAAACTATACATCACATGCTCCTCGACAAAACACATCACCACCTCTGCCATGCCTGACAGTCGGTTTAGCGTGACGTCCTCCGTTAGCCGAAGACCATCACGTTGGGAGACGACCAAATACCAATCGCCAGGTAGCACGGTGCCGGTAATGTCGGACTCAGGAACCCCTTCTTCGCGAGCGCCTGTTCCGCGCAAAGTAAGTGCGTTCTGCACTGCTTGCGGCGTCATGCCTTTCACCGCTACCCACGACACGGATTGGCCCATACTCGAAGAAAACTTGATAGTTCACTCCCCCACATACCGCTTGAGCATCGCCATGAACTCCTTCAGCAACCAGGTGCTGTCCATCCACACGCGGGAGCAGACGAGGTTGCCGTCCACGACGGCGGTGTCATTGAATTTCTTGCCCATAAGGTAACTGCCCGGGGAGGAGAAAGGTTTTCACCAGTTCGCCCTCGCCGCAAAGTGTCATGCCCGGAAACCGCTTGAACCAAGGGCCAGCCGGAACACCCGGCCGGGTGTCGAGCCAAGCTGCCAACAGCCCTAGCTGGTCAGCGGAAATCTGCCGCTGGAGGATGCGCTCCAGCAGGTGCGCCAGCAATGCCGGAGGCAGCTTGGCGCGGCGGATTTCAGGCATGGGCTGCTCCGCCGTAGAATCCGCTCATGATGGCTGACTTGAGCTTCTCGACTTCCGCCAAGTCGTCGGAGTCCACCATGCGCTGCGCGAGGCGGGCGAGTTCGTCCGGGGCCAGCGCCCGTTCGCGCGCGAGCCGCAACGCGAACTGGATGACTTCCGCCTGCCCGGCCGGCGGCAGGTGCAGGATTTCGTCAATGATGGCGGCTGAACTCATGCTGGAATGCTAGGCCGGGGCGAAGGTTCGCTCAAGGCGCAATCTGGGCTGGCAGCGCGGGGCTTCACTCCCCCACATAACGCTTCAGCATCGCCATGAACTCCTTCAGCAGCCAGGTGTTGTCCATCCACACGCGGGAGCAGACGAGGTTGCCGTCCACCACGACGCGCTGGTTCACGTATTTTGCGCCGCCTTGCACCGCGTCCAACTCGCACTTCGCCACGGTGGTGACGGTGCGGCCCTTGATGACATCGGCGGCGGTGAGGATCTCGATGCCATGGCACACGCTGGCTACCGGCTTGTTCGCGGCGAAGAAGTGACGGGTGATGCGCAGGAGATCCTGATCGTAGCGCAGATACTCGGGGGCGCGTCCACCGGAGATGAACAGGCCGCAATACTCCTCGGGCTTCACATCGCGGAACGCGATGGTGGCGCGGACATGATAGGCGGCACTCTCGCGCGTGATGTCCCACTTCGGTTCGCCTTCTGCCGTCGGGGGGATTTCGTGCAACACGCCGTGATAAAGCCGCGCCTCCGGCCCGCACACCACCGCTTCAAAGCCGTCTTCCGGCAGGCGGAAAATGGGATAAAGCGTGTCCATCACCTCGGTGGCGTCGCCGATGGGGATGAGGACTTTCTTCTTGGGGAGAGTGAGTTTCTTTTTGGCCATGGGCGGATGACACCAGAGGGCGGGCCGCAGTGTCAATGTGCGGTTCGCCGCGCGGGCCTGCCGGGGCGCGACGTTTACGTCGCTTCACCGGGCGCGTGAGCTTGCGGCCAATCGATTCGGCAAAGTCTGCTCGGACGCTGAAGCAGCCTGAAGGCCGCGCCCCGGGGCAAGGTTTGCGCGGCACCTACCGTCACTGGTTTTGGACAGCCGCCTCAGAGCAGCGGCTACGTGCGGTGGTTGTCGAGGGATTGGGAGATCGCGCTGGGGGTGGGCTGCGGCCGAAGAAGGTAGGTGATGATGCCACCAGCCAAAGCAAGCAGCACGATGGCGGCGGCGAGATACACCCAGCCTCCCGTGCTGGCTTTGGGCGAGGCGATGGCCAGCGAACCGATGGGTTTGGCGGGTTGGTTGGTGGCGGGGGAAACTTTCGACTCGGGCCTGACAACAGCCTGCTTCGTCGAGGGTGGCACGGAGTTGGATGCGGTCATCGCCACATTGCTGCCGACTACGGTGGCGGGCAGAACACGCGCGGTGGCCGCCGGGAAGTTGGTTCGCACGGGGCGGTTGGTGGGAACCAGCACGGCTTTTCGCTCGACTGGCGTAATGCTCGCCGGCTTGGGCGGCACGGGCGGCGGAACGAGCTTGGGTGGCGTCACTGGGGCGGCGGCAGTGTTCGTTGCGACCTTGGTCGGCGGCGGGACAGGCAGGGCAACTTTCGCGAGCGGAGCGGGCGGATTGGTCTTGGCCGGGGAGACAGGCTTGGGCTCCACCACGCGGGCTGCCAGCGGTCGCACCGTCGGTGTGGAAGTGGCGTTCGTCGGGACCGGACGGAGCAGTTCGATCTTCGCCAAAGCGTTCGACGCGTCGAGCACGCTGCGGGGCTGACGCAATGCGGGTGGAATGGGCGGTTGGATCAATACTTCCTTGGCCGGTGCCACCGGGGTGGGCAGCGGTTTTAGTTCGGGCACGACAACAGGCTTGGGCGGAGGGCTAATCGCTTTGACTTCCGCTTTGGGAACATTCGGCGGCGCGGTCGTTGGCAGCCCCGATTTCGGCGGCAGCTGCGGGACGACCTCCGGAGCCTTGGGAATTTCCACCATCGGTTTGGGCGCGGGTTTTGGAATGGGGTTGGCCTTCGCTTCAAGCTTGGGCGCAGGCGTGGTTTCAGGTGGCTTGGGCGGGGCGGGCGGCGGAAGGGCTTTCGGCACGGGTGACACGCTGGCAACCGCGTTGGTAACAGCTTTGGGTGCCGGGGCAGCGACGGGCGCGGGTTTGGATGGGATGAGGGTTGGCGGCTTGGGAGCAGGGGCAGGCAGGGGGAGGCGGTTGGTGTTCAAGGCGACCATCGGTAGCAGGACCACGGCAGGCGCAGGGGCCATAGGCGCGGGCTTGGGGCCAATCACCGGGACTGGGGCTGGCGGTGCGGGTGCCGGTTGAGCGGGCGGAGAATTGGTCCGGGGTGCGGCTGCCACCACGACAGGAACCACGACGGGAGGCGATGGGCGAATGGCCGGCGCAGGCACGCTCACCGTGTTCGTCACCACCGGTTTGGGTGCGGGCGCAACGGCGATGGGCGGAGTGGGCGTGCTGACTGGAGGAGCCGGTTCGGGAGCGCGCGGTTTCGGGGGCGGGACTTCGACCAAGGGCGGCACCGGAAATGGATTCCGCACCGGCATGGGCAAGTTGATGTCTTCCAAGCCACCGCGCACGGACCAGTGGGTGAACTCGCCCTGCTGCGCCACCAACGCGGTGACGAAGGGCATCTTCGCCGTGCGCAGCTCGCTGGCGCGTTTGCCGTAGGTGACGTTGATGGGCCGGTCAAACGGCGTGCCCACGACCACGTCCGTGCCATCGGAGATCAGGATGATGGTCAGGTTCGTGGCGATGGCGAGCGCCTGGCCCAGCTCGGCAAATACGGGGCGAAGATTGGATTTGCCGCTGAACTTCTGCGTGGCGAGGTATTCGTAAGTGCGGTTGGCCAGCGCCACATTCAACTCCGGCATCCAAGCGTTCAGCGGGAACTCACGCGTCAGCACCGCCTCGGCATACGTCCAGACGGTGAAGACATCGCCCTCCTGCATGCGCCCGCCCAGACCCGTCGCGACGAGCCGGTGGGTCGTGCGGTAAAGCCCGTCGGCGTAGCGCGTCATGGCGGCCGAGGTATCCACCACGAAGAGGTAGCGGCAATCCGCCGTGATGGGCGACAGGCCCACGGGCGGGATGGGCCGGAGGGGCACGACCTGCTTGGCCGGAGCAGCAGCGGCGTCACCGGCGAACAGGACGCTCCCCAACCAGGCGGCCAAAATGGCGGTGCGGCAGCTCATCTCAACGCGGCTGCTTGAACCGGCTGCGTTCGCGGCGGTTATGTTCCTTCAAGTCCAGCGTCATGTCCCGGTTGGCTTCACCCATCATGCGGAGGAAGTTCTCGCAGCTTTGCGCCATGCCGCCAAAGGAATTCACCGTGTCCCGCTCGGCGTAATCATTCGTGATCACCAGCACCTCGCCAAACTTGCTGAGGCGATACGCCGCCCGCTCGATCAGATCGTCCGCCGTCTGCCCGGCGCGCGAGTAAAGCACCTCGACCTCGCGGGTCGAGTGCGCCTGCGGCGTGCCCTTGGGTGCTCCTGCGCCGTCGAAGAAAATCGTGACCGGCGTGCCCGTGGCATCGTGGTAGTGCGTGAGCTGCTCGATCAGCGCCTCCCGCGCGGCGGCGGAATGACGCGCGCGGCCCGGGGCCAGTTCTGGCCAGGCGTGCAGGAGGCTGTAGCCATCCACGAGAATGCGGACCAGAGGCACGCCCACAAAGTAGCAGCGGAAGGAAACGCGGGAAGCCGAATCTCCTTCGCACCGGGCACCGCTTGCGTCGCCAACCCAAGTCCTCGCCGCCTGCTGCCCCAAGCTCGCATCCGCCCACCCGGCCTTCGTCATCCGGCAGCCACCGAACCACACATCCGCAAACAACAGCAGAAGCGGTGCGGATGGCTTTGCGCCGCTACCACCGGGGCATCACGCGACGTCAAGGCATTCTGCCACCGCCTGCCGCAGATCCTCCAAAGAGAAGGGCTTGGCAAGTGTTTTGACTGCGCCCAGCCGCTCGGCCAGGCGCAAGTAGGGGTGGATTTTGGACTCGCCACTGCGGCCGCCGCCAGTGATGGCGATCACCCGCACGGAGGGCTCGCGCGCCTGCAACTTCAAGATCAGTTCCATGCCATCCATCTCCGGCATGATCAGGTCGGCAATGACCAGCCGCGTCGTCTGCGGCTCATACAACCGCAGCGCCTGCCGGCCATCCGAGGCGTGAACCACCGGGTGTCCGAAGTGGTTGAGAGCCGCACGGAGCATCGTCGCACAAGCCGTGTCGTCTTCCACGAGTAGGATGTTGTTCATGGGCGACGGGTGAGAGTGGTCTCGTTGAGCGCGCGGTGAGTGATCTCCCCGAGCGTGCACAAATCGTAGGGCTTTGGCAACAGATCACGGAAGCCCAGCTCGTGGGCCACCTCCCCGGTGACGGTGGCGCTGTAGCCGGAGGTGAGCACCAGCCGGAGGTCGGGCCGGATCGCCAGCAGTTTGCGGGCGAGTTCCGGGCCGCTGAGTTCGGGCATGTTCAAGTCCGTGATCACGAGGTCGAACGCCGTCGGGTTCGCGCTGAAAAGCGTGAGCGCCGCGATGGGGCTGGCCAGCGTCGTCACTCGGTAGCCAAGCCGCTCCAAGGCCCCTTGCGCCATGATCACCAGCGGCTCCTCATCGTCCACAAACAGGACGTGCTCGCCGCGGCCACGGGGAATGGGCTGCGGTGCGGCGGGCAGCGCGACCACTTCCGACTCGGAGACGGGAAAGTAGAGCGCGAAAGTGGTGCCCTGGCCCGGCTGGCTGCTGACCACGATGCCGCCTTCGTGGTTCTTCATTATCCCATGCACGACGGCCAGCCCGAGACCGGAACCCTCGCCCACCGGCTTGGTGGTGAAGAACGGCTCGAAGATGCGCGCCACGGTGGCGGCAGCCATGCCACAACCGTTGTCCGCGACGGTGAGCCGGACGTAACGCCCCGGATGCAGGCTGGGGTGCTGACGTGCCAAAGCTTCGCCCACCTCCGTCTCGGCCAGCTCGACCGTGATGGTGCCCGGCCGCCCTTGGAGCGCATGCCAGGCGTTGGTGCAGAGGTTCATCGTCACCTGATGAATCTCCGAGGCGTTGGCCAGCACGCCCGAGGCCACGGCGATGTTGCTGCGGAACTCGACGGCGGCCGGCACGGAAGCGCGCATCAGACTGAGGGCCTCCCGCACGACCAAGTGCAACTGGATCGGCTCGCGCTTCTGTTCCTGCCGACCGCTGAAGGCCAGGATCTGCCGGACCAGATCCCGCGCGCGCCGACTCGCAGTGAGGATGGAATCAAGATAGCCCCCGGTCGCCGGGCTGCCGGACGGCATTAGCTTGGCCAGCTCCGCATTGCCGAGGACGGCGGCCAGGATGTTGTTAAAATCATGCGCGATGCCGCCGGCGAGCTGCCCTAGCGCCTCCATTTTCTGGGACTGGCGGAACTGCTCCTCGGTCTGCCGCCGTTCCGTGATGTCCTGCACCACGCCCACCATGCGTTGCGGCCGCCCGCCGGCATCCCGCTCCACGTCGGCCACCCCGCGCAGCCAGCGCTCCTGGCCGTCCCGGTGCCGGATGCGGTATTCAAAGTCAAACCGGCGGCCGCTGGTCAAGGTGGTGTGCGTCGCCCCCATCAGGCGCTCCCGATCTTCGGGATGCACCTGGGCGCAGAAGGTGTCCAGCCGCCCATCAAATTCGCCCGGGGCGAGGCCGAAGATGCGGCAGGTCTCCGCCGACCAGATGACCCGGCCCTGGTCGTCGCCAGCCGCAGGAATCTCATAGGCCCAGCTTCCGATGTGGCCGACTTCCAACGCCTTGTCCAGCAGATGCTGGCTTTCGTCCCGCAAGGCCTCGGCCTGCTTGAGCGCCGTCGTGTTGACGTGCATGGCCACCGCGCCTGCGAGCTGGCTGGCATGCAGCGGCGCCACCATGAGCCGGAACCAGCGTGGCTCTCCGCGCGAGTGGCACTGGTATTCCAGGCAGAACTCGGTGGCTTCTCCACGCAGCACCCGCTGAATCTCGCCGACGGCCTCCCGCAAGGCAGCCACCGGCTCGCCGTGGGAGCGCTCGCAGACTTCCAGATAGCTTTGCCCCACCCCGTGGCGAGGACCCAGACGCCCGTGCGCCTGCACCGCCCGCGACCACGCCTTGTTCACGGCCACGATCATGCCTGCGGGGCTGAGCAGAACGATCTTGGCCGGCAGGGCATCCAAGATCGCCTGGGTTTCCTCGAGTTGGCGGAGGCGTTCCCCGCTCTCGCGCATCAGGGCTTCCACGCGGCGGCGCTCCCGGCGCTGTCGCCGCATCAGCCACGCCCCGACCGCCAGCAGGAGCAAGGCAAACGGCCACAGATATTTACCCACGTCCCAGAGCGTGACCGGACGGACCTCGTAGACGCCAAACCACTTCTCATACAAGGCATCGTATTCTCCGCTGCTCTTCGTCAAGGCCAGCCCCTCGTTGAGCCGCGCCAGCAAGTCCGCGTCGCCCTTGTGCACCGCAAAGGCAAATTTTTGCGCGAACCCGGCCTTGGCCGCCAAGGGCCTGACGTTGCCGAGGCCCAGTTTCCTGAGCGTCTGCATGCCGGCGAGCTGACTGATGATCATAGCGTCATGCTGCCCGGCGGCCAGAAGCTTGAAGCCCTCGGCGGCGGTGGTCACCGGCACCAGTTGCCGCTGCCAACCACGGCCAATCGCATAGTCGTGCGCCAGGTCGGCATTGATCACGAGGATGGACTTCCCCGCGAGGTCCGCCTCGGTGCGGATGCGCGATTCGCCCTGCCGCACAAACACTGCCCCATGCATGACCACATGCGGCACGGTAAAATCCGCGAACTCCCGGCGGGACTCCGACTGGGCAAGGTTGATCATCACATCCACCCGCCCGGCCTTGAACTCTTCGAGCGTCTCGCTGAAAGACCGGACCCGGATGGTGTAGTTCAACCCTTGATCCCGCGCGATGGCCTTCCACAACTCGACCGTAAAGCCGCTGGCCGTCTCGTCCGTCTGTCCCAGCGCAAACGGCGGGAAGTCCTGCTCACTGCCCACCACGAGTGTTTTGCCCCCGCCCGCCGCCGCCCTGCCCGCCGGACTCGCGCTCATCCACAACACCAGGGCCAGAAGCCAGTTTACACCAAACCGGTGCTCCATATGACGCCGTGAACTGCACCGCCAAAGATACCATTGCTGGAGCCGCATGTGCGGCGAGGGTAGTGAGCCGGTTGCCGGTTGTCCATCGCTGTCTTCGCGACCTGCCGGTTGGTGCCGAGCTGGGTTGCCTCCGAAACCGTGGCGCGGGGCGGCGCGAATTTTTGTCACTGCTCCTCCTCCACGCTTCACTTTCTTCGAGGCTGCTGGGGTCGTTTGACTGCGTTAAGGAAACCCGTTTGCCACCACCACCGCCGCTCGAAAAACTCACCTAACTCGCCCACCAACCTGGGCTCCGCAAGCGCGGGCCGGCCAGCACGCCATCAGCCAGCTTCCATCTTTTGCCCAAGTTCCGGCTTGCCTGATTCGCCAAGTCGGCCCCTACCATACGGCCCTAGAAATGCCTGCCAACCCACCGGCAACCAGCTCTGCGCCTGCTGCGAAAGCCGCCCGCCATGTCCTCGTCATCGAAGATGACCCAGACATGGGAAAGCTCTTGCACGCCGCCCTGACGCGTTCATTGCTGGACAGCACGGTGCTCAAAACCGGGGAGGTGGCGCTGCGCCGCCTCGCCGAGGAATCTTTCGATCTGGTGCTTCTGGATATCCGCCTGCCCGGCATCAGCGGCCTGGATGTCTGCCGCTGGCTCAAGGCCGACCTGCGCCTGCGGCACATTCCAGTCATCTTCATCAGCAGCTACCATGACAATCGGATGCGGGCGCAAGCCTTCGTGCTCGGGGCCGCCGAATACCTCACCAAGCCGTTCTCGATGCAACACCTCCATGCCTGTGTCGTGCGCCATCTCGCGCTGGCCACCGCCAGACAGCGCGGCGAACCGCCCCTCCCGCCAACCGCGCCTGCCTGACCAACGCGAGCGCGTCTGAACCAGCGCGTGCCCGATGTTGACTGCCTTGGGTCACTCTTCCCCAAGCGGGCAGCCGAAGTGCCTGCCGTTCAGTTCGCGGCCGCGTTAGCCACGGCCCTGAGGTAGTCGAAGGAATAAATCCCTGTGCCGTGACCGTCCGCCCAGAGCGGTTGCACGCCGTAGCCGCCGACGAGCCCGAAGCGCGTGAGCTGGAAGGCGCTCGGGGTGTAAGGCTTGTCGGGGTTTTTGTAGAGGTTGCCCATGATGTCCACCTCGCCCTTGCAACCCGCGCACGGGCAGGCGCGACGCAGCGCCTCCAACCGCACGAAGGTTTCCGTGCCGTCGTCCCACTTGATGGCGAGTTCCGTCCCCACCGGCTGCATGTCCACTGGTCGCATGGCGCGAGCTTACAAAGCGGGCGTGGAGAGGCAACTGGCGTTTCCGCTGCGGTGGCAAGCGCCGGATCCGATCCGGCGCGCGGGTGAGCCGCCGCTCCCACGCCGAGTCGGAAAGCACGGGAATTTGCGGCCCGTGGTGTCAGGAGTTATTTGGCGGCGATGGGCTTGGGCTGGGCGTTTTCCCAGTCGCTCTTGGAAACTTTTTTGACCTGATGCAGGAACACGGAGAGGCCTTTCTTGTTGCCGGAAATCACGTCAGGCAAGCCATCGCCGTTGAGGTCGCCGGCGGTGATCTGCGTGCCGACGCCGGAGTTGTCATCAATGAGATGGGGGATGAAGTTCACGGTCTTGTCCGCATTGCGAACGATCTTGAACCAGTAGAGGACGGCGGGGGCGTTCGGCTCGGCGTCGCCGGCGGGGCCGTGCGCCCAGAAGCGCTTGCCGGTGACGAGGTCCTTCACGCCGTCGCCGTCCATGTCCACGAGCGTCTGGGAGTGGAGCTGGGAGAACTTGATGCCGTAGCGGTTGTGCTCGGGCTTGTTGTTCATGACGACGTGCTCGCGGAACTTCACCTCGCCGCCGCCGCGGTAGCCTTCATACCAGGCGAGGCCGTAGCCGTGCGCGTCCCAGCTCGTGATGACATCGGCGAAGCCGTCGCCGTTCACGTCATGAACCAGCATTTGCCCGCCGCCGCGCATGCCGGTCGGGGCGAAGGGCAAGGCATGGAATTTCCACTGCTCGCCGGTGCGGTAGTCCTTGGGCTGCTCCCACCATCCGTCGCGTTCGAGAATGTCAGCGCGCCCATCACCGTTCACGTCGCCGAATCCGTAGCCGTGTGTGTAGCGAAAATACTTTTTCGCGTCGGTCGGTGAGATGGCGTGGAACTTGGCGGGCTTGGTCGGGTCTTTCCAGTCGAGTTCCGCGAAGCCGAGCTGGCCGCCAGTGTGGACGATGAGCTCGGGCTTGCCGTCGCCGTTCATGTCGCCGAGCTGCGGGGATTCGTTGTCCGTGACGGCGAAGATGACGTGGCGGGGCCAGTGGCCGGCGACGCCCTTGGGGTTCTCATACCAGGCAGTCTCCTTGCCGGGCCACGAATAGACCAGGATGTCGGGCCAGCCGTCGTTGTTGAAGTCGTGCGTGTAGCTGAGGAAGTAGTCGGAATAGCCCTTGGCCGGATCGTAAGGCTTGGCGGCAGGCGGGGTGTATTCCACGCGCTGCTTGAAGTCCGGCCCGAGGAACAGATAAGGCCCGGCGACGACATCCTTCTTCCCGTCCTTGTTGAAGTCCGCGAAGTCCGCGCCTTCGCAGAGGAAGTTGGTCGTGACGAGGATTTTCTGGAATGAGTGCAGGGAATAGTCGGCGGCAAAGGCGGCGGAAACCGACAGACCCAAGGCAAACCCGGCGAGAAGCTTGTGCATGTCGGCATCCTCTGGCTTCGCTCCCGAGCGGTCAAGCTGCTGATTTTCTAGTGGAGCCGGCGCCGGTGTTTGCGCCAAGCTGCGGCCGTGGAAGTCATCATCCAATCCACTCCGGAAGCCGCCGCCGAACTGCTGGCGCGGCTGGTCGCCCATGATTTGCGCGTGCAGCCGCACCTGGTCCTCGGGCTCGCCACGGGCCGCACGATGGAGAGCGTTTATGACCGGCTCGCGCGGATGCACCGCGAACAGCGGCTGGACTTCTCGCTCGCCCGCACGTTCAACCTCGACGAATACGTCGGCCTGCCCGCCACCGACCCGCACTCGTATCGGCACTACATGAACGAGCACCTGTTCGAGCATGTGAACGTGGACCTGCGGAACACCCACCTGCCCGACGGCATGGCGCAGGATTTGGACGCGGAATGCCAGGCCTACGAGGCGCTGATGGTCAAGTGCGGCGGCATTGACTTGCAGTTGCTCGGCATCGGGCAGACCGGGCACATCGGGTTCAATGAACCGCTTTCGGCCCTGCGTTCACGCACCCGCGTGAAGGCGCTCTCGCCGATCACGATCGCGCAAAACTCACCCCTCTTCGCCGAGCCAGCGCAGATGCCGCGCCGGGCGATCACGATGGGCGTGGGCACGATCCTCGAAGCACGCCGGGTCATCCTGCTGGCCACCGGCGCGAGCAAGGCGGACATCGTCGCCAAAGCGGTGGAAGGCCCCATCACCTCGATGATTTCCGCGACGGCGCTCCAGATGCACCCGCGTTGCACGGTGATCGTGGACGAGGCGGCCGCCGCGAAGCTGCAAGGCGTGGATTATTACCGTTGGATCTTCACCAACGAGCCGGAATGGGAGCCGTATCGCTAAGGCTCACTGCCCAATCGTTCGCTATGCCTAAAGAGGCCGTTGCAGCAAAGATTGAGGCAGCGTTTGCGGACACGCCGTCGCCGGGCACCCAGTTCAGCGACATTTCTGCCACGCCGTTTGACGAGGATATCGTTGAGTATTTCAAGGGCACGAGTTGGCGTGGTCACCGTGTTCTGGATTTGCGGTATCACGACGCTGCAATGTCGTTCTTCACGGACAAGGCATTCAGATACTGGCTTCCTGCTTTCATGCTGGCGGAACTTGAGAGCCCGGAGGAAGCAGACGTGATAGGTGAAGGTATCGCGTTCCATTTGACCAGGGCGAGCCATGCTGACGCTCGGTTGAGTGTGTTCACGCCGGATGAACTGGGGGCAATCGCTGCTTTCTTTGAGGAGTGTGCCATCAGATACGATGACTTCGGTTATCGGGATGCGGAGAGAGCAGTTCGGTCTCGCATCCCGAAGCCATGATACCGTGTGAGCGCCAGATTGCAGCCCAGCGGTAAGCTGAAGTTGCGCCGCGCAACATCCCGCAACTGCGGGGCAGTCTGTGACCGCCGAACAACGCGGCGCAGCCCGTCCACCAGGGACACGCACCCCGCTAAGGAAACGCTGAAGAGTCTTTTCAACCACGAATGGACACGAATAAACACCAATGAAATCCCGGCTCCCCGCCGGCCCATTCGTGTTGGTTCGTGTCCATTCGTGGTTGAATCAGCGCTTTCCTAATGCCTCTCCTCCGCCGGCGGTTCAGGCAGCAGGAAGCCAATCGCAAAACTCAGCACCGCGATGGAGGTGGCCACGATGCCGGCGGCCTTCGCCACGTGGATGGGCGTAAGCGGACCGTCACCCGCGAGCAGCGGGGCGACTAGGCTGGTGGTGACGAAGGCCATGCTGGTGCCGAGCATGCGCCCGCCCACGTTGGTGGCGAAGCTGCCGCCGGTGCCGCGCAGGTGCAGCGGGAAGACCTTGGGCAGGTATTCGCCGAAGTAGCTGAACTGCGCCACGGTGAGCAACCCGCAGACGGCATACGCCAAGAGGAAAGTTTCGCCGCCCTCGGCGAACAGGCTGAAGTAGGTCAGGGGCAGGATGATGAGCGCGGGCACTTGAAACACCTTCAGCAGCGTCACCCGGCTCATCCCGACGATCAGCAGCACGGCCAGCAAAATCCGCCCCACCAGCCCGCCCATCTCCTGGCGGAACTGCACCTTGTCCGCGACCTTCTTCACCTCGTCGTTGATGGGCTTCTGTTTGACGAAGTTCTCCTTGATCTTGCCGAGCACCTCCTTGCGGGCCGGATCGGCGGGGGGGAGGCCGTTGAGCTGCTTGTTCAACGCCTCGGCTTCCTTGCGCAGCGGGGCCAGCGCCTTGGCTTGGTCCCGCAGCTCCGGCAGGCCGGGCGTCACGCGTGCGACGGTCACTTGCAACGCACCAAACGCAATGCCGTAAGCACACGCGGACAGCGCGGCCGTGACCAGGGTGACGCGCCGCAGCTCGGGCGCAAACAAGGCGGCGAAACTCGGGCGCTTCAACGTGCCCGCCGCGCGGCGCTCCCGCCACACCTTCGACTCCGGCACGAACGGCAGCAGCAGCGCGATGGGGATGGCCGGAAGCAGGCCCGTCATCAGGAGGAAACGCCAGGAGCTGGGCGCGTTGGAACCCAGTCCCTCCGGCAGACCCAAGTGCGGCAGATCCGCCATGTGCTTGCTGATCTGGATGCTCGCCACCGTCACCAGCACGCCGCCCAGCGAGGCAAAGGCTTGGGTGATGCCCAGCCATTTTTCCCGCTGCTTCTTGTCCTCAAACACCTCCGCCAGCCAGGTGATGGCCGCCACGAACTCCACACACACGCCGATGAAGGTCATGCTGCGGAACAGCACGAACATCGGGAGCGTGGTGGAATAGGCCGCGCAGAAGGGCGAGAAGGAATACAGGAAGATGCTCGCGGCCATGATCGTCTTGCGGCCGAACTTGTCCACCAGCCAGCCGCCCAGCAGGCCGAACACGCCGCCGCACAGCGCGGCAATCCACAGGAGCCGGCCCACCCAGTCGGTTACCAGCGGGTTGTTCTGCGGCACCTTGAGCAGCTCCGCAATGGCGGGCGCGGCGACGAGCGGGGTCATCAGCAGCTCGTAGGTGTCGAAGAGAAAACCGATGCTGGCGATGGTGATGATCAGCCACTCGGTCGTCCCGAGCTTGGGTGCGGGCGTCTGCGGAGAACTCATGGGGGCGGATTGGACACGAGGCCGGAAGGGCGGACAAGGGTTTTGTTACGCACCCGTATTATCGGAAGGGGGAAGTATTCAGCAACCAGTGTTCAGTATTTAGTCGGCCGCGCTGGCCGTCAGCGTGGGTAACGCCACGGACTACGGCCTACTGAACACTGATTACTTTCCCCCTTCTCCCTCACCGCATCCCCGGCAGCCCGCCCATCTTCCCCATCATCTTCTGCATCTTGGACATCTTCTTCATCATCTGCTGCATCTGCGCGAACTGCTGGAGCAGCGTGTTGACCTCGGAGACAGTCACGCCGCTGCCTTTGGCGATGCGGATGCGGCGCTTGGCGTTGAGGAGGTTCGGGTTTTGGCGCTCCTTCGGGGTCATGGCGCAGATGATGCCTTCCTTGCGGCGGAAGTCCTTTTCGGCCTTGTTGAAGTCGGTGCCCTTGGCCATGTCCGCGCCGCCGGGCAGCATGCCCATGATGTTCTCCAGCGGGCCCAGCTTCTTCATCTCGCGCAATTGGAGGAGGAAGTCCTCCAGCGAGAAGAGGCCCTTGCGCATCTTCTCCTCCATCGCCATCGCGGTGCTCTGGTCGAGCTTCTCCGCTGCCTTCTCGACGAGCGAGACGACGTCGCCCATGCCGAGAATGCGCTGCGCCATGCGCTCAGGGTGGAAGGGCTCGAAGTCATCTAGTTTCTCGCCGACGCCCATGAACTTGATGGGCTTGCCGGTGACTTCTCGCAGGCTCAGGGCCGCGCCGCCGCGCGCGTCGCCGTCCAGCTTGGTGAGGATGGAGCCGGTGAGCTTGAGCGCTTGATCGAAATGGGTGGCGACGTTGACAGCCTCCTGACCCGTCGCGGCGTCAAGCACGAGGAGAATTTCCTGCGGCTGCACGAAATCGCGCAGGCGGACCAGCTCTTGCACGAGCGCCTCGTCGATTTGCAGGCGGCCGGCGGTGTCGAAGATGATGACGTTGCGGCTGGTGAGCTTGGCAAGCTGCTGGGCGTCGCGGGCGATTTTCAACACGTCCGTCTCGCCGCGCTTGAGGAAGACGGGCACATCAAGCTGCTTGCCCAGCGTTTCGAGCTGGTCCATGGCGGCCGGTCGGTAGACGTCGCAGGCCACGAGCAGGGGCTGGCGACCCTGCTTCTTGAGCCAGCTGGCCAGTTTGCCGGAGCTGGTGGTCTTGCCCGCGCCGTGGAGACCGACCATGAGGATGTTGGTAGGGCTGGCGCTGAGGTTGAGGGCGGCGTTCTGCGAGCCGAGCAGGGCGACGAGTTCGTCGCTGATGAGTTTGATGATCTGCTGGCCCGGATGAATGCTCTGGATGACCTGCTGGCCGATGGCCTTTTCCTTCACGCGCTCAATGAAGTCGCGCGCGACCTTGAAGTTCACGTCGGCGTCCAGCAGCGCCATGCGCACGTCGCGGAGGGAGTCGCTGACGTTGGACTCGGAGATTTTGCCGAGCCCGCGCAGGTTGCGGAAGACATTCTGGAGCTTGCCGGATAGCGAATCGAACATGGGGCGGATTTTGCGAGGCAACGGGAAAACTGCCAGCCCTTTCGCGGGGCGGGCGAACAGCCATTCCTTGTGACGGTGGCCTGCTCCAGCGTAGCGTCGGCCCAGAAATTTTGCCGCGATGCACCATTTGACCCGCCTGCCCAACGGTTTGACCGTCGCCACCGCCGAGATGCCGCACATGGCCAGCGTCTGCCTGGGGGTGTGGGTCGGCACCGGATCGCGCCACGAGTCGGCCGGGCTGAATGGGGCGGCGCATTTCATCGAGCATCTGCTCTTCAAGGGCACGCAGCGGCGCAGTGCGCGGAAGATTTCCGAGGAAGTCGAAGGCTTGGGCGGGCAGTTGAACGCCTACACGAGCGAGGATCATACGTGCTTCTATGCGCGGGCGCGGCAGGACCACCGGCCGACGTTGCTGGATGTGCTGATGGATATGCGGCTGAACTCCCGTTTCGCCCCGGCTGATCTCGTGAAGGAGCGCGCGGTCATCAAGGAAGAGCGGATGATGTATCGTGACCAGCCACCGCAATTGGTGCAGGAGCTGTTAAACGAAACGCTCTGGCCGGACCACCCACTCGGGCGCGCCATCGAGGGGACGCCGCGTTCGCTGGATGGCTTGACCCGCCCGCGTTTGTTGCACTTTTTGCAGGGCAACTACGGGGCGGAGAACACCTGCATCGTCGCCGCCGGGGATGTGCGGCACGCGGAGTTGGTGCGGGAGGTGTCCGACCGAGGGCGGCATTTCCCGGCGGGTCCGCGACCACCGTGCGAGCCGGCCGTGAGCCGCCAGACGGAGTTGCGCGTGCGGCTACACACGATGACCGCCGAGCAGACGCAAGTGGCGCTGGGCATCCGCACCACTTCGCGGCATGACGAACGACGCTTCGCGCTGCGGGTGCTCAACGCGCTGTTCGGCGAGTGCATGAGTTCGCGCCTGTTTCAATGCCTGCGTGAGGATCGCGGCATCGCCTACGATGTCCACAGCGCCGCCAGCCACTTCGCCGACACCGGGGACATGGTGGTGTATGCGGGGGTGGAGGACGACAAGCTCCAGCGGGTGCTGAAGCTGGTCGTCCGCGAGATGAAGCGGTTGATCGATCAAGCGCCGGCTATGCCGGAGGTCCGGCGGGCACGTGATTACGTGGTCGGGCAATTTGATCTCGCGCTGGAGGGGACCGAGGCGCACATGAGCTGGATCGGCGAACAGTTGATGAACTACGGCCAACCCGTCTCGCCGGTCACCGTGCGGGAGCGGCTCGGGGCGGTGACGCCGGGCGAGATCCGCCGGGCCGCGGCCGACTTTTTCCGGCCTGATCGCATGAGCTTGGCGTTGGTGTCACCGCTGCGCCAGCTGCCGTTTGACGTCAGGCGGATCTTCGCCAGCTTGGACTGATCAAGCCGGGGGGCCCTAGTCGGCGAGTGCGGGACAGAAGTCTCCCGTTCAAGCGGCGGCGGGCAGCGCCTCGCGTTCGGCCAACAAGGTGCGCAATTTCTGGAGGGCGAGGTTTTGGAGCTGGCGGATGCGTTCGCGGGTGACGCCGAAGCGGCGGCCAATCTGGGCCAGCGTGATCTTCCCGTCGGAATCATCCAGCCCGAAGCGTTGCTTGAGGATCACCACTTCGCGCTCGGGCAGCTTGGCGAGAATCTCGGCCAGGGTTTCGCGCAGGGTCTGCTTCTCCAAGTCCTCATACGGGGTGGGAGCATGGTCGTCCTCGATAAGATCGCCCAGTCGGCTGGAATCCGATTCTGTCCCGACCGGGGCGTCGAGCGAGGTGGGGCGGATATTGGCCTCGCGGATGGCGGCGATTCGCCCGGCGGTGGTGCCCAGCTCGGCAGCGAGTTCGCCATTGGTGGGTTCGCGCCCGAGTTCGGCCTCAAAGCGCTGAATGACCTTGCGGATTTCCCAGAGCCGTTCCATCGCGTGGACGGGCAGGCGGATAGTCTTGGATTGATTGGTGAGCGCGCGGCGGATGGACTGCTTGATCCACCACGCGGCGTAAGTCGAAAGCTTGCCGCCCTTGGCGGGATCAAAGCGCTCGACGCCCTTCATCAGGCCGATATTGCCTTCGTTGATCAGGTCCAGCAACGGCAGGCCATAGCCTTCGTAGCCCCGGGCAATCTTCACCACGAGCCGGAGGTTTGCGCGGATCATACGGTCACGGGCGGCTTCGTCACCGCGTTGGATGCGGGCGGCCAGCTCGACCTCTTCGGCCACCGTAAGCAGCGGCTCGGCCACGGCATCCCGCATGTAGCGCGCCAAGATGGTGGGCAGTTCCAGCGTGTCGATGTGCGGATTGGCGAAGTGTGCATCGGCATCCCGGGGCACCACGGGGAGGAGCGGAGCCGCTGGCGCAAGGGGAGCGACCGCCAAAACTGCGGGGAGCCGCCGGGCTGAGCGGCTCAAGCGAACCGTGCGCGGCGAGCGCGTCAAGCGAGCTGGTTTGAGCGCGGCAGGCTTGGCGAGGCGCAGTTTGCGAACGCGCGGCGAAGGGCGGGAGATTTTTCCGGTGCGGGGCATGTTGGTGGTCGCATTCATGATTTGTTCTGACTGCTCTTGTTTAACTTGTGTTCAATTAACTGTCAACTATTTGTCTATTTGTTGTCTATCTTCTAGAATCGGAGAAGAACCGTGCTTTAAGGCTGGTTGGCACCTGAAACACTCCATCCACTTGCCACTGTCGAAATTCCGTCTAGCATCAGCCCATGCCGAAAGGTCAGCATGCCATCCGGTTTGTGGCGCAAAAGACGGGTCTGAGCCCGCACGTCATCCGCGTGTGGGAACGGCGTTATGCCGTGGTGGCGCCCCATCGTAGCGGGACCAACCGCCGGCTCTACTCGGATGCCGAGCTGGAGCGGCTGCAACTCTTGGCCCAAGCCTGCCGTTGCGGGCACAACATCGGGAACATCGCCACGCTGCCAGAAGAGCGACTCCGCGTGCTGGCGGCCGACTGCCTCCAAGCCAAAGCGCCAGCGGCAGCCCCGGAGACGTTTGTCACCACCGCCTTGGGCGCGGTCCGGGCGTTGGATACTCCCGGTCTCGAAGCGGTGCTGTTGCAAGGCGCGGTGGCCTTGGGCAACCAAGGCGTGCTCTGTCGGATCGTGGCTCCGTTGGTGTGCGCCATTGGCACCGCCTGGCATGCCGGGGAAATCACCTCCGCGCAGGAACACTGTGCCACGGCGATCATCCGTGGTTTTTTGGGGCAACTTCGCCCCTTCGCCTTGTCAGAGACTGCACCCTTGCTGGTCGTCGCGACTCCCACCGGGCAGTTGCACGAACTCGGGGCCCTGCTGGCCGCCGCCGCCGCCGCGAACGTCGGGTGGCGCGTCACTTACCTCGGAGTGGGCCTGCCCGCGTTGGAAATCGCCGGCGCAGTGCTGCAAACTAAGGCGCGCGCCGTGGCGTTGAGCGTGGTGTATCCCGAAGATGATCCGCATCTGCCGGGGGAAGTCTTGCGGCTGCGCGCCGCGCTTCCAACCGGTCTGCCGCTGCTGCTGGGCGGGCGGGCCGCCGGGGCGTATCAGCCCGCACTGGCCGGGGCGCAGGTCACCTTCATCGGGCCGTTAAGCGAGCTGTATGCCGCGCTCGAAGCCCTTCGCGCGGGGCGTTAAACCATCCGGAAATCCACTGGCCGGCCAGCCACCGCACGCCTAACTTGGCCCCCGCGATGCGGCCCATCCTCACCGAACTCTCCCCGGCGGAAGATCCCGCCCAATGCCTCGCCCGTCTGCGGGACGAGCCGGGCTTGGTGGTGCTGCGGAGCGCCGGCTTTGATTCGCCGCAGGCCCGCTACTCCTTCGTCGCCGCACGGCCTTTCCTGACCTTCCGCTCCCACGACACGCGCTGCGAACTGATCTCCGCCGCCGGTGCGCGCGTGCAGTTTGGCAACCCCTGGCGGGTGCTGGACGAACTGATGGCCCGCTACGAATTGCTGGACGAAGTGGATCTGCCGTTCCCACTCGGCGGCTGCTTCGGCTACTGGGGCTACGACTTGAAGCACTTCGTCGAGCCGAAGCTGCCCCGGCGCGCGGTGAACGATCTCGAACTGCCCGACTGCCACGTGGGCTTCTACGACAGCCTGGTGGTCTTCGACCATCGTCTGGGCAAGACGTGGATTGTCTCCACGGGGCTCGACGTGGACGGCTCACGCAGCGAAGCTCGGGCGGAAGCGCAGGCGGAGTGGTGGCGGGAACGTTTGGAACGCCAAGGCGAGCCGCCCCAGTCGCCATCCAGCCTCCAGCCTCCAGCCTCCAGCCTGGCCTCCACCTTCACCCGCGACGGTTTCATCGCCCGCGTCGAGCACGTCCAGCGCTACATCCGCGCTGGCGACATTTACCAGGTGAACCTCGCGCAACGGCTCAGCGCGCCGACGCAGTTCTCCGGCTGGGAATTGTTCGAGCGGCTGCTGGAAGTTTCGCCCGCCCCTTTCGCCGCGTTCCTCGACTGTGGCGAGTTCCAGGTTGCCTCCTCTTCGCCGGAGCTTTTCCTGCGCCTCAGCGGCCCGCACATCACCACCCGCCCCATCAAGGGCACCCGCCCGCGCTCCGCCGACCCCACCCGCGACGCGCAGTTCACCTACGAACTGCAAACCAGCGCCAAGGAAATGGCCGAGCTGGTGATGATCACCGATCTCCTCCGCAACGATCTGGGGCGCGTGTGCGAATACGGCTCCGTGCAGGTGCCGGAGCTGGTCCGGCTCGAACGCTACCCGCAGGTGCAGCACCTCGTCAGCACGGTCGAAGGCCGGCTGCGCGCGGACGTGACGCACTTTGCCGCGTTCGCCTCCTGCTTCCCCGGCGGCAGCATCACTGGCGCGCCGAAATTCCGCGCGATGGAGATCATCGACGAGCTGGAGCCGGTGACGCGCGGGCCTTACTGCGGCTGCCACGGCTACCTCGGCTTCAACCGCGAGAGCCAGCTCAGCATCACCATCCGCACGGCGGTGCGGCAGGCGGACCGCACGCATTTCCACGTCGGCGCGGGCATCGTGGCCGATTCCGTGCCGGCGGCGGAATACGAGGAGACCCTGGCCAAGGCGCGGGGCTTTCTAAGCGCGCTGAACCAGCGGACGCTCAACGAAGCCGGTGTGGCAAAGCCTTCATCAGTGGCCACCTAGGCGACGTAGTCCAAGACCCGTCGCCGCCCCTCATCGCCCCTCCGCCAGCGCCTCCACCAGAACGCGGCCGTCCACGTTCTCCATCTTCAAACCCAGCAGTGCCGCCACGGTCGGAGCCACGTCCACGTTGCGGATGGTGCCGAGCTGCACGCCGCGCCGCACGCCGTGACCCCAGGCGACCAGCATCCCGTCGAGCTTCGGGTCGCTGGCCAGATACCCGTGGTGACCGGGGTAAACATCCGCGATCACGTCGGTCACCACATCCTCACCGGTCGGATAGTGCGTGAACGCGTAGCCATCCTTCGCCGCGACAAACAAGTCCCCCATCTGGTTGTTCTGCTCCGGCAAGGGCAGGCCCAAGGCAGCGTATTCGCTGGGTTCGAAGACGCGTTCAACCCCCTCCAGCTTGGCGAGCAACGCCTTCACCTGGGGCAGCAGCGTCGCGCGCTTCGCCGCATCCGGCACGAAGATCATTGCCGAGCCGCCGAGCGTGTTGGCCACGGCATCGCACGCGCTGATGTTGGGGCCCTGCGTGCGCAGCCAGCCCGCCTGTCGAAAGGCCACGTTGGGGCGGATGATGCGCCGGGCCTGCTTGAAGCCGTGGTCCGTGGTGATGACGAAGGTGGCCTTGTCCTTGAAGCCCGCCGCCTCCACCGCCGTGAACAGATCCCGCAGGCAGGTGTCGGCGAAGGCGTAGGCCGTGAGACTGGCGTGGTTGCCCGGGCCGAAGCGGTGGTTGACGGCGTCGGTGTTCAGCAGGTGGAAGAGCAGCAGGTTCGGCCGATGCTGCTTCACGATGTGGATGCCCGCGCGCGTCCAGTAAACATCGCGCCACGGCGGGTTGCGCTGGTTGAACTCGCGGACCTCCTGCTCGGTCATCTGCCCGCTGGCCAGCAGCTCGCG
>CAMCFN010000039.1 GCA_945874145.1 Akkermansia muciniphila
CGGCCACGCCCGGGGGCAACCTCCCAAACCTGGCCGATCCCCAGATCCCGCACTCGTTTACGCCACAGGTTCACCGTGGGCCGGCTGACGTGGAGGCGGGCTGCCATCGCCTGATTCTGTTCGCCGGCCAAGGCACCCAAGACGATCCGGCAACGAAGGGCCACCTGCTGGGGCGTGCCGTGGGCGGCTGCCCATTGTTCGAGCTGGCCTTGATCATCGGAACTCAACACGACGGGGAAACACGTTTTCGACATGAATTAAATCATGACGCTGAAAGATGAACTGTAAACCTATTTGCGCGACAATACACTAGCGAGATTTTGTGGAGTTTCGCGTGAAAGTCATCAATTCGGCTCGCTGTCCGCTTTGGCAGAAAAGGACTGCGCGGACGATAGTAGTTCAAAAAATCGCTATACTTGTCGGCGAGAATCTTTCGCCTCTCCTCTTTCGATGGACCATCAGGCCACTCAAAAATACTCGTGTAAGCAGCAACAGCATCATGAAACGCCAAGAGCTTTTCGTAGGTTACTGCTACGGTTTCAACCGTCTTCTCAAAGACGCGAGTTAGTCGAATGCTTCTTTCGCTTGCGGCGATGTGAAGTTGAGATTTGAAGTGCTCCAGCTGGGTATCGTTCTGAGCTTTAAGCTGGGCCTTGTGCGTTTCGAGCTTCTCTTCGTATTCGCTTTTGATGGCACCCTTCAGGCGCTCCGAAATCCAATTCTTGGTGAGAAACACTAGTGCGGCAGTCAGAAGTGCGCTGACGCCAACTGATGAAACAAGGGTAACGAAGTCGGGCATCTTTAGGCTAAGGCTCGTTGTGTGGAAGTCTTCCGCAGCCGCCTCTACGTGTTCACGGGTGAGTTCACGCCGTTGATTCTCCGCCTTCGGCCCGCTCTGTCAACTCGCTGGCAGGATTTACCCCCACAGCCCCTTGAGCTTCTCCTTCTCCGTCAGGCCCAGCGGGAACTTCTTTGCATGCGGGTGCGTGGCGATGCCGGCGTATTCGCGCAGCGACTCGTGGATGTGCTCGGGGCGGACTTTGATGCCCTTGTCCTTGTCGAGCGCGAGCGACTGCGGGTTCAGCGCGACGCCGAACTGCTTGTCGTCGGTCGCGCCGATGACGCGGTTGCCCTTGATGCCGGGGCCGAGGAACATGATGGAGCCGATGGACCAGTGGTCCTTGCCGTTGCCTTTGTTGTAGGTCGGCGTGCGGCCCATCTCGCTCTGCATCACCACCACGAGGCGGTCGCGAATCTTCAGCGCCTCCGCGCGGCGGATGGTGTAGGCGATGCCCGCGAGCAGCTCGGGCAGGAGCTTCATCTGGTCGGGGTCGTTGTTCGCGTGGCTGTCGAACTGGCCGATGCTCAGGTTCGCCGAGACGCACACGCCGGCCTTGAACGACGCCAGCGCAATCTCCGCCTGCTGCGCGAGGCGCTCCTTGGGCACGCTGCTCGGGATGTGCGGCGTGACGCGCGCCATCGTCTTCGAGTTCACCTGCGCGGCGTAGAGCATGGACTCGGCGCGTTCCTGGCGCGGGAGCAAGGGCAGCGCGCTCCGCATCTCCCGCTGTTCCGCCAGCGCCTGCTCTATGCGCGTGAGCGCGAAGTCCTCGTGGTAGGGCGAGCGCAGGTTGCCCTCGATGTGGTCGGCGTTCGCGATTTTTTGGAGCGACGGCAGGTAGGGCACGCGGGACATCGCGACGACGTTGCCCGTGGCCGAGTAGTTGCCGAAGGTGAGGAACGACAGCGGGCAGGTCGGCCCCTTCGCGGCGGCGACGAGCGCGGCGAAGGTCGGATAGGCGAGGCTGTCGAGCTTGCCGGTGGCCATGTAGCGCGCGCCAGGCGCGTGGTTGTTCACCGAGTAGTCGAGGCCGTTGAATGTCAGCAGCTCGGAGCCGAACTCACCGTAGAACTCCTCGTTGCTCATGCCGCCGGTCTTGTGCTTGTCCGTCGGCGCGAACTTGTGCGCGCCCTTGGTGAGGATGTCGCCTTCCTTGTAGAGGCGGTTCATTTCGTTGATGCCCTTGGGGTCCATCAGGTAGGTCGTGTCCCAGCCGCCCGAGGCGTTGAAGACGATGTAGAACGGCCCCCCGTAAGGCGGCTCCTCCTTCACCGCCGCACGCAGCAGCGAGGTCATGCCACCGGGGCAGGCGAAGCCAAGTCCGGTGAGGGCGCAGAGTTTCAGGAAGTCACGTCGCATGGTTGAAATGGAAAGAGTTTGCCCGCGAAACACGCGAATGAACGCGAAAAGACAAAGAAGCGAACTGGTTTGGTAAAGTGCGTCGGCACTCCATCGGCTTCCAACTCGCAATGGCCCCAGCGGGGCCGGACAACGGTAGCCGTGGGTGAAGCTCGCCTCGCGAACGAAACCCACGGTAGCCGAACCGAAATGCAGGCAACCGCGTAGCGGTGAAACAAGTTGGTAGGGAGTGCGACCTCATCCGAACCTTTCACCTGCCAGTCGGCTCAGGAAATCACGGAACTCTATCGCCGCTGGGTTCATGCTCTCGCCGCACCTGCGATACCAGTTCCTTAGTGCCGGGCGCAGGTCGGTGGAAAGTAGCAATTCCACAGCTTCCGCAGCTATGGGCGACTCCTCCCCTTGGGTCACACGAAACCAATACCATGCATCCATGAGTCCAAACACTGGGCGCTCGTCGTCAGGCAAACCAGTGATGATGCTGGCTGCCCGGTCAACGTGCTTCTGAAGTTCTGTGTGTTTGAATTTCAAAATACGATGGTGTCACCGCTACGCGGTGGTGTGGTTTGGCTGCCTGACCGTGGGTTGCGCTTGCGTTCGCTCGCTACACCCACGGCTACTATTGTTCGGCTGCTACGCAGCCAAGGCACATGCCCTCCTTCGGTATTCGCGATTTTTTCGCGTGTTTCGCGGGCAGCTACTCATACAAGAACTCCTGCCTCCGCATCAAATACGTCACCACCGCGCGCCAGGCGCGGACGGTGTAGTTCGGGTCGGGCACGGGTTGCACGAGGTTTTGGCGGCACGAGTAAATCTCCTGCTTCTCGAAGCCCTTCTTCCCCGCCGCGTCGCTGACGATGCCGGCGAAGAGTTGGAACGTGCGCTCCACTTCCGCCGACTCCTGCTTGTCGAAGTGGCCCAGCACGCGCTGGTGCAGATGCACAATCGCCCGGCGAATCTGCGCGTCGGCCTCGGCGCTGCCGGGCACTACATCCGGCTCGATGTTCGGAAATAGCCGGCGGTCGCTCGGTGCGCGGCTGAAGTCCAGCGCGGTCTGCTTGCACGCGACGTCGTTGGCGAGGATGCGCTGAATCGCGCCCATCGCGCCGCTCGGGTCGGCGGCGCGCTCGGTGACTTCCTTCGAATCAATGCCGCCGTAAAGCATGTCGAGTCCTCCGTCCGAACGGTGCAAGCGCCCCCAGCCCTTGCCGAAGACGGCCGCCACCTTCCGCTCCACCTGTTCCGGCGCAAGCATCCGCACGATGCCGAGGTCGTCCAGTTCGGCACGACGCGCTGGGTTCGCCGCCGCCGTCGCGAGGCCGTCGGCGCGATAAAAGTCCGACACCACCCAGTCCTTGACCACTTGCTTGAAGTTGAAGCCCGTCGCGGCGAAGCGCGTGGCGATGCCCTCGACTTGCTTCCGCTGCTCTGCATAGGCGCGGCGCTTCGCGGCGAAGAGCGGGTCTTCGAGGTCCTTCGGCGGCAGCAGCACCTTGCGCCCGGTCAGCAGGTAGTAGGCGTGCTCGACCATCGCGACGGCGAAGCGCGGGTCCTTCGCGGTGCGTTCGCCGAGCCATTGCAACGCGCGCCAGCGTTCCTCGCTTGGCAAGTCTTCGCCCTCGTAGCCCGCGCCGAACATGTCGGTGAACCACCCGCCCTTCCGCTTGCCGTAAATACCCTCGAACTTCCAGTAGTCCTGAAACAGCCCGGCCACCGGGTCCATGGTCTTGTGGCACACGACGCACTCGCTGGCCTGCATGGTGGGATTCTCATACTTGGCCGACACCGTGGCAGCGTCGCTCACCCGCGCAGCCAGCTCCAACAGGTCCACGCCGAGGAAGTGCAGGAAATACACGCGCGCCCGCTGACGGTTGCGATTCGTCTCCGTCGTCGGGTAGCGGCGCAGGTATTGGAAATTGGCAAGCAACCCCGCGTGCGGATAGAAGCCCGTGGCCGAGTCCTGATTCTCCGACTTGTTGCGCCCGACCAGCGCCTTGAGCTTCACCGGGATGTATTCGAAGGGGTCCTTGGTATCCTTGAAGCGGTCCTTGATGTCCTCGTAAATGCCGTAGCCGCGCGACGAGTAGGGCGAGACCATGATGTAGTCGGCGGTGACGATTTCGGTGAACGGCTTGTCGTTCCGCACGATGTGCTCGATGAGCTTCATCGGCTCGGTTTGGAGTGCCTTGCGGTAGTCGTTGGCGAGCTTGTAGCCGGCCTGTGTTCGTTCCTTCGCGTCCGCAATGTGGCCGATGAATTCCTTGTTCTGATTCGTGTTCTGATACCAGCCGCGCGTGGTGCTGAAGTGGTCGTAGGAAAGAACCGTCTCCGCGCTGTCATCAAGGCCGACGGTGAGGAAGATGTCGTTGAACGCCTCGCGCAGCCGGTCGTAGAAAGCGTCCTCCTTCATCGCTGCATCCAGAATCGCCGGCATCGCCTTCACGCCCTGCGACGCCACTGCACTCATCTCCGCGTCCGTCGGCAAGCGGCCCGCGAGCTGAAGCGTCGCGCGTCGGAGCAGCTTGCGGTCGTCGAGCGTGGCCACGCCGCTGAAGAACGGCGGCGCGTTCTTCTCCGCAGCAGCGGCGGCCTTCGCTACGACTGCCGGCGTCGGCGCGTTCACGAGGCGGACGAATTCAGTGAGCACCTTGTGGCCCGCGGAGTTTGGCTTGAGCGCCTCCTTGCCGCCGTGCTCTACCTTGCCCGTGGACTTGAGCAACAGGCGGGTTGAGTTACCCTCCTTCAGCAACGCCATCGCGGCAAACGCAGCGCGGTTCGCCCGCAGCGCCTCGGTGCGCCTGGCCCCGGTCAAGCGCGCTGGGTCGAGGAGCACGAGCTTACTGTCCTCCGCATCGCCGCCGGCCTTGTGGCACTTCAGGCAGGACTCGGCTGCGACCTTGGCCCAGACCTCGTTGACGAAGTAGTCATCCACCACCGAGCAGCCGGAGCCGGAGTAGGGCTTCAGTTCGGCAGCGGAAGCGCTCAGCGAGAGCGACACCAGCGCGGCCAGCAGGCACAAACTTGAACGCATACTCAGGGTCATCGGCGGGGAGTTTGGACGCCGCAGAGCAGCATTCAAGCGGAACAATTCTCCCCCGCAATCATACCCCGTGCCTCAACGCGTAGGTCTTGACCTTCGCTTCCCCCGCCAAGCGAAGGCACTTCTTTGGTTCCACGGTCCTTCCACGCAACGGCCAGCCTCGCTCCTTGCTCTGACACGCGGACACAAAATGGCTTCCTGTCGGCGTGCAGTCACTGGCCTTGCAAGACTGCATGCTGAGGGGGAAATAGAGTTGCCAACGGCGGCGCGGTTCTGCGATAGCAACTGGCATCATAAATCGAACTGCGATGAGTGTCCTTCCCCCAAAGCGTGCCCTGGCCATCCTCCACTTGGAAGACAGCGCAGCCGACCGAGAACTCGTGTCGGAGATTTTCCGCACGGAGGGTTTGGTGTGCGACTTTCATACGGTGGAGAACCGGCCGGCCTTTGAGGCCGCGCTCGAACAGGGCCAGTTTGATCTGATTCTCTCGGACTACTCCCTGCCGGGCTTTGATGGCATGACGGCGCTGGCACTCGCCCAGCTGCGCCGACCCGAGATTCCCTTCATCTTCATCTCGGGAGTGATGGGCGAGGAGCGCGCCATCGAGACGCTCAAGAATGGCGCGACTGATTATGTGCTCAAGCAGCGCATCGACCGCATCGTCCCGTGCGTGCGCCGCGCACTCCGCGAGGTGGTGGACCGCCAGCAGCTTCGAGAAACTGAGGACCGGCTGCGGCAGAGTGAGGAGCAGATGCGCCAGATCACTGAGAATGTCAGCGACTGGATTCTCGTGTTCGATCCCCAAGGTCGCTGCACTTTCAGCAATTCCGCCTACGCCAAGGCGCTGCATGCCCTGCCGGGCGCCGCCAGCCAGGAGTTTTGGGACCGGCTTGAAGATGAAGATGCGATCCGGCTGCGGGAAGATTTCCACACCGTGGTCCGCCGGGGCACTACACATCGCACCGAGGTGCGCCTGCGCAGCGGCCAGGCGCACCGGCACATCGAGGCACAATTCAACCTGATCTGTGACCAGCGCGGCTCGCTCACCAGCGTCATCCTCGTCTGCCGGGACATCACGGCCCGGCGGCTCGCCGAGGAGCAGATGCGCGCCCAGACCGCCATCATGGATCAGGCGCAGGACGCCATCATCATCTGCGGGCCGGATGAGGAGATCATTTACTGGAACCGCAGCGCTGAGCGGATTTATGGCTGGACCGCCGCCGAGGCGCGGGGACGGAGCCTGAACACCTTTCTGCACCCCGTCCCGCCGCCGCAACTCGCCGAGGCGCAGCACAGCGTGCTTACCCGAGGCGACTGGCATGGTGAACTCCGGCAAGCCGCCAAGGATGGGACGGTCGTGGTGGTGCAAAGCCGTTGGACCTTGTTCCGCGACGCGGCCAACAAGCCCCAGTCGATGCTGGTGGTCAACACGGACGCGCGCAGCCAACAACTGAGCGAAGCCGAGTTTATCCGCGTGCAGCACGCCGCCAGCCTGGAGGCATTGGCCGACACGCTGGCCCGCGATTTGCGCAACGCCGTGGAGCCCATCCTACTCAGTTCGCAGTTGCTTCGCTTGCGGGCACAGCCACAGGACGAGCACGGATCCCATTCCCAACGCGTCGCCGAACTCATCAAGCAAACGGAGCTGCTGGTGCAAACGAGCGGGGCCAATCGCGTAATGGTGCCCATCACCAGCCTTTTGGATGCGGTTGGCCGGGAACTCCGGCAGGCGTTCCCCAGCTCCATCAACGTCAATGTCTCGACGTCGGTCGATCTTTGGACGGTGGCGGGCGACTCGGACGCGCTCCGCCAAGTGCTATTAAACCTCTGCATCAACGCCCGCGAAGCCATGCCCGGCGGCGGACGACTGGAGTTGATTGCTGAAAATCTGGTGCTGAAACCCGAGGATGTCCGGCTGCGCGGCATCGGACGGCCCGGCCTGCACGTCGCCGTCACCGTTTCCGACACCGGTGGCGGCATCCAGCCACAGGATTTATCACGCGTCTTCAGCCCGTTTGTCACCACCAAGGAGCACGGCCAGCGCGTTGGAATGGGCCTCACGGCCGTGCGGGCGATTGTTCAAAGCCACGGCGGCTTCGTCACCGTGGACAGCGAAGTGAATCGTGGGAGCCGCTTTCGCATTTACCTGCCAGCCACCACGTACTCCCCCACGCCGGAGGCCGCGCAACCCCGCCGCTCCTTCCCACACGGGCGCGGGCAGTGCATCCTGTTGGTGGACGACGAGGCTGGGTTCCGCGAGATCACTCAGATCACACTGGAAAAATACGGTTATCGCGTGCTCACCGCCTGCGACGGCTCCGAAGGTCTGACGCTCTTCATGCGCCACCGGCAGGAAATCGGCTTGGTGATCACCGACATCGTGATGCCGGTCATGGACGGCGCGGCGCTCATCCGATCGCTCCAAAAGATGGGCGTCCAGCTTCCCTTCTTGGCGGTCAGCGGCCTGGTCGAGCGGGAGAAAGTGATGGTAACAACAGCGGCTCCTGGCGTAGCGGTGGAGTTTTTGGCCAAACCCTTCACCACAGAACGGCTGCTGAACACCGTGCGCGACCTGCTGCAACAGCAGTCGACACCAGCGAGCGAGTAGTTACATACCGCAGCCCGCAAAATCAGGCTCGTTCTGAATCCGTCCGTCCGCCTGCCGTTGCGACTACATCATCTTCAATAGCGTGTCCGCCATGTCGCTGGGGGTGACCGCGATGCCGATGCCGGCAGCCTTGAAGGCGGCGATCTTTGCCTCCGCCGTGCCCTTGCCCCCACTGACGATCGCGCCCGCGTGGCCCATGCGGCGTCCGGGAGGAGCCGTCGCGCCTGCGATGAAGCCGGCGACGGGCTTGGTCCCGTGCTTTGCAATCCACTCGGCGGCTTCTTCTTCCGCGCTGCCGCCGATCTCGCCGATCATGATGATGCCCTTGGTCTCGGGATCGGCCATGAAGAGCTGAATGACATCGAGGTGCGAGGTGCCGTTGACCGGGTCGCCGCCGATGCCGACGCAGGTGCTCTGACCGACGCCGCGCGAGGTGAGCTGCCAGACGGCTTCGTAGGTCAACGTGCCGCTGCGCGAGACGACGCCGATGTTGCCCTTCTTGTGGATGTAGCCGGGCGCGATGCCGATGCGGCAGCCGCCGTGGGAATCCTTGCCCTCACCAGGGGTCACGACACCGGGGCAGTTCGGGCCGATGAGCCGCGTCTTGCTGCCGGCCATCGCCTGCTTGGCGCGCACCATGTCGCGCACGGGAATGCCCTCGGTGATAGCGACGACAAGTTCAAGGCCCGCGTCCACGCCTTCGAGAATCGCGTCGGCGGCGAAGGGCGGGGGGACGAAGACGGCGCTCGCGGTCGCACCGGTCTGCTTCACGGCGTCGGCGACAGTGTCGAAGATGGGCACCTTGTGGCCGCCGTGCTCGAAGAACTGACCGCCCTTGCCGGGCGTGACGCCAGCGACGAGTTGCGTGCCGTAGTCGAGCGAGAGTTTGGCGTGGCGCGCACCGAATTCGCCGGTGATGCCTTGGACGAGGAGTTTGGTCTGCGGAGTAACTAGAATGGCCATGGGAAAGTGAGTTTGAGTTTGTGGCAGGTTACTTAGCGACGGTGGCGACCACCTTCTGCGCGGCGTCGGCCATTGAGTCGCCAGTGATGAGGGTGAGGCCGCTCTCGGCCAGCGTCTTCTTGCCGGCGGCGACGTTGTTGCCTTCGAGACGGACGACGAGCGGGAGCGTCAAACCGGTTTCCTTCACCGCCGCGACGATACCGGTGGCGATGACGTTGCAATCCATGATGCCGCCGAAGATGTTCACGAAGATGGCCTTCACCGCGGGGTCGCTGAGGATGATTTTGAAGGCTGCCGTGACTTGGTCCTTGCTCGCCCCGCCGCCGACATCGAGGAAGTTCGCGGGGCTGGCGCCGTAGTGCTGGATAATATCCATCGTGGCCATCGCGAGGCCCGCGCCGTTGACGAGGCAGGCGATGGAGCCGTCGAGCTTGATGTAATTCAGGTTGAACTTGCTCGCTTCAATTTCCAATGGCGATTCCTCGGCGAGGTCGCGCATCTCCTGGATGTCCTTGTGGCGGTAGAGCGCGTTGTCGTCGAGGCCGATCTTGGCGTCCACGGCCACCAACTTCTCCTTGCCATCCGCACCGACACAAATGCAGAGCGGGTTGATCTCGACCATTGCGGCATCGGCCTCCCACCACGTCTTGTAAACCCCGGCGAACAGCTTCGCGGCCTGGCCGGCCAGCTCGCCCTTGAGACCAAGCGCGGCGGCAATCTTCCGGCCCTGCCACGGCTGGAAGCCCATCGCAGGGTCCACGTGCTCCTTGATGATCTTCTCGGGTGACTTCTCAGCGACTTCCTCGATGTCCACACCGCCCTCGGTGCTGGCCATGATGAGCGGGCGGGAGTTCGCGCGGTCGAGCAACACGGCGAGATAGAATTCCTTCTTGATGTCTTCCGCCGCTGCGACGAGCACGGTGCTGACGACACGGCCGTCGGGCCCGGTCTGCTTTGTCACGAGCGTGTTGCCGAGCATGGCCTTCGCGTGCGCGGTGGCTTCCTCCGCGGACTTGGCGAGCTTCACCCCGCCCTTGAATCCGTCCTTGAAGGTGCCCTTGCCACGACCGCCCGCATGAATCTGGGACTTCACCACCGCGAGCTTGTTCCCGGAACCGAAGATTTTGTCGGCGGCGGTCCTCGCCTCCTCGACGGTCTTGCAGGCGTCGCCCGGCGGGACGACGACCCCATACTGTTTCAACAGCTGCTTGGCTTGGTATTCGTGGATGTTCATTTCGGAAAGCGGAGTTTGGTTTTCAGCAAACAGGGCGGACTCATCGCCCGCCCTGTCGGCATTTGAATGAATTGTTATCGTTGTTCCACCGGCACAACCTTCAGGCCGACCTGCCCGGTGTAAACGGACTGCGGGCGGATGAGGCGGTTGTCCGCGAGTTGCTCAAGGACGTGCGCCGTCCAGCCGCTCGTGCGGGCGATGGCAAAGATGGGGGTGAAGAGGTCGGTCGGGATGCCGAGGGAGTAATAGACCGTGGCGCTGTAGAAATCCACGTTCGCGTGAAGGTTCTTCTTCGCGAGCATCAGCTCCGCGATGCGCTCGGACATCTGAATCCACTTCGGCTCGCCGAGCTGGGTGCTGAGAATCTGCGCCATCTTCTTGAGATGTGGCGCGCGCGGGTCGAGCACCTTGTAAACGCGGTGCCCGATGCCCATGATTTTCTTCTTCTGCGCGAGCGCGTCGGCCACCCAGCCATCCACGGCTTCGAGCGAACCAATCTCGTGGAGCATCTTAATGACGCCCTCGTTCGCACCGCCGTGCAGCGGCCCCTTGAGCGTGCCGATGGCCGTCGTGACGGCCGAATACATGTCCGACAACGTGGCGATGGTGACGCGAGCGCTGAAAGTCGAGGCATTCATGCCGTGGTCGGCGTGCAGCACGTAGCACACGTCCATCGTGGCTTCCATGTCCTTGGTGGGCACGGTGCCGTTGACCATCCAGAGGAAGTTTGCGGCCTCGCCGAGATTCGCGTCAGGCGCGACGAGCGGCAAGCCTTGGCGGTTGCGATGGAAGTAAGCTGTCACCACCGGCACCTGCGCGATGAGCCGGAGCGCCTTGCGCCGCTGGGCGTGCTGCGAGTCGTCCTCGCTGGTCGTGTCGAAGCAGCCCAGCGCCGACACGGCCGTGCGGATGGCGTTCATCGGCGGCGTCTCCTTCGGCAGCTTGCACACGATGTCAATCACGCCCTGCGGGATGTCCCGAAACTGCGCAAGCGTCGCCTTCAACTCGGTGAGCTCGGCCTTGTTCGGCAGGTGGTTGTGATGGAGCAGGTGAACGACCTCTTCGTAAGTGACCTTGCCGGCCAGCTCGTTGATGTCGTAGCCGCAGTAAACCAACTGGCCGATGTCGCCTTTCACATCGCTCAGGCGCGTCTGGGCAGCGACGACGCCTTCCAAACCTTTGCTCGTTGCTGCTGCCGTGGGGGTGCTCATGCTTTGGGAATTTGGGTGGTGACTTAAAAAATCGTGGCGCGAATCTAGGTAGCGACCAAAGTTGGGTCAACGGATTTCAAAAGAAAGCCGCGATGAAAGCCTTGAATTGACCGATTTAACCAAGTTCATGATCGCTGTCAGCAAGCCAACGCGACACGCAACCAGCCTTCGGCATCTGCCTTCTGCGCCGCTGGTGTGCGGCGAAGACACCTTCCAGCGAATCTGCCTGAACACTCCCCGCAGCCTTCACGTCAGCCTCTCCGTTAACCAAATCTAGTCATGGAACGAACTCTCAATTCTCTCGTGCTGCCGGTCTTGACCGCAGCCTTCCTCGGCAGCTCCTTCACCGCCTCCGCCGCTGAGGCGCCCAAGGCGGATGGCAAGAAAGGCCCGCTCCCCGTCGCCAAATCCCGCCAGTCCAAGAAGGTGGATTTCGAGAAGCAGATTCTCCCCATCCTTCGTCGCAACTGTCTCGCCTGCCACAACTCGCAAAAGGGCGAAGACGGCGTGAACTTGGAGACGCCGCAGACCATCGCCAAGGGCGGCGACACCGGCAAACTCGTCGAGCCGAAGAAGGCCGAATCCAGCTCGCTCTTCCGCGTGGCCGCGCACATGAGCAAGCCGATCATGCCGCCGGCGGGCAACAAGGCCGGAGCCCGCAACTGCACGCCAGAAGAGCTGGCGCTGCTCAAACAATGGATCGACGAAGGCGCGACCGGCGAGGTGCGCGGCAGCGGCCCCATTGTCTGGCAACCCCTGCCCGAGGGCTTGAATCCCATCTACGCCGTCGCCCTCACCGACGACGGCCAGTTCGCCGCCGCCGGCCGGGCCAACCAAATCCATCTCTTCCACGTCCCCACGGCCACCGCCATCGGCCGGCTCACGGACCCAGCCCTGCTGGCCGACAAGACTTACGCCCGCCCCGGCGTGGCCCACCGCGACATGGCCTACGCGCTCGCGTTCAGCCCCGATGGCAACACGCTCGCCTCCGGCAGCTACCGCGAGGTGAAGCTCTGGCAGCGCTCGACCAACGTGCAGAAGCAGACCCTTCCCGGCGCGGCGGAACTCCTCGCCACCAGCCCCGACGGCAAATGGCTCGCGGCCGTCTCCGGCAATGACATCAAGCTCTGGAGCCTGCCCGCCCTCACCCCCGGCAAGACGCTCTCTGGCCACACTAGCCCGGTGAAGTCACTCGCCTTCTCGACCAACTCCGCGCGGCTAGTCTCGGGCGCGGACAAGACCGCCCGCGTCTGGAACCTCGCCGACGGCGCGCTCTTCGCAGAAGCCAACGCCACCAACGACGTCCTCAGCGTCGCCATCCTGCCCGACGGCAAGCGCATTGCCACGGCCCACGGCGACAAGACCATCCTCACTTGGAAACTTCCCGAAGCCGCTGGCGGCAAGGTCGATCCGGGCGCGGTCATCGCCAGCCAAGCAGCCATCACGCTTCTCGCCACCCTTCCCCCGGCGCAGCTCCTAGCCAGCGGGACCGACGGTATTGTGCGCGTGTTCAACGCCGACAATGGCAGCGCCGTTCGCACCGTGGCGGGCAGCAGCCCCACCGCCGCCCTCGCCGTCAGCCCGGATGGCAAGACCTTCGCCAGCCTCGGCCTCACCAACATGGCTGCGAAACTGTGGAACGCCGCCGATGGCAAGGCTCTTGGCAGCGACCTCCGTGGCGACCGCTACGTGTCCGACCGCGTGGCCGCCCAAGGCCGTGACCTGACCTTCGCGAACAACGAAGTCACTTACCAGAAGGCGTCCCAGAAAAAGGCCGAGGACGAACAGAAGAAAGCCGAGGAAGCCGCGAAGAAGAGCGAGGAAGAGCGCGTGAAGCTGGAGAAGCCCCACCCCGAGAACCTCAAGAAACTCGCCGAAGCCACCGCCGCCAAGACCGCCGCCGAGAAGGCGAAGCTGGACGCCGAAGCCCCGCAGAAGAAAGCCATGGAGACCAAGGAAACCGCCGACAAGGCCGCCACCGAAGCCGACGCCGCTGCCAAGACCGCCGCTGACGCCCTCGCCAAAGCCGACGCCGCCAGCAAGCCCGCCGCTGAGAAGGCTTCCACCGAAGCCGCCGCGAAAGCCAAGACTGCCACCGAGGCGAAGGCCGCCGCCGAAAAGGCTCTCACCGAAGCCAACGCCAAGCTCAAGGAGGCCACCGACAAGTTCACCGCCGAGAACAAGAAATTCACCGACGCCACCACCGAAGTCCGCAAATACACCGACGCCGAAGACGCCGCCAAGCGCGCGGCCGTTGACGCCAAGCGCAGCGTCGCCGACGTGGCCAAAGCCAAGACCGACCTCGCCGACGCCGAGGCCGCCCAGAAAAAGATTGAGGCCACCGTCGCCGACGCAAAGAAAGCCCAGACGGCCGGTGAGAAAATTATCCGCGCGCTGGCCTTCTCCCTCGATGGCAAGGCCGTCGTCACGGCGGGCGAGGACGGCACCGTCCGCACCTGGAGCGCGGCCGACGGCAGCGGCGTGGAAAACTACACTGGCCACACCGGCGCGGTGAAGGCCGTGGCCTTCGCCGGCAGCGCCCTCGTCTCCGCTGGCAGCGACGGCAAAATCATCGTCTGGGACACCCAGCCCGAGTGGAAGCTCGCGCGCACCATCGGCTCCGCCACCGGCACCTCTCCGCTCACCGGCCGCGTGAACACCGTGCGCTTCAGCCCGGACGGCAAGCTCCTTGCCACCGGCAGCGGCGAGCCCTCCCGCAGCGGCGAGCTGAAGCTATGGAACGCCCAGACTGGCGCCGCCGTGCTCGAAGTTAAGAACGCCCACAGCGACACCGTCCAAAGCGTGGACTTCTCCGGCGACAGCAAGTCCCTTGTCAGCGGTGCGGCGGACAAGTTTGTGAAAGTCTGGAACGTCGCCGATGGCAAGCTCATCAAGTCCTTTGAAGGCCACACCCACCAAGTCCTCGGCGTCAGCCTCAAGCGCGACGGCCGTATCATCGCGAGCGCGGGCGCGGACGCTTCCGTGAAAGTTTGGAGCCTCATTACCGGCGAAGTCGTGCGCACCATCAAAGGCTTCGCCAAGGAAGCCACCGCGGTCGCCCACGTCGGCGTGAGCGACCAGTTCCTCGCCACCGGCGGCGACGGCAAAGTCCGCCTCATCAACGAAAGCGGCGGCGACGTGCGGAGCTTCGCGGGAGCCACCGACTTCGAGTATGCCACCGCCGGCACGCCCGACGGCAAGGTCGTCATCGCGGGTGGTCAGGACGGCATCCTCCGCGTCTGGAACGGCGTGAACGGCACCAGCATCATCACCTTCGAGCCCCCCAAGGCCCCGACCCCCGAACCGCAGAAGACAGCGGCGGTGAAGAATTAATCCCCATTGCGGGTGCGGGTCGGGAAACCAGATCTTGGCTAGGCTAGTTCGCCACAAATATTGTAACCAAGGCGTTTTTCCGTCCTAACCAACTGAAAAGAAGCGGATTGTGGTTGGGACCGGTCAATTAGCGCATCGCTCGCAGCGAAGGCGGTCGATGTGTTCGGTGACTGGCAGCCCACCGGGCAGGTCAGCGCGTCCCAACTGACTTTCATCTGAGCCTGAAAATCGCTTTTGACGCCAAGCCGCAAAGGCGCGGTCTTCACGCCGTTTCCGCATCCGAGCAGTCGCTGGCGAACCGATTACGCGCGGACGGTGAAGCAACATAAACGCCGCGCCCCGCCCCTTTGCGTTCGGGGGCGGTGTCCTGCTGTGCCGGCCGCCAGCCGCAATATCTCCGTGCTGGCGTTTTGCCGATGGCCTGCTAAATAAAGTTGCTTTACGGATCGGATCTCCACGCTGACCGAGCATGATCAAGTTCAAAGCCAAAGAGCAGCCCAAGGCGACGCCGCAGCGCCGGGCCGCCGAGCAGTTGCTCGTGCAGCTCAAGCGGACGCTGGAGATGGAGGCGGGGCGGGGCAACATCACCATCAGCCACTTCCTATCCGCGCGCGGAGCGGAGGATCGCGATGCGTTCGCCCCGCAGACGCAGGCCGGCACGGGTTTTTACTCGTTGGAAGGCGTGGTCGCGACGGGTGGCATGGGGGCGGTGCTGAAGGCGCAGGACAACAACCTCGCCCGCACCGTGGCGCTCAAGGTGATGCTCAACAGCGCCGAGGCCAGCGACCAAACCATTTACAGTTTCGTGGCCGAGGCCCAGATCACCGGCCAGCTCGAACATCCCAACATCGTCCCCCTGCATGACATCGGCGTGGCCGCCGACGGCACGATCTACTACACGATGAAGTTGATCGAGGGCCGGACGCTCCGCGACATCCTCAAGGACATCCGGGAAGGCAACGTGGACACCATCCAGCGGTTCCCGATCGCGCGGCTGCTGACGTGCTTCCAGAAAGTCTGCGACGGCATCGCCTACGCGCACTCCCGGCGAGTGGTCCACCGGGATCTGAAGCCGGACAACGTCATGGTCGGCGAATTCGGCGAGGTGTTGATCTTGGATTGGGGGCTCGCAAAAGTGCTGCCGGAACCCGGGCAGGCGGACACCGAGGAGCAAGGTGGCGAGTTCTCGGGACCGCTGCCCGGAGGGGCCGGATCGGACGTGATGGCCACGATGGCGGGCCAGGTCAAAGGCACGCCGAACTACATGGCTCCCGAGCAGGCGGAAGGCCGGGTGTCAGATATTGACGCCCGATCGGACATCTACGCGCTGGGGGGAATTCTTTATTGCATCCTCACCACCCAGCCTCCCATCACGGGATCGAGTCTGGATGAAATCCTGACCAAGGTCACGCAGGGGACAATCACTGCCCCGGCCCTTTTCAACGATCTGCCGGTGGAGAATCCGGCGGGTCAAGTGGCTCCGCATTGTCCCGGCGGCGTCATCCCGGACGCCCTCTCCGCCGTGGCGATGAAGTGCATGATGCGCGAGCCGCAGCAACGCTACCAATCCGTCGAGGAGTTGCAGGCGGACATCGCAGCGTATCAAGGCGGCTACGCCACCCGGGCCCAGGATGCCAACATTTTCACGCTGCTGGCCTTGATGTTTCACCGCAATAAGAAGGAGGTCTTCATGGCGTTGGGGGCCGTGATCGCCATCTTCGTGGTCATCCTCGGCTTCCTCGGCAAGGTCAAGTTGAGCGAGCTGGAAGCGCAGAAGGCGTTGAAACGCGCCGAGGAAACCGTCGGGGAGTTGCGCAAGACCGCGCCGTCCTTCGCGGCGGTCGCGGAAAGCGATCTGCGCAAGCTACAGTTCGGTCTCGCGCTGACCAACATTGACCAGGCCATCTCGCTTGATGGTTCGAATGCCAACTTCCACAACATCAAGGGCAACATCCTCACCTCCCTGGAGAACTACGCGACCGCCCGCGCCGCATATGAGAAGGCGCGCGAACTCGCCCCCAACCACCCGGAGGCCGCCAAGAACTCCGTCGTCCTGGCCGCCGTCCTCCGGGACAACACGGACTTCAAGAGACTGAAGTCGGAAAGTTACCGGCGCATTTACGAAACGATGCGGGAGCAAGGCCGGGTGGAGGAGGCGGGGCTGATGTTTGCCCGCTTCGCCGCCGGGGACACCGGCATAATCGACACCTTCCGAAAAAACCTGACTGCCGGGGGGATCAAGCCCGAGCTGCTTGAGCGCGAAAGTTCTGGCGAGTTTCACCTCAATCTTACAGGGCAGAAAGTGATCAGCCTGCGCGGCCTCAATGGCATCCCGCTCTCCACACTGAACTTGGCCGGCTGCACGGACATCACCGATCTCTCCGCCCTGCGGGGCATGCCCCTCACGCGGCTGGATCTCAGCGGCTTGACCGGCATCTCAGACCTCGGCCCGCTGAAAGACGCGAAGCAACTTACTGACTTGAATCTGCGGGGCTGCATCAATGTTCAGGATCTTGGTCCGCTGACCAGCCTGCCACTCAAACGGATCGACCTGAACGGCTACCGCGCCACCGATCTGAAGCCGCTGGCCAGCATAACATCGTTGGAGTGGCTTGACCTCGGCGGCACCCAGGTGCGCGACATCGGGCCGCTGGCCGGGCGTCCGCTCAAATGGCTCAACTTGGAGGGCACCAAAGTCGTCAGCCTGTCCGCCCTGAAAGGTGCCCCGCTCCGCTACCTGAATCTCAACAACGTGAAGGTGGATGAACTGGCCGCCCTGGCCGGCATGCCGCTCATCACCAACCTGATGGACCGAACCTTGGTGCGCGACATCAGCGCCCTGAAAGGCATGCGGCTCCAGCACTTGAGCTGTTACAAGGCCCCGGTCCAAGGCATCGCCGCACTGGAGAAAATGACTTCCCTGCGCTACCTCGACTTGCGCGAAACCACCATCAAAGACCTGACCCCGCTCGCCGGGATGCCCCTCGACATCCTCCGCCTCGCCGACACTCAGATCACGGACATCTCCCCGCTCCAAGGCGCGCCCTTGAACATCGAACTCGACCTCTCTGGCACCAAGGTTTCGAACCTAGACGCGCTCCGCGGCGCCCCCCTCCAACTATTGAACCTCTCGAAGACCGAGGTCAGCAGTGTCGCGCCCCTTGCGGGAATGCCGCTTAAAGTGCTGCGGCTCGACGGCCTGCCGACGCAGCCCGACTTGAACCCGCTGTGGCAATGCCAGGACTTGGAACACCTCAGCATCCCCTTCCCTTCCCCCTCGATTGTCGCGCTCCGCCAGTTGCCAAAGCTCAAGCGACTCGGCTACAACGTGCCCATCGACAATTGGGACCGCGTCACCACGCCGCAAGCCTTCTGGAAAGACTGGGACGCCCGGAACAAGTGAGGAGCCGACAACCGCTAGGCTTGCCTAGCAAGAAAACATGCTGTGCTCGCCTTGGAAGCCGCCCAACGCGTGCGCGCCCTGCGGAGCAATCGCAAAGTAAGGCTGAAGTTCCGTCGCCGCCGCCTCGCTGAGCAGGCAGAACTGCTGCAACGCGCCGCACACCTTCTCCATGCGGAACACGAAGTTGACCTGCGGCCCGATGAGATTGTCCTCGCCCTGCTGCAATGAGCTGTCCATCCGCACCTGCCCGTAATGCAGCACGATGCGGAACTGCATCGGCGTCGTGGCCTGCTGGGCGCGCAGCGCGTTGATGGTCGCCGCGATGGCCTCGGGCTTGGTGATGTCCATCGGCCAGTAGGCCAGATAGCCATCACCGAGGTATTTGTTGATGTGCCCCTGGGACTTCTCGATGGTCTGTTTGCAGGCCAGCACCCACTTGCCGACCATCTGCGCCAGGTCGTCCTGCGGCATGGTCTGGCTCATCTTGGTGAACTGGCAGATGTCCGCCACGAGCATCCAGCACATCCCCGACTTTGCGGTCTGCTGGGCGGCGGCAATGGTCATCATCGCCTCTTCGCCGTCGCCGCCGGGCGGCTCGCTCGCGCGGAAGACTAGGCTGGTCGTGGAAATCTGAATGCGATCGTTGTCTTTGAGCTGCGCGGGCATCCGCATCCGCTGGCCGTTGAGAATGGTGCCGTTGCGGCTGCCGAGGTCCACCATGTAGTAACCGCCATCCCCCTGCGCGTGGATGATGGCGTGGCGGCGGGAAACCTCGGCATCATTGATGGCGAGCGTGTTTTCCGGGAGGCGACCAATGGTGCATGTCCCCTGTAGTGGGAACTGTTCCCCGGCGTCCGTTTCCAGCCAATAGTTCATTCCAGTTGCGCTAGGTGCTGGGACACGGTGGGAGATGACCCACATTTCTTGCCCGGCAATGGGCTGAGGAAACTAGACCAACGCGCAAAATTCCAGCCAAATTATTGGCTGCCGCTCACCGCAATTCAGCAGCGGTTCGGAGGAAAACTACGACAGGAACCACCCCATCTGCTGCCTCCAGACGACGCCAATGCACGCTCCTCCCAAACGCCTCAGCCTGACGCGACCCCCGCAGCAACACCACCGTGCGCGTCCCCAGCAACTCAAAGTCTGCTGGCCCCGCGTGGACATCATCGCCAAGCCAGCGCTCGCCCAAGTGAAACGCCGTGTAGAGCCCCGTTCGACCGCCCGACAGGGCGGCACTGCCGGCCAGCGGTCCACTTTGCCCCTGCACCTTGAGTTGTGCCGCGAGGGCGTGTGCCATGCGGTTGGCTGCATTCGGAATTCCCCAAATGCCCACTCCCAGCCACAGCGCAGCGGGAATCACAAAAGCCACCCCCGCCACGCGAAACACCCTCTGCCGGATGCGCTTCGTCCAGTCCCAGCCTTGCTCACACACCCACCGCCACGAACCTAACACCAACACCCACACGAACGGGAGTGCCCCATAGAAGTAACGCTGATCCTCTGGCTGCACCCAAAACGGCAGATACAGCCCGGCAAGACCAACCACCGGCACCACCGCCCAGCTCCAGCGCACCCGCCGGGGCCGGCGGCGGCTGACAAACAGCACCACCACCCCGCCGAACACGCCGGCCAAGCTCGCGCCTAAAAGGTCAAACCCCGGCAGCATCCGGACAGCCCCGCGTGAATCCTCTGCCCCGGAAAGCCAACGCACCCCCCAAAGCCAGTCCGTCAACGTCGCCACATTGCGCTGCATCACGGCCAACTGATGCTGGAAGTGCTCCGCACTCGCGAACGGCGACCATAACCGATACGCCATCCGGGACGGTTCCTCCCATTGCGTCAGTCGTCCGACCTCGGGCTGGTGCAGCGTCACCATGGCCGGATGATAACGTGCCGCCGCTCCGGGTCCCGCCAGCGCGTGAGCGATTGGCCCCGTCGTCGAGAAAGTGAACTTCCCGTAGTGCAACGAAAGCATTCCCACCCACGGGCCCGCTACCAGCGCGGCGCCAAGCCCGAGCAAACCCAACCGCTGCGCCACCTCCCGCCGCAGTTCCGCGCGTCTTCGAAGGGCAAGGCCCGCCAGCGCCAGCGTGGTCAGCACCGCCAGTGGCAATGCCACCGCTTTCGCCAGATACGCCACGCCCCACCACGCCCCCGCCACGATGCTGAGTCGCCCCACGCCCCCGCGCCGACAACTTGCTGTCGCGGCTCCCTGAGTTCGCTGCCCCGGCGACAAAAACAATCGCACCGTCGCACTCACCGCCAGTGCCACCAAACCCGCCATCAGCAAGTCCGGCGTGATGTTGCGCACCGACCAGAAGACCGAATAGCCAGCCACCACTGATGCGCCCACCACGGTGCTCACCGGCGGAAGCCGAAAGGCCCGGAAGACCGCCAGCGACCCGGCGAGAAACACCACGCCCGCCCCGGCCATCACCACCCGCGCCGCAAGGAGCGGAGCCACACCTGCCTTCAGCAGCGGCACCATCAGCCAGCTCAACAACGGCCCCCAGTAACCCGTCACCGCCAGCTCCACTTGCCCGGCCGCATAGTAGCCCGCGATGCGTAAATAGGCGATGGCGTCCGGGTTGAGCTGGTGCACGTTTCGCCACCCTGCGATCGCGAGAAGCACGGCCTGTGCAACGAAAAGCCAGCGGAGTTGGCACTTGGTGTTCATCTTAGACAGAGCGACCGCACGGAGAGTGATTAGCAATTAGTGCTGAGTTCCCGAATGCCACGGAGAACCCCTCCGTCTGGCTCGGACAAATTGCTAAACACTAATCACTCTCCCTCCTTCCCACCCACATCAGCTTCCCCCGGGCAATGCACTTCCGCTCCGTCGCGAAGTTGCTTTCCAAGCACCGCAGCACCGACTCCGGCTGCCGAAGCCATTGCTCGTAAGTCACCCGCTCCAGTTCCGTCATCGTCTCCAACGCATCCAGCTTGTCCCACGCCCGCCGAGCCAGTCGGAAACTACCCACCCAATGCACGAACCGCAGGAACGGCGTCCGCCACGGCTCCACCACCATGAACCGCCCGCCGGGCCGCACCACCCGCCGCACCTCGCCCACCACCCGCTCCAAATCGCCCGGCAACTCCGGCAAATGATGCAGTCCGCCCTGCACAATGGCGATGTCCCGCGAGGCGTCGGGAAACGGTAGTTGCCGGCAGTCCGCCACCAAGCACTTCGCCGGCCCGGAGTATTTCGCAATCAACGCGGGTGACAGGTCCACTCCTTCGAGGTTCGTAAAGCCGAGGTGTTGCAGCGCGTTAAATCCATTGCCGCGTCCGCAGAACAACTCCACCACCTGCGCGTTCCTCGGCCACAGCTCCGCACCCAGCCGGTGCAGCCGCCGCAAAAATTTGCGCGTCTCCTCCTCCGGCGTCTCGAAGCGCAGATACGCCGCCTCCCACGCGTTTGGGGCTGGCTCACTCATACGCGAAATGAAAAACGGAATGGCTGCGAAAGAACGCCAAGGCCGCAAAGGAATTCCCTTTGCGCACTTTTGTGGCTAAGTCTCTTTGTGGTGTGCGGTTCATTTCCGATACCACCCCAGCACCGCGACGAAGAAGCTCGCGAGCACCGTTTGAAAGCCCACCGCCGTCAACGTCACGCCGGGAATCACCCAGCGCATCGTGAGCGCGTAATCCAGCCGCCCAAAACCTGCCGCCTGCCATTGCGCTACCGCCGCCAGCAACAGCCCGACACCCGCACCCAGCAAGACACAGCCAAAGCCCAGCCCACGTTCCAGCGACACCGCCTCCCGCAGCCAACCAAGCAACTTCGTCTCGGGCAAAAAACCATCCCGCGCTGCCAGCGTCCGCGCCAGCCAGCCGAACAGCACCGACTGATAACCCACCATCAGCGCCAGGCTGGCGAACAGCAACGTGTGCGCGTCGAACGTCGCGCCGAAGAACGTTAGGCCCGGCATCGCAACGCCGAAACCGAGCGCCCCCAGCGCCAGCAGCAGCAAACCCGGATACGCAAACAGCCAGCGCGGGCTGCAAATCAGGAAGAACCGCAACGTGCGCCAGCCATCGCGGAACGTCCGCAGATGCGGCGGGTGCGCTGTGCGCCCGTCACGATGCAGCGTGATGGGCACCTCCTCGATGCGTGCTCCGCGCAGGCTTGCCTTGATGAGCATCTCCGTCGCGAATTCCATGCCCTCGCAGCGCAGGTCCAATTTCGGAATCAAGTCGCGGCGGAACCCGCGCAGGCCACAGTAAACGTCGTTCACCGGCACGCGGAACATCCGCCGCGCGAGCGCCGAGAAGAGCGGGTTGCCAAGCCAGCGGTGCGACGGCGGCATCGCGTCCGGCTCAATCGTCCCACCACCCGACGGCAGGCGGCAACCCTGCACGAGGTCCGCCCCCGCCCGTAGCTTTTCGAGGAACGCGCCCAGCGCCGCGAAGTCGTAGCTGTCATCCGCGTCGCCAATCACCACGAAGCGCCCGCGCGCGGCGGCGATGCCGCCGCGCAGCGCATTGCCATAGCCGCGCTCAGAGACCGCCGCCACTCGCGCGCCGAGCTTGGCGGCAAGCTCCGGTGAGCCGTCCGTGCTGCCGTTGTCCGCTACGATCACTTCGCCGGGAATCTTGCTCTCCCGCAGGAAGCGCAGGGCCTTCTCGACGCATTTGGGCAACGTCTCCGCCTCGTTCAAGCACGGCATCACGATGGACAGTTCCAACTCGGAGCTGGCTGGCTGGCCGGAATCGGCGGCAGTGGGCACGCGCGAGTTCTACCAAGTCGCCTTGCCTCGCGACAGTTCAGAGTGGGGCGTCGGCCTCCGGCCCGGCTTTTCGGTGTCCTTCAGCAGCACGCCGGGTCGGAGACCGGCGCTCCGCGTTCGACAGCGCACGCCACGTTTGACTAAGCTCCTCCTGATGCCTGACTCGCCGGACAACTCCGCTGCCCGCCACTACCAAGGCGAAGCCGGGCGCGCCTATCACGAGGGCAAGCGTGGTATTCCTGCGGCGGCTCTCCTGTGGGTCGCGCGACTGCGCGCTGAGAAGTTCACCTCGCCCATTCGCGCGACGGACACCGTCGTGGAGTTCGGCGTGGGCGCGGGCTGGAACTTGGCGGAACTGAAGTGCACCCGCCGCATCGGCTTCGACGTGTCGGACTTTCTGGAGTCGTCGTTGCGTGAGCGCGGCATTGAGTTCGTCAGCAATTCCGCCGCCCTCGCCGCCTCCAGCGCCGACATCGTGATTTGTCATCACATGCTGGAGCACGCGCTTAATCCTGCCGCCTCGCTCGCGGAAATCCACCGCGTGCTCAAGCCCGGCGGCAAGCTCCTGCTCCACGTCCCGTTCGAGAAGGAGCGTCGCTACCGCCACCACGACCCCGCCGAGCCGAACCATCACCTCTTCTCGTGGAATGCGCAGACACTCGGCAACCTGGTGACCGAGTGTGGCTTCAAGCTGGAGTCGGCGAGCATCGGCCAGTTCGGCTACGACCGCGCGGCGTCAGCTTGGGCAGTCAAATTGAAACTTGGGGAAAGCGGGTTCCGCAGGCTGCGATCGCTTGCCCATCTGCTCGTTCCCGCCGCTGAAGTCCGCGTGGTGGCCACCAAGTGAGTGCAGCCCGGCGAAACTTGCTCGACCGCACATTCACCCCGCCCCACCGTGTGGCTATGAGCACCGAAGCAACGCTGTCCATCCCACCCCGCCGCCTGACCACCGCCCCGTTCCGCCGAGCCTCGTGGCCTGGCGCTTGGCTGGTCGCACTGCTGGTGAGCAGCGCCACCTTGCCCGCCGCGCAGTTCGTGCTGTTCGATGTCACCTTCACCTTCACCAAGGACGACGCGGATAATTCCAAACCCAGCAAATCGCACTACTACGTCAAGGGCGCGGCCGTCAATCCCGAGCGCCCGCGCGACTGGACCGCCCCGGTGGACTACCGAAACGGCACCGTCCACCTCCGCTTGGAAGTCCTCGATAAACCCGCTGGCAGCGAGCCGACGACGTGGAGCATTTGCTACATCCCCAACAAGGGTCAGGGCAACGGCTACGGCTGCACCGGCACGGACCTTTACCGCGAGAAGGGCGTGTATGAGAAAGACGTCTCCATGAAAGCCTTCTGGCAGAACGACGGCATCGTCTGGTCCGAGGGCATCAAGCAAATGGACTTGGTCATCAAGGACGGCAGCGGCGGCAGCGGCCACGCCCACAAGCGCGCCGACTCGGAGAAGTTCTTCCCCACCAAGGTCCGCCTGACCGTGGTCCAAGTCTCCGCCGGCGCGAAATATGACCCAAGCCTCGTGCCTAACCTGCCGAAGCCGACGGTCAACAAGGACGCCAAGTGAGCCGCAAAGACTGAGCGCTTTGCTTTAGCCACGGATGAAACGCGGATGCCCGCAGGCGCGAAGGGGTGTCTTTATCCGTGTTCAGTCCGTGTTTCATCCGTGGCTAAAATCAGAGCAGTCGCTTCAGCGCCCCCGCCAGCCGCTCGTATTGTGGCAGTGAGTTGTAGAGCTGCGCGGAGATGCGCAGCAACCGCTTCGGCGGCGCGGGCCACGGGACGATGGGCACTTCGATGCCGAACTCCGCCAGCAACCGGTCCTGCAACGCGTCGAGGTAAAGCGGGTTCTTGGAAGGCGTGCGGTCCGTCGCATCGGGAATCGGCACCGACGCCAGCGAGCCGATGAGTTCATCGGGGCACGGCAGCGGGTTGCCCAACGCCTCGCACAGCACACGGCGACCGGCCAAAGCCAACTCCCGGTTGCTCCGCATCACCTCTGGCCAACCGCCCGGCCGCAGCGACCCGATGAACTCAATCGCCCTCGGCACGGACAGCGCCGCGCTCGGGTCGCTAGTGCCCATCCAGCCGAACTGGATGAGAAAGCGCGAGCGGTCCGTGCGCTGGGAGTTCCCGCCGTGGCTGATGACCAGCGGACGGATGCGCTCCTGCCGGTCCTGGCGGACGTGGAGCAACGCGGCCCCCTTCGGCGCGCAAATCCACTTGTGGCAATTGCCCGTGTAGTAAGCCGCGCCGAGCTGCTGGAGGTTCAGCTGCACCATGCCCGGTGCGTGCGCCCCGTCCACCAGCGTGTCCACGCCCTGCGCGTTCAGCTCGCGCACCAAGTCTTCGATTGGCAGCACCAAGCCCGTCTGGCTGGTCACATGGTCCAGCAAAGCCAGCCGCGTGCGGGGAGTCACCGCGCCCAGCACGCGGGCTGTGATTTCCGCCCCGCTCGTGAGCGGAAAAGGAATCTTCACCACCACCACGCGCGCCCCGCTGCGTTGCGCCACGTAGTCCAAGGCATTGCGACAGGCATTGTATTCGTGGTCGATGACGAGCAGCTCATCGCCCGGCTGAAACTCCAGTGAGCGCAACACCGCGTTCACACCGGAAGTCGCATTCGGCACGAACACCAAATCCTCCGCCGCGCTGCCGACAAACGTCGCCAGTTTCCCCCGCGCCCCATCCAGCAAACCCTCCAAGTCCCGCACGAAGAACGTCACCGGCTGCCGCTCCATCCGCTCCCGCACCTCGCGCTGAAACTCCAGCACCGCCAGGGGGCAACTGCCGAACGAGCCGTGGTTCAGGAACGTGACGGCGGGGTCGAGGGGCCAAATATTGGCAGGGGGAACTGCGGTTCTGCTCACAGGCGCGCTCATTGGCTTGCCCGGACGGTGGCGACTTCCGCAGCGATGTCGGCGTCGGTCAACGCACGGGCGGCAGGGGTGGCTTGGGTCTGACGAAGCAGTTTGCACCACGCAGTGGCCTCGGCTTGGCCCTTGGGGTGTGCGAGCAGCATCGCCGCCACCTGCTCATGCGACACCCCCTCGCCGCGCTCGCTTTGAGCAAGTCCTTCCCGAATCGAAGTCAGCATTCCCAACTCGTCCTGTAGGGCCGAGATCGCCGCCGCTTCGGGAGTCGTCTGAAAGGTTTCAGGAACTGGTTGTCGGTCGTTCATGGGCAGAACCTGCTTTGCTCCATTGAAGTTTGCATAGGCTAAATTGCCTCCGCTTCCAAGATGCCGTCACAGCGCGGGTAGCTTGGACAACCCCAAAACTGCTTGCCGGCATTCTTCCCCCGCTTGGCCATGCGTAGCAGCATCTGACTTTCACACTTGGGACAGAACTTGCGCAGGTCGTTGAGCAGTTCCATCACTTGGACCCCGTAGTCAGGGCCGAGCGCGACTATGAGTTCCACCAACTGCTGCTCATCCAGCAGGACTAACCCGTTCCGCACACCCATATCGCGGGCAGCGTCGCTGTAGCCGCGCATGGTGACGTAGACGCCCTTAGGAATGCCGCTGTCCGTCAGCGTGCCGAGCAGCTCGCGGATGTTCTGGACGCCCACAGTCTCTCGGCGCCAGTGCTTGCACTGCACCACGAAGCGGTCGTCCGGCGTGGTGACAATCAAGTCCAAGCCGCCGTCCGGGTGCGCACCGCCGAGGCGTCGCACGGTGTAGCCGTGGCTGAGGTAGAGGGCCTCGATGACCCTCTCGAAGCGGAACCAGTCAATGCGGCGTAGTGCGGCAAGCACGGACTCGCGACTGGATTGGCTCGCGTCCGACGAATGCGGCGCAACGGGCGGCGGTGGAGACGCAGGCGGTTTCATTGCCTCCTCAAACACGGAAAGCGCCTGGTCGACCGACGTTCGGTCGGAAGCCTGATTGGTGTGCAGGCCCACAGCGACCGCAGCGATGCCCGCGAGGATGGCGAGGCCGACCAGCCAGGGGCGAAACGCTGGGACAAACATCCAAGCGCCAACCACCATCATTGCCGAAGCAGCAACAAGCCGAATCCACTCTTCCTCCTTGGATTTTCTCTTCCCCATAGCCTAAACCGCAATCGGTGCCTTGATGCCCGGGTGCGGGTCGTAGCCTTCCAGCGTGAAATCCTCGAACACGAAGTCGTGGATGTTCTTCACGGCGGGGTTGAGCTTCATCACGGGGAGCGGATGCGGGGCGCGGGTGAGCTGGAGCTTCGCCTGTTCGAGGTGGTTCGCGTAGAGGTGCAGGTCGCCGAAGGTGTGGACGAAGTCGCCGGGTTTCAGGCCGGTGACTTGGGCGACCATCAGTGTGAGCAGCGCGTAGCTGGCGATGTTGAATGGCACGCCGAGGAAGAGGTCCGCGCTGCGCTGGTAGAGCTGGCAGGAGAGTTCGCCGTCGGCCACGTAGAACTGGAAGAGCGCGTGGCAGGGCGGGAGTTTCATCTGGTCAATCTCCCCGACGTTCCACGCGCTGACGATGTGCCGGCGCGAGTCGGGGTTCCGCTGAAGCTGCGCGATGACCTGGTCAATCTGGTTCACGCTGCGGCCGTCGGTGGTGCGCCAGTCGCACCATTGCGCGCCATAGACGCGGCCGAGGTTGCCGTCGGCGTCGGCCCATTCGTTCCAGATGGTCACGCCGCGCTCTTGCAGCCACTTCACGTTCGTCTCGCCGCGCAGGAACCAGAGCAGCTCGTAAATGATGGACTTAAGGTGAAGCTTCTTCGTGGTGAGGACGGGAAAGCTGGTGCGGAGGTCGAACCGCGTCTGCGCGCCGAAGACGGACCAAGTGCCGGTGCCCGTGCGGTCGGACTTGAACTTGCCCTTGTCGAGGACGTGTTGGAGCAGGTCGAGGTATGGCTGCATGTCGGGTGGACTATGCGCTAGGTGAAGACGGGCGGGCAATCTCCGGCTGCCGTCTCGCAGAGCAAACGTCTGCCACCTCGTCAGCGGAGAGCACCAACTGGACGCAATCGGCGCAAGCTGCCGACGCCGACGCCTCCACAGCTACCGTCACTTGTTCTTCCCGCCGCTGGTGACGAACTCCTCACGGCTGAGGAAGCCGTCGTTGTTCGTGTCGAACTGCGGGAAGCGGGCGGGGGCTTTATCGGGGTCGGGCTGATTGGCGAGAAATTCGTCGCGGGAAAGTTTGCCGTCCTTGTTCTTGTCGCGGGCGTCGAACGCGGCGTTGCGGTCCTGCTTGCCCTTCGCGGGCGCGGGCTTCGAGTCGGCTTGCTTGGCAGCGGCGGCGCTGATTTGTGGTTTGGCTTCGGGATGTTTCGCCAGCAGCGCGCGGAGTTTGGCGACGACTTCGGGCTGTTCAGCGGCAAGGTTCTTGGTTTCGAGCGGGTCTGTCTGGTAGTCGTAGAGTTCCAGCTCGGCGGTGTCGGCGGGCGCGCCCTGTTTCTTCCATTCGACAAGGCGGTGGCGCTCGGTGCGGATGGCGCGGCCCAGCACGCTGCCCTTGTCCGGCGCGCTGCGCGGATAGACGTGGATGGCGTGATCGCGGTGCGGCGCAGCGGGGTCGCGCAAGGTGGCGGCGAAGCTACGGCCATCCAAACCGGCGGGGGCGGGCAGGCCGGCGAGTTCCGCGAGCGTGGGGTAGATGTCCACGGTCTCAACGAGGGAGGCGGACTTCGCCCCAGCTTTCACGCCGGGGCCAGCGACGAGCACCGGGATGCGCGCGGCCTGCTCGTAGTTCGTGTGCTTGCACCAGATGCCGTGATCGCCGAGATGCCAGCCGTGGTCGCCCCACAGGACAACGACGGTGTCCTGCGCGAGACCGAGCTTGTCCAACTCCGCGAGCACGCGGCCCGCCTGCGCGTCCATGTAGCTGGTCGCGGCGTAGTAGCCGTGGATGAGCGTGCGCTGAAGGTCGGCCGGGAGGTCGCCCTTCGCCGGCATGTCCTTGTAGTTTCGCAGCTCGCCGCCGGCCTGCGGCGCGTAGCTCGGTGCGCCGACGGGCGGCGTCTGCGGCTGCGCGAGCTTGAAGGCGCTGCGGTCGTGGAGATCCCAATACTTCTTCGGGGCGACGAACGGCAGGTGCGGCTTGAGAAAGCCCACGGCGAGGAAGAACGGATCGCCGGCCTTCGCCTTCGCGGCGCGCAGGCGCTCGATGGCTTCGTCGGCGATCATCCCGTCGCCATATTGGTTGTCCGCCACATCAGCGGATTCATAGGCCGCGCCGCGTGGACCCAGCTTGCTATCACGCGCTCCCTCGATGCTTTCCTTGAGCGCGTAGCCGCCGCCCTTGGGTCGCCAGGACGGCACGCTCCACGAGTCGGCGTCGTCAATGTTCCCGTGGCCGACGTGGAAAATCTTCCCGAGGCCCTCGGTGCGGTAGCCGTGCCGCTTGAAGTATTGCCCGACCGTCACGGCGTCCGGCGCGGCCTTGCGGAAGTGCGTGGGCAGGTCGTAGATGCCGAGCGTCTGCGGGCGCAGGCTGGTCATGAGGGCGTTGCGCGAGGGCGAGCAGACGGCCTGGTTGCAGAAGGCGCGGTTGAACTGGACGCCGCGCGCGGCTAAGCGGTCGAGGTTCGGTGATTTGGCGAGCACGTCGCCGTAACAGCCGAGCGCGGGCTTGAGGTCGTCCACGCAGATGAGGAGGACGTTGGGCTTGGCGGCAGCGAAGCAGTTCAACGCTGAGAGGCCAAGGGCGCAGGGCAGCGCAAAGCGGAGGGCTGAGAATGGTTTCATGGGTTGGCGTTCTTTTTCGGCTGATTGGCAAAGGGCAGCCTTGCCTCTGGATGACGCGCGAGGACAGCCCGAAGTTGCGCGAGAATTTGCGGTTGCTCCGCAGCGAGGTTCCGGCACTCACCGGCATCGGTCTGGTAATCGTAAAGCTCGAACTCGGCGGTGTCCGTCGGAGCGCCGGGCTTCTTCCACTCGACCAGACGGTAACGCTCCGTGCGAATCGCGCGGCCGATGCGCTCACCGCGCGGGTAGGCGTGGTAGGCGTGATCGCGAAGGCGCCGGGCCGGGTCACACAGGACCGGCACGAGGCTGAGGCCATCGCGCGGTTGCGGGCCGGCGGGCGCGGGCAGACCGGCAAGTTCGGCAAGGGTGGGGAAGAGATCCACGGTCTCAGCCGGCTGGCGCGTGGCCGAGCCGGGCTGGGTGACGCCGGGAGCGACGACCAGGAGCGGGATGCGGTTGGCCTGCTCGTAGTTGGTGTGCTTGGTCCAGTAACCGTGGTCGCCCAGGTGCCAGCCGTGGTCGCCCCAGAGGACGATGAGCGTGCTCTGCGCGAGGCCGAGTCGGTCGAGTTCGTCGAGCACGCGGCCGAGCTGTGCGTCCATGTAGCTCACGCAGGCGTAGTAGGCGTGGAGGAGCCGGCGCTGGGTGTCCGCCTGTTTAAGATTCTCCACGGTCAAAGGGTCGTAGTTCACGATCTCGCCGCCAACCTTGCGGGCGTATTTGGGTGCGCCCACCGGGTCGTGCTGATCAAGGGCGAGGGCGAACTTCGCGGGGTCGTGCAGGTCGAAATACTTCTTCGGCGCGGTGAGCGGGAGGTGCGGCTTCACGAAACCGAGCGCGAGGAAGAACGGCCTGCCGCGCTCCTTCGCGGCGCGCAACCGCTGGATGCCCTCGTCAGCGATGCGACCGTCGGCATAGGCGCGGTCGGGCACATCAGAAATCTCGGTGGCCGCGCCGCGCGGGAGCTTGCCGATTTCACCAAGCTTTTGGTTGGTGAAGAACGCCTCCTCGCGCGTGAGCTGGCCGCCAGCCGAGTTCTTCGGGTCGAGATACTCGACGACCTTTTCCTTCACGCTCGGCACGGACCACGAGGCGTCGTCATCGCGGTTGCCGTGGCCGGTGTGGAGGATTTTTCCAACTGCTTCGGCGCGGTAGCCGTGCTGCATGAAGTGCTGAGTCATGGTTACGGCATCCGGGACGGCGGTGCGGAAGTTCCGGTCCAGGCCGTAGATGCCGATGGAAGTCGAGCGCGAGCCGAGGAGCAGGTTGTTCCGCGACGGCGCGCAGACGGACTGGTTGCAAAACGCGAGGTCGAAGCGCGCCCCGCGCGCGGCGAGCCGGTCAATGTTCGGCGACTTGGCGAGCGCGTCGCCGTAACAGCCGAGCGCGGGCTTGAGGTCGTCCACACAGAGCAGGAGGACGTTGGGCTTGGCGGCGGCGCTGGTGGTTGCCGGAAAACAGTCGAGTAACGGGACCAGCAGCAGAGCAAGGCGAAACAAGTTCATAGCTTCGGCTCCGGGCGCGGGGCGTCCGCAGCGGACAGCTTCGCTTTCAAGTTCTCCGCAAGGTCGCGCAGGTGTTCGATCGGGTCGCGTTCGAGTTGAGGGATGAGCTCGCGCGCGACGGACAGATCGAGCGGGCCGGTCTGGCTGTGGAGGCCGTCGAGCTGCGGCTCCGCAGTGAACTTCGCGTGGCGGCGGCGCTTCACCTCTACGAGGTCGAGATCGGCCAGCGCACCCACATGCACGAAGCAGAAGGCTGGGCTCGACACGACGTGATAGCCTGGCTCGGAACGCACGCAGTAGGGGCCGAGGAAGCGCAGGTTGTCCGCTGGCGGCTGCGCCAGCGTGGCCAGCAGATCGGCGCGGCACGCGGAGCAAAAGTCACGTTGCGGCACGACCGGGCCGGGCAACAGCAACTGCAGCGGCCGGATGTTCAGTCGCACGTTCATCAGGCAGGACGCGTTGGTGCAGTGGATGCCATCGGCGTGGGCCTGGTTCGCGCACAGGCCGAGGATGTGACCGGCCTCGTGCAGCATGAGCCGCCGCGCCATGTCGCCCGCACCGGGGAACCGTGACCAGGCGTCGAGGTAGCGGCGGTCGAGCAACACCGCGCCGGGAAAGGTAATCCGCGTGGTGATCGGCTCCGCCTTGGGGGTGCCCGCGAGCCGGCTGTCGAAGAATAGGAAGTAATCGAAAGCTGCGTCCGCCCGCTCCGGGCCGTCGAGATGCAGTTCCGCGAGCGCTTTGCGACCGATGCCGCGCGCTCGCACCCGGGGAATGGCGGCGTCCACCCGCACGCGCACGCCCTCGGGCTTGCGGCAGTGCGTTTCGAAAAACTCGGTGATGGCCTTCAACTCCCCGGCCGTCGGCCCGGTGCCTTCCACATGGTCGATTTCGATGTCCAGCCGGCGGTAGCGCTGGTCAGACGTGAGCAGCAGGTGCGGCTGCCAAAAGCTGAACGTCGCGGCCAGCATCTTCGCCTGTTCGCCGCGCACCGGCTGCGGGCTTTGGCAGCCGCAGTGCAGAGTGAGGGCGCACACGGCCACAGCGAGCACACTGAGTGAAGCCAGATTCCGAGTCGGTGGCAGTTTCATGACGAAAAGCTACTTGGGCGGTTTGTCGCCGGCCTTCTTCTTTCCCGCCGCTTTGGGCGAGGAGACTTGCATGCCAAGCGCAGGGCCGTTGTCCGACGGCATGGACTGATGCCAGGCGAGCAACGCCTTCGTGAGGCGCGCGACGAGGTCCGGGTGTTGCGCGACGAGGTTCTTGGCCTCCGCGCGGTCGGTGCTGAGATTGTAGAGCTGCGGCTGGGAGCCATCGTATTCGCACAGAAGTTTCCAATCGCCCTCGCGCATCGCGAGATCGGGTAGGCGCTCGGGCAGATTCGGGCCGGCGGTTTTGCGGTCGGGCGGACGCCGCCAGAATATCGGCGCGGCGCGGGAGCCGAGGCTCCTGCCGAGCACCACGGGCGCAACGTTCTCGCCATCGAAAGTCACGCCAGCCGACTTGGCGGCGTTGGCTATCGCGAGAAACGACGGCGCAAGATCCATCGCGGCGAAGACGGAAGTTTCGTTGTGTGTGCCGGCCTTGGCTTTATCGACGAGGCCCGGTCCCCAGGCAATCAAGGGCGATCGCGTGCCGCCTTCGTAAAGCGTCGTCTTGGTGCCGCGGAACGGACCCGCGCTGCCCGCGCCCGGCTCGGGGCCGTTGTCGGAGCACACGAGGATGAGCGTGTTGTCGCGCAGCGCGGGCGTGGCGCGGACGTGGTCGAAGAGCTTGCCGAGCTGCCGGTCCATCTGCTCCAACACGGCGAGATAAAGGCCGCGCCGGCTGTCGCGCCACTTGTCCACGGGCGGCCAAAAGGGGCTGTGGACATCGTCGGGCCAGAGGTTCACGTAGAACGGTTTCCCAGCGACGACGGCGCGGTTCATGAACGGAATCGCCGCGTCCACGAAGCCGCTGGTGATTTGCGAGCGCTGCATCCAAGTCACGGGGCCGCCAAGCCGCTCCGCGTCGGCCCAGATGCGGCCGGGGTGGGTGTCGCCGGGCTTAAGGGTGAGTGGCAACAACTTCGCGCCCATGCCCTCGAAGTTCGTGAGCGACTCATCGAAGCCGTAATCGGAAATTGGCGGGGCGTCCGCCACGTCGCGCTGGCCGCCGAGATGCCACTTGCCGAAATGGCCGGTGGCATAGCCGTTCTGCTTGAGCATGCGCGCGAGCGTGGGGGCCTTCGGGTCGAGCCAGTTCGCGACGCCGCGGCGCTCGTTGTCCGCACGGTTGTTGAGATACGATGTGATGCGCCAGCGGTGCGGATACTGCCCGGTCACGAGCGCGCACCGCGACGGCGAGCAGATGGGTGCGTTGACGTAGAACTGGGAGAAACGGATACCCTCGGCGGCGAGCCGGTCCACGTTGGGCGTCTGCGCGTCCTTGTTGCCAAAACAGGAGAAGTCGCCCCAGCCCATGTCATCAATGAGCACAAGGATGATGTTCGGACGTGAGGCAGCGGAGAGATTCAACGCGGAGGCGCAGAGGACGTAAAGAAGCGCAAAGAATAACAGGCGATACCTCATTTTCGGATTGGGTAAACCGTAACGGCAACTGTCGCCCCGAGCGCGGTAATGCGGGCCAAGGTTGCAGGCGGAATCATGAGTGCGAGTGCTGGCTGCGAACGGCCTGATTCGATTCCGATGTCGAAAGTTCTTCGGTTCGCCTCCCGCCAAAGCTTCGCCGCCTTGGGCGGCATCGCTTCGAGCAAATCGCAAAAGCGCGCGAGCAGTTGCTCCGGAGTCCGACGCGTGGTGGCCAATTCCAGCGCAGCTAGGAACTGCTCCCCTTGGTGGTCACAGTAAAGCACGCTCACCTTCCTTGACCCGAACGATTTTGCAAAAACGGAAAGGTCGGACTTGGAAAGCACTTCCAGATCCACGTTGAGAAACTGTGGCTTCATGCGCGGGGATATTACTTCGTTGCTTTGCCTTTGACGCCCTGCTTCTGCTGGTCGCCGATTTGCGCTTTGCGGCCGAAGCTGTTTGGGTTCCTCAACAGGCGCGGCTCGGCGAACTGCTTTTGCTGGTCGCCCTGCAACTTCATCCACGCGTCGAGGTCGGCGCGCAAGGCGGCGAGCTGCGGAGCGTGCCGCGAGTCGGCGGCGAGGTTGCCCTGCTCGGTGGGATCGGTGGCGAGGTCGTAGAGCTCCTCGGCGGGGCGCGCGTGGTAGCGCTTGAGGATGGCGGCGGCTTGAGGGTCGGACTGCGAGGCGGTTTCCCACGTCGAGAAGAAGTCGCGTTGGCCAAGCCGGCCCGCCACGAGATCAATGTGCGTGGTGAAGGCGAACTCCGGGTGCAGGTTGCGGATGTATTTCCAACGCTCGTCGCGGACGGCGCGGGCGGGATAGACGTTGAAGCGGTTGTCGTTCGCGTGCGTGGTGAAGATGCGGTCACGGTGCTTGGTGGTTTGCCCGCGCAGCACGGGGAGGAAGGAGCGCCCGTCAATGTCCGGCGGCGCTTTGCCGCCAACGGCTTCGAGCAGCGTCGGGAGGAGGTCCACCCATTGCACCATCGCGTCGGTCCGCGTGCCTGACATCACCACGCCGGGCCACGCGATGATGAGCGGCACGGCGACGCCGAACTCGTAGAGGTTCCATTTGCCGAAGGGCCATTGCGCGCCGTGGTCGGGGGTGAACAGCATGAGCGCCTCCTTCGGCAGGTGCTCGCGCGCAGCGGCCATCACGAGGCCGAGGTCGGTGTCGGCGCGCGTGACGGCGGCGGCGTATTTTGCACGACAGGCGCGGGTGGTGGGCGTGTCGATGCTGCCGGCGGGGACCGGGAGATTCGCTGGGTCGTAGCCGGCGGTTTCCTCAGGCCACGGGACGTGCGGCCAGTTGCTGCCGATCATCAGGCAGAGCGGCTTCGCACCGGCGTGCGGGCGAGCTTTCAGCCACGCAATCGCGTTGGTGATGCTCTGGTGCTGATGGAAGCCGTCGTCGGAGAAGTGGTCGAAGCCGTAGTCCGCCGTGTGCTTGTAGTGCGAGACCTTGCCGAACGCGACGACTTCGTAGCCCAGCTCCTTGAGATACGCCGGCCACTTCTTCAACTCAGCGCGCGGCTTCGAGTGGTTCGCCTCCGCGCCGTTGCGAGCGGGCATCAAGCCGGTGAGCAAGGCTGCGCTGCTGGGCGCGCAGCTCGGCGATGCCACGTAGGCGCGCGTGAAGGTCATCCCCGCGTCCGCGAGGCGCTGCATGTTCGGCGTGCGGATGCCCTGTCCGCCATAGGGCGTGGAGTCGAGCTGGCCTTGATCATCGGTGAGGAAGACGACGAGGTCGGGAGGGGCGGCTTGGGAATGAACCACAGAGGCACAAAGGACAGAGAGAAGAACAAGGAAGGAGCACCTTGAACCCGTAGGCCGGAAGGCGGCAAGGCAGAGCAGGTGCCTGATTTGAAGCTCCCTCTCCCTTTGCGGAACAAGGGCAGAGGGTCGGGGTGAGGGGTCGCTTGCAACTACGCTGGTGGCCGCACCCCTCATCCGGCCTCCGGCCACCCCTCGTTCTGCGAAGGGAGAAGGCCTTGAAAGCGGTTGCAGGTTCGCCCGAGTCGTTGGCAGCAAGTCGAGACGTAGCATGAGTGGGTGGAGTTTCCCGCACGCGGGAAGCGGCGTCCAGCATCACGTCATGCGTGTCGGAACCACTTTTGGCTATCGGCATTCCACCGGCTACGATGGCCAGCCTCCGATAACCATGGATAGGTTGCCACAAAAGGGCCCAGGAGGCGCAGGCTGCGCGGCATTTATGCCGCTTCGACGTCCGAAGGCGGCAGGACATCAGAAGGCCAAAGGGCACAGCACGGTGAAGCGGCGTGAACGCCGCGCGCCGCGTTAGTTCCGGCCCAGGTCGTTGTCCCGCACGGCGCGGAGCTTGGCGGCGAGCTTGCTTTTTAGGCCGGCCACCACGTCGGCGTATTCGGCCTTAAATCAGCTTCGTCCTTCGCTAAAGGAAAGCGGAGCACTCCTTTTCGCGCCCCGCTGATTCGGTAAGCTTCCGCCGAAGGCAGGCTCGTCGGTTACGGCGCGGCGGGGGGCGTGATCTTGTCGCCGAGGCGGAAGAACTGCCAGAAGGCGTCGAGCTGCTTGGCGGTGTCGCCGCCAAGCACGTCGGGCAGCGGACTGGAACCGTCCTCCTGGAAATACACCGGCATCTTGGTCTGCGGCTCGATGCGCAGCGGGTTGCGAGTCCAGCGCTCGTAGTAGGCGCGTTGGATGCGCTCGACAGTATAGGCGAAGTTGATGCCCTCGCTCTCGAAGACTTGCGCGGCCTTCACCGCGCCGACGGAATGGCAGGAGATGCAGGAGAAACCGCCGTCCACGCCGATGAGCTTCTGGCCCACCTTCGCCAGCTCCAAATCCTGCGGTGGCTCGGCGGGCGTCCGCGGCGGGAAACCGTGGCTCATGGCGAGGCCGATGGCGAAGTCGGCGGCGTATTTGGGGAAGACCGGCATGCGGTGCGCAAGCCAGTGCCGGGGCTTGTATTTGGTTTCGCCCGCGATGAACTGCGCCATCCACTCGGGCCGGAGCTTGCCGCCGAGCATTTCGTAACGGGTGAAGCCGTCGAGCTGGCCGTGGCAACTGGTGCAGTTCAGGTTCCGCGCCTGCCGTTCGGCGAACTCGACCCGGACGTGGCGCTTCAGAGAGGCGCGGTCCGTGGCGGCGAAGGCTGGCAACGCCTCGCGTTCGGCCTTCGCGAAGGCGAAGTGTGGCGTCTTGCCGTTGGGCGATTCCGCGAGGCACCCGCTGGTCCACCTCGCGGCAGCGAGTTCCGCGAGGGGCTTGGCCTTGAATTGATTGTCCAGCTTGAGCGTGTGGCAGTTGAGACAGCCCTTGGTCTGCACAAGGGTTTTGCCGCGAGCAATGACGGCGGCATCGGTCGGCGCACCAGGCTGCTTGACCATCGGCGCAATGGAGGAAAGGAAGCCGGCCACCTGTTCAGCCTCGACGTCCTTCAGTTTGAAGTTCGGCATGCGCGTCCACGCGTAGTGCGTGCCGGGGTTCTTGAGGAAGGCCAGCAGCGCGGCGGGCGGGAACTTGGCGTTGACGTGCGTGAGGTTGAGCTTCTTGTCATCCGTGTCCCCGATGTCGGGAACATTGTGGCAGCCGGTGCAGTGCAGCGCCTCGACGAGCTTTTTCGCGGCCTCGATGCTCTCGTCGTCCTTCTTCGGCTCGCCGGTCGGAGCCGCGCCAGTCTGCGCGGCGAGAAACGCGGCGATGGCCTCAGCCTCGGCCTGCGCGGTGGGGCCGTGGAAGAGCTTGGGCATCGTCGCGCTCGCACGCTGGGCCTTCGGGTCGAGAATCCAGTTGGCCATCCAGCCGAAGTGCCGGCGCGACCCGATACCCTCGAAGCTCGGCGCATCCATCGCCAGCTCCGGCACGCCCGCTTCAGTCGTGTGGCACTTCGCGCAGCGGGCCTCCAAGAACGTCTCGCGGCCGAGCCGCAGCTTGTTCTGCTGCGCGAGGGCCTCGTTCCCAACAGCGCGGCTCACCATGCCGGAGTTGACCGGCTCCCAGAGTGAACCTTTCTCGGACCACAACAGCTTGAGCATCGCGTCGCCACTGGCAGGGCTGGTGAAGGTGACCTTGAGCGCGTTGTTACCCTTGCTGAGCCGGATGGGCTTCGTCGGGTCGCTGGCCTTCTTCCCGTCGCCGGTGAACTCGATGATGGTGTTCGTACCCAGCTCGACCTTCACCGCGCCGTTCGCCTCGACCTTGAACAGGAAATCACCGCGCAAGTCCACGGAGATGAAACCGGTGAAGGTGGTGGTGAACTTGCCGGCGGAAAGAAACGGCGTGGGCGGCTGCCCGGCGGGGACGTAGAGCCAGACGTTCGGCGCGCCAACGGTGTCACTGGCGGTGCCAACTGCATAGCTCACCGCGAGGCCCGGCTCGGTCTTCACGGGCTGGGCGAGGGCGGACGTGGCGAGAAGCGCGGCGGTCAACAGGCTGCGGAGAATCAGTTGTGTCATCGTTATGGGCGGCTGGTCAGCCAAACGCTCGGAGGGTTGTAGCGAATTCTAAGGCGGAGACAAGCGCAGGAGCGCGGCCTTCACAGACTGTGTGAAAACTCTCTCCCTGTTTTTTTGATCAAATTTCGTGGCGGTCAGTCTGACTCCCCGACCCTGAGCTACCTGCGCGGCGACGACCGTTCCCAAAGCCAACTCCTCCCCGCCTGCCTCGACGAC
>CAMCFN010000040.1 GCA_945874145.1 Akkermansia muciniphila
CCGCTGATGTATTGGTATGCCACCGAGCCCATCGTCGCCGCCGATCCTGCCAAGGGCGCGCTCTTCCTCGCCAAGGCCAAAATCCCCCTTGTCCGCGAATACATCACCCGCCGCCTGACCGCGAAGTGAAGGAACAGCCCTAGCCCGGCAGCATGGAACGGCCGCAAACCGCGCATTGGGACCGTGAACCTGGGCCGGCGACTTGCAGTCGCCGCGTTGCGCGCCGATTACTCATCGCCTGTTCGAAATGCGGTTGCCCACAGACGGCGGCTGCAAATTGCCGGCACGGGTTCATGGAGCGGGAGTCAGCGCGCCGACTTTCGCAGCCAACTTTGCCCTGCGGCTTTAACCGGCGTGAACGCCGCGCCCCCGTGCCCACTCCGCCGCGTTTGTCGCTTGCCGGAAGCGGTCGCGGCCGGTTTCATCTGCCGCCATGAAGCTGCTCATTTCAGCCCGCTCGTTTCTTTCCATCCTCGTCACTTGCTCGCTCACCGCCACGTTGCCGGCGGCTGAGTCCAAGCCCATCCGCGTCGCCTGCGTGGGGGACAGCATCACCTTCGGAGCGGGGGTGGAGCAGCGGGACGTGAACAATTATCCGAAGGTGCTCGGCGGCCTACTGGGCGGGAAATATGAGACGCGCAATTTCGGGCGCAGTGGGGCGACGCTGTTGAAGCAGGGGGACTTGCCGTATTGGAAGACGAAGGAGTTCGAGGGCGCGACCGCCTACCAGCCGGACATCGTGGTTATCAAGTTGGGGACCAACGATTCGAAGCCGCAGAACTGGGACAAGCACAAGGCGGAGTTTGGGGCCGACGCCCGCGCGCTGGTCGCACATTTTCAGGCGCTGCCCAGCAAGCCCAAGGTGTTTGTCTGCCTGCCGGTGCCGGTGTATGAAACCAAGTGGGGCATCAACGAGCCGGTGGTGAAGGGCGAGGTCATCCCGGTCCTGCAACAGGCGGCGAAGGAGCTGAAGTTGCCGACGATTGACCTTTACGTGGCGTTGAGCGGGAAGCCGGAAATGTTCCCAGACAAGATTCATCCCAACGCAGCGGGCGCGAAAGTGATCGCGGAGACGGTGGCCAAAGCGCTCGCAGGGAAGTAAGGCTGGTGCGTGTGCCAGGTCGGCACAACCTCACTCGATGTCCCAGAGATTTCCGGGATTGCCAACCGGGAGGAAGTAGCCCACGCCGCTGGCTGCCATGGTTTCGACGTGGCCATCCACCATGATGAGGTTGGTGCGCTTGAGGTGCCGGTTCACGATGCGGGTGGGATGAGTGTAGAAGGTGGAGTCGCCCACCGGATCGTAGCGGAAGTGGATGCTGAGATTCCCGGGCGCTTCCGTGAACAGGTCGGGGTTGGTCTCGTTGGGGTTGCTGACGATGGCGGTGTCCGCGAAATAGATGGTGGCGGAGGGTTTGCTGATGCGGGTTTCGGGAAAGAAGACGTTGGTCCAGCCGCCGCTGAGATTCAGGTTGATGCCGATGTTGAGGCGGGAGGTCTGCGGGTTGGCGGGGCAGTGGAAGACGTTGGAGTTGTTCGCGGCGTAAGGCACGAGGATGTCCGGCCAGCGGGTGACGACGGGATCGGGCACGAAGGATCCGGCGAGCGCGGGCTTGTCCACGGCGTAGGGGATGAGAATGCCATCGCGGTCGTCGGAGTAAAACCGAGCGGCGAGGCCGAGCTGCCGGGCGTTGCTCGCGCACTTGATGCTGGTGGCCTTGGATTTCGCCGTGGAGAGGGCGGGCAACAACATGCCGGCGAGGATCGCGATGATGGCGATGACGACCAGTAGTTCAATCAACGTGAAGGCGAACGTGAGACGCGGGCTGCGGAGTAGCGCTTTCATAGCCTGTGCGGCCACCGTAGGTCGACCCAATGGGGTGTCAAGGCTGGGGCCAGTCCGGGATTTCCGCGTGCAGCGGAGCCAGATCGGCATCGGCCAAGGCCATTTGCAGCAGCATGGCGCGGTGGTTGTTTTGCCCGGCAATGCTCAGCGCGCGCTGCAACCAGTGCCGGGCCACTTCCAGACGGCTTAACTGGCAGGCGTAACAGGCGAGATTGTAGGGGACCAGGCTTTCGTCCGGGAAGTGTTCCGCAGCGGGCAGCAGGGCTTCCCAAGCAGCGGTCAACCCGCCGCCCGTCATGCGCCGGGTGGCGTAGGCGCGGTGAATCCAGCCGGCAACCAGTTGGGGCGCAACGGCGATGAGTCGGTCGGCTGCGACGCAGGCGAGTTGCCATTCCGCGCCGGCAGCGTGTAGGTGCCAGCGGATTTCCAGCACGGCGGGATGTTCCCGCATTTCGGGAGAGAGTTGCGCCAACTCCACTTCGGCTTCATGGGGCAGGTGCAGCTCCAACCAGCCCTCGGCGGCACGCACCAAGTGGAGGTCGGGCGGCTCCAGCGGCGGCAGGTTCACTCGCACGCAGGAGCGGTATTACTCGCGCAGGCTGACCTTGTCGGCCGTGGGGAAATCAGCGGGAACTTTTTGCGTGACCTTGCCGGTGACCGCCCACTCGGCGCCCCGCTGAAACGTGACAATGAAGCCGACGCATTGCTGGGCCTCGCGCTTGCCACCACCGGCGTGGCCGAGGGCGGTGTGGAAGACGCGGCCTTTGCCGAAAGTGGTGGTCATCAGCATCGGCTCATGGCGGTCGGTGCCGTTCTTCTGTTTGTCGGCGAAGGCGGTGGCGAGCACGGTGAGGTTTTCCGCCGGGCCGCGCAGGCGGTCGTAGAGTTCGTCCTTGGCGTGCATCCACTTCGTCGGGAGGCCGGCCACAATGGGGTGGCTTGGTTCGCGGGTCTCGACCAGAAACTCATGCTGCGGGCCGTGACTGCCGCCGCGACCGGGGGCGATGTCTTTCACGACCTTCGCCGCCTTGGCTTCCCAATAGACATATGGACCGGACTTCTCGCTGCGCCCGCCCCAGCCGCCGAGGCCAATCATCTGGTTGTAGGCCGGCCAGTTGGGGAAGGAGTTGTTCGCCGCGTGGACACTGACGAAAGCGCCGCCGTTGCGGACAAATTCTTCGAAGGCCGCCTGCGTTTCCTTCGACCAGTCTTGGCCGTTGTAGTTGGAGACGACGAGTTGGTATTTCTTGAACTCGGGCTTGAAGGTGGACATGTCGCCCTTGTTGTCTGGTGTGGTGGCGACCTCCACCTCGAAGAGGCCGGTCGCCTCGAGATACTTCTTGAGGTGCGGGGTGGTGCCCTTCCAATCGTGGTTGTTCTGGCCGTCCACGATGAGCGCCTTCATGGCGGCTTGAGAGGTGGCGGCCAGCAGGGTGGCGCTGAGCAGGAGTGCGAGGCGAAGCGATGCTTTCATGGGCGCGGAGTGTGACGGGAGGCAAGGCGCGCGGCAAGTGCCGCGCGCAGTCGGACGCCGTTTCTCCGATTGCACCGGCCTTGCCCTCCCGGTAACGTGCCGCCCCTGAATTATGACGCTGACTGAAAAACTTCTCGCCCGCGCCTCCGGCAAAGCTTCCGTCCAAGCGGGCGACAACATCTGGGTCAAAGCCGACGTCCTCATGACGCACGACGTGTGCGGGCCGGGGACCATCGGTGTCTTCAAGCGCGAGTTCGGCAAGGCCGCCAAGGTCTGGGATAAACAGCGCGTCGTCATCATCCCCGACCACTACATCTTCACTGCGGACTCGATGTCCAACCGCAACGTGGACATCCTCCGCGATTTCGTGCGCGAGCAGGAGTTGCCCTACTTCTATGACGTGATTGACGACCCGAACGGGCACTGGAAGTTCGACGCCTCAAAGGGCAACACCAAGCGCCAATACGGCTCCCAATATGCTGGCGTTTGCCACGCCGCCCTTCCCGCCAAGGGCCACACGCGCCCCGGCGAAGTGCTCTTCGGCACCGACTCGCACACCTGCATGGCCGGCGCGTTCAACGAGTTTGCCACCGGCATCGGCAACACCGACGCGGGCTTCGTCATGGGCACTGGCAAACTGCTCATCAAGGTGCCGGAGACGATGCGCTTCCGCCTCGAAGGCAAGCTCCAGCCCGGCGTGATGGCGAAGGACGTCATCCTCCATTGCATCGGCGAAATAGGCTTCGACGGCGCGACCTACCGCGCAATGCAGTTCGACGGCCTTGGCATCGCCACCCTCTCGATGGACGACCGCATGACCATTGCGAACATGGCCATCGAAGCCGGTGGCAAGAACGCCATCTTCGAGTTCGATGCGCGCACCGCCGAGTATGTCGAGGCTCGCACGCGCTTGAACGGCACTAAGACCAGCTACGAACCCGTGGAAGTGGATCGCGACCAGAAGTTCTGTTACGAGACCGTCATTGACCTCAGCAAGCTGGAGCCAACCGTCGCGTGCCATCCCGACCCCGGCCAGCGCAAGACCGCCAAGCAGATGAATGGCATGAAGCTCGACCGCGCCTACGTCGGCTCCTGCACCGGCGGCAAGACCAGCGACTTCATCGAGGTCGCGCGCGTGCTGCGCGGGCACAAGGTCGCGATTGACACCTTCGGCGTGCCCGCGACGCCGGAGATTGTCCACGAGCTCCAGACCACGCGTTGGGGTAACGAGACCATCTGGCAGATTCTCGAAAACGCTGGCGTCCGCATGACGGAAAACGCCGGTTGTTCCGCCTGCCTCGGCGGCCCGGTGGACACCTTCGGGCGCATGAACCAAGGCGGTCTCAAGTGCATCAGCGCGACGAACCGCAACTTCCCCGGCCGCATGGGCAGCAAGGAAAGCGAAGTCTATCTCGCCAGCCCCGCAACCGTCGCCGCGAGCGCCATCACTGGCCGAGTCACGGACCCGCGCGAGTATCTGGTGAACTGAGTGCTTTTAAGCCGAGGCCCCGCTCTGGCGACAGGGCGGGGCCTTTTCCGTTTCGTCACCCAGCGTGCCGGCGGGTTCGGCAATCTTTCGCTTGCACCGCCTGCGGGGCAGTTGGAACCTGCGGGCATTCGCATGAATGCTTGCCGCCTGCTTGTCGCCCTGTGGTTCCTCACCTTTTCACTTCCAGCGGCGGAGTTGCTGGAGGACTGGCCCCAGTTTCTTGGCCCGCGCGGCGACAACACCTCCCGCGAAACCGGCCTGCTGGACAAGTTTCCCAAAGACGGCCCGCCGCTGGTTTGGGAACGGGATATCGGCGCCGGCTACAGCGCGCCGAGCGTGCGCGGTGAGTTGCTCGTGCTGCACCATCGGGTGAAAGACGAGGAGGTGGTAGAAGCCCTGCACCCCGCCACCGGCAAGCCGGTGTGGCGTCACGGTTACCCGAGTCGCTACCAAGATCCCTTCGGCTACAACAACGGCCCGCGCTGCACGCCGCTGCTCACGGAGGATCGCTGCTACACTTACGGCGCGGAGGGCAAGCTGCTTTGCCTCGAACTCAAGACCGGAAAGTTGGTCTGGGAGCGTGACACCGCGAAGGATTTTAATGTCCCGGAATCCTTCTTCGGCGTTGGCTCCACGCCGATCCTGGAAGGTGACAAGCTCATCGCCATGGTAGGCGGCCAGCCCAATGCCGGCATGGTTGCCTTCGATGCGAAAACGGGCAAGACGCTCTGGCAAAGCGTGGGCAAGGCCAACTGGACCGGAGTCACCACGCTGGGATGGCGCGCGGAGCAGCCTTACGAGTGGACCGGTCATGAGAAGCTGGCCAGTTACGCCTCGCCGGTGGCGGCCACCATCCACGGCCAGCGGCACATCTTCTGCCTGATGCGCCAAGGCCTTTGTTCCGTGAACCCGACCAATGGCGCGGTCAACTTCAGCCGGTGGTTTCAATCGTTTGCCAACGACTCGGTCAATGCGATGAATCCGGTGGTGCAGGGTGATCTCGTGCTGATCTCAGCAGCCTATTACCGGAGCGGCGCGGTGCTGTTCCGGGTAAAGCCGGATGGAAAATCCTTTGATGAAGTCTGGCGTGATCCCGCCCGCCACCCGATGGACCCGGCTGATCGCGATCCCGCCACGGGCCGCTGGAAGGTGCCTGCGTTGGAGTTGCACTGGAACACGCCCATCCTGCTCGACGGCCACCTCTATGCCTTCAGCGGCCGCGATGAACCGGACGCGACCTTCCGCTGTGTCGAACTGAAGACGGGCAAGGTGAAGTGGAGCCGGGACGAGCGCTGGCAGAAGCATCCGCCGCACGGGACGAAGTTCCCCGTCTATGGGCGTGGCTCGGCCATCTTGGCGGAGGGCAAGCTGTTCGTGCTGGGCGAGGCGGGCCTGCTGGGGCTTTTCAAACCGAATCCCAAACAACCCGAGGAGCTGGGCCGCTGGCAGGTGCCGATGCTGGGTTACCCCACGTGGGCGGCACCGATTCTGGCGCATAAACGCCTCTACCTTCGCAGCGAAGACAAGCTGGTGTGCTACAAAGTGGCCAAACCATGAGCTGGAAACGGAATTTCCCAGTTGCCGCCGGTTGATCCGCTTCTGAGAATGTCGCAACAGGTATGACCAATCTATTCTTCGTCCTCATTGTGGGGCTGCCGGTCTATGTGGTGATGGTGTTGCTGGGCCGCCAGCTGCGCACGCGCTGGGCCATGCGGCTGGGCGCGCCCTATCACTTCATCTGCATCGCCAATGCCGTGCTGGCCGCAGCTTACTTCATGATGCTCCCGCTGGAGACCTACCGCGTCATCATGGCGGCGGCCTACATGATGGATTCTTTCCTGATCCTGACGCTGTTCAACCGGCTCTATTGGGAAGGCTACTTCCAGAAGAAGCGCAACATCGTCGTCCCGCGCTTCTTCACGCACGCGACCCGGTTGGTCGGCATCACGGCAGCGGTGCTGCTGATCCTTCAGTTTGTCTTTGATGTCCGCGTCCCGGGCTTGTTCGCCAGCATCGCGGGCGGCGGCCTGGCTGTCGGTCTGGCCTTGCGGCCGGTCATTTCCAACTTGATTGCCGGCCTGACGATCCAGTTGGGCAAGCCGCTCAAGCAAGGCGACTGGCTGCTGATTGACAATCGCTTGGCCGAAGTCATGGAGCTGAACTGGCGCACCTCGCGGCTGCGCACGGTGGATCATACCTACATCGAGATTCCGAACGTTGACCTCGTCAACGCACACCTCCAAAACTACAGCTACCCCACGCCCCATCACGCGGTGCGCCTCACCGTGCCCGTGGACTACAGCGCGCCGCCCAACAAGGTGCGCCGCATCTTGCTCCGGGCCACCGCCGACGTGGAAGGGGTGCTGAAAACTCCGCCCCCCGAGGTTTTCCTCAAGGAATTCGGCGACAGTGCCATCATCTACGAGATTAAATCATGGATCGAGCGGGACGAGCGGGTGGACCAGATTCTCGATGCCATCCGCACCGACGCTTGGTATGAGCTGCGCCGTGCTGGCGTTATCATGCCGCTCCCGCAGCGCGTCGTGCGCTACGAGCGGCCCGATGAAGATACGGACAAGCAGGCCAGGCAGATCGCTGAGATTTTGAGCCGCAACATGGTGTTCTGCGTGCTGGACGAGGGCCAGCGCGAGAAGCTGGTCGCCGGAGCGCAGAAACAGTTGTTCGGCAAAGGGGAGCGCATCTTCCGGCAGGGTGAGGAAGGCAGCGCGCTTTACGTCATCTTGGAAGGCGAGGCCGAGGTGTTTGTCGATGCCGACGGTCACATGACCCGGGTGAATGTCGTCCGCGCAGGTGACTGCTTGGGTGAGTTCTCCCTGCTGACCGGCGAACGGCTCAGCGCCACGGTGCAGGCCACCAAGGACTGCGAGGTCGTCCTCATTGAGCGCGAGCGCATGGCCGACGTGTTGCGCGAGTCGCCGGAACTGGTGGAAAAGCTCAGCGAGATTCTGGCGCTCCGCCGTTTGGAAACCGAGGTCATCCTGGCTGAGACGCAGTTCCGGCGGAAGAATGATGAGCTGCCCAAGAGCCAGGAAGAATACGCCAACGACTTCCTCAACAAGATTAAGGACTTCTTCTCCGTTTGAGGCGGTCGGCGGATCGGGTCAAAGGCGAAGGGGCGGCAAGGTATACACCAATTGCGAGCATCGACCGGTAAAATGGACCGGCCTAGCCTCGTGGCCGTTCTCCCTCAAGCCCGCCGTGCTCGAACCGCTGTTCCGCTTCAACCGCGACTTCTGAGTTTTCTAGCAGTTGGTATTATTTGGCCGGGGTTGTGTCCTCCGGCAGGGCCCGCCCCTTGGTTTCAGGCAGGAAGAAAAGCACCACCAGCCCGAGCAGGAACACGGTGCTGACCCAGCAGCACGCGGTGCGGAAGGCGGCGAGCTTGGCCTCGGGAGAGGTGGCCCCAGCGGCTAGGGACTTGGCCAAAATACCCATGGTGAAAGGTCCGCTCGCCGCAATGAAACGCCCCACGTTGTAGCAGAAGCTCACCCCCGTGCTGCGCAGGCGCGTGGGGAACAGCTCCGGCAGGTAGATGGCGAATCCGGCAAACAGCGCGAGCTGGCAGAAGCCCATCACAAAGCTCATCCAGATGTCGCCGGTGCCGTTAAACAGCTTGAAGTAGCCGACGGTGGCGAGGAACGCGCTCACGTAGCCGAGGGCAAACGCTGGTTTGCGCCCAACTTTCTGCGCCAGCTTGGTGAAAGCGATCATGCCGAAGAAGGCCCCGAGATTTTGCACGATCATGTTCACGCCGATCCAGTAGGTCTTCTGGCTGGCGATCTCGGCGTCCGGCAGCCCTTTGGCCTTGAGGGAATTGCCAATTACATCTCCGACCAGCTCCGGGCTGAAAAAGCCCACGCCCCACAGCCCCACCACGCCGGCCACGCACAAGACCATGCCTAGCAGTGCCGGTGTGCGCCACCGTTCCTCGCCGAAGAGCGAGGCGTAGGAGCCGAATTTGGCCCCGGTCAACTTGCCCTCTTCACGGGCCTTCACCCACTTCTCCGGCTCCTTCAGGCGCATCTGGAGGAACACGCAGAGAAAGGCCGGCAGCGCACCAATCCAGAACATGTATTTCCATGCCTCGGCGGGGTTGATCACCTTGTCGCTGGCCAGCTTGCCCAGCCCCATGCTGATCAGGCCGGCGGTGATGTTGCCCACGGCGGAGAGCGCTTGCAGCGTCCCGAGCGCCCCGGTTCGGGACCGCTCGGGCAATCCATCCGCCACCAAGGCCACCGCCAAGCCAAAGACCCCGCCCACGCCCAGACCTGTCAGGAAGCGATACGCCGCGAAGTCCACCCAGCCCTTGGAAAAAGCCGACAAACCGGTGCAAACGGAGTAAATCAGCACCGTGAGGGTCAGCGTCTTGGCGCGGCCAATGCGATCGCCCACTGCGCCAAAAATCAACCCGCCCGTGGCCCAGCCCGCGACGAAGATGGCCGTGGCGTAGCCGGAGTATTCCTTCACATCCCAGCCCGCCGGCAGGAGCGCCTTCATCGCTCCCGCGCGTGCGATCAGGAAGAGCTGCTGGTCGAGGCAGTCGAAGAGCCAAGCCAGGCTGGCCATGGCAAAGACGAACCAGTGATACGGGGTGAGGTCTTGCCACCAGGGAGCCGTGGCGGACGTGGAGGCGTTGTCGGTGGAACTCATGGTTGCGCAGTGTTGCTGTCGGAAATCGGGGTGTTACCTACACGTAACGATTGGCCGCGCCAAGGCTTAATTCCCCGTCAGCCGATTCAGCCGACTAATCCGCCCTTTCCCAGTTTCCCATCTGTGTTTGCCTGTGTGTATCTGTGGCCAAACTCTCGCCGCGATTGCCTTCCCGGCCCGGCTCCGCTTTCCTCTCCCCCATGCAACCGGTCCTCGACTACCTCGCCGCCAACGAAGCGCGCTTTCTGCGCGAACTCTGCGATTACCTTCGCTTCCCCAGTGTCTCCGCCCAGCCGCAGCACAAGCCCGACCTTGAAAAGTGCGCGCAGTGGATCGCGGCACACTGCCGCTCGCTCGGCCTTGAGGTCGAAGTCTGCCCCACCGCCGGCAACCCCATCGTCCTCGCCCGCACGCCGCGCCGGGCTGGCGCGCGCAAGCCGCACTACGTTGTCTATGGCCACTACGATGTGCAGCCGCCCGAGCCGCTGGAGTTGTGGAAGTCTCCGCCCTTCGAGCCGCGTATCGAGGGCTGCAACCTCTTCGCCCGCGGCTCCTGCGACAACAAGGGCCAGCACTTCGCTCACTTGAAGGCCGTAGAGGCCTACTTGAAGACCGGCACCGAGCTGCCCTGCGATCTCACTTTCCTCATCGAGGGCGAGGAGGAGATTGGTTGCGAAAACCTTGCGCCCTTCCTGCGGGCACGGAAAAAGGATCTTCGCTGCGACGCCTTTGTCATCTCAGACAACGGCCTGCCCAGCAAGCGTCACCCCGCGCTCACCTATGCCTTGCGCGGCATCTTGGCGGTGGAAATCCGCCTCGATGGACCGAACCGCGACCTGCACTCCGGCCTCTTCGGTGGCGCGGTGGACAACCCGGCGATGGCCCTCGCCCAAATGCTGGCGAAGCTGCGTGACAAAAACGGCCGCATCACCATCCCCGGCTTCTACGAGGACGTTGTGCCGCTCTCGAAATACGAGCGCGCCATGCTGGCGAAGCTCCCCGGCACCGAGGAGTCCTTCCGCAAGCTCGTTGGCGCCCCGGCATTGTTTGGCGAGAAGGGCTTCACCAGCACCGAGCGCCGCGCCGCGCGGCCCACCTGCGAAATCAACGGCCTGACCAGCGGCTATCAAGGCGAGGGCAGCAAGACCATCGTGCCGGCTTGGGCGCGGGCGAAACTTACCTTCCGCCTCGTTCCCAACATGGACCCGAAGCGGGTGCACAAGCTCATCGTGGCGCACTTGAAACAGCTCTGCCCGCCCAGTTGCAAACTGACCGTGGAGGCCGGCCACGCGGGTGAGCCGTATCTCGTCCAGCCCGACAGTCCACGCGCCCAAGCCGCGTTGCGCGCCCTGCGTGGGGCCTTCGGCTGTGAGCCGGTGCTCATGCGCGAAGGTGGTTCCATTCCGATTGTGAACGACTTCAAGCGCATCCTTGGCGTCGAGACGTTGCTCCTTGGACTTTCGCTGCCGGACGACAACGCGCATTCGCCGAACGAGAAGTTCGACCTCGACTGCTTCCGCGCGGGCATGCGCATGGGCGCGCTGCTCTGGCCTGAACTGGCGAAGGTGTAGGTGCCCGTGCCGGCGATTTGCCGTCGCCGGCACGGCCGATCCCCGGCTCGACACTTCGGGGCGTGCCGCCTACCTTCATCCCGCCCGATGCCCATCACCGCTCAACAACTCCTGTGTGAACTCATCGCGCTGCCCAGTGTGAATCCCGCGTTTCTGCCCGGTCGGGCGGAGCTCACCGGCGAGCAGCGCGTCGCGGATTTTCTCGCCTTCACGGCGGATCGCGCCGGATTGGAACTGGAGTGGCAGGAGGTTCTCCCCGGCCGCTCCAACCTGCTTGTCCGGCTCATGCCCGCTGGCGGAAAAGTCCGTCGCCGCATCCTGCTCGCGCCGCACATGGACACCGTGGGCGTGGACAGCGAAGCGCGCTTCAAGCCGGTGGTGAAAGCCGGCCGCCTGCACGGTCGCGGCGCGTGCGACACCAAGGGCAGCATTGCCGCCTATCTCGCCGCGCTGCTTGAGCTCGCCGCCAACGGCCCGCGTCCGCGCGAGACCGAAATCATCCTCACCGCCCTTGTGGACGAGGAGAACAACCAGAGCGGCAGCCGGGCGTTGGTGAAGCGCGGGCTTCAGGCCGACCTCGCCATCGTCGGCGAGCCGACACGGCTGAAAGTCATCACCGCGCACAAGGGCGACCTCTGGCTCCGCCTCACTACGCACGGCAAGTCAGCGCACGGCTCCAAGCCGCACCTCGGCAAGAACGCCGTCCACGCGATGGCCCGCGTCGTCGAGGAGTTGGAGACGAACTACGCCGCCACGTTGAAGCGCCGCACGCATCCACTGCTCGGCCACGCGACGGTGAACGTCGGCTTCATCGCCGGCGGCAGGCAGCCGAACATCGTGCCCGACCGTTGCGAAATCCTCATTGACCGTCGCACGCTGCCCGGCGAGACGGACGCTGCCGTGATGGCCGAACTCCGCGCGCTTCTGCGCAACCTCGGCGTGGACGCGGACCTCACCGACACGAAGAACGCCCCGTGTCCCGCGCTGGAGACCGACCCGAACCTCCCGCTCGTCCGCCAGCTCACGCGCTGCGCCGGTCAGCGACGCGCGCTCGGCGTGGATTACTTCTCCGACGCGGCGGTGTTGGCGAACGGCGGCATCCCCAGCGTCCTCCTCGGCCCCGGCGACATCGCGCAGGCACACACGGCGGACGAGTGGGTGGAATTGGCGCAGCTCGAACGGTTGACGCGGCTGCTGGTCAAATTCCTGCGTGACCAGCCGTGAGAAGTTCATTCAGCCGCCGATGAAACACGGATGGAACACGGATGAAGGAGTGCTGGCGTGAGTCCCCCCCTCGTCACCGTCATCATCCCGACGCGACCAGGGGACGAAGCGCCGCTCGCGCTCTCCGCCGCCCGCCAGCTCGATCATCCAGCCGACCGGCTTGAAATCATCGTCGCCCGCGGCAGGCAGCCGTCTGTGCAGCGCAACACCGCGCTGCGCGCCGCGAAGGGCGAGCTCATTTACTTTCTCGACGACGACTCGCTCCCGCCGCCGGACAACCTCCGCCGCGCCCTCGTCCACTTCTCCGACCCGAAGGTCGTGATGGTCGGCGGGCCGAACGTGTGTCCGGCGGACGCGCCGCCGCTGGAGCAAGCCTTCGCCGTCACGATGGGCACCTGGCTCGCCTTCGGCCCGAGTCGGGCGCGCTACACGCCCGTGGGCAAGGCGCGAGCGAGCGGGGAGAAGGAACTCATTCTCTGCAACCTCATCGGCCGCCGCGAAGCCCTGCTGGCCGCCGGCGGCTTCGACGAAGCGCTGTATCCGAACGAGGAAAACGCGCTGATGGACGAGCTTCAGAAGCGTGGCGGCACGTTGCTCTACGACCCAGAGTTCCTCGTCCACCGTCGTCCACGCCGCACGCTGGGCGCGTTCTGCAAGATGCTGATGAACTACGGGCGCGGGCGCGCGGAGCAGTTTCGTTTGCATCCCACGCTCGGCTCCGCGCCGAACTTCGTGCCGCCGCTGTTCCTGCTCTACCTCGTGCTGACGCCGTTCCTGCCGACACTGCTGCTGTGGCCGCTACATCTGTATGTCATCTCAGTGCTAGCGCAGAGCTTTGCCTCGGTAGTAGTTGATGTGAGGCGGCTCCGGGCAGATGCAGCATACAGAATACATGATGCCAAATTCGAGCAGAGTCCCCTGATTTTGGCTGCTCCCGGCGTAGGCTGGTCTCTCGTCCCGCCGCTCATCGTCGTGTCGCACGTCTTCTACGGACTCGGCTTTTGGAAAGGCCTCTTCACCCGCCCGCAACCCAAACCGCCGGAGCAGGTGCCGGTGACGCTGGAAACCATCCTTCCCGCATGAGCGCCGACTCGGGACGACACTTCTTCAAGCAGGCCGGCTGGCTCGTCGCGGCGAACCTTGGCACCGGCGTGTTCATGTTCGCGGTGCATCCTATCTTGTCGAAGATGGACCCGGCGGAATACGGCGTGTTCGCCACGCTGCTGAAAGTCTTCCTGCTCCTCGGCGTGCCGGCGGCGGGCTTGCAGGCGGTGTTCGCGCTGCAAACGGCCACCGCGAAGGAGTCGGCGGCGCAGGCGGACCTCGCGGCGACACTCCAAGCGGTGCTGCGCGCTGCATTCGCCCTGTGGCTGCTGGTGCTGGCCGTGGGCTTGGTGGCCAGCGACGCAATTTGCACGACGCTCAAAATCAGCAACCCGGCTGCACTCTGGGCCACGCTGGGGCTGGGGTTAACCTCGCTCTGGCTGCCGGTGTTTCGCGGGACGTTGCAGGGGCGGCAAGATTTCGCGGGGTTTGGGTGGACGCTGATGATTGATGGCATTGGGCGTTTCAGCGCGGTGCTGGTGCTGGTGATTCTGCTGCACGGCCAGGCGGCCAGCGCGATGTCGGCGGCGCTGTGCAGCCAGCTCGCCGCCGTGGCGCTGGCGTGGCACGCGACGCGCGAGCTGCGCGCAGTGGCGGGCGGGACCTTCGTGTGGCGGCCGTGGCTGGCGCGCGTGTTGCCGCTGACGCTGGCGATGGGCGCGGTGGCCTTTATCTCCACGGCGGACGCGGTGTTCGTGCAAAGCCAGTTCCCAAAGGAAATTACCGCGCTCTATCAGGCGGGCGTCATCGTCGGCTTCGGCCTGAGCCAGTTCACGCTGCCCATCGCGTCGGTGATGTTCCCGAAGATTGCCGGGGGCGCGGGCGGCGGGGCGGATGCGGCGCTGCGGCACACGTTGCTGGGCACGGCGGCGCTGGGCGGAGCGGTGGCGACAGTGTGCTCGTTGATGCCGACGCTGCCGTTGCGGGTCGTGTATTTCCGCAACCCGGATTATTTCCTGCAAGCCGCGCCGCTAGTGCCGTGGTTCGCGTGGAGCATCCTGTTCCTCGTGCTGGCGAATGTGCTCGTGCAAAACCTGCTCGCGCGGGAGCGGTTCGCCATCGTGCCGTGGCTGGTGCTCATCGCGGCGGGCTTTGCGGTCGGGTTGTGGTGGGTGCAGCCCAAGCTCGGCGGGATGGAGCCGATGGCAGCGTTCCGACTCGTGGTGCAGGTGCTCGGAGCCGCTTGCACGGCGCTGCTGGGGACAGCAGTTTGGTTCACGTTCCGCCGTTCTGGGTTGGGAGATTCGAGTTCCGAGGCGTCGCCTTCGACGCGTTGACTCAACTCGGAACCCAGAATCCAGAGCCCAAAACCCATTTCACTTCCGCTTCACGACCGGCGCGCGGAGCACGCGGTAGAGCCAGTCGCCCACCCAGCGGAGCGGTTGCAGGCGTTCGTAGAGCGGGGAATAGACCAGCCGCAGCCGCACGGTGGAGAAGAACATGATGGCCGAGGAGCGGAAGAGGGAGCTGGTGACCTTGCTGCCGAGCTTGTCGGTCCACTCGGTCGGGAGTTCGAGCACCTTGAAGTCGGCGTGCTTGAGCGAGTAGAGGAGGTTCACGTCGAACGCGAGATCGGCGATGCGGAGGTGGCTGTAGATGGTCTCGATGGCAGTGCGGTGCACAATTTTCGCGGGGCATTGCGTGTCGGCGATGTCCATCCAGAAGAGGCTCTCCACGATGGCGTGGAAACAGCGGCTCGTGAAACGGCGGAACCACGGCTGCGCCTGGTGCAGCACCGCGCCGTCCAGCCAGCGTGAGCCAATGACGCAGTCGGCCCAGGCGGTGTGGCCGATGAGCCGGTGGAAGGCGGATGGCGGCGTCGCGCCGTCGGCATCCACGTAGCCGATGAGGTCCACTTTGGGCGCGTGGCGGAGACCCTCGATGAGCGCGCCGCCCTTGCCGATGGGCGCGGGGAAATTCTCGACCTGCACCTCGGGAAAATCTTTCGCGACGCGCTGCACGACGGCGAGCGTATTGTCACGGCAGCCGTTGAGCACGACGAGGATTTCAAAGCGCCCCTGGTAGTTCGCGCGAAAATACGCGGCATACTCGCGAAGGGTCGGCTCGATGCGTTCCTCCTCGTTGTAGGCCGGAATCAACAGCAGCACGCTGGGCGCTGGGGTGGTCACGGGGCGGGTGAATAGCAGAGGCCGCGCGCCGTGCGAAGCGGAAAACGCAACCGGCGGCTGCTTGCGCAGCCGCCGGTGTCGGTTTCGGTCAGCGAGAAGCGGGCGGGAACGCCCGACTCGCGTCAGGGGATGGTTGTGGACTGTCCGTCGCCGCAAGGAGGGCGGCGACTGATGGGCATGCCGCGCGTCGCAGGGCGATGGGTAGCATGTTGAACACGCCAGCCTCTCAGTAGCGCGAGTGCCGAAGTCAGATTTCTGGGCAATTTCTTTGGAAATCTACGGAATAGTCCCGGCTTAGCACGACGGGACGCAGGCATTTTATGCGCGAAGTGGAAAAGGTGGGTTCCCACCGCGGCGAATCAGAGGGTCCGCCCCCGCCTCACTCGCAATCTTGCAAGGCGCTTCAGCCCGGCCTAACAAACGGGTGTGCCGGAACCGAAGCCAGACCACACGCCCAGCCCAGTGCCCCCGCAACCGACGACAGGTGAAGCCGAGTCCGGCGCAGGCGAATACTGGAAGTGGTGTCCGCGCTGCGGGCATGAGCTGGAGAACCAGAAGTGCAAGTTCCGCTGCCCGCGCTGCCACTACTTCATGAGCTGCTCGGATTTTGATTGAGCGAGGAGTGCCGGTCTCCGACCCGGCGTGTTCCATATTCGGCAGGTTTGCGCCGGGTCGGAGGCCGGCGCTCCGCTCGCGAACGGATTTAGGACGGAGTGATTCCCGGCGCGGAGGCTGCCTGCGATGGCACGGGTGATGAAGTCCTTGGCAAGCTGCACGGCGCGCGGGAGGTCGTGGCCGAGCGCAAGGTAGGCGGCGATGGCGGCGGAGTAAGTGCAACCGGTGCCGTGCGTCGAGACACCGCGCACAAAGGGGGCGGAAAGCAGCAACTCGGTCTTGCCGTCGAAGAAGATGTCCACCGCCTCGCGCTGACCGCGCAGGTGGCCGCCCTTCACCAGCGCGGCGCAGTGGAAGTGCTGGTGAATCGCTCGCGCGGCGGCCCGCAGGTCTTCCACTGACTTCAGCTTCGCACCGACGAGGATTTCCGCCTCGTCGAGGTTGGGCGTGACGAGTGTGCCGAGGGGCAGCAGTTGCTCCTGCATCGCACGGAGGGCGGCGGGCTTGAGCAGGCGCGCACCGCTGGTGGCAACCATCACGGGGTCCACAATGAGCGGCGGCTTCGGACCACGCAGCGCGCCGAAGAAGTCTGCGACTTCGCGGATGATGGCAGTATCGAACAGCATCCCCGTCTTCGCGGCGGCAGGGCGAAGTTCGGCGAAGACGGCTTCAATTTGCGCGCGGACGATGGCCGACTTCGCAGCTTGGATGGCGGAGACGCCCTTGGGGTTCTGCGCGGTCAGGCACGTGATGGCGCTGGTGCCGTGGACGCCGAGCGCAGCGAAGGTCTTGAGGTCCGCTTGGATGCCCGCGCCGCCACCGCTATCGGAGCCGGCGATGGTGAGGGCGATGGACAGCCGCTTCATTGAAAGTGGAGCAGGTTTGCGGGCAGGAGGGGCGCGCTTGAGTCCTGCCCTTCCCGATCACTTGTATTTCGCGTCGAGAATTTCCACGCCGGCCTCCTGCTTCACCTTCTCCAAATACGCCGGCATCTGCTTGTCGGCGTCTTCCTGCTGCAAGGCGTCGCGGATGCGGTCCTTGACCTTCTCGAATTCCAGCTTCTTCGCCGGCGTGCGTTCGATGGTTTTGATGATGTGGTAGCCAAACTTCGTGCTGACCACGTCGCTGATCTGGCCGGGGCGCAGGGCGAAGGCCGCAGTTTCAAACTCCACCGCCATCTGTCCGCGTGCGAAGACGTATTCGCCACCCCGGTCCTTGGAGCCGGGATCCTGGGAGAATTCCTTCGCCAGCTTGCTGAAGTCTTCCCCGGCACGGGCCCGTTTGAGCAGGGCCTGGATGAGGCCGAGTTGTGCTTTGCTCTTGTCCGGGGGGAGTTCCTGATTGGTGGTCAGGTCGCGGGTGGCCAGCAGAATATGCGCGGCCCGGACAGTCTCCGGCTGCTCGAAGCGGGTGGGGTTGTCGTCGTAAAACTTGCGAACGCGGGCGGGCGGGATGGCGATCTTGTCGCGCACCTCGCGGTTGACCACTTCCTCGACAATGGCGCGTTCAATGAACTGGGCGGTGAAGCCTTCGGCGGTCATGCCCATGGCTTGAACCTGGCGGCGGAAGGAGTCTTCGGAACCCGCCTGCTGGCGGATGTCGCCGAGCGTTTTCTCCGCAGCGGCGCGGCCTTTGGTCTTGTCGGCTTCGGTGGTTTTTTTGGACAAGACCTGCACCACGATGAGGCGATCGAGCAGTTTTTTCTCAATTTCCAGCCGCTTGTCTTCGGGCGGTGGCGACTGGCCCCGGGACGCGGCGGCGGTGCGGAAGTTGAGGAATGCCTCGTCAAGCTGCCGGCTGTTGATCTCGAAGCCCTTGCCCTTGGCCAGCACGGTCGGCGGGAAAAGGCTGTCGGTGGTGACGACAGGCTTGGGCGGCGGCGGTGGGGCTGCGGGTGATTTGGTGGTTTTCGGGTCTGCCGCCAGCGCGGCGGCGGCGAGGAAAAGGAGTGGAGCGATGGTTTTCATTGGCGTGCGGCGGGGTTGGGGGAGGGCAGGGGCCTGGTTCAAAGCTTGACCACCCGGACATTGCTGAAGACGGAATCACGGCGCAGTTCCTCAAGGACTTCTACCGGCGGCTCGCTGTCCACATGGAAGACCGAGAGCGCATGGCCGCCCGCATGGTCGCGGCTCAGGCTGAGGTTGGCGATGTTGACGCTGTGCTTGCTCAAGAGCGTGCCCACATAGCCGACGATGCCAGGCCGGTCCGAGTTGTTGAACATGAGGAAGACGCCGTGGATGGGGATTTCGAGCGGGTTGCTGAAGAGCCGGACGATGCGCGGGTTGTTTGACGAACCGAAGAAGGTGCCGCCGGCCGAGCCGACCTTCTCGTCGCCCTTGAAGAGCTGCACATGCAGCCATTCGTTGAACGTGACCGGCTCGTTCGAGCGCTTCTCCTCGACGCTGATGCCGAGCGTGCCGGCAATGCCGCGCACGTTGATGTGATTGAGGTCTTTCACCGCTGCGCGGGCGAGGAAGCCCATCAGCACCGAGCGCGTGATCGGGTCAATGTTCGGCAACTCCTGAGCCTTGCCGCCATAGGTGATGTGTGCGCGGTCCACCTGCTGCGGGACGACTTGCGCGAGCAGCTTGCCCAGCGCCTCGCCCAGGGCCATGTAGGGCTTCACCTGCTCGTAGGTGCGTGCGTCGAGGAACGGCAGGTTCACCGCGTTGCGCACCTCGCCGGTGAGCAGATAGGCGGTGATGACTTCGGCCACCTCGATGCCGCACTTCTCCTGCGCCTCCTCGGAACTCGCGCCCAGGTGCGGCGTGAGGATGAGCGAGGGATGTTTGCGGAATGGGTGGTCGGCGGCGAGTGGCTCGACACAAAAAACATCCAGCGCGGCGGCGGCGACTTTCTTCGAGTCCAGCGCGAGGAGCAGGTCGTTCTCGGCGATGATTTCACCGCGCGCGCAGTTCACGATGCGCACGCCGGGCTTCATTTTGGAGAAGGCCGCCGTGTTCAGCATCCCGCGCGTCTGCTCCGTGACGGGCAGGTGGACGGTGATAAAGTCCGCGTGTTCGTAAATCGTGTCCACGTCCGAGGCCAGTTCAAAGCCTAGGGATTTGGCCCGGCTCTCGGTGAGGAAGGGGTCGTAGGCCAGCACGCGCATCCCGAAGGCCAGGGCGCGCTTGCCCACCTCGGTGCCGATGCGGCCCGCGCCGAGCACGCCGAGGGTCTTGCCGTGCAGTTCGACGCCCATGAACAGCTTGCGGTCCCACTTGCCCGCGACCATCGAGCCGTGCGCCTGCGGGACTTTGCGGGCGAGATTGAGAATCATCGCGAAGCTGAGTTCCGCCGTGGTGAGCGTGTTGCCGGCGGGCGTGTTCATCACCACGACTCCGCGCTGGGTGGCGGCGTCCACATCCACGTTGTCCACGCCTACCCCGGCGCGGCCCACGACGCGGAGCTGGGTGGCGGCTTCGAGGACTTTCTTCGTCACCTTGGTCTCGGAGCGGACAACCATCGCCTCAACATCGGCAACGAGCGGCAGCAATTCCGCCTCGGAGAGCCGCTTGTCCAGCACCGTGACCTGAAACTCGGGACGCTGACGGAACAGCTCAATGCCCTTCGGCGAAATCGGGTCGCAAATCAAAACCTTCATAAATAGGGGGCGGAGTCTAGGAGAGGGGATCGGGGTGGTCAAATGATCATCCAGCGCGGGCGCGGGCGGGCCCAGCCCCAGCCGTAGGTCATGGCGTGGCTCCGCCTCGTCCGGTTCGGTCAGCGGTGGCATGCGCGTGCGTGACCGCCGCAGCTGGTCTGCGACACGGCCGTGCTCCTGCGGCACCAATTGGTGCGACGGGCGGCTACGCGGCCGCGTAGTGGCGGTTGATGAGGTCGTTTTGAAGCCAGAGCAGCTTGCTGAAGGCACGCACGGCTTTGGCTTTGGCTTCAGCGGGGAGATCGGAGCCAAGGATGGTGGCGTTTACGGCATCAGCCACAAAACCCATGAGCACGTTCATTTGCACGAGTGGGATGTGGATCGCGGGGTTGCCAGCTTTCGGGGTGTGCATTTTGCCCACGAAGTCTAGGTATTGCACCAGCTTGCCGTCGTAAGGTGCGGTCACCAGTTTTTCCAGATAGCGGGCGAGGTGCTGCTTGCGGAACTGGATCTGGGGATGGTCCATGGTCAGTTCCTCCAGCTTTACCGGAATGCTGCCGGTGTATCCGTCCTGCCGGGGCACGAAATGCCGCCAGGTGGCATCATAAGCATTGAGCTTGGCGTAGACGGCATCCACCAGTGCCGGCACAAGTGGGGCGAGCAAGGCGGCTCCGCCGTGGATGGTTTGGATGTCCTCATCGCCAAAGCCCATGAATTCAGCGAGATACTGGAACCGGTAGGCGAGATCGGTTTCAAGGCGGGGTTCATCAATGTGTTTCATAGGTGGGCGATTGGATGATGTGGTGTCAATGGTGAGAAGACAGGGCTTGGCAGAAGCCAACCATTCCTTGCTTTGGCTGCGGATTTGGGGTTGCCGTTCACCGGGTGCCTTGCTACTCAACGCTTATGAAGCCGCTGATTTTTATGGTCTTGCTTGGGGCGTTCCTGCTTGCGGAGGCTGCCGAACCGAAGTCGGCCGCGGAGCCGCCGGTGCCCTTTCCGCGCAAGGGAAAATATGGTTTCCGCGACGCGGCGGGGGCCTTCGTCATCGAGCCGCAGTTTGATTATGCCGGCGAGTTCTGCGAGGGGCTTGCTGTGGTGGGTTTGGGCAAGTATCCCGGCACGAAATGGGGCTTCATCAATCAGCGAGGCCAGATCGTAGTCCCAGCGCAGTTTGAGGGGGCGCAGGATTTCTCCGAGGGCATGGCTGCCGTGAATTTGGGCGGGAAGTTCGGTTACATTGACCGCGCTGGGAAGCTCATCGTGCCCCCGCAGTTCGATGAAGCGCAGAAATTTAACAGTGGACGCGCTCGGGTGCGCATCATCAAGAGCGGCTACGGCTACATCAACAAGCAAGGCGAGCTGGTGGTCCCGCTGGCCCTCTGAATTCGTCCTAATTCAACCTTTACAGCGGTTCCGGCTTCATTACCCTCCGCACCAGTCAAACACCTATGCGAATCTTGACCATGCTGGCCCTGTCATTGGCCACTGCTGCCCTCGTGGGCTGCGGCGGAATGGAACGAAAACTCGGGCGTGGCATGAACAACTCCATGGAGTTGTTTCGCGGCGGCGAGATGATGCGCTCGATTGAGCAGGCTGGCATCTGGGAGGGGGCTGATAGCGCGTTCACCACGGGCATGATCCGGGGCTTTAATCGCACCATGGCCCGGACCGCCATCGGCCTCAGCGAAATCGTGTCCGCTCCTTTCCCGCCCTATGACCCCTATCACTTCCCCGAGAAGTGGTTCATGGACCCCAGCACCCGGGTGAAAGCCGAGCCCTTCTCGAACACGCCGCCTTACCCCGACTCCTACAAGCCGCGGCTCTTCAGCGACATGATTTTCTCCACGGATGCGCGGGTGGGCTTCAGCGGCGGCGAGGTGATTCCGATCATCCCCGGCAGCCGCTTCCGCACCTTCGATTATTGATCCGGGCAGATTCCCCACCGGTTGGCGCGTTTACGCTGTGAGCACTGTCGTCCGCCAGTCGCCCTGCAAGGTCAATCTCCTGCTCAACATTTTGGGCAAGCGTGCCGATGGCTTCCATGAGTTGGAGACGGTCATGCAGCCCGTGCAGTTTTCGGATCGGCTGGCCGTGACCAAGGCGGCTGCCGGCCTCACTTTGTCGTGCAACCTGCCGAGCCTGCCAGTGGATAGCACCAATTTGGTGCACAAAGCGGCCACCGCCTTCTTCGAGGCCACCAAGATTTCTGACGGCGTCAGCATCCACCTTGAAAAGAATATCCCGCTCGCGGCCGGCCTCGGCGGGGGCAGCGGGAACGCCGCTCACACGCTGCTGGCGCTGAACGAGCTGTTTGATCTGCCGCTGGGAACTGCCCGGTTGCAGGAGCTCGCAGCGGCATTGGGGTCCGATGTCCCATTCTTCCTCCAGTCCCAACCCGCCTTGGCCGTGGGCCGCGGCGAGCAGGTCCAGTCCCACGCCCCTTTTCCGGCCTTGCGGGGGTCGCACCTGCTCCTGATTCATCCGGGCTTTGGCATTTCCACGGCTTGGGCCTACCAATCGCTCGCAAAATATCCCGCCGCACTGAACGGCCAGCCCGGCCGGGCCCGGCAGCTCATCACACTGCTGCAAGGCACGGATCTCGCCGCTGCGGGCAATGCCTTTTACAACTCTCTGGAAGCTCCCGCCCTGCCGAAGTTTCCGCTGCTGGCGCTCTATCAGGAATTCCTGCGGGCCAATGGCGCGCCCGCCGTCCTCATGTCCGGCAGCGGTTCGACCACGTTCGCCGTCCTACCCGCCCGGGACATTGCCGAACGACTGCGCGAGCGCTTTCACTCCCGGTTCGGCCCCGGTGCCTGGACTGCGGTGGCCGCCCTCTGAGGCGCGGCCCTCCGTGTCTCACGCCAACTTCAGGCTCTGCACGATCCGCGTGGTGGAGTGCGCCTTGTTCAAGGTGTAGAAGTGGATGCCCTCCGCGCCATTTTTCAAAAGGTCCGCGCATTGCGCCGCAGCATACTCAATCCCGAACTCCGCCGCCGCCGCATCGTCCGTTCCGCACTTGTCCAGCCCGGCGAGGAAAGGGGCCGGCAGTTGCGCCCCGCACAGCGAGGTGAAGCGCTTTACCTGTGTTCCACTCGACGCGGGCAGGATGCCGGGCACCAAGGGCACCTTCACGCCCTGCTTCACCAGATAGTCGCGAAACGCGTAGAAGTCCGCGTTGTCGAAGAACAACTGCGTGACCACGAAGTCCGCCCCACAATCAACCTTGGCCTTGAGCCGGTCCCAGTCCACTTGACGGCCCTCCTTGCACGCGATGTGGCCCTCGGGAAAACCCGCCGTGCCGATGCCAAACCCGCCCAGCTCCCGCAGGTAGGAAACGAGCTGATAGGAATACTCGAAGCCGCCGGGCGTCGCTTTGAACTCTCCGCCAGCGGGTGGATCGCCACGCAGGGCCAAGATGTTCTTGATGCCGCGCTGCCGCGCCTCCGCGAGCACCACCGCCAGCTCCTCCTTCGTCGCGTTGACGCAGGTGAGGTGCATCATCGTGGTCAGCCCGTGTTCGCGCTGGATGCGGTCCACGATGCCGATGGTCTTCTCGCGGGTGCTGCCGCCCGCCCCGTAGGTGACGGAGCAGAAATCCGGCCGGAGCTTCATCAGCTCTGGAATGTGCTTCTCAAACAGGTTCTTCTCGCCCTCTTCGGTCTTCGGGGGGAAGAACTCGAACGAGATGACCGGTTTGCCCTGGGCCCGTTTGGCCGCGTGAATGTCGCGGATGAATTGCATGCGCGCGGAGAGTGGAGCGGAAGCCGGCGGGCGGCAAGTTTGCAGTGCGGACAATCCGCCCATGTTAAGCCTGCCAAATTTCCGCGACCTGATTGTGTTCTGACTATTGAGTTCCTAATGCAATTTCATTCTTCTCTGGCATGCCGATGACGCTCGACCAAGTGGTAGCGGAGACACGCCATTGGCCGCCTGGCCAAGTCGCGGAGCTGCTGGATCAGCTCACGACGGAGCTTCAGCCCGATGTGAAAGTTGAATCGGCGTGGCGCACGGAAACGCGGCGACGGGTCGCAGAAATTGAAAGTGGTCGGAGCGAAGGTGTCCCCGGCGAAATCGTGTCCGCCCGCGTCCGGCAAATTGTCGGCTGGTGAAGCCGCACGTCTTCCATCCCGATGCGGAGAAGGAATACACCGAGGCCGCGCGATACTAAGCGGGCGTTCAACCAAAGCTGGCCGGTCGTTTCCATCATGAGGTAAGTGGTTGGTCCGTGAGGTGCCTCGCAGCCGATGCGCTTCTGGCAGTTCGACCCGCCCTTGCGCCGGCATCGCTCCGCTGTGTTTTCATGCGCCGTCGCTTATCTGGAGCAATCGGACCGCATCTGGATTGTTGACGTCATGCACTGCAAGCGGAAGCCCGGCTACTGGCGGCAGCGGTTGGAGTGATTGCGCGACTGGAGGTTGGTTGCTGAGTGAAATTCAGTCACCGCGCAGGAACCGGCGTTGCGACTCGGGCAATTTGAGATTCCTCTCCGCAGTGTAGTAGAGGCTGTGCTGATTGGTGCTCATGATGGCGTGGAGAAGATTGGTCGGCATGGAGGGGTTGCTGCTTAGTCTGGTGCCAACCAATTGTAGATGCTCCCGCAGCATGGCCTCCAACACCGTCGGCGGCACTGTCGGGTTGCGGGCCAGATGCTCCATCGCGCTCCTTGTTAAACCCGGCACCGACTGCCGTGGTTGAATCATTGCTGCGTGCCTCCGGAACGCGGCTGCGTCGCGGCCGGCGTCGAAGAGGACGAGGCAGTCGGCGGGCCGGGCTTGTCCAGGCATGAGATGCTCCAGCCCTGCCCACCACTCCGTCTGGACGTTGCGCACCATCCCCAGCGATGGATAGGGCGCGGCGGGCACGAACCGAGGCGACGCAATGAGCCGCGAGCCCGAGAGGTTGTGATGCGCGGCGCAGGTGAGTTCGTGCTTGCGCCAGTCGTAACTTACGGCCACCCGGGCAAAACGCTCCGGATCCCGCGATCGCAAATAGAGGAAGAAGCTCACTGGCCGGGCGGTTTTGGGCGGCGCAAAGAGCATCAAGCCCCGCTCATAGTGGTCCGCCGGGGCGTAGGGAAGCTCGTTGTCGCCGGCCCAAAACTCGGCGTGGACGCCCCGGAAGGTCAGGCGCGCTTTGAGAGGAAAACCCGGCTCTTGGAACAGTCGCAATGCAATGGAAAGCTGCGGACCAGTTCCTCTCTTTGAGTCGAACGCGCCCGCTCGCCAATCGTAAAACACCATCTGCTCGTCGTGAAGGTTGGTGACGACAACAGCGGTTTCTTTCGCGGTGGCCAATTCCTCGCTGCTGGGGAACGGATACGCCATCACCTCCCCGATATCCGTCTCGACACCGTGAAAAACCTGCCTGGGACCGGAGACGGATCCGGGGGCAAGCTTATGCACCGCTCGCCACGTTGAGGCCAGTCCCTGGTTTGGCTCCAGCCAGTGCCCCGTGTTCTCCAAACTGAGGAGCCTTAGATGCTCCTTCGAAAACGGAAGCCGGAAGGTTCCGTTCGTGTCGGTCTTGGCGCTGACTTTGTCCCTCGCCGTGTAGGTAGGACCTTCAGGAATGGGAACCAGCCAACGCATCTCCGAAGCCTCGAAGACCAGCTTCGCCCCGGTGATCGGCTTACCCTCTACGTCCACCAGACGGCCGGTCAAACTCGGCTTGGGGGCGGCATTCAGCACCGTTGCCAAGGCCAGCAAACATCCGGCAAGCAGGAGCAGGAATGGGGTAGTGCGAGGTATCATTTACGTCAGTTCACCCAAACAAATCCATCTGCGGGTTCGCTTCGACTAGCTTGAGCTTCTCGCGGTCTTGCTGACGGCGCGAGGTCTGGCGCACGGTGCCTTCCGGCGTGAGTTCGCTGTCTTCGAGGTTGCGGAGGATGACTTTGGCACGCTCCAGAACTTCCTTGGGCACGCCGGCGAGCCGGGCGACTTGGATGCCGTAGCTCTTGTCGGTGCCACCCTCGACGATTTTGCGCAGGAAGATGATCTGGTCGTGCCACTCGCGGACGGCGACGTTGTAGTTGCGCAGGCGCGGCATCCGCGCGGCGAGTTCGGTCAGCTCGTGGTAGTGCGTGGCGAAGAGGGTCTTCGCGCCGACTTGGTTGTGCAGATGCTCGACGATGCTCCACGCCAGCGACAGGCCGTCGAAGGTGCTCGTGCCGCGCCCAATCTCATCGAGGATGATGAGGCTGCGGGCGGTGGCGTTGTTGAGGATGTTCGCGGTCTCGCTCATCTCGACCATGAAGGTGCTCTGCCCGCGCGCGAGGTCGTCGCTCGCGCCGATGCGGGTGAAGATGCGATCCACGAGGTCCACGCGCGCGGACGCGGCGGGAAGGAAGCTGCCGGTGTGCGCGAGCAGCGCGAGCAGCGCGACCTGGCGGATGTAGGTGGACTTGCCGGCCATGTTTGGGCCGGTGATTAACCCGATCTGAGGGAATGAGGGATGGGGGATGGGGGATGGCGCGGCCGGAGCGCGGCCTTCAGGCCGCTTCAGCGCACTTTCGCCGACGGACGTTGAAGCGGGCTGAAGCCCGCGCTCCGAGGTCACAGCGGCCAACTCGGTGTCGTTCGGCACGAAGCGCTCTTCGGTCAGGGCTTGGTCGAGGACGGGGTGGCGTGCGTCGCGGAGGATGATCTGGCCAGCGTCGCAGACTTCGGGGCGGGTGTAGTTGAAGTGGCGCGCGGTCTCGGCGAAGCACGCGAGCACGTCAAGGTTTGCAAGTGCGGCGGCGGTTTGCTGGATGGCGGCGAGGCTGCCGATGACTTCCTCGCGCACGCGGAGGAACAGCTCGTATTCCAGCTTCATTGCGCGCTCCTCCGCGCCGAGGATTTTGCCCTCCATCGCCTTCAACTCCGGCGTGATGAACCGTTCGCCGTTCGCGATGGTCTGCTTGCGGATGTAGTCGGGGGGGACCTTGTCGAGGTTCGATTTGGTGATTTCGATGTAGTAGCCGAAGACGGAGTTGAACCCGACTTTCAGCGACGCGATGCTGGTGCGCTCGACTTCCTTCTGCTTGAGCTGGGCAATCCAATCCTTGCCGCCGCGAGATGCGGCGCGGAGTTCGTCGAGGTTCGGATCAAAGCCATCGCGGATGACTCCGCCTTCCTTCAACGCCAACGGCGGCTCGTCCAAGATGGCGCGGGCGATGAGCTCGACGAGCGCGGGGAGTTCGGTGAGCTGGGCGGTGAGTTCCGCAAGTAGGACAGGCGTCCCGCCGGTCTCTCCATCTGACTTCGCTTCCGCCAAGGCGGGGAATGAAGACGAAAAGTTAGAACGCAGGCTGGAAGCCTGACCTACTTGGAGGAGCGTCGCTTTCAACGCAGGGATCTGCTCCATCGCCAGCCGCAGCGCGTGGAGGTCGCGGCCGTTGCCGGTGCCGACGGAGAGACGGCTGACGGTGCGTTCGAGGTCGCGGACTTCGGCGAGCTTCACGCGGAAAGCTTCGAGCGCCGCACCGTTCGCAAGCCACGACTGCACGGCGGCTTGTCGGCGGCGAATCGGTTCCACGGCGGAGAGCGGCTGCGTGAGCCAGTTGCGCAACAGCCGCGCGCCCATCGGCGTGACGGTGCGGTTCAGCGCGCCGTAGAGGGCCGTGTTCCTAGGGGCATCGCGGTGGAGTGGTTCGAGGATTTCCAGGTTCCGAAGCGTGGTGCTGTCGAGCACGAGGAAATCGCGGCATTGATAGAACGTGATGCGCGTGAGGTGCTTCACGTCGCGGCGCAGGTGCTGCGTGAGGTAATGCAACGCCGCACCCGCCGCGCCCGTGGCGGCCACGCGGCCCTTCAAGCCGAAGCCATCGAGCGCCGCGACCTTGAAATGCTCGCGCACGGTGAAGATGGCCGTCTCCGGTGCGAAGACCCAGTCGTCGTGGCCGATGAGGATGCCTGGCGCGCCCTGCAGCAACGTGCGGAGCGAAGAGGTTTCGCCAGGGTAAATCGTTTCCGCCGGACGCAGGCGCTCCAGTTCGGTGAGCAGCTCGGTGTCGCTCTCGGTCTCCGTGGTGCGGAAATCGCCGGTGGTCAGGTCCACGACTGCGATGCCGGTGACTTTTCCGGTGGGATACACGGCGGCGAGGAAGTTGTTCCGCTCCGCGGCGAGCAGGCGCTCATCGAAGTGCGTGCCGGGCGAAAGGATTTGCGTGACCTCGCGTTTGACTAGCTGGCCGGGGCGGGCTTCCTCGACCTGGTCGCACACGGCGACCTTGCGGCCCGCGCGGAGGATGCGCGCGACGTAGCTGTTGAAGGCGTGGTGCGGGATGCCGCACATCGGGATGACGCCGCGTTTGGTGAGCGCGACGTTGAGGAGCTGCGCGCCGGCGATGGCGTCGTCGAAAAACATTTCGTAAAAATCGCCGAGGCGGAAAAGCAGCAGCGCGTCCTTGGGCAGCTCGCTTTTGATGCGGCGATACTGCGCCATCATGGGCGTGAGCTGTGGTTCAGGAGCGTCGGTGGACATCGCGGACGCGACGATACCGGCAAAAAAAAATCGCGCGAAGTGAAACTTTGTCGTGACGCGATGGGGGCGAATCAGCTAATTCATTGGCCATCAGCCAACATTCACAACGTGTTCGCCAGATTTTCGGAACTTATTCCAACGCACGCTTGCGTGCGTTGAAGGGAGGTGAGTAGCAATGGCCGCCAAGAAACCTGCAGCAAAAAAGCCCGCCGCGAAGAAACCCGCAGCGAAAAAGAAGAAGTAGTCATTTCCCTGTGAAATGAAAGGCCCCGCCGGGCATCGCCCGGCGGGGCTGTTTTTTTGGTCAGTCTCCGGCCTGGAGCACGGACAATTGACACTCAGCGAGCCGGGGCCATGGCCCCAATCTCAAGCTGGCTCCTGCTGGCTGATGCAGTGGAAGCTGCCGAGTCCCCAGATGAGTTCGGTGGAGTCAATGCCCACGACGCGGTGTTTGGGAAATTCATGCTGCAGGATGTCCAGCGCTCGCTGGTCGTTCGCGTGGCGGTAGGTGGGCACACAGACGAGGCCGTTGGCGAGGTAGAAGTTCGCGTAGCTGGCGGGCAGGCGCTGGCCGTCGTATTCCACGCGGCCGGGCATGGGCAGTTCGACCACGCGCAACGGCTGGCCATCCTGATCCTTCATCGTGCGGAGGCGATGCAAGTTCTCCTGAAGCAACTTGAAGTTCTCGTCCGCCGGATCTTCCTCGATCACGGTCACGACGGTCGTGGGGCTGACGAAGCGGGTGAGGTCGTCAATGTGGCCGTCGGTGTCGTCGCCCACGATGCCATCGCCGAGCCAGAGGATGTGAGTGACGCCGAGGAAGTCCTTCAGGTGTTGCTCAATTTGCGTTTTGGTGAGGTGTGGGTTGCGGTTGAGGTTGAGCAGACACGCTTCCGTCGTCAGCAACGTGCCGCAGCCGTTCACTTCGATCGAACCACCTTCCATCACGATGCCGGGCGAGAAGAGCGGCAGGCCGCGCAGCTTCGCGACGTGCTGAGGAACGGCGTCGTCGAGGTCGAAGGGCGGATATTTGTTGCCCCACGCGTTGTAACCCCAGTCCACGATGGCACGCTCGTGTTTCCCGCCGTGCTCGCGCGTCAGGAAGATCGGCCCGTGGTCGCGGCACCACGGCTCGTAGGCGGGGGAGTGGTGGAAGCGCACGCGGTCGAGCGGCACCTTGCGGTCGACGAGGAGGCCACGCACCCAGGCCTCCTTCTCGGCGTTCCAGACGTTGATGTTGACTTCCTCCACGGTGACGAGGTGGCGGATGAATTCGGCATAGACATCTGGCACGGTCTCGTATTTGTCCGGGAAGCTGATACCCTCGGGGCGCGGCCATGTAAGCCATGTGGAAACGTGCGGTTCCCACTCGGCGGGCATGCGGTAGCCAAGGGCGGCGGGCGTGGAGGCGGTTGCGATAGCCATCGTGGCGGCAGCCTAGCGTGTCCGCCCGGCTCAGGACAACTCCGGCGCGTGCGAGCAGCGTGCGCTGGCCAAGCCTGCTCTTGCAATTTGGCGGTTGCTTCTGGAAGCTCCGCCCCGATTTCTATGCGCCAATCTTGGTCGAAACTCTTCGGGGTGGGGCTCTTGGCAGTGGGCCTGATGGGCTGCGTATCCTCAGAGGTCCGGCACAGTGGTCAGCGCACGCCGCTGGGTGCGGTAGGCCGGCTCTTGCTTGCTCCGCTGCACAATGCGACGCCGGATGAAACTGCTGGCCGGGCAGTCACCGAGCTGGCTGCCACCACGTTGCTGGCTTACGGCATCCCGTTGGCGCAGACGGAGGACTCCCTGCTGCGCGCGCGCGCGCTGGTGGAGGAGGGGAAGGAAGCCCAGTTGATCGAATTTGCCCGCTCGCTGCAATGCACGCATGTCCTGTTCGGCACTGTCACCGAGTATCGTTACAAGAGTGATTTGGATGGTTCGCCCATTGTGAGCGTCACGATGCGCATGGTGGACACGACCGACGGGGCGACTCTCTGGCAAGGCACGAGCACCAAGATGACCCAATACTTCGGCAGCCTCAGTCGCACGGCCCAGGTGGCCGTGGACAATCTCGTCCAGCAAATGTCTGGCAAGGCCAAGGCCGGCCGCCAACCGCCGGCCTTGGCTTATCCCGCCGCTCCCGGAGCGGCATCCGGGGCGGCATCCGGCGGGGCGCCGGCTTCCACTTATGCCCCGCCCTCCGCTGCCCCGCGACCCATTCGGGGTAAATACGAACCAGAGGTGGAGCAAATCCGCCGGCGCGGGGACCAATGAACTCGAGCCGTCGCGCATCGTTGAGCTTTCCGGTTCGTGTTCTTGAACCCGGCGCGGGAGGGCGGGCCTGTCCTCAGCGCGCCGCTGAAGCACGCGAACGCCCTGCCAGCTTTCAGTTGGGAATTTCGCCCCGATGGACTTCCTGAACAGACTCACGCCCAAGCATGGTTGGATCGACCTCACGGTCATCGCCGGGCTGCTCTTGGTCGTGAACGGGTTCTTTGCCCCGCGCGATCTGGGCTGGACGCATCTGCATCCCACCCCATGGCTCTTGGTGCCGGTGCTGATGGGCTGCCGCTATGGCTTCGCTTCCGGCATGGCGGGAGCAGCGGTGGCGGTGGCGGTCGTCGCGCTGGGCTTCTTTCAGCAAACTGAAATCCACTCTCCCAACTCGGCCGCGCAGACCCGCAGCGTGTTGGAGCAGCGCGCTGACCAAGTGGCCATCGTGGTGTTGGACGGCCGCGCGGCCCAAGGGCGTCCGTCACTCCAGAATCAGCCAGTGGACGTGCTGCTCGGCGTTTTGCTGCGCCACCATGGGTATTTGTTTGCCGCGCTGTTCGCGGCGGGCGGCATCTGCGGTCAGATCCAGCGGGGCTTCCGGGCGCGGGAGATTCTGGTCACCGCCCAGTCCGACCGGGCCGCCGACCGGCTCAAAAAACTGGACACTGATCTCTTCCTGCTGCGCGAAGCCAAGGCGGAACTGGAGCGCCTGCTGGCCACGCGCGATGCGGAGTTGTCCACGCTCGACGCCGAGATCCGCCGACTCTTCGACAGCGAGGGGGATGAACTCTGGCAGGATATTCTCTTGCTCCTGAATCGTCAGGCCCGCGTCAGCGACGCGGCAGTTTACAAGCTGGCCGACGGCGGGCAGACCCTTGTGCGCACGGGCTTGATCGGCAGCGCCAAATCGCTGGATCCGCGCCTCAAGGTGAAGGACGTGGAGATGGTTGGGCTAGCGATCAAGAGCAAGTCAGCAGTGACCATCCCTGAGTTTTGGGAGCGTGCGGTGGGCGAGCAACGCGACTATCTCATGGTGGTGCCGATTCTCGATTCCGGCGATCAGCCTCTCGCCGTGCTGATCGTCACCGGGATGCCGTTCATCTCGCTCACGAAGAAATCGGTCTATCTCATTGCGCTCATCTGCCGCTGGTCTGCGCGCGTTGCGGAGGTTGAGGCTCAGGCCCAGACTACCAGCCGGGTGATTGAGGGGATTGAAGGCCAGCGGGTGTTCACCGAGCAGTTCTTCCGGCAGAGCGTCCAGCTCGCTTTCGACTCCGCGCGGCAGCACGGACTGCCCTCCGCCGTGGTGCTTTTTACCGCTGCCCGACTGCCCAAGGCGAAGCAGGCGAAGCTGGAGGCGCTGATCATGGCCAGCATCCGCGGGGGCGATTTCCCGGCGGAAATCAGCCTGCCCATTCCGCATCTGGCCGTGCTGTTGCCGCTCTGCGGTGAGCGCGGGGTGGGCATTTTTGCCGAGCGCATTTTGGCCGCCTGCCGCAAGGACGCTGAGATTGGGGCGCATCTCCAGTCTCACGTCGTGAACCTCGATACGGTGACCAGCCTGGACCAACTCTGGGCCGACCTGACGCGACATGTGGCGTGACGAGGAACGAGTCGATGCCCCGGTAGCCACCGACGTGAAGCGGCGGAAGCCGAGCGCGGGTGGCAGGCTGCGGAGGGTGTTGGAATGCCGTCTCGCACACTGCACGGAACCCAAAATACGAAACACGCTGCGTGGCCAGTAAGCGCCGAAACCAACCACCGTCTCCCGCGCCCGCCCCGGCAGCGGAGGTCAGTGGCGCGTCGTTCGTCAAACTCCTTAACCTCGCCGCCATCCCCGGTGCTATCCTTGCTGTGGGACTGGAATTCCTCTCCGTCCGGGCGCTGCTGGCGGGCGACCCCGCAGCTTTTGCGGTGCTGGGCTTTCACTTCCTCGCGCTACTTTGTGCCGTGCCCGCCTTACGGCTGGTTTTCCCGGAGACTTATCGCCAGTTGCCGTGGACCTTCAGCGCGCTGGTGGTGGGCTGTGCGTTGCCGTTGCCCTTGGTGGGCCTGTTGTTTTTGGGCTGTTATCGCCTGCTCCTCACCCTGGAACCCGCGCGGAATGTGGACAGCAAATACGTGCTCGGCACCACGCAATACCTGACGCTGCCCCGGCATGAGTTGATCTCGGAAGAGGAGCCGCGTTCCGTGGCCGAGATTCTCAACGGCAAGGACAACGTGGCCCGCCGTGCGGCTATTCTCGCCCTGCGGGTCGTGGAGCCGAAGAAGGCGCTGCCACTGCTGCAGAAGGCGATTCAGGACAGCGACGAGCAGGTGCGCCTCCTGGCGCAGACGCAGTTCAACCAGATCATTGCCGGATTGGAAGGCCGGGTGAAGGTGCTCGAAGCTGAACTCGCAATCCCGCCGCGTCATTTGAACAAGCTGCTGCCGCTCGCCGAGCAGTATCACGAGCTGGTGTATCTGGGGCTGGCGACCGACGAAACGCAGACCATTTATCTCGGTCGGGCGGTCGAGCTGCTGGAGGAGGCCGCCCAGCTTGCGCCAGAGAGCACGGCTGTTCACTTCCTCCTGGTGAAGTGCGCGTTGAAGTCCGGCCACCTCGACGAGGCGCGGACGGGCATTCAGTTCCTGCGCCAGAAAGGCTGGCAACCGGAAGTGCTCATCCCTTGGGAGGCGGAAATCGCCTTTCTCGAACGTGACTGGCCAAAGCTGGCCAACACGTTGGGCGGCCTTGAAGCCACCGGCGCAACGCCCAACGTCCTGCGGGCCGCCACGGAGTTTTGGCTGCGGCCGGCCAAAGGGTGAATGATGCAGCCCGCCCCCAAATCCGAACCCGTCGCCGATGTAACGCTCTTTCTGGAGGGCACGTATCCTTACGTCCTCGGCGGGGTGTCGGCCTGGGTGGACCAGATCATCAAGGGCCTGCCCGAACTTAAGTTCTCCCTGTTCTACATTGGGGCGAAGCATGATCCGAAGGCCAAGCAGCACTACAAATTGCCGGAGAACGTCCTGACGTTGAAGGAGATCTACCTCCATCAGGAGCTGTCCAAGCGCGAACAGAAGCGCCGTTACATCCCCGCGGAACTGCGCCTCGCACTTTACGACGTGCTGGGAAAGTTTTATCTGGCGAAGAACGAGGCCGATCGCATGGCCTCCTTCTGGGCGGCGCTGGAGGGCTTGCAGGAGCTTGAGAAGCGCTTTCGTTTTGGCAATCTACTCCGCGATCAGGAGATGTGGGACATCCTGGTCGAAGCCTACACGGAGTTCTGCCCGGACGAGTCGTTCATTGACTTCTTCTGGACCGCGCGCTTCCTGCATCTGCCGCTCTGGAATCTCTGGAAAGCCCGCGACCTCGTGCCGCCCGCGCGCGTCTATCACAGCGTCTCGGCGGGCTACGCGGGCTTCATCGGCGCGGTCACGGCGCGGCGGCGGCGCGCGCCGTTTTTCCTGACCGAGCATGGTATTTACACGAAGGAACGCATCGCCGAGATCAGCCAGGCGGACTGGATTTATGAGCCGGACCGTTTTCAGATCAACTTCAGCGAGGGGCTCGGCAAGCTAAAGCAGCTCTGGATCAATCTCTTCATGTTCCTTGGCCAAGTATCCTACGACCAGGCGGCCAAGATCATCACGCTCTACTCGGGCAACGCCGCGACCGAGATCGAGTTTGGGGCCGATGAAAAGAAGATCTCCATCATTCCCAACGGCATTGAACCAACCCGTTTCAACGCCATCTACCAGCAGCACATGGCGCGCTGGCAGACCAGCCCGGACAAGAAATACGTCGGCTTCATCGGACGCGTGGTGCCCATCAAGGATGTGAAGACCCTGCTCCGCGCGGCGCGCGTCGCCTGCGAGCGAATGCCCGAGGTGGAGTTCCTCATCGCCGGGCCCTACGCCGAGGATCCGACCTACTTCGACGAGTGCTCCAAGATCGTGAAGCTCCTGCATATCGAGGAGAAGGTGCATTTCCTCGGCATGAGCAAGATCATGGACGTGTTGCCGCGCATGGACGTGCTGGTGCTCACCAGCATCAGCGAGGGGTTGCCGCTCGTCGTGCTGGAAGGCATGGCCGCCGGCAAGCCCAACGTGTGCAGCGACGTCGGCGCCTGCCGGGAACTCCTGTTCGGCCGGACGCCGCCCGACAAGGCGCTGGGGCGCGCCGGCCGGCTCACGAAGATCATGTCCCCCGCCGAGACGGCCCACGCGCTCATCGCCATCCTGTCGAATCCCGAGACCTGCGTGAAGATGGGCGTGGCCGCCCGCAAACGCGCCGAGCAGTTCTACAGCATGACGGCGATGCTCGGGGACTACCGGGGCCTTTACAATGAACTCGCCGGCAATAAGCCGGCGGCCCGCACTCAGCCAGTTCCTGCGCCGATCGCCCCGACAGCGGCAACCCTGGCTCCAGCCCCCGCCAACGCGCCGTCCCCGCGCCGTCCGAAAGGCCTGCCGTGAACAGGCGCAGCTACCCCGGAGCGCGGCCCGCTGAGCCGCTTTGCGCGCAGGAGGGGAAACTGCGATTGAGCAGAACTGTTAGGCTGCCTTCATGATATTCGCTCCTGAGCTTCAACTGCCTTGGTATCTGGTGAGCCTGTCCATGACACGCTCTGACCGCGTGTCTATACGTCTTGGGGTTTCCTCAAAAATTGAAATGCCCGGGCCACTGGGACGCCACGGCCGTGATGTTCTCTCCTATCCCACGATCTACAGGGATGCGTGTGAAGCTACCTTCGAGTTTAACGGCTGCTTGCTGGTGCGCATCTGCGAGGAATTCTCCCTTCCTCGAAACGAGCTTGGTGCGTTTGAAGGCAGCACCTTCCGACGCAGCTGCGACTCGGCATTACTCCAGTCTCAGCGTGAGTGCCGACCGGACGTGGACGCGCTCCATCACTACCAGTTGGTCTGCCCCAATGAATTCATCGACATCGTCTGCTTTCGGCCACCAAGCATTTCACTCCGTCACTTTTCAAATGCGCCAACGGCCTAATGTGCAATTCTGCGAACCCCGCCATCTACAACATGAAACCTACCCTGTTCCTCCCGCTCCTCCTTGCCACGCTGCACGCAGCCGCCGCGGCCTCGCCCATCGCTGAGGCGCTCAAGCCTTTCGTCGAAAAGGAGGAGATCGCCGGTGCCGTGGCGCTTGTGGCAAACAAGGACAAGGTGCTCGCCGTCGAGGCCGTTGGCTTTGCCGACCGAACAACCAAACGGCCCATGAAGACCGACGCGCTCTTCTGGATTGCCTCGCAGACCAAGCCCATCACCGGCACCGCGCTGATGCTGCTCGTGGACGAAGGCAAGCTGACGCTCGACGACGCGGTGGAGAAATACCTGCCCGAGTTCAAGGGCCAGAAAGTCTTGGATGGCAAGCATCCCGATGGGTCTCTCATCCTCAAAACTCCGGCTCACCCCATCACCGTTCGCGAAATCCTCAACCACACCAGCGGCCTGCCGTTCAAGTCCAAGGCCGAGGAACCCACCCTCGACATCCTCCCGCTCCGCGATGCCGTCCACAGCTACGCCGCCGCGCCGCTCGGTTCTGAGCCGGGCACGAAATACCTCTACTCCAACTGCGGTATCAACACCGCCGGCCGGCTCATCGAGGTCATCTCCGGCATGAGCTACGAGGCGTTCATGGACGCGCGCCTGTTCAAGCCCCTCGGCATGAAGGACACCACGTTCTGGCCCACCGCCGAGCAGCTCACGCGCCTCGCCGCCCCGCACAAGCCCAACGCCGCCAAGACCGGCCTCGAAACCAACGCCATCGTCTATCTCCGCTACCCGCTCGACGACCGCACCAAGCGATTCCCGATGCCCGGCGGCGGTCTCTTTTCGACCGCCGCCGACGTCGCGAAGTTCTGTCAGATGGTGCTCAACGGCGGTGAGTTGAACGGCAAGCGCTACCTCTCCACGAAGGCCGTGAAGGAGATGACCAGCCGCCAGACCCCTGCCGGCATGAAGGAAAACTACGGCGTCGGCTGGGCCACCGGCCCGACCTTCGGCCACGGCGGCGCGCTGGCCACGAACATGAACATTGACCCCGCCCGCGGACTCATCTTCGTCTGGCTCGTGCAGCACTCCGGCTTCCCCGGCGAGGGCAACAAGGCCCAAGGAGTCTTCAAGAAGACGGCGGAGGAGATGTTTGCGAAGAAGCCGTAAGTCTCGCGATGAAGCTGTTCTTGCCTTGAGCGTCTGTCCACAAGTCCGGGCGCATGCGACCGAACGTTGAACCAAATGACACGATGAATACCCCCTACGTCATCACCCGCGCCCCGCTTTCCCGCCGCACCTTCCTCCGCGGCACGGGCGTCGCGCTCACGTTGCCGTTCCTGGATGCCATGCGGCCTGCGTTCGGAGCTGCGGCCAGCGCCACCACCACGCCGCGTCGCATGGTGTGCATCGAGACGAACATGGGCATCCTCCCGCAGTTCTTCTTCCCCGAGAAGGCTGGCAAGGATTATGCGCCCAGCCCGTATCTGGAGCGCCTCGCCGCGCACCGCCAGCAAATGACCATCCTCTCCGGCACGAGCCATCCCGGCGTCACCGGCGCGCACGCTGCGGAAAAGTGTTTCCTCACCGGCACGCC
>CAMCFN010000041.1 GCA_945874145.1 Akkermansia muciniphila
TGCAGCGCCCAGAACGCTGGCTGACTCAAGATGATGTCGCCCAGGTGCTTGTTCTTGACGGCGAGGATGCGGCGCGGCGCGTTCATGCGGGCTTGAGTCGCTGGCGCAACGGCGCGAGTTCCTGGAGTGCAAGCAGCCGGGCAAGCTGGGTGCGGAAGGCGTCCACGGGGAAGGCCCAATTGCCGCGCGACTCGCCGGCCTCGCCGTTGTAGAGCGTCACCGCTTGATTGCCACAGATGAGCGCGAGCTGCGTGCCGTGGCTGCTGGCGTAAATCTCCTTCTCCGGTGTGCCCGGCGCAAGCGTGACCAGCAGGTTGCCCTCGGCGAACAGCACGTTGCAGATGCCCTGCCCGATGGGGCCGAGGATGACCGGTGCGCGACGGAAGGCGACGATCTGGTCCTCCAGCGTCTTGCCCTTGAACTCGAACACGTCCACCTCGCCCAACAGTTCGCGCGCGGCGGCGATGAGTTCATTTTCGTTCTCAACGCGCTTGTCCGGGGCGTCGCGGCGCGTGACGAAGATGGGCCGGGCGGGGCCGGGCGGTTGCCGGCGTTCGATCTCCGCTGCGCGGTCACGGATGAAGCGGTAGTGGTCCGGCGGGCTGAGGGCGTTCGAGCCGTAGGCCAGCGGCACATGCAGCAGGCGCTCCGCGCGCAGCGTTCCTTGCGAGCCTTCCACGACGCGCGACTCGTCCACGCCGATGAGCCGCAGGAAATTCTTCTGCCAACGAGCGTGCCCCGGCGCGACGAGGATGCGGTAGTCGCCAAGCTGTTCCAGCACAGGCCGCGCGATAATCAAGCGAGAGAGATGTTGAAGGAGGAAGTGGCCTTTGTTCTCGTGGTTGCGGCCAGTGAGATGGAAAAGCGTTCCGCCTTCACGCCGCGCCAGCCACGACACCGGGCGGCGGATGCGCATAATCTCCAGCCGCTCTTGGTGCGGGTAAATGCAGGGCGTGTAGAACGAACCGTCGGAGAAGAACACCTGCCCTTGGTCGCCGGTCACCAACACGTCGCGCAGCTCGTCCATCCGCGCCTCCGGCCAAGTGTAATCTAGCGGTGTGCGCTCACGGCCATAGAAGGCGGATTCCAGTGCGTTCGGCAGCCGGAACGAACCGGGTGTCTGCACCGTCCACTCGCGCCCTCGTTGCGCCTCGGGCGCACGGTCAACGGCGCGCGGACGTCCGGCCAAGGCGCGCGCCAGCCCGTCGTAGCAGTCGTGGATGATGCGAGTGGGCGAGTTCATGCGGAGGCGGGGTGACGCGATTCACCGCCGAGCAGATTCAGCGTGTCGAGCTCGCGTCGCTCGATGACGCGTCGGTAGAGTTCGGCCAGCGTCTTTGCGCAATCGCGGACCGACGGCACGGACGGGGAACGCGTCCGCTGAAACTCAACAATGGCGCGGCGGAACGCCGGGTCGCGGCGGACAGCGAGCACCTTCACCACGTAGTCGTCCGGCTGGTCGAGGTTAAACAAACCGGGATGTTCTGGGCCCAGCACGGCGATGTTGCCTTCGATGCGACTCGCCAGCACGGGCAGGCCGCAGGCAAGTGCCTGCAAGATGGCCAACGGCTGGCCTTCCCAAGTGGAGCACAACACAAAGGCATCCATCGCCTGCACCCACGGGTGAACCGGACGCTGATTGCCGAGGAAGCGGAATGTGTCGGCAACGCCTAGCCGCGCGGCGCTCTGCTCCAGTTCCCCGCGCAGCAAACCCGCGCCGCAGAGCAGGAAGTTCGCGTCCAGCCCCTGTGCTTGCGCGGCGCTCCACATGGCGAGGTTGGCGGCGTGGTTCTTCGGGGCAGTCAACGAGGCCACGGTGCCGAAGACGAACTGGTCCGGATCAAGGTCGAGCGAGTGGCGGAGAGCGGCGCGGTCCTCTGGCGGGCGGAAGCGGGCGGTGTCCACGGCATTCGGCAGCACGAGGACGCGGCCTGCATCCGCGCCCAGCGCGCGAATCACGTCCGCGCGGGTTTGTTCCGAGAGCGTGATCTGCGCCGGCATGAGACGGGTCAGCCAGCGCATCATCAGTTGCCGGTGCCAGCGCATGCCGCGAAATGTCTTCTGGTGATGAATCACCGCCGGCATTTTAGCGCGGCTTGCCGCCAGCACGCCATAGACATGGGCATTGTAAACCTGTGTGTGGACGGCGGCGAACCCCTGCTCTCGCAGCCAACGTGCCAGCCGGAGGATGCCAGAGAAATTGAGCCGCTTGGTCGGCGCGACCGGGAGCAAGTGGATCGGAGCCCCGGCCCGCCGCAGTTCCTCGCCCACCACGCCAAGCTCGCGCAGACAGACCGGCTCGATGGCGAAGCCCGGCGGCATCTCCGGCATCAGGCCGACAGTCAGATCCTCCGCGCCGCCAACGGGCATGCTGAGGTAAAGGTGGGCGATTTTGAGAGTGCGTGACACGACGTTGTCCGGCGCAAGCGACGCGCAAAGCAGAGGCCAGCCGGGGGCGTCTCGTCAACACTCCGCTTCGCGCCAAATGCGTTGTCTCGCCGCGACAGGATTCGCATGATGCGCCTGCTTTCTGCATGGCAACCACAAGCAACAGACCGTGGCGCATCGTCCACTCCGAGGCCTCGCTGGGCTGGGGCGGACAGGAGCGGCGCGTCATGGCGGAACTGCTCGGGTTCCGAGCACGCGGTCACGTGGTCGGCGTGGTGGCTCCGGGACGCGCCACGCTCTTTGCCGAGGCGGTTAAGCACGATCTGCCGCGCACGACGCTGGCGGAGAACCGCTGGGCCTTTCCCGTCGCCGTGGCCAGCACGTCACGATGGCTGCAAAAATTCCAGGCGGACGTGGTCAACACGCACAGCTCGCGCGATGGTTGGATTGTTGGGTTAGCGGCGCGGCTCGCACGGGTGCCGCTGGTCATCCGTTCGCGCCATTTCGATGTGCCAGTGTCAAACCCCTGGTTGAGCCGCCACGTTTACGCAACGCTCGCCGACCATCTTATCACCACCAGCCCCAAGGTCGCGGGGGACTTCCGCACTTTGTTCCGCCTTCCGGAAGACCGGGTGACAGCCATTCCGACTGGAGTGGACACGGTGAAGTTTTCCCCGACGGGACCAAGGACCGCTTTTGAATTTCCGTCTGAAGTCGGAGGACCGCTCATAGGCATCATCGGAGTAATCCGATCCGCCAAGGGCCACATGGTGCTCTTCGAGGCGATCAAGCAACTGGCTCAGCACGGCCTGCACGTGCGCTGTGTGGTGGTCGGCGAAGGCCCTTACCGCGTATATGCGGAACAGCGAATGCGTGAACTTGGCTTGACCGACCGCGTGCTCTTCGCCGGCCAGCGCGATGACGTGCCGGCCATCCTGCGCGCGCTCGATGTGCTGGCGATTCCCTCCCTGCACGAGGCGATTCCCCAGGTGGGCTTGCAGGCGCTGGCCACCAAGACGCCGGTGGTCGCCAGTAACGTGGGCGGCATCCCCGCCATCATCCGGCCTGGTGAAACAGGTCGCCTGTGCGCTCCGGGAGATGCCGCCAGCCTGGCGTCTGCGCTGCGCGAGGCGCTGTCCGACAAAGTCGCCACGCAAGCCATGTGCGAACGCGGGCGCTCGCTCGTGGAACGCGAGCACACCGTCGAGGTGATGCTGAACCGGCTGGAGGAAGTTTACCGGCGGTATCTGCCGGCTTAGCGGGTCACTTGGATTTGCCCGGTGTCTTCGGCGCAACTGCAAATGGAAACACTTCGCCTATCCCAGCGCCCGGGCAATTGTCCACGAACATCCAGCCGCTGAACTGGTCGGGGCCGTAGGTGTTGCCCGGACCATCCCGACCATGCCGAACAGCGGTGATAACCAAGGAATCGCCTCCAGTGTTGGCAACGCCGAGGAGTTGGCTTCGGCCCACCGGCGCTGGAATCTTCCAAGTCCTGGCTTTGACCGGCTGGCCGGTCAGGTAAAACGCTGTGTAAAAGAAGTCTCCAGACTTTGTGCTCGCGGCGATGGCGATTCCCCACTCACCCATCCATTGGCAACAGCGGAATTCGGCTACGTCATTGGTCAATGCCACCCTTTCCTCATGCGCGCGGCCTGACACCTCGTAACGAACCGTCAGCGTGCGCTTGTCCGGCAGGACGGAGACTCCGGTGATGGTGGCCGGAGGAGGGTTTGTGCAGCTTGATTTCTCCGCAGCCGACACAACGAGCGTGACGAGTAAGAGAATCGTTGTGAACACGCTCTTCACGCCTGTCTGTATACGCCGGCAGTTACGACGCAAAAATCTTCGTCATCCGGTCGGACAAATCCTTCAAGCCTTCCGGCGTGCCACCGCCGCCCTGCTCGGCGATGCCCCAGCCGGTGTAACCGATCTTGTCTAGCGCGGCCATGATGGCGGGCCAGTTGTTGTCGCCTTCGAGGAACTTTGCGCCGAAGCCCGCACCCGGGCTCTTTTCCGTCATCTTGCGGGTGTCGAATTCCTTGATGTGCAGCTTGAGGATGCGCTTGCCGAGGAGGGGAATCCACGTCTCCGCCGGGCTGTAGCGGCCCACGTTGCCGATGTCGAAGTGCCAGCCGACCCACTCGCTGTTGATGGCGTCGAGCAGGTCCACCGCCTGCTGCGGCTTGGTGACGAAGTTGTTCCAGACGTTCTCGATGGCAATCTTCACGCCGAGGTCTTTCGCGACGGGGACGGTCTTTTTGATTTCGGCGACGCAGCGCTTGAAGCAGTCGTCGTAAGTCACCTTGTCGTTCACCACGCCGGGGACGAGCAGAACGGAGGTGGCCCCGTAGGCTTTGGCGTCCTGCAGGGAGAGCACGAGGCCGTCGTAGCCAATTTTGCGCGTGGGTTCATCGGCGGCGGAAAGAGGTTTGGCCCAGTGCGTGTGGCAACAGACGCTGGCGGCTTTGAGGCCGGTTTCCTTGAGCGCGGCGACGACGTCTTCGCGGCTCATCGCCCCCATCGGCTCGACGCCAAGGAAGCCGGCGGCCTGCGCCGCCTTCATCTTCTCCATCACGGTGCCCTTCACCCCGATGGTGCTCCACATGATGGCCTTTTGGACTTCGCGGTTCTTCTCGGCGGCAAAGGCGGTGGGAGAGAACGCCGCAGTAGCAGCGGCGGCGGAACTGAGCTTGAGGAATGAGCGGCGGTCGAGGGCGGTGTTGTTCATGGGTGGATTGTTATGAGGTTTGAGAAATTCCGGCAATGGCATTGCGTCCAGCGGTCACGGGCGGCTGACTGAACGCGCGGGCCTCGTGCGCTTGCCACAGACGGGGCACTTCATCAGCTTGCGGGGATTGCCCACGGCCTTGTAGCGGATGCCGCCGATGTCCCAGAACGAACGGTTGTGCCCGCATGCGCGAGATGAGCCGCCACTCGCGCGACTCGGCCTCCATCGCAGCGGCAGTGCGGGTCGGCAGAAGTTTCTCCACGAGGCGCTGGACGGTGGACACGGCGATTTCGACTGGCGGTCTGCGTGGGCAATTCAGCGGGCCGGCAGATGCCGCGTTGCCTGCGATTGGAATTACTCCTAGCCTCCGCGCGTGAACCCTGCCGACCCAACTGCCGCTCCCGCGACACGCCAGCCGTGGTATCGCGTGCTCTACATCCAGGTGCTTCTGGCAGTCGTGCTTGGCGTCGTGGTCGGAGCGATTTTCCCATTCGACAGGGAGGCCCCGGACCATTGGAGCGCCGCGAAGTTGAAGCCGCTGGGCGACGCCTTCATTGCCCTGGTGAAGATGATGATTGCGCCCATCATCTTCTGCACGGTCGTCCACGGCATCGCCTCGATGAGCGACATGAAAAAGCTCGGCCGCGTGGGCGTCAAGACGCTGCTCTACTTCGAGGTCGTCTCCACGCTCGCGCTCATCATCGGGCTCGTGGTGGTCAACTGGCTGCAGCCCGGCGCGGGCTTCAACATTGACCCGGCCACGCTCGACCCCGAGGTCGCCAAGGGCTACGCCAAGCGCGCCGAGGCGCAGACGATGACGGCGTTCCTGCTGAACATCATCCCCGCCACGCTCTTCTCCGCCTTCGTCACCGGCGACCTCCTGCAAGTGCTGCTCGTCTCCGGTCTCACGGCATTTGCCATCACGGCTCTGAACAATAACCACCGGCTCGCGGTGCTGAACGTCATTGAGCGCTCCTCGGAAATCTTCTTCGGCGTCATGCGCATCGTCGTGCAACTCGCTCCGGTGGGCGCGTTCGGCGCGATGGCCTTCACGGTCGGCCAATACGGGTTTGGCGCCCTCGGCAAGCTCCTCCAGTTGATGGCCGGCTTCTACGCGACTGCCACCCTGTTCGTGTTCGTTGTGCTGGGTGGCATCGCAGCGCTGTGCGGGTTTTCGATCTATCGATTCCTCGTGTTCATCAAGGAAGAGCTGCTGCTCGTGCTGGGCACCAGTTCCTCCGAGACCGCGCTGCCGGGCATGATTCAGAAGATGCGGAAGCTGGGCTGCTCGAACTCGACCGTCGGCCTCGTCATCCCGACGGGCTACAGCTTCAACCTCGACGGCACGAACATCTACATGACCATGGCCGCCGTCTTCCTCGCGCAGGCCACGAACACGCCGCTCGACCTCCGCGAGCAAGTCACGCTGCTGCTCGTCGCGATGGTGTCCTCGAAAGGCTCCAGCGGCGTGACGGGCGCGGGCTTCGTGACGCTCGCCGCCACGCTGGCGGTCGTGCCGAAGCTGCCCATTGCCTCCCTCGCTTTGCTGGTGGGCATCGACCGGTTCATGAGCGAGTGCCGCGCCATCACCAACCTGATCGGCAACGGTGTGGCGACCGTCGTCATCAGCCGCTGGGAAGGCGAGGTCACGCCGGAGACGCTCCAGAAGAACCTCGCCCCCGCAGGCCCCGTAGGTGATGACGTAAGAAGTCTCTGATTTTGGTGCCTTGCTTGTTCGAGCAGGTGGCGGACAGGTGCCGGCTACTTGCAGTCGTCGTCTGTGGGTAACATCTGTGCAAGGCGGCTCAGAGTCGTCCACCTGTCCCGACGGCGACTACAGGTCGCCGGCACGGGTTTCGGAGACGGCGCTACTTCTTCTGCTCCGCTAGCTGCCTCTCAAGCTCCTTCACGCGGCGAAGAAGTTCCGGCAACTGATGCAGGGCGAGCCATTGACGCTTGGTGGTGCGATCCGGCTGCGCGGGGGAGCCAAGCCACTTCTCGCCGTCGGGGATGTCGTGCATCACGCCGGACTGCGCGGCGACAGTGACTTGATTGCCAATCTTCAAGTGTCCTGCGAGGCCCACCTGCCCCGCGAGGACGGAGTAGTTGCCCACTTTCGTGCTGCCAGAAATGCCGACGTGCGCGCACACGATGCCGTGCTCGCCCAACTGCACGTTGTGGGCAATCTGCACGAGGTTGTCCACCTTCGTGCCCTTGCCGATGACGGTCGAGCCAATCGCTCCGCGGTCCACGGTGGTGTTCGCGCCGATTTCCACATCGTCACCGATGATCACGTGGCCGACTTGCAGCACCTTTTGATGGGCTCCGGCGTCGAAGACGTAGCCAAAACCATCCGAGCCGATGACGCAGCCGGCGTGGAGGCGGACGCGTTTGCCAACCTGCGTCTGCGCATAGAGCACCACGTTGGGAAAGAGCTTTGAATCCTCACCCACGACGCACTTGTCGCCGAGATGGTTTCCGCCCAGCAAGACCGCGCGCGCCTCGATGCGGCAGTGCTCGCCGATGACGCAGTGTGGCCCGACGTAAGCCGTCTCGTCCACGGAGGACGAATTGGGAATGACCGCCGTCGGGTGGCGCTGCCCCTCCAGCACCGGCTCGGCGAAGAAGAGCGGCAGCACCCTGGCGAAGGCGACGCGGGCATTTTTCACGCGGATGAGCGTCTTCGTGGCCGACGTGCGATCGCCCGCGATGAGGACGGCGCTGGCCGCGCTCGCCTCGGCGGCGGCGAAGTAGGCATCGGTTTCGGCGAAGGTCAGGTCGCCGCGCTTGGCGGAGTCGGCGGGCGCGAACCCAGTAATCGGTGTGGTCGAGTCCCCGAGGATTTCCCCGCGAACGTGTTTGGCGATGTCAGCGACGGTGTGAGGCATGGAAAAGTGATTAGTAATCAGTCGGTGCTAACCACTCACTTCCCCCGCGCATCCACCACCACGTTCTTCTCACCCAGCACAATCACCGTCGGCTCCCAGCCGCGCGCCTGCGCCGCGTCCAATTCCGTGAAGCTCATGATCGTGACCTTGTCGCCGATCTCGCCCAGATGGGCCACCGCGCCATTCAACTCGATGACGCCGGAGCCCCGCGGCCCCTCAATGAGGTAGGTCTCCCAGCGCTCGCCGTTGGCAAGGTTGCCGCACAGGATGCGCTCGTAGGGGAACATCCCCGCCTGCTCCATCAAGTCCGCTGCGATGGTGAGGCTGCCCTCGTAGTTGAGCGACGCGCCCGTGACCGTGGCGCGGTGAATCTTCGATTTCAGGACGTGAACAATCATGGTTCGTCGCGGGGAATTCGTCGTTTCCAAGTCGCTGTTTGACTTGAAAATCGCGCGCAATATAAAGTCCGCCGTTCGCAACACAACACTCGATTCCAAACTCCTTTTCCCATGAGCAGAAAAATTCGTTACGGCATGGTCGGCGGCGGGCGCGGGGCGTTCATCGGCGCGGTGCATCGCATCGCGGCGGCAATGGACCAGCAGGTTGAGCTCGTCTGCGGCGCGTTCAGCAGCGACCCCGAGCGCTCGAAGGCCAGTGGCGGCGACCTCTTCCTGCCCGCGAACCGCTGCTACGGCACCTTCGAGGAGATGATTTGCGCCGAGAAGGCCCTGCCCGCCAGCGAGCGCATGGACTTCATCGCCATCGTCACACCGAACCACATGCACTTCCCCCCGGCGAAGCTGGCGCTGGAGAACGGCTTCCATGTCCTGAGCGACAAGCCCGCCACCTTCGATCTCGCCGAGGCCAAGGCCCTCGCCGCGCTCGTGAAGAAGACCGGCCTGCTCTACGGCCTCACGCACAACTACACCGGCTACCCGCTCGTGAAGCAGGCGCGCGACATGATTGCCACTGGCAAGCTCGGCAAGATCCGCAAGGTCGTCGTCGAGTATCCGCAGGGCTGGCTCGCCACGCGCCTGGAGGCCAGCGGGCAGAAGCAGGCCGGCTGGCGCACCGACCCCAAGCGCTCCGGCGCGGGCGGCTGCGTGGGCGACATCGGCACGCACGCCGAGAACCTCGCCGAATACATCACCGGCCTCCAGATTTCCGAGCTGGCCGCCGACGCCACCAGCTTCGTGAAGGGCCGCAAACTCGACGACGATGTGAACGTCCTGCTGCGCTTCAAGGGCGGCGCGAAAGGCGTCCTGCACAGCTCGCAGATTTCCGTCGGCGAAGAGAATAATCTCAACATCCGTGTCTACGGCGAGCTTGGCGGCATCGAGTGGCACCAGAACGAGCCGAACACGCTGCTCGTGAAGTGGCTCGACCAGCCCATGCAGGTTTACCGCACGGCCAACGGCTACCTGTGCGACGCTGCCAAGGCCGCCGGCCGCACCCCGCCCGCGCACCCCGAGGGCTACCTCGAAGCCTTCGCGAACATCTACAAGAACTTCGCCAACGCCATCCGCGCCCGCGAGGAAGGCCGCAAACTCGCCAAGACCGACCTCGCGAACGACTTCCCGAAAATCGAGGACGGCGTGCGCGGCATGGCCTTCATCAAGGCCGTGGTGGAGTCCTCCGCAAAGAACGCGGCGTGGACGAAGCTGGAGGCGTAACTAGAGCCGTTTCGATCATCCGCACCCCACTTGGGCGGCGACTATAAGTCGCCGGCGCGGCGGGGCGTTTGGCTCACCGATTCGGTGGTAAGGGAGGCAACTGCGGGCCCGCTCCAGGCGGCAGTGGAGGAAATTCCACGACCACCTTGCGCCAGGCGGCGCGCTCCCGGTCGGACATTTTCTGCCACAGCTCCGCGTTGGCGTAGAAGCGCGCCTGTTCGGCTGGGGTCATCTGGCCCAGTTTCTTGAGCGCGGTCAGGCAGGCGGCCCGTTCCTCGGCGGTGAACTGCTCCAACTGGTCCAGGGTCCGCGCCGTCTCGGCCCGCTGGGTCGCGGGCAGCGCGGCCATGACGCGCGTTTTCGCCTGCTCATCCAGCCGGAAATAGTGGGTGAAGCTGTCGAGCAACTGCTCGCGTTGCAGCGGACCCAGACTCTGCCAGTGGGCGAGATTGTCCGGCACCTTCGGCACCAGACCCGGTGGCAGCGGTGGAAAGGCGTTGGGGATGGCCGGGCGCGTGATGGCTTGGATGAGCCGTTCATTGGTCAGGATTTCGCGCTGAATTTCGGCGGGCAACTTGTCCCAGGCCGCCAGCCGTTCGGTGACGAGGGGGCGGAAATTCTCCGGCACCACCGCCACCTTGGCCGCGCGCTCCGCGAGCGGCGTGGTCAGCAGCGGGTGAAGATGGTAGCGCAGCTCCGTGGAGCGCAGCCGGGCCTCGCGCTCAATCGGCTGGAGCGCGTCATATTCACGGAGGCGGCTGGTTAGGACGGTGCGCAGCCGCTCTGGCTTGGCGGCCAACTCTTTCTCCCGGGCGTCCGTGCGCATCGCCAGCAAGTCGCGGAAAATCCCCACGGGATTGCGTGCCGCCGGTTCCGCAGCCGGGGCGGAAACCGCCGTGAGCAACAGGACTAGGAGATGGACGGACTGGCGCATCGTTCAGCGGGATTGTTCGAAGGCGGCCAGCAGTTCCAGATCCGCTCCGGGCTGGCTGAGGCGGCTGATGGCCTCGAAGTCCTTCAGCAAGGCGAGGTCAGGCATGCGGGCGAGCGGGGCCACCTGCTCGACGCTCCGGGCGAGCTGGGCCGGGGTCCGTGCGCGGCGTTGCTGCAACACCAAGGCCGTGAGCGCGCAGACCATCGCCAGCACGGCAAACTGCTGCGCGAGCGATGGCCAGCGAAACCACCCCGGCCAACGCGCTGTGACCGGAGGCTCGCGGCGTTCTTCCTGGTCAATCTGCTGCCAGACTCGGGCCATGAAGTTGGAAGGCGCGGGATTGGTGGGGAGCTCGTGGAAGGCGCGGCTTGTGCTGACTTCAGTCTCCCACCGGGCGCGCTCCGCCGGATGACTGGCCAGCCAAAGGTCCACTTGCATCTGCTCGGCTTCGTTCAATCGGCGTTTCCACCGGAGGGCGAGGAGCTCTTCAAACTGGTTCGCGTTCATGTTGGCCTTTGGGTTAATCGCCGGAGAGGTGGCAAAGTTTCGCGGTGACGGGGGAAAGATGTTTCATTTTTCATCCTTGGTGGGACCGCTTTCCCATTCGCCGGTGCGCAAGTAGGGCTTCAGCCGGCTCTTTAATGTCTCACGAGCACGGTGGATCAGGGATTTCACGGCCGAGAGCGAGCAGCCAAGCACGGTGCTGATCTCCTCGTAAGCCATGTCGTCGCGCTGCCAGAGCAGCAGGGCGGTGCGCTGATTCTCCGGCAAGGCGGCCACGGCTTCCGCCACTTTGGCCTCCAGTTCGCCCCGGAGCAGGGCGTCGGGCGCGCCGGTGATCTGCCGGTCTTCGACACTGTGGCCGCGCGGTTCGTCAGTGCCGGCGTGAGCGGGGGCATCCAAGGAATCGGCCGGGTGCCGGGTGCGGCGGCGGAATTCGTTCAGGCAGAGATTGCGGGCGATGGTGAAAAGCCATGTGGAGAACTTCGCGCTCGGCTCATAGCGGGCGGCGGATTTCCACACTTGGACGAAGACGCCTTGCGCAAGGTCCTCCGCCTCGGTGGCGTCGGGCAGGGTGCGAAAGACGAAGTTCAGCACCGGCTGCTGCCAGCGGGCGACCAGCTCCTCGAACGCCGCGCGATCGCCACGCTGCACACGGCGCATGAGCGCGGCATCGGGGTCGAGGTCAGCGGGCATCTACAGGTGACGGTAGCAAACACCGTGGCGCGGGAGAAGTTCCGCGCGCCCGGGGCCAGCCGGTGGTGGCGGTCTGTGAGCGCCGTTTCGTGAGCGGGACACTATTGTCCCGCAGCCGACGACGAAACATGGCGGAACCAACGCCCGGACGGAGCCTTGCTTTACCGGGGACAAGAGTGTCCCCGCCACGGCGCTTCAGAGCGCGCCCAGGGCGATGGCCGCGAGGGCGTCGTCCTTCTCCTTGCACTTGGGAATGAAGTCTAGCGCGCGGAGGAAGCGGGCCTTGTCGGGGCCGGTGGTCTTGGCATCCATGATGAGCTTGGCCAGCAACGGTGCGGCGGCGGGAGTCCGGGAGCGCCAGACGATGTCGCGGCCAGTCGGCGTGCTCCAGTTCGCCCCGGCGGCGGCCTGCCAGGCGGCGAAGAAGGCGGCTTCGTTGCGGTCGGCAGCGATGCCGAGCGCTTCCAGATACCAGCGGTCCTGACCGTCGTGGGCCTGCGCGAGCTTCGTCCAGAGCGCAGGTGCGTCGCTGGCCTTGCTGTGGCGCAGGGCGATGGCGCACTCGCGGCGGACGGCGGCGGCGCTGTCGCTGGCGAGCTGGATGACGGCGGCGTGGGCGTCGAGATTGTAACGGCGGGCAGCCCGCAGGGCGGTGATGCGGATGTCGGCATCCTTGTCCTTCAGGGCAGCCGCCAAGTGGGTCTTTCCGTTGGGCAGTTGCGCGAGCAGCCAGAGGGCGCGGGCGCGATGACGCGCGTTGTCGCTCTTCAAGAGGGTTGTGAGCTCGGCCTCAGCCTTCGTGCCAGCGGCCTTGAGCGCGGTGTAGCCGAGGTAACGCGCCGTCAGGTTCGGGCTCTTCAGCGCGGCGACCGCTCCGGCGGTTGTGCTGACGTTGAGCTTGGGCGCGGTGTATTTCTCCGCCCCGGGCACGGTCACACGGAAGATGCGTCCGCGGGTGAGGTCGCCCATCGCGTGGCCGCCCACACCGGGGTCATACCAGTCGGCGACAATCAACGAGCCGTCCGGGGCGACGCAGACATCCGACGGGCGGAACCATTTGTCGCGCGCACCGGTGAGCACCGGAGCGATGGTCGCCGAGTAGCCCGCACCGGCGGTCTTCACCGGGTAGGCGCGCACCACGTTCGGACCTGCGTCGCAGTGGATTACCTGGCCTCGGAAGGGCGCGGGCAGCAGGTCGCCCTCATAAACGGTGATGCCCGTGGGCGAGCCCGCACCGGTGACGAGCAGCGTGGGCACCACGCCGGGGTCGTGCATGTGCCAGTGGTAAAGCGGCTTGTCGTCGTCGGAGAGCTTCGCCTTCTTGTTGGCGGCGTCCCAGCCGGCCTTCCAGCCTGCGCCGTTCAGCTCGTCCACGTAGCCGTAGTTGCCGAACTCCATGACGTAGTTGATGCGGACGGACTTGTTGCCGTCGTCGTCGTTGTCGGACTGCCAGAGCGTGCCGAAGGAGTCCACGGTGACTTCGTAGTTGTTGCGGAAGTTGTGGCCCAGCACCTCGAATTCGGACCCGTCCGGATTGCAGCGGAAGGCCATGCCCTGGCGGTAGGGTTTGCCGCCGTCGTTGACGATGTTGCCGGCGCGGTCGGTGATGGGATTGCCGTCCTTGTCCGAAACGCCTTTGCCCGTGTTGCCAACGTTCCAGTAGAGCTTGCCGTCGGGGCCGAAAATGAACGCGTGGGTCGAATGATCATGCTGCGGGCTGCCCACCTTGGTGAAGAGCAGATCCTTCTTGTCGGACTTCAGGTCGCCGTTTTCATCGGTGAAGATGAAGACGTTCGGCGCGCAAGAAACGATGACCTTGGTGGACTTGCCGTCGAGGCTGGGCAACACGCAGATGCCCAGGGCGGAATCAATGTCGCGGCCCTGGTAGAAGACCGTCTGCTTGTCGGCCTTGCCATCGCCATCGGTGTCTTCCAGGACGAGGATGCGGTCGCCTTCGGGGCGGGTGCCGTTGCGGCCGCGATAGTTCACCACCTCGCAAACCCAAATGCGGCCCAGGTGATCCACCTCGACATTCGAGGGGCTGAGCAGCATCGGCTCGCTCGCGAAAAGCTGGGCTTTCAAGCCGGCTCCGACATCCAGACCGGCGAGGGCCTTGTCGGCCTCGCGCTCGGGAGCCGCGGCCGCCGCTGCAACAGCGGGCTTTGGTGCGGGCTTTTGTTTATCCTTCGGCGCGTCGGCGGCCAGCGACGGCAGGGCCGCGCAAGCGAAGGCAAGGGACAGGGCGAGTTGGTTTTTCATACGGTGCATTTCGACTGGGGTTGGGAAAGGAACTTCACGATCGCCGGACAATCACTTGGCGGGTTTCGGCTCCGCTTTTTTCGCCACCGGCGGCTTGGGCGTGTTCTTTGGATCGAGGTTCGCCATGAGCTCGGCCTCGGTGACTTTGGATTCGACGCCGTTCTTGGGCACCTCCGCCTTCGCGAGCCAGAGGAACGCGTTGAGGATGGTCTTGCGCTGCTGGTCGTTGCCCCAGTTCACGTGGAAATGTCCGCCGGTGAAGCCGAAGCCCCGCCCGCCGTCGGGCCGCTCGACCGCCCACATCATGATTTCATCGCGGCCCTTCGCGGCCTGGATGTGCGCGTAAGGCCCCTTCGGATACACGTAGGGACCATCGCGCACGGCGTCGCTCGGCTTGGCTACGAGAATCGGGACGATGCCCTGCATGCCCGCGCGGAAGCTCATGTTGAAATACCACTCGTCCTTCGTTTTGAACGGCTGCACGCCGCGCGTGATGGGATGGGTGGGGAACTTTTGGTAGTCCGGCTCCCAAATCGGGTTGCAGGAAATGTCCTTCGCATAGTGGCCGCCAATCCATTCGTTGAACTCCGCGCCCGCCTGTGCCGGCACCACCTCGACGCCATAGTGCATCGCGCCAAAGCCCACGCCGCGCTTGATGAGCGCGCCCAGGACTTCCTTGTGATTGCCCTGCACGGCGGGATGGCCGCCACCGCCGTCGGCGTAAATCACCACCGCGTCCGCGTCCGCGAAGGTCTTCTCGTCGCGCACCCAGCCGTTGGTGTGGACTTCAATCGTGAAGCCCGGCACGCCCTGAAGGCACTTCTCCAACAGCAACGAACCGGCGCGGAACTCATGCATCAGCGGCGGGTGGCTGGGCTTGCCGGCGATAAGCACGAGCTTGCGCGGCTTGTCGGCGGCAACGGTTAGAGCGACGCTGGACAAGACAGTGAGGACGAGAAGAAACAGCTTTTTCATGTGCGACGGGAGCGGAGACTACCGGCCAGCCGCTGGCTGAAAAGCCTTCATTTTAGCGGGGCTTGGCCAGCGGTTCCGACTCGGGCTTCTGCCGGGCAAAGAGCGTCCGGTGAATCACCAGCCACAGCACAGGCGGCAGGCCCGCGCTCACCAGCACCGCGAGCGTCGGATGCGCCACGCCCGCATGGCCGATAGCCGCGTAAGTGAAGCCCAACGGCACCGACCCGCACGCCAGCGCGAGGAAGAACGTCGCCGCCGGCATCCGCGTCAGCCCGGCCATGCACGCGATGACCTCGGGAAACAACGGTAGCCACCGCGACAACACCACGAGCCATGCACCCCAGCGCGCGAAGAGCGCCTCGCCTTTCACCAAGTCCGCCGCGCTCACCAGTCGCGCCGCCGCGCGCTGCCCGAGCGCACGGCACAGTCCGTAAGCCAGCGCGCCCGAGAGAAACGACCCCGCCGCGCTGATGCCACCGCCGGCCAGCGGCCCGTAGGTGAAGCCCAGCGCCGCCATGATGGCCGTGCCCGGCACCGGCAGGAACAGATCTGCCACGAGCAGGCTGATGCCCGCCAGCCAGGCCCAGCGGCCATACTCGCGCAGCCACGCCACCGCGCGCTCCGGCGTGAAGACGCCCACGTCCCGCCACAGCAGGAACGGCACGGCCAGCACCAAGGCCAGCGCGACAAAAATCCAGACCAGTCGCATTCGTAAAACTGTAGCGGCGCTCTGTGAGCGCCGAGTAATGAGCGACAGCACCTTCAGGCTCGGCGGTCACAGACCGCCGCTACAGACCGCGCCTCACTGGTTCCGCAGCGCGTCGAGCAACTGCCCGCGCAACGCGGACACGGTCGCCAGCCACGTCCAGACCAAGCCACTCACCAGCACGCCGCCGAGCGTAAGTGCCAGCGCGCCGATGGGCAATTCGCCCGCCCCCAGCACCGATGGCAGCACCGCCACGCCCGCCGCCACCACGCCGCTTAACAGCCCCAGCAACAGCAACGCCGCGTGTTCGCTGAGGACGAGCCAGCGCAGCGCCTTCGCGCGGAAGCCCAGCGCGAGCAGCAGGGCCAGCTCGCCGCGCCGTTCCAGCACGTTGCGCAGCACCACCACGCCGAGGCCCGCGCTGCCCAGCAGCAGGCCGAGACCGCCGAGGATTTGGAACGTGCCGAGATAGGTGTTTTGCACCGCGTTGAGCTGCGCCATGCGTCGCGTCGCGGGCGTGAGTTCGAGGCCGAAGTCGCGCAGCGCGCGCGTGAGCGTGGCGGACACGTCGGCGACGCGGTTGGTCGGCGCGTCCACGAGGAAGTAGCGGTAGCCCGCCTCGCTCGGGAAGCGCGCGGTGAACTCGTCCTCCGCGATGATGAGGTTGCCTTGCAGGATGGAGTTCGCCACCGCGCCCACCAGCCGCAACCGCACCGGTCGCCCGCGCTCGTCCGGCTCGGGATACTCGATGATGTCGCCGACTTTCTTGCCCATCGCCCAGAGGATGGAGTTCTGGTCGGCGATGGCGGGGATTTCGTCGCCAAGCGGCAATGTGTGGAAATGCCGTTCTAGGCCCGTCCAGCCATTAAACCCTTTAACGAGTCCGTCAGGTTGCGTTGCAAATTGGAACGCTTGGCGCTCCACCAGCATGTCGGGCTTCACCCCGAGCAACCTCGGCTTCTGCGCGCGGTTCAAGTTCAGGCAGCTCGCATCATCGCCATCGCGCACGCGGAAGGGCACCACGCTCACGCCGTCGAGCGACTTGGCGTCGAGGCCCAGCGCCTCGCGGCCCGCCTTCGTGTTCAAGTCCTGCACCACCGGCAGCGTGCTCTCGCCCAGCAGCGCGAAGCCGCCGGTGCCGGAGCTGCGCTGGGTCGCGTTCGCGTTCTCGTCCAGCCGGAACACGCCGATGGACAGCACCAGGAAGCTGCCGCACGCGAGCATCGTGGCCGTCGCGAGACTGCGCGAGCGACGACGCGTGATGTTGCGGATGCCAAGACCGGAAACCGTCAGCGCCGCCGCCGACTCGCTCCGCTCCAGCCGCGTGAGCAACGCCGACGTGAAGGCCAGCGCCGCGATGAGCAGCAACGCCCCCGCCCCAAAGAACGCCCCCGCATTCGCCGTCTGCCCCGTGGCCACGGCCCAGCCGAGCAGGGCGAAGGCGACGACCGAACAAGCCGCGCCCACGAGGTTCATCCGCCCGTCTTGGACTGCGCCGGCAGAGCGCAGCGGCGACGGCGCTTTTGGTTCCGGCGGAGCCGTGGGTGTTGGTTCCGCTCCGCGGGAAGCCAAAGCGGCGTCGCGCTCCGCTTGCCGCCGCAGTCCAAGACGCGCGTCGCCTTCCCCACTGATTGCTGAAAACTGATTACTAATTACTTCCTCCCCCCCTCCCGCCAGCAGCACCCTCGCTGGCTGCTTTACCTGCTTCCGCAGCGCCAGCCACAGGCTGAACACCGCCACCAGCACCGCGCCCACGAAGCCGCCCGCCAGTGTGGCCGGCTCCGCGTGGAAGCGCAGGTCGCTCGTGCCCACGGCGTCGCGCCAGACCGTCGAGAGGCCGTGCAGCATCGCGCGCGCATACCAGACCGCGCCGACGGCCCCAAGCGCCGCGCCCAGCACCGCGAGGCCCGCACCCTCGCCGAGCAAGAGCCGTCGCACCTGTTTTGGAGTGAAGCCCAGCGCCAGCAGCGTGCCGACTTCCTTCGCGCGCTGCTCGACGCCGAACTGGAACAGCAACGCCACCAGCACGCACGCCGCCACGATGAGGAAGAAGCTGAACCCGATGAACAGCCCGCCGAAGTCCTGCCCCTCGCGACTGGCCTTGAGCGCCTGCTCGCGCACGGGCTGGAACACGAGGCCGAAGTCAGCGGGCTTGAGCTGCGCGAGGAGAGCCTTCTCCAACTCGTTCCTGTAGGAGGTGACGCGAGGAGTCTCTGATTGCGGAGCGCCGCTCTCCGAGCCGGCGTTGTTCGTCGTGCCGGACGGTTCACGCCGGGTCGGAGACCGGCGCTCCGGATCGCTGGCGTTCGCGCCTGCGGGAGAAGTGAGCCTCCTCACGTCGGCTGCTACGGGGAAACGGATGGCCGTCGTGTCACCAAACCGGTTCCCCCACATCTTCCGCCCGGCGCTCAGGCTGACGAAGGCTTTCGGCGTGCCGCGCCATTGCTTCCAATACGGGTCGTCCACGAGCTTGCGGTGCGTGAGCGGGAAGCCGGCGTCCCAGTCGCCGATGCGCTCGGCGCTCGCGATGCCGGGGAAGTCAGGCATCAACGTGCGGTCAGCCCACGGCATCTGCATCGGCACGATGGAGCGGACACGGAAACGGTTCGTGGCCTCGGTGAGCCGCGCGCCGGAGTCGGGCAGGAAGTAGGACAGCTCCAGCTCGCCGCCGGGCTTGAGCTGCAACTGGTCCGCGAGCCACTGGTTGATGACGACCTCGTCATCACGCAAGTCCGCCGGCACGAGCGGCGCGCCGGCGGCGGTGACCATCGGGTAAGCCGTGGCGTTGGTGCCCGCGCGCAGGAGCGTGGCGAGGTAGGTGAGGATGGGCTGCGCGTTGGTGTCCACCGCCAGCGCGGCGCGGACGGCGGGCGGGTCGAGGAAGATGCGGTCGGTGCGGAGTTCGAGCGCGGGGGAGTTGGTGAGGGCGCGGAGGTCGAGTTGGGCGTCGTTTGGATTCCATTTCCCTCGTAGGCTACTGTTGATGAGTTCCAAACTTGAGGGATTCGGCCCCCACAATTGGAGATGCACCTCCATATCGGAGTAGTGCAGTGCGGTCAGGTTGGCCCTGTCAGTTGCTCCTACCTTGTTCTGAAGCAATCCCAACGAGACAAACGCATTGAACGGCGCGACTTGGTTCGCCTGCAAACTGAAGCGCCCCAGTTCCTCGGCCCCGACGACCGCGTGGACGCGCAGCCGCAACGCCACGGTCTGCCCGTCGCGCGTGGTGAGCGCCACGTCCTGCGAGAGCGCAGAGACTTTGCTGACGCGCAGCAGCACCTCGTCGCCGGGCTTTGCGGCGAGTTGGTCGGCGAGCGCTTGGTTCAGCACGACGGAGTTCGGCGGGACCGTTGCGAAGGGCGGGGCTTTCTCCGCCAGCTTCCAAAAACTATCGTCCACACCGAGAACATTGACGCGGTTCGCGCGGCGCGCGCCATCGGCGGAGTTCGCTGTGCCGGGCAGCGCGAGGACAGGCGCGGCCTTGAGATTTGTTGCCAGTTCAGCGCGGAACAGCCGGTCGCCCGTGGCCATCGCCGCCTCGACCTTGCCCAGCCTTGCCAGCGCCATGTCCCGCAGGCTGCCGCGCACGGAGTCGCCGACCAACAGCGCGCCGATGAGGATGGCGCTGCCCAGCGTCGCGCCCAGCAGCACGCCCAGATGCGCGCGCAGATGAAAGCGCAGGCTGCGGAGGATGAGGGTGCGGAGGGTCATGTTAATATTAACCACCGAGGCACAGAGAACACAGAGAAAATGCCCAAGTGGAGGAGTTCCTCTGCGTTCTCTGTGCCTCGGTGGTGAAAATCATTTCCCATCGCAGGAGACAAGCTGTCCATCCCGCAATTCCAGCACCCGCCCCATGCGCTTCGCCAGCTCGGGGGCGTGCGTGACGACGATGAGCGCGGTGCTCTGCTCACGGTTGAGGTCGAGGAGGAGCGACGCGAGGGAGTCGGCGGTGGCGCGGTCGAGGGCGCCGGTGGGTTCGTCGGCGAGGAGGAGCTTGGGCTGGTTGATGAGCGCGCGGACCACGGCGCAGCGCTGGCGCTCGCCGCCGGAGAGCTGGCCGGGCCGATAGTTCATCCGCTCGCTGAGGCCGACGCGGGTGAGGAGTTGCTTCGCGCGGTCCAGCGCCTGCGCGCGGCTGGCGGTGTCGCCGGATGCGAGCGTCGGGACGAGGACGTTTTCCAGCACGGTGCATTGCGGGAGCAGGTGGTGCGTCTGGAAGATAAAGCCAATCTGGCGGTTGCGCGTGGCAGCGAGGGCGAGTTCATCGAGTGTGTCGAGGCGCTGGCCGTCGAGGATGAGTTCGCCGGAGTCCGGCAGGTCGAGCGTGCCGATGAGGTTGAGCAACGTGCTCTTGCCGCAGCCGCTCGGCCCGACGATGGCGACGGTCTCGCCGTGCGCGACTTCGAGCGTGAGGCCGCGCAGCACGGGCAGGTCGCCGCCCGCCGCGCCGGGGTAGCGCTTGGTGACGTTCGCGAGGCGGAGCAAGGGAGCGGGCGCGGACATGGGGGGATGATGGAGCGATTTGGCAGTGGTGACAACTGTTGGCGTGAAACGAAACGGGCCGGCGAGGACGCCGGCGGCACGGCAAGCCGGAGGCTTGCGCTACAAAGAAAAACCCCGCCGGCTTGCGCGGGCGGGGTTTTCGGAAAACAGCTTGGGCGATTAACGCTTGCTGAACTGGAAGCGCTTGCGGGCGCCGGGCTGGCCATACTTCTTGCGCTCGCGCTTGCGCGGGTCGCGGGTGAGCAGGCCTTCAGCCTTGAGCGGGGGACGAAGGGCGATGTCCACGGTGAGCAGCGCGCGGGCGATGCCGTGACGGACGGCACCAGCCTGGCCATTCGGGCCGCCACCTTGCACGTTGACGCGGACGTCAAACTTGCTGACGGAGTCGGTGACTTTCAGGGGTTGCACGACGGCAGCGCGCTGGTCCTCGGTGAGGAAGTATTTCTCCATCGGGCGACCATTGATGACGATTTTGCCCGAACCGACAGCGAGACGAACGCGGGCTACTGCGGTCTTGCGGCGTCCGGTTCCGAGGTGTTCCTGAGTGGCGGCCATGTGGTGGTGGGTGCGTTAAAGGTTGGAAACGACTACTTCTTGATTTCGAGCTTGGCGGGGGTCTGGGCGGAGTGGGGATGCTTGTCCCCCGCGTAAACTTTGAGCTTGGAATGCAGGCTGCGGCCGAGGCGACCTTTGGGGAGCATGCCCTTGACGGCGTGCTCGACGAGGAGTTCGGGGCGGCGGGCGCGGCGCTGAGCGACGCTCTCGAAGCTTTCGCCGCCCTTCCAGCCGGAATAGGACATGAACTGCTTGTCCTGTTCCTTCTTGCCGGTGAGGACCACCTTCTCGGCGTTGATGACCACGACGAAGTCGCCGGTGTCGAGGTGCGGGGTGAAAGTGGGGCGGTGTTTGCCGCGGATAATGGTGGCGACGCGAGTGGCGAGGCGGCCAAGGACGACCCCGTTGGCGTCCACGATGTGCCACTTGCGGTTGTCCAGCGAGGCTTGGGCGTTCGGCAAAAATGTTTTCATTACAGTTTCCCCGTAAAGGGACGCAGAAAGTAACAAACGGCTCCGTGCCGTCAATAGCTCATTTACTATCTGTCTGTTGGCGGGTGCATTATTCTGCGGGTTGCACGCGCCCAGCGACCGGACTTGGCCTTCAGCCGCCGGCGAACACGGGGCGAAAGTGCGCCTCGGTCAGGATGCGGGCAACCTCCTCGCGTTTGTCGCCTTGGATTTCAATCTGTCCATCCTTCACCGTGCCGCCGGTGCCGCAGGCGCGCTGCATCGCCTTGGCCAGCTGCTCTTTTTCCGGCAATCCGATGCCAATAAACCCTTTGACCACGGTCACAGTCTTGCCGCCGCGACCAGCCTTTTGCCGGATGATGTCCACGCGGCCGCGATTTTTTGGCTTCACCGCACCACGAGCGGACGGGGCCGGTTCGGTGGGTGAACTTGCGGGGGCGGGCGGGAGGCCTTCGCTGGACAGGGCGTCGAAGGGGTTGTGCCCGAAAGTCTGCCCGCCGTCAGTGCGGATGCGTGCGGTTTTGCTCATGCGGAGGATGGTGGCAGCTGCGCCCAAGGTCAGGCCCCGGGTGACCAGGAAGAGTTGTCGAGCAACTGGATGCCGGGATTCGTAAAGGCGAGGCGGCGGTCCCGGTAGAGTTTTCCGAGCGCTTGTTTGAAGGCCTTTTTGCTGACGCCGAAGGCTTCGCGGATATTTTCGGGAGAGCTGTCGTCATCGAAATCCAAACGGCCGCCGTTGCTTTCCAGGGCTTGAATGATCTGTTCGGTCAGTCCGGCCACCCGTTTGTAGCCGGACGCATCTAGGGTGAGGTCAATTTTGCCGGCCGGTCGGACGGTGCGGACGAAGCCGTGCAGCAACTGGCCCGTCAGGAGCGGGGTGGCGAGGTTGTCGTGGTAGAGCAGGCCGTGATGTGCATTTTCCACGATGGCATTGTAGCCCAGCGGAGTCTGGCCGGTGATGATGAAGGTGACGGGCTCGCCATCGCGATAGCGCGGGGTCTCGCGGCTTAAGTGCCGATGGAGCCGGGCGCTGGCAATGATGCGGTCGGTCTTCGGGTCGAGACAAACGGCCACCACGACATGGTGGTGTGCGCGCACCGGGATGCCTTGCTCGCGGAAGGGCAGCAGCAGGTCCTTGGGCAGGCCCCAATCCAGAAACGCGCCAATCTGCGGGTTCACCTCTTTGACTCGCAGCCAGGCAAACTCGCCGACTGTGGCGAGCGGGTGCTCGGTGGTGGCCACGAGGCGATCCTCGGAATCGCGGTAGATGAAAACGTCCAATCGCTCCTGCGCGGCGTGGTCCAACGGCACATAACGGCGTGGCAACAGAATTTCGCCCAGATCCTCGCCATCAAGGAACAGGCCGGAAGTGGACTCGCGGACGACCGCGAGCAGGTTGCGTTTGCCGATGATTGCCATGCCGGGGGAGCTTAGGCGCGGTCGCGCTCTGGCGGGAGGAAAATGAACAGCCCGGGTTCCGCAGCCCGGCGCGCTGCCTTCAGGCCGCTTCGCTGCGCGTGATCTCGCCGACTTCCCATGGGGGCTTCCCGTTCCCGCAGGAAGCGGAGTGAACGCCGCGCGCCGCGCGCCTTCGGGGCCTGCTGGACACGGTCAGCCTCTGCTCGCGTGAACGCATTTCACTTCTCCGCTTGTTTGCGGAAAATGATCACATGCTGCCAGGGCAGGGTGCGGATGGTCTCGACATGTTCCAACGGCTGGCCGGCCATTTCCTTCTTCACCTGCGCTTCAGTCATCTTGTGCAGCGGCTTGATGGGCACCTCGGGGTCTTCGCCTCGGAACTCGACAAAGACCATGCGCCCACCGGGCTTCAACTGCTTGCAGATTGCGGTCATCGCCTCGAACGGATGGTCCATCTCGTGATACACGTCCACCATGATGACGAGGTCCACGGGGCGGGGAATCTTGGGATCAGTGGTGGTGCCGAGGACGCCGACCACGTTGGTCAGGCCGCGCGCTTTCATCTTTCCGGCCAGCAAATCCAGCATCTCCGGCTGAATCTCGACGCCATACACGAGGCCCTTGGGGCCCACCGCTTCCGCCATGCGCCAACTGTAATAGCCCGTGCCACAGCCCACATCCGCCACCACGTTGCCCGGCTTGAGTGCGAGGGCCTTCATCACGAGGTCGGGCCGTTCCTCCACGGCGCGCTCCGGCCGTTCCAGCCAAGGAGCCGCGAGGTGGGTCATATAATGGGCGATCTCGCGGCCGAAGTAATACTTGCCGATGCCGTCCCGGGTTTTCGGACCGGGCTGGTAGCGGGTGGGCGGTTTGGCAGGGTCCTCGGCCATCGCTGGCAGCAGACCGAAAGCCATCAGGAGCGCGAACAGGCGGACGTGGGTTTGCATGGGCGGAATTTCCGGGCGCATCAGCGCGAAGGCAAGGCCATTTCCCGGTGGTGGGGTGCGGCGGTGTGCGGGAGCACAGCCGCAGCGCATGGGACTGGGCTCCGCGTCGCTGCTGATCGGTCAGCGGCGGTCGGCTGGCGTGGCCGCTGCGGCCGGTCTGCGACACAGCCACTCTCCGCGATCAGGGATGCGGTGTCGCCCTTGCACTTTTAACATTTTCCCGTTTGTCCCGGGCGCGTTAGGCTTCGTGCCATGCTCCGTCGTGCGTTGACCGCCTTGATCGCTGGTTCTCTCGTCGCCCTTGTTTTCGTCCTCCCGCTCCCCGCAGTGGAGGCTGACTTGATTCTCCATCGCGGCAAAGTGGCCACCGTGGATGAGCGCTTCAGCCTGCGCGAGGCGATCGCGGTGAAGGACGGCAAAATCCTCGCCTTGGGCACCAGTGCCGAGCTGCTCAAGCTCAAGGGCCCGCGCACCGAGGTCGTGGACCTTCAAGGCCGGCTCGTCATCCCCGGCCTCATGGACTCGCACGTGCATCCGGCTGGCGCGGCCATGACGGAGTTCGATCATCCCATCCCGGACATGGAGTCGATTGGAGATGTGCTCGCCTATCTGCGCGGGCGCGCACAAGTGGTGCCGGAGGGCGAGTGGATTTCGCTCTCGCAGGTCTTCATCACGCGGCTCCGGGAGCAGCGCTACCCGACGCGCGCGGAACTGGACAGCGTCGCGCCGAAACATCCTTTGATCTACAGCACCGGGCCGGACGCTTCGCTCAACTCGCTGGCCATGAAACTCAGCGGCATTGATCGCAACTTCAAGGTGACGGACGGCGGCACCGGCTTCGCGGAACGCGACCCGAAGACCGGCGAGCCCACCGGCATCCTGCGCAACTGCTCGCGCTACGTGAAAGCGAAGTCCTCCTCCAAGTCCGCCAACGATGCCGAACAGACCGCACGGCTCAAGCATCTCTTCGCTGACTACAACTCCGTCGGCATCACCACCATCTGTGATCGCAACGCCAGCTCCGGAGCCATCGACCGCTACAAGAAGCTGCGCGACGCCGGCGAACTCACCGTGCGGGTGAGCTGCTCCCAAGGCGTCGGCTCACTCGGCAAGCTGGAGACCATCACCGACAGCATCCGCGCCGTCGCGAAGAACCCGCTGCACACCGAGCGCGACGACTGGCTGCGCATCATCGGCATCAAGATGTTCCTCGATGGCGGGATGCTCACCGGCAGCGCCTACATGCGGCAGCCGTGGGGCGTGAGTGAGATTTACGCCATCACGGACCCGGCGTATCGCGGCGTGCTCTTCATCCCCAAGGACCGGCTGGTGCCGATGGTTCGCGCGGCGGTCGAGAGCGGCCTGCAATTCACCGCGCACTCGGTGGGCGACGGCGCAGTGCATGCGCTGTTGGAAGTGTATGATGAGCTGGCCAAGGAGGGCCTGCCCATCCGCCAGACCCGCGCCTCCGTCACGCACTGTAACTTCATGAGCCGCGAAGCCGTGGAGACCGCCGCGCGCCTTGGCGTGGTGGTGGACATCCAGCCCGCGTGGCTCTACCTCGACACGCGCACGCTCGTGAAACAGTTCGGCTACGACCGGCTGCGCTACTTCCAGCCGCTGCGGAGCATCTTCGCTGCGGGCGGCATGGTGGGTGGTGGCTCGGACCACATGCAGAAACTGGGTTCCCTGCGCAGCACCAACCCTTTCAATCCGTTCCTCGGCCTCCAGACCGCCATTACCCGCCGCGCGAAATGGCATGAAGGCCAGTTGCATCCCGAGGAGGCCCTGACCCGCGAGCAGGCGCTGCGCTTCTACACCATCAACAACGCGAAGCTGCTCTTCAAAGAAGACCGCACCGGCTCGCTCGAACCCGGCAAGCTGGCCGACCTCGTCGTGCTCGACACCGATATCCTCACCTGTCCTGAAGATCAGATTGTCGCAACGCAAGCCCTGCGCACCTACGTCGGCGGGAAGCTGGTGTATGCCAAGGGCGGGAAGTAATCCGTCCCTGTGGCGGCTACTTGGAAACCGGCACTGTCGGACGGTGACTAGCCAGTGCCGCGCGCAGTCGTTCCACGGCCTTGGCTAATTCGCGCTGTTCCACCTCGGACAGCACTGCGCCGCCGTAGCGCGTGGCGCAAAACGCCTTGGTGATCCTCGCCACCGGTTCGCGGAGCGGCAGCGGTTCGTTCCGCAGCGATGCCAGAAATTCCCACGGCGTCTCCGGTGGGTGGCGGTGAAAGCCGTGCTTGGCCAGGATACGCAACGCCTGACCGTAGTGATGACTGGCAAACCGCGCCGAGACGTTCGCCGGCGGCACCGTGGTCGCGCTGCGCTGGCGACGCCGCCAGCCGCGCCAGCCCAACCACCCAAGTCCGCCCAGCGCACCGAGGCCCAGCCAGATCGGTCCCGTTTCGCGCAGGTGATCGCCGGCCGAACGAATGGCTTCCGTGGGGACTTGAAAGAAGCTCCGCTGCGCTGTGGCATCGAAGTTCACAATGTTCAAATACCAGATCACATCCAGCGCATCGATCAGGTCCGCGGGCTCCCAGCCCGGCGGCGGCTGCGACGCTCGGGGCGTGGGATCGAACTGCACCCAGCCCAGCCCGGTCAAGTGCGCCTCCACCCATGCATGGGCGTCGCGCAACCGCACGTCGCGCCAGCCGGAGAGCCAGTTGCGCTCGCCGGGCACAAACCCCACCACCACTCGCGCCGGGATGCCCTCCATCCGCAGCAGCAAGGCCAGCGCGGAGGCAAACCGCTCGCAGTGGCCGCGCCGCTCCCGCAGGAGAAATTCCTCCAGCGCGTTGAGCCTGTCCAGCTCTGGAGCTCCGAGTTCGTAGCGAAACTGCTCCCGCAGGTGCGCCTCCAGCCGTCGCGCCCGGGCGAGTGGTTCGGTCGTGCCCGCCAGCACGTTCGTCAGCCAGGTGCGGAGTTCCTGCGAGGGGGCGGGGCCGGTGAGCAGGCGCTGGCGCTGGCTCGGCGGCAGCAGCGCGACGGGCGGCTGCGGCTGAACCCAGTATTCGTAGAGGTTGTTGCCCGAGTTCCACATGGCTTGGCACAGCAGCACGTCGTGCGCATCCCGGCCCGGCCCGCGAAAGAAGCGCCCCGCCACCCGCATCACATGGCCGTCCGTGGGCAGCACGCGATTCAGTATGCCGGGCTCCTTCACGCGGACGCGCCGGTGCGGGAAATTCGCCGCGACCCAGGTGGGCGAGGCATTGGGCAGTGGCTGCCACGGTGAGCTGTTGCCGGCCTGCCATTGGCGGCCATCGAAGTTTTCCAACGCCATCATGCGCAGGTAGCCAACTTCCGCTGCGTCCACTTGCAGGATGAGCCGGCTGGAGTTCGCGCGCCCGCCGCGGGCAGGGTCGAGCATGGTATCCAGCGCGCCCGGCAACGCATCGCCACCCGGCAGCCGGGCCGCGAGTGGCGTGCCCAGCAGGCCGCGCGGCACCCCGACAAAGACCGTCGTCATCACGGCGAAGATCGCCAGCAATTTCCCCCAGCCCAGACGCGGCAATGTCACCGGCAGCGGGGTCGCGCCCGCGAACGACTCGGCTTCTAGCTCCGCCAGCGCGCGCGGTAGCAGCGCCAGTGTGGCCAGCAGGATGAGCACGAACCGGTAGTCGAGCACCACGGTGCAGGCCACGGCGAGCTGGCCGGCGGCCACGATCAGCGAAAAGATTTTCTCCCGGTGATCCAGCGGGCGCAGGAGCCGCAGGAGTTGCAGCAAGGAAAGTCCATGCCCCACCGCAAAGTGCGCGCTGACGTGGAAAACCGGGGCCAGCCGCCACGCGAGCAGACCGCCGAGGACAATGGCTGCAATGTCCGCCACCTGGCCCGGATGAATGGCCCGGCGCGGCCGAGCGAGGCATGCCGCCCACAGCAGAGCGTTGAGCAGCGGCAGCACGAGGTTGTCCCACGACAAACCCTGGCAGATCAACCCCAGCAGAATGAACTGGTGGCGGGCGGACTTCATGCGACTTCCTCCAGGTCGTGTGCTCGATACCGCCATTCCGCCGCGTCACCGAAGGCAGTGGTCCCAGCCATGCCCGCCGGCAAATACACGCTCACCTTGCGCCCGCGCTGGCGCAGTTTGTCCACGGCCTCGTGAACGGCAGGGGGAGCTTGCGTGAGCACGAGATGCACGGCGCTTTTCGCCGACAACCGGGCCAGTGCACCGATCAGCCGTTCAGCATCTAGACTCCTCGGCTCCATCGCCAGCCGCGCCAGCCGGTTCAAAATCACCTGCCCGTCCGCGAACGGTGGGATCACCTCCGGCTCCGGCGCGGCGAGGTCCAACCACTCGACGTGATGGCCCGCGTCCAACGCGGCGAAGACCAGCGACCCGGCGGCGCGCACGGCGTGATCGAAGCTCGGCGCATCGCCCGAGGAGCCACAATCCAGCACGATGGCGACCCGCCCCGACAGCTCTTCGGCAAAGGTCTTTACCATCAACCCTTGTCCCTTCGCGCTGCTGGCCCAGTGGATTTGCCGCAGCGAATCCCCGGCCTGATGCGGGCGCACGCCGCTGAATTGATCGCCAGACCCGGTTTGGCCTTGCCCGCGAAACTTTCCGCCCACCATCACATCAAAGCCGGCCGCGCGCGGTGCGGCGACCGGATAAACCGCCGGATGCACCACGACTTCGCCCGTGAGCGCGAACCGTCGCGTGGCCCGCACCAAACCAAACGGGTAAGCCGTCGTCAGCCGGAGCTGGTCATGTGGGAAGACGCCCCGGCGCTGGAATTGCAGTTCAGGCACCACGCTAGTCTCCGCGCCGCCGGCGAGTTGGGGCAACTGGAACAGACGCCCGGCGGCTGATTCGGCCGTGAGCAAAGCCGCCGGGTTCCGACCCAAATTCTGCACCCGCCACGGCTGAGTCAGCCGCTGGCCCTCCACGACGTGTGTAACTGCGGGCGCGTGGACCGCCAGCCGGCGCAGCGCGCGGGTGGCCGCCCAGCCGTTCACCAGCAGGCAACCCAGCACGATGCCGGCGGGCACCAGCAGCAGGCCGGATTGCGCTGTGATGGACGCCCCGTAAAACAGCCCCACAAGGCCAAGCAACAGCCAGCCAGTCGGCGTGAGGCGCGCGCTCACAGGCGGTGGCTCTCCATCGCCCCCGACGTGTCCCGGCTCACCACTTCACGATCTCCTCCCACAGCGCCGTCAGGTCTGGGTCTTCCAACGCGAGCGCTTTGATCTCCGCCTTGTCCCCGCGTGCGATGGCCTTTAGAAGCCATTGCCGCGCCTCGGCGGGTTGGCCCAACCGGCAGGCGTAGCAGGCGAGGTTGTAGGGGATGAGGCTCACCTCCGGAAACTTCTTCAAGGCCGGCAGCAAGGCCTCGCGGGCCTCCTCCGTGCGCTGGAGTTCGTGCAGGCTGTAGCTGCGGTCCACCCAGCCGGACATGGCGTCCGGGGCGCTCAACACTTCGAGTTCGGCGACGCGCAGCGCCTCGTCCCACTGCTGCTCGGCGGCATGTACCCGCCACCAGGCCGCAAGCGTGTCCGGATGAAACGCGGAGGCCGGCGAAACCTGCGCCAGCTCCGCGCGCGCCTCGGCGATGACGTGCAACTCCAGCCAGCCAATGGCCGCGTTCACTAAGTGACGATCAGGATAATCCATCTCAGCCATGCCGCAGCAATTAAGCACCCCCGCCGCACTTGGCAAAAACCTTTTCGCCACCGGACCGGGCGACTAAAATCTGCGCGTGCTCATTAACCCCCCAGACGACCGGAGTGGGATGCTCAACGTTCAACGTTCAACGCCCAACCTTCAAACACCACGTCCGGCGTCCGTGCGCGTTGTTAAGCGTTGGAAGCTGAATGCTGGAAGCTGGACGTTCTCCCTGCTTCTCTGCACCGCACTCCTCGCTCCCGCCCAGTCACCTACCAACGCCATCCCCACCCTCGCGTCGCTGCGCTCCAACCTCACTGTGCGCGTCCAGCATCCGCGCCTCGCCGCTGCGCAGCTCGGGGTGAAAATCAGCTCGCTCGACACTGGGAAAACCCTCTTCGAACACAACGCGAACAAGCTCCTCAAGCCCGCCTCCAACGCCAAGCTCTACACCGGCGCGCTCGCGCTCGACCGCCTCGGTCCGCAGTTCCGCATCCGCACTTCCTGCTACGCTGCCGCGAAGCCGGACGCGGCTGGCACGCTGGTCGGCGACCTGACCATCTTCGGGCGCGGGGACTTCTCAATGGCCGCGCGCTTCAACGGCGGGGATTACTCGAAGTCGCTGGAGCCGCTGGTCAACGCGCTCGCCGCCGCCGGTATCAAGCGCGTTTCCGGCGACCTCGTGGGCGACGAGAGCTTCTTTCGCGGCCCCCCCTACGGCAGCGCGTGGACGTGGGACGACTTAAACTACTACTACGGAGCAGAGATCTCCGCGCTCACCCACGAGGACAACGTTGTGGACCTCGCCTTCAAGCCCGCCACCGTGCTCGGCCAGCCGGTCACGTTCACCACCAAACCCGCGACGCAGTTCCTTCAGTTCATCAATCGCACGACCACCGGGACCACCGGCGGCAAACGGAACATCGAGCTGTATCGCCCCCTGGCACAGAGCACGGTTTACCTGCATGGCTCGCTACCTGCGGGCGACCGCGACTGGACCGATGCCATGCCGGTGTCGCGCCCGGCCCTGTGGTTCGTCACGCAGCTCCGCGACGCGCTGGCGAAGCGCGGCATCCCCGTTGCCGGACAGCTTCGCACGCACGACTGGCTGGCTGCCGAGGCCGCGCCGGTGGACTACGCGAAGCAACTGGAAATCGCCTTCACCGAGTCGCGCCCGATGAGCGAGTTGGTCACGCAGATGATGAAGCCATCGCAAAACCTATATGCGCAGTTGCTGCTCCTCCAAGTCGGCGTCCGCACGCAAAAGCCCGGCCAGACGACGGAGGAGGCGGGCCTGGCTGAGATGCAGAAGTTCCTCGCCGAAGCCGGTGTGAAGCGCGGGACGGTCTTCCTCGAAGAAGGCTCCGGCCTGTCACGCGGCTGCTTGCTGGCCCCAGACGCGACCGTCCTGCTCCTCCGCCACATGGACAAGCACGCGGCAGCAGCGGCCTACCGCGCGTCGCTGCCCATCGCGGGCGTGGACGGGACTTTGAAGGCGCGCTTCACCGGCACGGCCGCCGCGCGCAACGTCCTCGCCAAGACCGGCAGCCTCCGTTACGTCAGCAGCCTCTCCGGCCACGTCACCACCGCGGCAAAGGAACGCCTCGTCTTCAGCTTCATGCTCAACGCCTACACCGGCACGGCGGTCTCCGGTCGCGAGGTGATTGATGAACTCGCCGTGCTGCTGGCGAATTTCAGCGGCAAGTCAGACGGGCCTTGATCCATTGCTCAAGCCGGGTTTGTCTCGGTGAGCATGTTCCAGACTCGCAGCGCCTCCGTTGCTCCCCACGCCTGGGCATCACAGCCGCGCTGCGTGTGCGGGGCGTCGCCGTCCACGATTTCCGGGAGCTGGCCGATGCAGCCGGTCGCGAGCAAGTCATTGGCACTGCCGAGGTAGGCGCGCGCGGCGGCCACGGCTTCGGGTGCGAGGCCGTGGGCGCGGGCGAGGGCTTCGCAGAAGACGGGAAAGGTCCAGGTCCACGCGGTGCCGTTGTGGTAAGCCGGTTTGCGGCGCGTGTCCTCGTCGCCGGCGTAGCTGCCCCAGTAAGGATTCACCGGGTCGTTCAGCAGTCGGCCATCGTGGCTGCAAATGGGGAGCGGCGGGCTGACGGGCAGCGGGGCGAGCGAGCGCAACGCCCCCGGGATGACAAGGTGGCGCAGCGCCGCATCCACGCAGCGCCGGCCGCGTTCGCCGCCGATGAGGCCAAGGCTGATGGGGAACAGCATGTTGCTGCGGAGCGCGGTGTCGCGGGTGGCTTCGCGGGCTGGCACTCCGGGCCGGGCCAGCAGGCAATCGGCAAACCAACCTTGCTCTTCCAACCAGAAATGCTCGCTCAACGAGCGCTCGGCACGGGCCGCAAGTTCGCCCCACGCTTCGGCGTCGGGCGCGACCTGAAGGCGGTCGAGCTGTCGTAGGAGCCGAATCCACAGGGCTTGAATCTCCACGGGATAGCCTTCGCGCGGCGTGCCGGCGGGATAATTCGTGTCCATCCATGTGAAGTGACTGGGGCTCCAGACCAGGGCGCTCGCGAGGTCCACGCGGATGCCGTTGGGCGTGCCGTGCAGGTAGCCGACGGCAATGGTGCGGAGCACGTCCTTCAGCGTGCGCCCCGTCGCGTCCACGAGCGTCGCATAGAACTCCTTTTGCGATCCGCAGACGGCGTCCGGCTGAGCGCAAAAATCCTCGCAGACCACACCGAACCAAAGCGGCGCGTCGCTGGTGTCCCGGTTGGAGACGTTGTCGCCGTGGATGGTGTTGGGCAGCGTGCCGTGCTCCGCAAACCGGCCGAAGGTGACGAGGATCTGCCGGACTTCCGCTGACAGGCCGGCGGCGAGCAGGCCGCGGGCGCAGATCAACGTGTCGCGGCCCCAGTCCAAAAACCACGGGTAGCCGGCGATCACCGTCCTGCCCTCGCCGCGCCGCACCACAAAGGCGCGAATGGCGCGGTGGAGTTGATCGGCGAAGCGCACGGAGCGCAGGGGAAATTCCGCCTTGCCCTCGCTGGCGAGCGCCGCCGCGGATTTGTCCGCGCCACTGTCCGCCGGGAGTTCGAGCTGCATCTGCTCCTGGGTGCTTTCGTTGATGAAGTCGAACAGCGCCCGGGTTTTGCCGCCGGCAAGCTTGGTGGCCGGCTCGCACCCTTTGCTCTCGACGCGGACTTCAGCCTTGGGCGTGGGCGCTGAGCTGGCCGCGCGGGTCGGTGATTTCGCATCGGCTGGCGGCAAAGCGGCGGCCGTTTCCTCGCCCTCGTCGGTGAAGTGGAAGCCTGCCAAATCAAACTGTTCGTCAGCCTCGGCGCTGGCGGCGAGCGTCACCGCATGGCCTTTCCGCACCGGGAGTTCAAACCAACCCGGGCTGTAGGCATCACCCTGGCCGGTCATCCCGCGCGTGGCCTCGACATGGTGTGGCAGGTCCACCGACCATTCGCCCTCGTGGTGGTAGCGCCCGGCATCGGCCCAAACGCGGAGCTGCCGATCGGAGGCCGGCGTGAAGGCAAACCCAGCCCGGCCTTGTAGCGAGTGGGAACAAGCCGCGAAGTGATGCTCGGCCGCGGGGGTGCGTTTCGTTTCACAATGGAAACTGCGATCTTCAAGGTCGAACCGCACGGTGAGGCTGACGGCAAATGCAGCCGGCAAGTCCTGCCCTAACGCGGGAGCCCGGTGGGGGCGCGCGAAGCGCAGGATAGTCGTGTTCCGGCCCGGCACCATGTCCACCATGAGGTGGATCTCCGCGCTTCGGCCATCGCCGGCATTGGCCACAAATCGCCAGACCGCCGACGGTCCGGGGCTGAAGGCGACGAGATTCTCGGCGTTCAACGGCGTGATGAAGCCGTCGGCATTGACCCAGACGCGGAGGCGCTTCACGAAGACATGGCGGTCCACCGGCAAGGTGGCATGGAGATTGGCCCCGAGCACGCAGTCGTATTTCGAGCGCACGGTGCCGAGGTCCACGCCGAGCCGGGCCATTGCCCCGGCACCGTTGGTGAGCAAGGCAACGCCGGTAGCCGGTGGCGGCAGCTCCGGGGCGGACGCGGGTGGTTCCGCCGGAAGAAAACGAATCGTGCCGGCGGTCTCGGTGGCGGCAGCGGTGGCGTGCCTTTGGTCAATGGCAAGTTCAGCCCAGCCCGGCGCGTTGCTCGGCGGAAAACAGGCAATTTGACCATGGGTGACCGGAATGGAATCGGCGTGCCGTGCCCGTGCCTCGGGCGTGCGTTCGCGGCCGAGCAGTGTCGCGCGGAAGGGTGCGGCGTCGCGGACCAGCAGCCAGTGGCCGGGCGGCACCAACACGACGCGCCGAGTGTCTGCGAGCGTCCATTCGACGACCGGGGCGTAGGTGCCCGCAGTGGATGCATTCGTGCTTCCCGGTGGTTCACCGGACGGCGCACCGAGGCGATGGATGGCGGCAAGAAACTGAGCGGGGTCCGCTTCGACTTGTGCTGCCAGCGCGCGCCAGTCCACCGGGCCGATTTGTTCGAGTGGCCGGATCTGCGCCCAAGCAGTGAGCGCGAAGGCCGCTTGCGCGCGCGCGCGCCGATAAGCTTCTCCGTGCAGGCCGCGCGGTTGAGCAGTCGCGCTGAGGCAGTGCGCCGCCCCCGGAGCAAGCGTGAACGTGACCTTGGCATCGTGAAATTCATGGCGCGGAAGCTGCCCTTCGGTTTCGGCCAGCAAGTCCTGCCTCAGTGCCTCCGCCCCGTAATCCAGCGTCAGCCGATGCTCGCGCTCGGCGTCGAGATTCACCAGCACGAGCACGGAGTCCAAACCTTCGTCGGAATCGCGCCGCAGCGCGTAAATGGCGGAGTCCGACGGGCTGACGCGATGTAGCCGCGCGCCATCGAAGAAAGCCGGATGCTCCCTGAGCAGCGTGTTCAGTCGGGCCAGCTCAGGCACGATGTTTTCCGCGCTATCCCACGCCAGCGCGCGGCAGGAATGCACGTTGATTTTCTCGGCACAAAGCCACTCGACGCCGCAGGTGAAACCAAAGCCGCCATTCACGCTGGTCAGCGCCGAGAGCTGGTTGCGCAGCAGGGACCACCGCCGCCCGCGCTTCGCGAGCCGGTCGTTGTCATGCGTCTCGCTGTAGTGAACCAGCGTGCCGACACGGTGGCTCTGCTGGTGGGCGTGGCCCAGATAGCCGGCAACTTGTTGCGGGCCGAACTCCTGAAACAGCTCAGAGTAAGCCCATTGCATCCCGCCTTCCGTCAGCAGCGTTTCCGTGTCACCCCAACCTCCGCCGAGCCCCTCCAGCAGGAACAGCGCGTCAGGAAACTCCTCCCGGACGCGGGCGATGATGTGCTGCCACGCGGGGGCCGGGACCTTGTAGCCCGCATCGCAACGAAAGCCATCCACGCCCCGGCGGCACCAAGTCAGAAACGCCTCGGCGAGATATTCCCAAAGCGCCGGATCGCGTTGCGCCAGCTCCACCAAGTCTTCCCAAACCGTGCCCCACGCACCGGGACTCTCGAAATGACCGCTTGTTGCGTGGCGCAGGAACCACTCGGGATGATTTTCTTGCAGCCACGAGCCCCACCCAGTGTGATTGATCACGATGTCGAGGAACACCCGTCCGCCCCGCGCGTGAACGCCGGCTGTGAGCTCTTGGAACTGTGCCACCCCCGTCGTGCATTGGTCGAACTCCACCAGCGCCGGATCAATCGCCGTCATGTCCTGCGCCGCGTAGGGGCTGCCAAACCGGCCGAAGCGCGCAAACGTCGTCGGCGTGGGACTGACCGGCAGCAGATGCAGGATGCGGCAACCCAGAGTGCCCAAAATATGCGGCAGTTGCCGGGTCACCTCCCGGAGCTTGCCGGATGGCGGAATGACCGTGTAGCCCAGCCGGTCCAGCTCATTCATCTGCGCGTCACGCGCCGGATCCGTGGTCGAACTCAGCGACCGCGTCTCCCCAAACATCCGTGCGAAAGCGCAGTAAATCGTGTTCGCGGAACGATAAAAATCCGGGTGAACACTGACGCCAAAGTCACTGCCTTGCGGCCAGTGCTGAAAGCCGTGCGGGTCCAGCGCGTAAGGCTTGGCCTTGAACCAACCCACCTCCGTGAGCGGCAAGGTAAGCTGCCATTCACCATCCACCCACCGCATGGGAATGTCCCGCCACGAGGCCCCCGCGAGCGGCACCTTGTGGAACTTGGACTGGATGATCTCGCTTCGGATGGCCGTCGCGCGGCCCAGATTGGTGCGCAACCGCGCCGTCCAACCCGCCGCCGCCCACTCGCGCGCACGGGGATGTGCCAGCGTGAAGTTGAGACAGTCCCCGACGAATTGGACCCGGCGCTCGCCTGCGCCCGGGGTCATGTATGGCCTTTCCATCGCGCGCGAGAATGTCGGTGCAGCAGGGCAAACTCAAGAAATCGGTTCAACGCACCATCAATCCGAGCCAGCGTGCGCGATCAAGCTTGCGCCTTGGCGATGGGGTTTCCTACAGTCTGCCCGCCTGTCCCGGCGGAGTAGCCAAGTGGTAAGGCAGGGCTCTGCAAAAGCCCCATTCGTCGGTTCGATTCCGACCTCCGCCTCCAA